>CAWKLT010000026.1:0-60746 GCA_963850555.1 uncultured Chloroflexia bacterium | reverse complement strand
GCCTCCACTCCCTCGCATTGGACCCCACGGTGGGTCGCGCTTCCCTCCGCGCCTAGCGTGCCACGTTCACCCGGTCCGCCGCCAGCCCTCCGAGAAGTTCGATGAGCCGATCGAGGAATGTCGCGACGTCCGCGCTCCTCGCCACGTCGAGGTTCGCGGCCCGACCGGTGAGCTTCCGGCGGTCCGCGACGGTCATCCCGGTCGTGATCTCGCCGCGGGTCTCGACGTCGACGAACAGCGCGTCCGTTTCGACCAGACGCGCGATCCAGGGTGGCCGCCACGGCCAGGGGATCGTGGATGAACGCGCCGTAGAACCCGTCGTAGCGCTGGTGGAACTCGAAGTAGAAGCGCAGTGCGTCGGCGACGTAGCGGACGATCGGATCGGAAGCCACCGAACGTTGTGGCGCCATCGGGTCGTCGCCGGCCTCCAGCGCGATCGAGTCGTCCGGGGTGCTGCCCGCCCGGCGTGCGAGACGGACGATGTGCTCGGGCTCGATGCGGGCCATTTCGGTGACGTCCAGACCGAGGGCCAGCGGCCGTGGGATCGACGGATCCGCGTCGATGGCATCCGCCCAGGCGCGGAAGACGATCTTGGCTGCCTCCGGGTCGCAGTGGATGTTCCACTCGGTCGTCGGGGTCGTGTTGCCGGAGGTTCCGAACGCCCCGCCCATCAGCGCATAGCCCTTGAGGAGCTTGGGCAGGGCCGGCTCGCGCAGGACCGCGAGCGCGAGGTTCGTGAGGGGACCGAGCGTCACGAGCGTGATCTCGCCGGGTCGCCGCCGCGCCTCGTCGAGGATCAGGTCGACGCATGACGGTCGCTCAGCGGCTTGCTGGGCGGCGGAAGCTCTGCGTGGCCCAGTCCCTGCGGGCCGTGGGTCTCGGGCGTGGTCTCGAGCGGCCGGACGAGCGGGATCTGGCGACCCATGGCGACTTCGACGTCCGTTCGGCCGGCGAGCTCCAGGACCGCACGCGTGTTGATCCCGACCTGCTCCGCGTCGATGTTGCCCGAGACGCATGTAGCGGCGATCAGGTCGGCGTCGGGCGAGGCCGCGGCGTAGAGCAGCGCGAGGCTGTCGTCGATGCCGGTGTCGACGTCCAGGATGAGGGGGAGGGGTGTGGGCACGCGGCGATGCTAGCGGACGGCGTCGGCGTGCGTTCTGATGGCGTCGACGAGCTCGGCCGGTGACTTGGTGGCGTCGAGCGTGAGGTCGGCGACCTCGCGCAGGGCCGGGGTCCGCTCGGCCGCCTGGCGCACCAGGACCTCGGCCATGTCCGGGCCGATGGCCGGCCGGTGGTCGTCCGGTTTCAGGCGCGCGGCCAGGGCGGCGGGACTCGCGTCGAGCCACACGACGAGGTGCCGAGGGTCGCGGAGGGCGGATCGGCACGCCGGGTCGTCGAGGGTGCTCGCCGCGGGACTGATGACGGTCTCGCCGGGCTGCCCGAGCGCCTCGAGGAGGTGGCGGGACTCCAGGGCATGCAGCGCATCGATGCCGTCGCGCGCGGCGTGCTGGCGGCCGGTCATCCCGGTCTCGCGCTCGATGTCGGCGTCGGAGTCGCGATGCGGCACGCCGAGCGCGGCGGCCAGCGCGGCACCGACCGTGGTCTTGCCGCTCCCCATCAGCCCGACCAGCACGATGTGGCCCATGCGGGGCAGTGTGCATCCTCGGCTAGGGCCGGCACAGCTCGAGGCGCCAGACCGGTCGGGCGTCTCCGGCCGCGCCGAGTCGCCGTGCCCACGAAGAACGGGACGCGGCGATCTCGTCGGTCGTGGCGAGGCGCATCGACACGAGATCGATGCCGGCCGCGGCCCAGGCCCGGCAGATCGCCGGCTCCCAGCTCGCATCGAGCGACGAGATGCCCTCGATCCGGTCGGACGGCACGACGGACGCGAGGATCTCGATCCGGCCGCCGCGGCGCGGGGAGTGCCGCGACGCCGGCCAGGGCGCACGCGTCCAGGCCGAGCACGCCACGGAGCAGCGAACCCCATGGGAACGTGACGGTGACGAGGTCGATGCGGCCGGCGAGCGGCGTGTCGGCAAGCGTCTCGGCGCCGGCGGCAAGGAACATGACGTTGGCCGGACCGCGGCGCGCCGCGCGCCGGGACGCCTCGGCCATCGCGGCCGTGGCCGCGTCCACGCCAAGGACCAGGGAGCCAGGCTCGGCGCGTGCCCGGGCGAGGGCCGCGCGGCCGTCACCGGTACCGATATCGGCGACCACCCGGTCGGACCGGGCGATCAGGCTGGAGACTTAGCCGACGTCCACGTCCGTGACGCGCCGGCCGATGACCTGTCGCATGGGCGGCAGTCTACACTCGGGTCGTGAGCCTGCCATCGATCGCCCCGCCCGCGACGATCGGCATCCTCGGGGGCGGGCAACTGGGCCGGATGCTGGCCATCGCCGCGCGGTCGATGGGCTACCGGATCGCCGTGATGGATCCCGACCCCGACTGCCCCACGGCGGCCCTCGCCGACCGCCAGGTCGTGGCCGGGTACGACGACGTCGGCGGCGCCCTGCGCCTGGCCGCATCGAGCGACGTCGTGACGTACGAGCTGGAGCACGTGGCGGTCGCCGTCGTGGATGCCCTGGACGGCGTGGTCCCGGTCCGGCCGGGTCGGCTGCCGCTGCTCGTGACCCAGGATCGCATCGCCGAGCGCCGCTTCGTGGAGGAGGCCGGGGCAGCGGTCGCGCCCTGGCGCGAGGTCCGGACGACGGACGACCTGCGTCAGGCGGCCGAGGAGCTCGGGCTGCCGCTGCGGGTCAAGGCCACTACCGGCGGATACGACGGCCGGAGCCAGATCCGGGTCGGTGCCGCCGCTGACATCGATGGGGCGCTCGAGCGGCTCGGCCGCCGACCCGGCGACGTCCTCCTTGCCGAGGCCGAGATGGCCTTCGACGTGGAGGTGTCGATCATCGTGGCTCGCGGCGTGGACGGCCGTTCAGCAACCTTCCCGCTGGCGCGTAACACCCACGACGCAGGGATCCTGGCGGAGTCCGTGGCGCCCGGCACCGGTCCCCGCCGAGGTCGCGGAGCGTGCCGCCGACCTCGGGGAGCGACTGGCCGTCGCGATGGGCATGGTCGGGACGCTCACCGCCGAGCTGTTCCTGATGCCGAACGGCGAGCTCGTGGTCAACGAGCTCGCGCCGCGGGTCCACAACAGCGGCCACTGGACCATCGAAGGCGCCGCAACATCGCAGTTCGAACAGCACATCCGGGCGATCTGCGCCCTGCCGCTCGGTTCGACGGCGGCGCTGGCCCCCAGCGCGATGGTCAACCTGCTCGGTACGGGGCCGCAGCGCGCCGCGCGCCTGGAGGTCGGCGAGATCGGCGCGGCGCTGGCCGATCCGGCCGTCCACCTCCACCTCTACGACAAGCGGCGCGTCTTCGAACGTCGCAAGATGGGGCACCTGACGGCGGTCGGCTCGTCGGTCGAGGACGCGCTGGCGCGGGCGCGGGCCGCAGCCGGGCACGTGTGCTGGGCGGACGATCCGGTCGATGGCGGAAAGGAGGGCCAACGGTGAGCTGGGACGTCGCGGGACCCCCGCAGGTCGGGGTCGTGGGCGGCAGCCGGTCGGACTTTCCGGTCCTGGAGGGGGCCTGCGCGGTCCTGATGGAGCTCGAGGTCGGGTCCGAGCTGCGCGTCGTGTCGGCCCATCGAACGCCCGACGAGCTCTTCCGCTACGCGGAGGAGGCGGCCGGTCGAGGGATCCGCGTCATCGTGGCGGGCGCCGGCGGGGCGGCCCACCTGCCCGGGATGCTCGCTGCCAAGACGATCCTGCCGGTGATCGGGGTGCCGATCCCGACCCAGCACCTGGGCGGGATGGATTCGTTGCTGTCGATCGTCCAGATGCCGCGCGGGATCCCGGTCGCGACCGTGGCCATCGGCAACGCGACGAACGCGGGGCTGCTCGCGGCCGCAATCCTCGCGCTGTCGGACGAGGCGTTGGCCGTGCGACTCGCCGCCTGGCGCGCGGCGCAGACGCAGGGTGTCCTGGACGACCCCTCGAACGCCGGGAGCTGAGTCCGGGGCCCGGGCGGTTCCCCGGGCCAGCCCCGCGACCCGCGGCCCGCGATCAGGCGGGAGCCACCGTCCCCGGCGGAGCGGACCGGTTGCGATGCTCGGCCAGGTGGAACCCGATGTCCATCAGCGTCTTGAGCACGACGAGGATCGCGAGGGCCGCGGCCGGCGCCCCGGTGAAGGCGATGGCCATGCCCCCGACGATGATCGTGATGTGCAGGACGACAAGCCGGCCGTACGGCACGAACATCTGGCCCGCCGGCGAGGTCCGCCGGTACTCGCCACGACCCAGGTAGTTGAACCAGAAGGAAACGCCGTGGCTGATCGCGAGGGCGACGACGGCCAGCAGGACCGCACTCAGCTCGAACCCGCTCGTCATGTCCGTACCCGCCGTCGGGAACGGCGTGAAGACCCCATCGACGAACTCGCCATCAGCCGGCGTGAAGGTCTCGACCGCGCTGAAGCCGTCCCCGATGCCCGCGAACAAGGGCAGCGTCAGCACGAAGATCCCGTGGACGAACCAGAACAGGCCGTAGTGGATCACGAAGAAGCCGGCGATCCCCGCACGCCCGACGGCGGCCATCGGCTTGCCGTTCATCCGCCAGTTGCTCGTCGGGTCCGCGGGGCCCTCGGCGCGCAGGATCTTGAGGACGTTGAAGAAGCCGACGATCCCGTTCTCGAGCCAGTACACGATCAGGATCATCCACACGTTCCAGCCGAAGAAGATCGCGCCGAACAGCGGGATGGCGTTCGCGACGATCAGCGCGACGACGGCCCCGGTAGAAGAAGCGACGCGGTACCAGCCCACGATCCGATCCACGGGCGCGATGCTACCTCAGCCGACGAACGCGCCCACGATGGGGCCGGGGAGGCCCCGGGGTTACGCGTCCCCGGGCGTTCGCTCCGACTTGTCGCCCGGCCGCGGCCGCTTCCACCTTGACGGTCCGCTCCTCGGCTCCGCGCACGACGCCGACCTCGAACGGCGGCTCGAGCCCACCGAGCGCGTCGAACAGGTCGTCCGCATCACGGATCGGCTTGCCACCGGCCGACACGATCAGGTCGCCACCCTCGATGCCGGCCGCCTCGGCGAGCGAGCCCTCCTCGACGCCGCGCACGAGGATGCCCTCGCGCTCCGGGAGCCCGACCGAACGCCGCAGCCGGCGCGCCACGTGCGACGGGGCGATCGCTACGCCCAGTCGCAGCCGCTTCGCGGATTCGCCACGCCCGAGCGCATCGACGCGCGTTCGCAGCGCGTCGTCGGCCGGCAGCGCGAGGTAGAAGCCCTCGCCGATCCGGTTCGTGTTGAGCCCGAGGAACTTCCCGGCCGCATCCACGATCGCGCCACCGGACGAGCCGGGCGCCAGTGGTGCCGTGTGCTCGACGCTTCCGGCGATCCGCCGGCCTCCTGGGCCGCGGAACGAGCGTGACACGGACGAGACGAGCCCGAACGTGACGCGCACGCCGCCCCCGAACGTCGCCGCGACGCCGAACACGGGCGCCCCGACCGCGAGCCCGTCGCCGGCCCCCCAGTCGATCGCGCGTGCGCCGGCCGTGTCGACCGAGACGACCGCGAGGTCGCCGTCGGGATCGACGCCGGTCACGGTCCCGCGCGTGGAGCGGCCGTCGGCGAACGTGACGGTGACCTCGCCACCGCGCAGGTTGTGGGCATTGGTCAGGACCTGGCCGTCGGCGATGACGACGCCGGACCCGCGGGCATTGCGGCCGATGGTGACGATGGACGGACCGGCCGTGTCGGCGACGGTCGCGACCGCTGCCGCGATCTCTTCGATAGCGCTCATGATCGGAAGGACTCCTTGGGGTCGCGGAAGAGGGTGGTAACTTGTGACTTGCAAGTTACTACTGACAGGACCGCATGACAAGCCCCCAGCTCCGATTACCATCGACGCGCATGACCGACCGTCGACCCCTTCCGCTCGAAGCCGCGCTCGATCGCGTCGGCGACCGCTGGAGCCTGCTCATGGTGGAGGCGCTGCTCGACGGCCCGCGTCGCTTCGGCGAGCTCACCGAGACCCTGTCCGGCATCGCCCCGAACATCCTGACCGACCGGCTTCGCCGGCTCGAACGCGCGGGCATCGTCCGATCGACGCCCTACCAGGAGCGCCCGACGCGACTCGCGTACGACCTCACGGCCGATGGCCGCGACCTCGCCTCGGCGCTGCGCCTGCTCGCCGATTGGGGCAGTCGCGGCGGGAGTGACGCGGAACCGCTGCGCCACCTGACGTGCGGCACCGCCCTCGAGGCGCGCTGGTTCTGCCCGACCTGCGAGGCGGCCGTGGACCCCGCCGAAGCCCCGGGAGACCGGCTGCTCTGACCGCAGGGGCCTGAGACCACCGGGACCAAGGGGCCCCCATCACCGGTACGGATTTCGTGGGGGTTGGCGGCCGGAACCGGCCTAGGATCGATCGGTGCCTGTTCCGGGCGAGGCCGTTGCCGTGGTCATCATCGGCCTGGCCGCCTTGCTATCCCTCCGCCTCCTGATCGCCGTCCCCGGCTGGGTTCGCCATGCGCGCACGCCTGAGACGCGCGCGATCCGGGTCGTCGGTGTCGGCGGCGGCGGGAGCAACGCCGTCGATCGCATGGTCGACGCGGGGCTCGGGGCGAGCTTCGTGGTCTGCAACACCGACGCCCAGGCCCTGCGTCGATCGAGCGCCGGGACCAAGATCCGCATCGGCGAGGCCATCACCGGTGGCCTCGGGTCCGGAGGCAACCCCGAGATCGGCCGGCGCGCAGCCGAGGAGGACGAGGCGAAGATCGCCCATGCAGTCGCCGGCGCAGACCTCGTCTTCGTCACCGCCGGTCTTGGTGGCGGCACCGGGTCCGGCGCCGCGCCGATCGTCGCGGCCAACGCCAGGGACCAGGGCGCCCTGACGATCGCGGTCGTGACCAAGCCGTTCGGCTTCGAGGGATCGCATCGGCTGCGGGTGGCCGAGGCTGCCGCGGCGGAGCTCGCCGCGAACGTCGATGCCTTGATCGTCGTCCCGAACGACCGCGTCGCGGACGTCCTCGCCGAGGATGCCTCGATGATCGACGCGTTCGGCGTCGTCGACGACGTCCTCCATCAGGCGGTCCAGGGGATCATCGACCTCATCACCGCACCCGGCCTGATCAATCTCGACTTTGCCGATGTCCGGTCCGTGATGCAGGACGCCGGTCCGGCGCTCATCGGCCTGGGTCGCGGGACGGGCGAGCACCGCGCCACGGACGCGGCACGTCAGGCCATCGCCAGCCCGCTGCTGGAGGCCAGCATCGATGGCGCCCGGGGGATCCTCTTCAACGTCTCCGGCCCGCCAGACCTCCGATTGAGCGAGGTCCGCCAGGCCGCCGAGGTGATCCGCGAGGGAGCCGATCCCGACGCGAACGTGATCTTCGGGGCGAGCTTCAGCGACTCGCTCGAGGGGGACGTCCTCGTCACGCTGATCGCCACGGGACTGGCAACGCCGGTGCGGAGCGCGACGCCGTCCGTCGAGGCCGCTGCGCACGCGGACGCGCCTCCGCCGGTCGCGGAGGCTCCTCCGGTCGAGGACCCTCCCGCGGTCCCACCGCCGCCGGCGATCCCGGTGATGGCAGCCCCGAAACGTCCCGCTCGAACGGCCACGATGCCGCCCCGGGAGGTCGCCGCCGCGCCGAGGCAGCACATCCAGCCTCGCTCCGCCGGTGGCCCGGAACTCCCGGACCAGGTCCAGGCGCGATCGACGAACGCTGAGAGCGACGACCTCGACGTCCCGAGCTTCCTGCGCCGAGGCGGACGGCCGGCCAGCCAAGCCTGACCTCGAGGGCCACCGCGCCGCCGTTGCGCGTGACGTGGCTACACTCGGACCGTGACGATGGACGACGAGCGCTGGGAACCCGGCATGCCGGCCCTCGACCGCCAGGCGGTCCGCGCACCGACCTCCGCTGCCGCCGAGCCTGCAGGGCCTGCCCCCGCGCTCCGTGCCCGAGGTCGCCCCGACCCCGCTCCAGAAGCAGTACATCAACCTGTCGGTGGTCGTGCTCATCTGTGGCGCGATCGCGATCACGGCGCTGAACCTCGGGGCGAGGCTCGGCGATCCGCTCATCAAGCTGTGCGTCATCGTCGCCGCGCCGTTGCTGGTCGTGACGACCGCCGACGCGATCGTGCGCATCTGGCGCTCGGCCTGGGCCTGGATGGGCGTGGATCGTGGCAAGGGCCTGTTCCGGCTCGCGTGGGTGGTCGTCAGCCTGATCGGGCTCGGGGCCCTCGTGGTCGCGGCGATCGCCGTGCTCCTCGCCTGACGCACATCGGGCGTATGGACGAATTCGAACGGGGACGGGACGGCCGCTCCACGGATCTCCCATCCGGTGGCGGAGTGCCGCCGTGGATGGCCCAGTTCCTCAACTTCTGCTCGAACTGCGGGACGTCGCTGCGCTTCGGCCAGATCGAGGGCGAGGACCGCGATCGCCTCTCGTGCCCGGAATGCGGCCACATCGCCTACGTCAACCCGCGTCTCGTCGTCACGGTCTTCCCGATCACCGAGGACGGCGAGATCGTGCTGCTGCGGCGCGGCATCGAGCCCGGCCGCGGCCAGTGGGCCCAGCCCGGCGGCTTCCTCGAGATCGACGAGACCGTCAACCAGGCGGCCATCCGCGAGACGTGGGAGGAGACCGGCCTGCTGATCGAGCCCACCGAGATCGTCGGGCTGTACACGCGTCTCGAGGCGGCCGTCGTGACGATCGCGTTCGCTGCGCGGATCGTGGGTGGCACGGCCGCGCCCACGGCCGAGGCGCTCGAGATCCGAACGTTCGCTCCGGAGGACATCCCGTGGTCCGGCCTCGCGTTCCGGACGACGATGTGGGCGCTCCGTGACTGGCTGGAGATGCACCGGCCGGACGTTCGGTGGCCGACCGCCGAGGTGGGCCGCTAGCGAGAGAGCCCGCCAGCCCTCAGCAGCCAGACCCCGCGAGTTCGAGCCATCGTTCGAAGCGAATCGCGTCCGGCAGGTGGCAGCGCGCGATGACTCCGGTGTCGCCGCCGGACGCCGGTCCGAGAAGCGCCCCGATCTGGATCGCCCGCAGCACGACCTCCTGGGCCCGGCCGCTCGCGTCGTACGCGACGATCTGCACGACCGCCGGCCCCGAGGGACGCGGATCGGGCAACGGCAACGTGATGATGAAGGTTCGTCCCGGGCTCCGGTCGCGATCTCCCGGTCGGGTCATCGGCCCGCCCGTGCGCACGACGATGGGCTCCGCGCTCCGGGACTGCAGCACGACCTGGACGCGCCACGACGATTCGCGCACGTGACCACGGACCACCAGGTCGCGCGTGGTGATGACCTGGTTGGCGCGCGCCGGCGAGGTCATGGCGACGTCCGCGAAGGCGGGATCGAGCGACGGAACGGCCGTGGCCGCCTCGACATCCGCGCTCGCGGTCGCGCCGACCGACGGAGCCGCGGCTGACCGACGGAGCCGCCTCGCGGCCCGCCTCGTCCCCGATGCCGCCACCGGCCACGGCCACGCCCACGACCGTCACCAGGACAAGACCCCACGCGGCGACGGCGAACCGCCCAGGCCCTCGTCCGCCGGTCCCGCCCCGACCGCCGACCGAGCCCTGGAACCGTGTCTCAGCTGATGTCGATGAAGACGTTCTTGGTCTCCGTGTAGAGGTCGAGCGCGCTCATCCCGAGCTCCCGGCCGATGCCGGACATCTTGTAGCCGCCGAACGGCGCCTCGGTGTGGACCGAGCTGTTCGAGTTCACGCTGATGACGCCGGCCTGCAGCGCCTTCGCGGCACGCAGCGCCTTGCCGATGTCGCGACTCCAGATCGAGCCACTGAGACCGTATGGCGTCGCGTTGGCCAGCCGCAGCGCCTCCTCTTCCGTGTCGAACGGGATGATCGACACCACCGGCCCGAAGATCTCCTCCTTCGCGATCCGCATGTCGTTCGACACGCCATCGAAGACCGTCGGGAGGAGATACGCGCCATCGGCCAGGGCCGGATCGTCGGGTTCGGTCCCGCCGACCACGATCGTGGCGCCTTCGCCGAGCCCGATCTCGATGTAGTCCTTGACGCGGTCGCGCTGCTTCGCGCTGACGAGGGTCCCGACCTCGGTCGCGTCGTCGGCCGGATCGCCGACCTTGACGTTGCGCGTCGCCTCCACGAACAGCTCCACGACGCGTTCATGCGCCGAGCGCTCGACGAGGATGCGGCTGCGCGCGCAGCAGTCCTGGCCGGCGTTGTCGAAGACGCTGTACGGCGACTCCTTCGCGAACTTCTCGAGATCGGCGTCGGCGAAGACGATGTTCGGGCTCTTGCCGCCGAGCTCGAGCGAGATCTTCTTCACGTTGCCGGACGCCAGCCGCATGATCTCCTGGCCGGTCGTGGTCTCGCCGGTGAACGCGACCTTGCCGATGCCGTCGTGGGCCGCGATCGACGCGCCCGCCGTGCCGCCCGGGCCCGTCACGATGTTGAGGACGCCGGGCGGGATGCCGGCTTCCAGGGCCAGCTCCCCGAGGCGGATCGCGGTGAGCGGCGTGTACGACGCGGGCTTCAGGATCGCCGTGTTGCCGGCCGCCAGGGCCGGCGCGACCTTCCAGGAAGCCATGAGGATCGGGAAGTTCCACGGCACGATCAGCCCGACGACGCCGATGGGCTCGCGCAGCGTCAGGTCCAGCCCGGGCTTGCTGACGGGGATCGTCTGGCCGTAGAGCTTGTTCGCCGCACCGGCGTAGTAGTCGAAGACGAGGCTGGCGCCGATGACCTCCCCGCGCGACCCGGTGATCGGCTTGCCGACGTTGTGGCTCTCGAGCTGGGCCAGCTCCTCGCTGTTCTTCTTGATGAGGTCGGCGAGCTTCGAGAGGCTCCGACCGCGCTTGCCGGCAGCCCAGTTGGCCCAGCCCTTGCGGTCATCGAACGCCTTGCGAGCGGCCTCGACCGCGCGGTCCACGTCCTCGCGCCCGCCGAGCGGTGCCGTGGCCATCGTCCGGCCAGTGGCGGGGTCGACGACGTCGAACGTCTGGCCGTCGGCCGCGTCGACGGCCTCGCCGCCGATGAGCATCCGCGCGACGGTGGGGGCGGCAACCTCGGCCGCGGGCTTGGATTCGGTCGTCATGGTCGGGACCTCGGATTCGGGCGTGAGCCGTCGGGGAAGGACCCCGATGATACGCCCGGGACCTCTCGCTGCCGGCCAGACGGCCAGCCCGCCGTCAGGCCTCGGCCAGCGCCCTCCGTCGGACGGACGGCGGCAAGTCGTCCCACGTGCTCGCGGCGTCCGCGAGCCCTTCGGCCGCAACGATCGCCGCGCCGACGATGCCAGCGTCATTGCGCAGCTCGGCCGCGACGACCGGCGTCCGCGTCGTCAGGCGGGGGATGAACCGGTCGGCGTTCTTGCTGACGCCGCCACCGAGGATGAACAGTGTCGGCCACATCAGGTCCTCGATGCGCTGCAGGTGCTCGTCGAGGTCCATCGCCCAGGCCTTCCAGGACAGGCCCCGGCGCACCCTGGAGGCCGCCGCGGAGCGCCGCTCTGCCGGCCGGCCGCGGATCTCCATCTGGCCGAATTCGGTGTTCGGGACGAGGGTGCCGTCAACGAAGACACCGGACCCAACACCCGTTCCGAGCGTCAGGAAGATCACGACACCGCGTTTGGCGGCACCGACCCCGAAGCGCATTTCGGCGATGCCCGCCGCGTCGGCGTCGTTGACGATGCTGACCGGCCGCTTGAGTGCCTTCGAGAGCTTGTCCGCGATCGGGTAGTCGACCCAGGCTGGGTCGATGTTGGCCGCGGTCACAAGCCGCCCACCCATCGTGACACCAGGCAGGCCGACGCCGACCGACACATCTGCAGGGAGATCAGTCCCCTTTGCAAGGCGCCGGACGAGTCGCCCGATCGCGGCACTCACCCGATCGGGCGTCGACGGGTTGGGTGTCGGGATGCGCAGCCGCTCCGAGAGGAGCTCACCGGTGTCGGTGTCCACGACCGCGGCCTTGATGCCGCTGCCACCGACATCGACGCCGATGGCGAGCAGTCGGTCAGTCACGTCACGCCTCAGAAATAGTTGACGGTGATGCCGCCGTCGACGACGAGCGACGCGCCGTTCGTCCAGCGCGACTCGTCCGAGGCGAGGTAGACGGCCATGTGGACGATCTCCTCAGGCTTGCCGAAACGGCCGGTCGGGTTTCGCGCCAGGCGCAACTGCTTGGCCGCCTCGTCCTTGACGAGCCAGTCCATGAGCAGCGGCGTCTCGACGGGGCCGGGGCAGATCGCGTTGGACCGGATGCCCTTCGGACCGAACTGGACCGCGAGGCTGCGGGTCAGGCTCAGGACCGCGCCCTTCGAGGCCGTGTACGCGTCCTGTGGCACGGAACACCCGACGAGGGCCACGAAGCTCGCGATGTTGATGATCGATCCGCCGCCGGCGGCCTCCATCGCCGGGATCGCGTACTTGCAGCCCAGGAACACGCCGCGCACGTTGACCGCCATGACCTGGTCCCAGACGTCGACCGCGGTGTCCGTCACCGAATGATCGGCCTCGGGCATGACGCCGGCGTTGTTGTAGAGGCAGTCGAGCCGGCCGTATGTCGCGACGGCATGATCGACCATCGTCCTGGCGTCCGCCTCCTTCGACACGTCGACTTTCACGAAGGTCGCGTCACCGCCCTCGGCGCGGATGAGGTCGACGGTCTCCTGGCCCGCGGCCTCGCCGTACTCGGCCACGATGACCTTGGAACCCTCTTTCGCGAACATCGATGCGGCGACGCGGCCCATGCCGCCGCCGGCGCCGGTGATGATCGTGACCTTGTCGGCGAGTCGCATGTCGGAGCCTCGTACCTCTCGTGCGTGCGTCGTGCGCCGCATCGTACCCGGCGACGTCGGGCTCGCGTCGCGTGATCCGCGCGTTCGGGCGACGGCCGGGCGAGCTCGCGGAGTACCCTCGCGCCATGCCCACAGCACAGGAATTCGTGGCCGCCGTCGACGCCGGGGACACGGAGCGCGTGCAGGCCATGTTGGCGGACGACCCGTCTCTCGCGAGCGGTCGTGGCGACGACGGCGTGTCGGTCCTGTTGCACGCTCGCTACCGCTTCGACCGCGCGACCCTGGATCTGCTGCTCGCCGCAGACCCAGAGATGGACGTGTTCGACAGCGCGGCACTGGGGCACATCGATCGGCTTCGGGAGCGGCTCGAGGAAGATCCCGGGAGCGCCCGGGCAGTCGCAGCGGACGGCTTCACCGCCCTTCACCTGGCCGCCTTCTTCGGCAAGCCTGAGGCGGCGCGACTGCTGCTCGAGGCCGGCGCCTCACCGCTCGCCTACAGCACCAACGACTTCGCCAACCAGCCGCTGCATGCCGCCGCGGCAGGGCGGCACATCGAGGTCTGTCGAGTGCTCCTGGCCGCCGGCGCGGAGGTGAACGCGACGCAGCACGGGGGCTATGCGCCGCTCCACGAAGTCGCGGCGAGCGGGGACGTGGAGCTCGTCGAGCTGTTCCTGTCGGCCGGTGCGGACGTGGGGGCTCGCACCGCGGACGGCCGGACCCCGGTCGAGGTCGCAGAGGGGGCCGGTCATGTCGACCTCGCGCGCCGGCTTCGCGAGGTGGACGCGGCGAACTGATCGGGCCGTCAGCGCGCTGCGCGAGCCGCCAGGAGCGCCGCTCGTGCATCGGCGAAAGCCCGATCGCAGTCCGCCACCCGTTCCTGCGCGTCCGGCACGTCGCCGGTCCGAGCGGCCGTCTCGAGCGCCCGGCAGATGTCGGCGAGGGCCATCGCTCCGACGTTGGCGCTGCTCGACTTGAGCGAGTGGGCCGGCCGGACCAGACCCGCAGCATCGCCGGACGAGGCCGCGGCCTGCATCGCCTCGAGCTGGACGGACGCATCGGCGAGGTACGTGTCGATGAGTTCATCGACGAACTCGAGGTCGTTGCCGGTGATCTCCAGGAGGTGGTCGAACGCCGCCTGGTCGAAGGTCGGAAGGGTCACGTGCCCACCTCGGCGGTCGCCATGCCGGACACGGCGTACACCTCGACCGGTCGGCTGAAGCCCTTCAACTGTCGCTCGCCCGCTGCCGCCGCCGCGATCGCGTCCTCGGCCGCGGCATAGGTCCGCGGCGCGATGAGGATCTCCGCCGGGCCAGCCTCGCCGCTGAGGCGTGCCGCCAGGATGATGGCCTGGCCGATGGCCCCGTAGTCGTAGCGGCCCTCGAACCCGATCCGACCGAGCGTCGCGTAGCCCGTGGCGATCCCGATGCCGATCTCGAGCACGTGCCCGCGTTTCCGCCAGTCGCTGGCGATCTCGGCAAATCGTTCGCGCATCGCCACCGCGAGCCCGACGGCGCGGGCCGCGTGGTCGGGCTGGAGCACCGGATCGTTGAAGAACGTCATGAATCCATCGCCGGCGAAGTGCTCGAGCGTCCCCTCGTGCTCGACGATGAGCCGGCCCATCGCCGCGTGATAGGCGCGCAGGAACCCGAGGACCTCCTCGGGTTCGGCGGTCTCGGAGAAGGACGTGAAGTTGCGCAGGTCGCAGAACATCGTGGTGATCTCGCGCCGATGTCCCGCCAGCATGGCCTCACCGTCCTCGCTGGAGACCAGCGCCGCCACCTGCGGCGAGAGGAACCGGGAGAGCTCGGACCGCTGACGATCGATCGTCGCCAGGAGGCGTCGCTGTTCGTCGACCGTGGCGCGTTCGAGGTCGCGGAACCGCTTCTGGCTCATCGAGGCCTCGATCCTCGCTCGGAGGATCTCGGGTGCGACGGTCTTGGGCAGGTAGTCGGCTGCCCCCATCTGGATGCAGCGCACGACGCTGTCGAGCTCATCGACCCCTGAGATCACGATGACCGGCAGGTCCCGGAGCGCGTCGTCGGCCTTGAGGTTCGCCAGCGTCTCGTAGCCGTCCATCACCGGCATCACGATGTCCAGCAGGACCACATCGACCGGCTCTGCTCCGTCGTCGCGCAGCACGGCGAGTGCCTCGCGACCGTCCGCCGCCTCGACGGTCGAGTGCCCGATGTCGGCCAGCAGCCGCACGAGCAGTCGCCGGTTGAATGGCGTGTCGTCGACGACCAGGACGCGGCCGCCACTCATGAGGCGCCCCCGGCCTGCGCGGTCGCGCTCATTGCTGCCGCCGTGAGAGCGGCGCCGAGCGCCTCCGGCCTGATCGGCTTGGAGATGTAGTCATCCATGCCCGCGGCGATGCATAGCTCGCGGTCGCCCTCCATGGCGTTCGCGGTCATCGCCACGATCCGGGGGCCGCTGCCGTCGGGCCACCGCTGGCGGATCTGCCGGGTCGCCTCGAGGCCGTCGAGCTCCGGCATCTGGATGTCCATGAGGACCACGTCATAGCGGGCACCCTCCAGGGCGGCGATCGCCTCGAGCCCGTTGCCGGCGACGTCGGCGGCGTAGCCCATCCGATCGAGGAGCCGCAGCGCGATCTTGCGGTTCACCGGGTTGTCCTCGGCCAGCAGTATGCGAAGGGGATGGCGCGCGCCCAGGTCGTGATCGATCCCGGTCGTCGCGACGCGGACCGGCACGGCGCTCGCCTGACCGGCCAGCACCGTCGCCAGCGCGTCGTGGAGCGCGGACGGCTTGACCGGCTTGACGAGGTACGCGGCGACGGCGTCGTTCGTGCGGTCGTGCACGCCCAGCGACGAGAGGATCAGGATCGGCGTCGCGGCGCCCGCATCCGACGACCGGATGGCAGTGGCCAGGCTCAGGCCATCGAGCTCGGCCATGTGGAGGTCGAGGAGGGCGAGGTCGAACCGCCGGCCGGCCGTCGACCCATCCGAGGGCCTCGCGCGGCGAATGCGGTGGCTTCGGAGGTCATCCCCCAGCGCTCCAGGAGGGTCACGAGGATCCGGCGATTGGCCGCGTTGTCGTCGACGACGAGCACGTGGCGCCCGCTGAGGTCGTAGTCGATCGCCGGTCCCGGTGCCGGGGTCGACTCGTCGACGTCGGCGGCGAACGTCAGGCGGAACGTGCTGCCCTGACCGGCGACGCCGGCGCTCTGCGCCGTGATCGAGCCGTCCATCAGCTCCGCGAGTCGGCGGCTGATGGCCAGGCCGAGTCCCGTCCCACCGTAGCGACGGCTGATCGACGCATCCGCCTGGCTGAACGACTGGAACAGCTGTCCGACCTGGTCTGCCGGGATGCCGATGCCCGTGTCGCGGACCTCCACCGTGAACTGCCAACGCCCGTCCGGCGCTGCGGGATCGAGCGGCTGCCCGGTGACCGCGAGCTCGACCTCGCCTGCCTCCGTGAACTTCACCGCGTTCGACAGCAGGTTGAGCACGATCTGGCGGAGCCGTCCCTCATCGCCCATGACCACCCGCGGCAGGTCCTCGGCCATGGTGTAGACGAGCTCGAGGTGCTTCGCCGCCGCTGTCGGCGCGAGGACGTCGATCGCGCCCTCGATGCACGGAGCGAGCGCGAAGGGACGGTGGTCGAGTTCGACCTTGCCGGCCTCGATCTTCGAGAAATCGAGGATGTCGTTGATGATCGTCAGCAGTGCGTCGCCCGAGGTGCGGATCGTCTCGGCGTAGTCGCGCTGCTCGTCATCGAGCGACGTGTCGAGCAGCAGGCCGCTCATCCCGATGACCGCGTTCATCGGCGTTCGGATCTCGTGGCTCATGGCTGCGAGGAACGTGCTCTTGGCGCTGTCGGCGTCCTCGGCCGCTTCGCGGGCGGCCTCCCCTTCGCGGAACAGGCGGGCATTGTCGATGGCGATCGCGGCTTGCTGCGACATCCCGACGAGCAGGTCGAGGTCGCTGTCCGTGAACTGCCTGCTCGGCATGGTTCGCCAGGCGGCGAACACGCCCACGACCTGGTCACGGGCGATCAACGAAGCGACCATCAGCCGCTCCTCGGTGTCGGGGTCGGTGCCCGGGATCTCAACGCTGCGGCCGTCGCCTTTGACGTCGTTGATGACTTCGGCATCGCGCCGCAGCACGATGTCGCCGATGATTCCCTCGCCGACCCGGATCGAGTCGTTGAGGACAGGTTCGGCGAGCGCACCGATCGCCACGATCGCCTTGAGTGTCTCGCCGTCGGGCTGGGCCAGGAACAGGGCAGTCGAATCGACGCCGAGCAGCGACTGCGCAAGTTCCACGATCTGCTGCAGGACCGCCGTCAGGTCCAGGTTCGCGGAGATCTCGCGACCGACCTCGGCGAGCGCCGCCATCTCCCGTGCGCGCCGACGCGTCTCCTCGTACAGCCGTGCGTTCGAGATCGCGGACCCGACATTCGCCGCGAGCGTCGAGAGCAGTCGGACGTCCTCATCGCCGAAGCGGCCCTCCTGCGTGGTGCTCTGGACGCTGATGACGCCGATCGCCGCCTCGCCCTGGAGGATCGGTACCCCAAGGTAGGTCATCGCCTGGGTCCCGACCCCGCGGTCGCCGAGGGCCTCCCACTCCGCGGGGTGGCGCAGCAGCAGCGGCGTCCGCTCGCGCACGATGCGCGAAGTGAGGCCGGTGCCGAAGGGGAGGGCCGGCTGGTCCTGGGAGCGGCCGTCCTCGGAGTAGTACGGGAACTGGATCTCTCCGGCTTCCGCATCGAGCAGTGCGACGTAGACGATGTCCGCCGCGAACGTCTCGCGCATCTGCTCGCCCACGAGGTCGATCAGCGCGTCGAGGTCGAGCTGAGCGCTCAACGCCTGGCCGACGCGGTTGACGATCGCGAGCTCGGCCGCCTGCCGCCGAGTCTCGCCGAACAGCCGCGCATTCTCGAGCGCGACGCTGAGGCTCGCGGCGATGGTGGTCAGGAGTCGCACATCCGCATCGGAGAACGCATCCGTGCGGTCGAGGTTCTGGAGGCTGATCCGTCCGCGCACGGCACCAGCGGCCGTGAGTGGCGCGCTGAGCATCGACAGGGATGGCTCACCCTGGACGATCATCATCTTCTGTCCCTGCTCGAGCTCCCAGGCCGGGACGTCGTTGATGAGCACGGGCTCGCCCACCGCGATATTGGCGCGGACCACGTCGGTGATGGGCACCGGTTCGTCCGGGTAGCGGACCCCGCGCTCGATGGCGTACGGAAAGTGCGTGACACCCGCCTCCAGATCGTAGATCCCGATGTCGACGACCTGCGCGTCAAAGATCTCCTGGATCTTGTCCCCCACGAGCTCGTACATCGCTTGGAGATCGAGCTCGGCCGCGAGTCCCTGCTGGACGCCGTTGATGATCGCCAACTCGGCCGCGCGCTCGTCGGTCTCGGTGAGCAATCGCTTGGTCTCGCCGAGCAGGCGGGCGTTGTCGAGCGCGACGCCCATGCTCGACGCGAGGGTCGTGAGCAGCCGCTCGTCCGACTCGCTGAAGGCAATGGCGCGCACGGCCTCCAGCCCGACGACGCCGATGACGCGCTCGCCGGACAGGATCGGCACGCCGAGCCAGGACTGCATGACCGTGCCCCCGACGTCGATCGCGCCGAGCGCCAGCTGGTCCTCCATGGACCCGAGGCGTAGTGGCCGCTTCGTCCGGATGACCGTCGAGGTCATGCCCGGCCCGAGCGGGAAGCTGGGGCGCACGAAGCGCTCGCCAGCATCGATGTCGTACGGAAAGGCGATCGAGTCCGTCGCCGGGTCGTACAACGCGATGAACATCGCGTGGACATCGAAGATCGCACGGATCCGCTCGCCGACGATGTCGATGATCGCGTCGAACTCGAGCTGCGCGGCGAGCGCCTGCCCGATCTCGTTCACGAGGGTCAGCTCGGCGTTGCGCTGGCGCGTCTCCTCGATCGCCCGCGCTCGAGCCAGGGCAGTCGCGATGTGCCGACCGACGTACGTCAGCAGGTCGGCATCCTGCTCGCGGTAGTGGAGTCCCTCGTCGTACGTCTGCACGACGACGATCCCGATGACCTTGCCGTCCCAGTGCAGCGGGACGCCGAGCCAGTCCTCGCCGGCCTCGCCGATCATGTCGATCTGCCCTTGCCTCGACCAAGCCGCTCCCAGCGCTCGCGTGTCACGAGGGCCGGCTCGCCGGTTCGCAGGACGTAGGCGGTCAGCCCGCGGGCGTTGCCTGCACCGAACGGCTCCCAGGCATCGGGATTGGGGAGGTCCTGATCGACGGTGTCGACGTAGTACGGGAAGTTGATCGCACTGCGGTCGGCGTCATAGAGGGCGATGTAGAAATTCCGCGCATCCATGAGCTCCCCGACGATGCCGTGCATCACCCGGTAGAAGTCGTCCAGGTCGGGTGCCGCGCTGGCGGCTTCGGCGATTCGGTAGAGGGCGTCCTGGAGGCGCTCCGCGTCGGCTCGCTCCGCGTCGCGCGTCTCGAGCTCCGCGACGCGTTCTCGCAGGGCGGCCTCGTCCGAGCCCTCGGGTGCGGCGGACATGGTCTCGGGGCGCGCAGGTCGGGCCAATGCCACCTCGGGGTCACACGCCGATCACACTCGCGACGTGCGGGGACGTGGGGAGGATAGCAGCGCCGGTCCGCCGAACCTCAGCCGCGCTCCAGGTAGCGCTCGCGGTCCCACGGATGGACCATCGAGTCGTACGTCTCCTGCTCCACGCGGGCGGCGTTGAGGTAGTGCTCCACGACGTCCTCGCCGAAGATCGCGCGCGCCGCCTCGGACCGTTCCAGCTCGCCGATGGCCTCGTACAGCGCGCGCGGCATGCGCGGATGGCCGGTCGCCAGGTAGCCGTTGCCCTTGAACTCGGGCTCGAGCTTGAGGCCGTGCTCGATGCCGTACAGGCCGGCACCGATCATCGCGGCGTAGGTGAGATAGGCGTTCATGTCCCCGCCCGGGAAGCGATTCTCGACGTGGAGGGCCGGCCCGCGACCGACGAGCCGGAAGCCCGTGGTCCGGTTGTCGCGGCCCCACACGACGTTGACCGGCGCCCATGACAGCGAGGCGTAGCGCTTGTACGAGTTGATGAACGGCGCGACGAACACCGCGAGCTCGCGCGACAGCGTCATCATCCCGGCCATG
The DNA here is from genome assembly GCA_963850555.1 of uncultured Chloroflexia bacterium. Taxonomy (GTDB): domain Bacteria; phylum Chloroflexota; class Limnocylindria; order Limnocylindrales; family CSP1-4; genus SPCO01. The sequence continues at coordinate 40,837 of CAWKLT010000026.1, read as the reverse complement.
AACTGCTGGCCGACCTTCGAGAGGCCGTACGGTCCCGCCTTCTCGCGGCCGGTCGCGTGCATCAGCGGCACGTCCTTGACGACGTCCCAGACGCTCATGTGCAGGTGGCCGGACGAGCCGGTCCAGCGATGGTCGGGCTTGGCCATGAACGTGATGCCCCAGCCGTTGAGGTAGGCGATCTCCTTGGCGCCGTGCTTGAAGACGACGCTCCGGTCGGCCGACTCGAGGACGTGGTCGTAGCGGATGTTGACCTCGTGCTGGCCGTTGGCCGCCTCGCCCTTGCTGAACTCGATCGGGACGTTCGCTTCGGTCATCTGATTGCGCAGCAGTCGATGGAGCGGCTCCGCCTTCGTCGCCTGGAGCAGGTGGTAGTCCTCGTTGTAGTGGCCGAAGGTGCCTGGGCACGGGCCAGCCACGCTCGGCGAGCTCCTCCCAGGAGTCCTTGAGGACGTAGAACTCGAACTCCGAGCCGGCCTTGATCGCGATAGCCGGCATCCGCCGCGCGTGCCACCTGGCGCTTGAGGATCGTGCGCGGGGAGACCGGGATCTCGTCGCCGGTCTCCTCGTCGATCGTGTCGGCGAGGACCATGGCCGTCCCCGGCAGCCAGGGGAGGATCCGGAGCTGGTCCCAGATCGGCTCGGCGATCCAGTCGCCGTAGCCGGTCTCCCAGTTCATGAGCTTGAAGCCGTCGGGCGTGTTCATCTCCATGTCCGTACCGAGCAGGTACGTGCAGAAGTGGGCGCCGTGGGAGATGACCCCGTCGAGGAAGGCCTGGCCCTGGACGCGCTTGCCCATGAGCCGGCCCTGCATGTCGGTGAAGGCCACGACGATCGTGTCGATCCGCCCGTCGCGGACCATGCCCTCGAGCTCCGCCAGGCGTGGGTGCTTGGTCGCGTGGCCGTGGTCGGTCATCGGGGACTCCGCTGGGGTGGGTGGGTCGACCCGGCCGGCGGGACCGGCCGGGTCATTTCAGCATGATCGATCGTCGAGGCGGTCAGGCCGTCGTGAGCTTCTCGGCTTCGTGCGAGAACTCCCGTTCGATCTCGGTGAGCTCGGCGCTGTCGCCCATGGACCTGCGGACCCTTGAATGTGCCGCCGCGCCCAGCGCGAAGTAGTAGACGAGGAGGAACAGGACCGTCACCACCATGAACGGCCAGCTGATGTTGCCCGACGTCGGGAAGCTGAACAGGACCATCAGCACGAGGACCCAGGCGAGCGCGATCCAGGCGATCGGCTTCGACCAGCGACCCAGGCTCCAGACGCGCTCCTTGAGCCAGTCCTGGGTCGTCGCGCCCAGGTAGATGCACGATCCCGTACGCGGCGTACAGGAAGATCGTGCTGATGGCCGTGACGATGACGACGGCGGTCCCTCGGCCCGACGAAGAACGCCGCGACCGTGAACAGCCACGCGATCACCACGATCGCGATCAGCGAGTTCGCCGGCGTCCGGTATCGTGCGGGACACCTTCTTGAGCCAGCCGGATCCGGGCACGCCGTCATCGCGGCTGAACGCGTACAGCATCCGGCCGGCCGAGGCGATCGACGAGAGGCCGCAGAACGCCATCGCGATCGCGATCCCGGCCGCCAGCACGTCGCCGATCGTCGGCCGAGGTTGTAGCGCAGGATGTCGATGACCGCCGCGCCGTCGCCGAAGTAGTACTGGCTGTACGGTCGCGGGATCGTCGCAGCGGATGCCGGGAAGAGCGTCGACAGGTCCGGCAGGTGCGTCGACAGGCGAACAGGAAGATGAAGCCGACGACCGCGCTGACGGCGACCGACAGGAAGAGGCCCCACGCGCTGGCGACGCGCGCGCCGACCGTCTCCTCGGCGACGTGGGCCGAGGCGTCATAGCCGGTGTAGGTCCAGTTCGCCTGGAGGAGCGAGAAGAAGAAGGCCAGGATGATCGGGTACGAGATCGCCGGGCCGTAGGTCGAGGTGGACGACCCCCAGGTTGTTGTCCCAGCTGCCGGCGGTATCCAGTGGCTGGATCGCGAACAGGGTCAGGCCCGACTGCATCTGGCTTGCCGGCCAGGAAGATGAGCACGACCACGGCCGCGACGATGACGATGTGCCACCACACGCTGACCTGGTTGAGCATCGCGACGAGATTGATGCCCCGGATGTTCATGACCAGCTGGATGAGCATGAGGATGCCCATGCGTCACGAGCTGGCCGTTGAGGATCGCCCGGGATGATCTCCGTCGTGTTCGTGAATGCCCGGCGCCGTCAGAGCGCTCGATGATCGTGGCGTTGATGAAGCCGGCGGCTGCGTAGTTGATGCCGGCGACGATGGCGAACTGGCCGATCAGGTTCAGCCAGGCCGTCCACCAGCCCCAGTTCTTGTTCTTCATCCGGCTGGCCCAGTAGTACAGGCCGCCGGCGGTGGGATAGGCCGAGGCGATCTCGGCCATCGACGCGGCGATCGCGAGCACGAAGATCGTGATCAGCGGCCAGCCGATCATCACGGCGGCCGTGCCCGCCCAGGCCAAGCCGTAGTCGTACAGGATGACCGCGCCGGTCAGGATGCTGATGATCGAGAAGCTGATCGCGAAGTTGCTGAAGCCGCCCATCGAGCGGAACAGCTCCTGCGCGTAGCCGAGCTTGTGGAGGTCGGCGACGTCCTGCTGGATGACGTCGTCGCGCGAAGGTGCCTGGGTCATCGAGAACCTCCCTCACAACGGCGGGACCGTCGGTCGGGGTGGCCGACGGGCGCCTCGGGTCCGACGTTCTTCGATGCCGGACCGTGCGCGGCAGCAGCCCAGGGCGGGGCGCCGCGCGGACGCGGGGATCGCGTGGATGACGCGAGACGGGGAGCGGCATGGCCGCGGGTGGCGCCGTGGGGCCGACGGGTCGACGGCGCGGGGTCGCTCGCTGGCCCTCCTTCCGCGTGTCCTCGGGAGTCCACTGAACGCCCCGGATCGGTCGCCCGACCCTGACACGATGGCCGGACTATACGCGCCACTCCACGGCGCGGAAAGACCGTCCCGTCAGTAGAGCATCGTCGTCCCGGTGGGGAAGACGAAGTCGAAGGCGGCCGGCGGCAGGGGCGCGTCCGGACCGATGTCCGTTACCTCGGCGTCGCGGTTCGCCTCGCCGCCGATCGTCTCGACCAGGCGCAGGATCACGCCCAGCTGGCGATCGACCGCGATCGAGATCTTGAAATCGGGCCGGTCCGCGGCGACTTCGATGGCGCGCGGATGGTCGCATTCGAGCAGGATCGCCTCCCGCCCCGCGACGAGGTCCGTGCCCGTGACCGTGCAGCGGCCGGTGGCGAGCACGTTCTGGCAGTAGCCGGCCGGATGGACGAACGTGTCGGGCAGGGTCTCCATCGGCAGCGCCGTGACGGGCTCGTAGACGCGGGACATCCCTGGGAAGTCCTTGTCGCCGAGACCCCGGGGCCGGTTCCGCATCGGGCGCTGGGTGCCGAGCTTGTGGGCCGCGGCGTACGTCCGAACGAGGTCACCGTCCGAGATCCAGACCTCGTACTCGTGTCCCAGCACCTGGCCCGGCCGGCTGGTCGTCACCTTCGCGTGCGCCGGGTGGCGGAGCAGGATGTCCATCTGGACAGCGTCCTCGCCGCGAGCCGTGGTCGTCCGCTCGAGGATGCGCATGCGCAGGGTCGCGAACCGCAGCTCGGCGTCGCGCATGAAGTCGAAGAGCATCTCCGGCGTCGGCAGCGACGCGGGCAGCGCCGCGACCGCCGGAAGGCGTCGCTCGCCGGTCTGGACGGTCAGGGCCGCGCGGTCCCAGATGCGCGTGTCGGTCATCGCGCCGGATTGTACCGGTCGGCAGGGCTACCGGAACTCCGGCTTGACGCGCGGGGCGGTGAGGCGTATATATCGCGTGACGATATACCGCGTCACGCTATACGGGGACGAAAACGCGATGAGCGACGGCGTGTCCGACCTTGGGCGGTTCGCGGAACCGTCCCTGCACATCCTCGTGTCCCTCAGCGAGGGACCGAAGCACGGCTACGCGATCATGACCGACGTCGAGGCGATCACCGGATCGCCGATGGGTCCGGGGACGCTGTACGGCGCGCTCGCCCGCCTCGAGCGGCGGGGACTGATCGAGGCCCTCGAGCCGGTCGACCGCCGCCGGCCCTACCGGCTCACAGCCACGGGCGAAGCCACCGTCCGAGCCCAGCTCGAGCGACTCCAGGGCTTCGCCCGGACCGGTCTGGAGCGACTCCGCGACTCGTCCTCCTGAGATGGGCGGGACCGCACGCGACGATGGCCTGCAGCCCATCTCGGGGCCGGTCCTTCGCGCCGCCCGAGAGACCCATGTTGCGGGGCTGTCGCGGCGCCAGCTGATGCGGCGGGCCGTCGGCGCGGGGGTCGGGCTGTGGTTCCTGGAGGTCACCGCGGGCACGCTGGGATTCCTGTGGTCCGCGGCCGCGCAGGCGACCGCGAAGGTTCGCATCGGCACGTTCGACGAGCTGCTTCTGGCCAACGGCGACCTGCCCATCGCCGACGGATTCCCCGCGTACGTCGCTCCCGCCAGGGCGTTCGTGACCATCGTCGATCCGAATCGGCGGGGCTGGAGCCCGGGTCGCGACGAGACCGGTGAGGGCACGGCCCTCAACGTCCGCGCGATGTCGCAGCGGTGCCCGCACCTGGGCTGTCGCCCCAACCCCTGCATCGAGGACTTCTGGTTCCAGTGCCCCTGCCACCAGTCGCGATACGACCGCCTCGGGATCAAGGCCGCGGGCGAGCTCTTCGGTCCCGGCACCGCGCGGGCTCGATCGGTATGCGATCGAGGTGGACGCCGTCGGGCGTACTGTTCGTCGATACGGGGCGGATCACGCTCGGACCGTTGCCCGTGGCGCTCGGGCAGCCGGGCCTGATCCCGCCGCTGGTTCCGCGGGGATGCGTCTGATGGCATCGAGGTCGACGGCTCGCGCGTCAGGGACTGGGCTTGCTGCGGCTGTACCCGTCGTGGTGGCGCGAGCGATACGGGGATGAGATGGCGGCACTCCTGGAGACCCGACCGCCGAACGCGAGAGCCCGACTCGACCTCATCCGGGGCGCGCTCGACGCGCACTTGCGCGGACCCGAGACGGAGCGCGGATCCCGAGGGGCGGTCGCCGCCGCGCTCATCGCGGGCGCGGCGTGGACCATCGCCGGGGTGGCGTCGGTCGGCAGTCCGGTACCGCCGGATTGGCCCGGCTACCTGGATTCGACCCTGCCCTTGGCGGCCGTCGGCGCTGTCGCGATCCTGATCGCGAGCCTCGGGATCGCGCGACTGGCGTGGTCCTCGAGCGGTCCGGTCCTCGAGCTTGTCGTCCTCGCCACCGTTGCGGGCCACGTCGCGTGGGCAGTCGCGCTCGTCGTCGCGGCGCTCGGCGGACCCTACGGGGCCGTCACGGCGATCGCCCAGACGGCCGCGGCCATCGCCACGATCGGCCTCGGCCTCGTGCTCATCCGCGCGAATGCCCACCCGATCGGTGAGGCCGTGGTCGTTGCCGGCACGGCGCTGCTCCTGCCGACACCCGCCGCCTGGCTTGCGGTCGGCGCCCTCTGGACCGGGATCGGCCTGTGGCAGGCCGTCGAACGTCGATCCGGCGATTCGCCGCGCGCCCTGCTTCGTTGACCGGCGCAGGGAGGAGGGCCCTGATCCTGGCAGGCGTCGCAGGGCTCGCGCTCGTCGCCTGTCGCGGCGACGTGATCCCGATCGGCGGACCGATCGACATGACGATCGTCGCCGCGAACATCGCGTTCGACCCACCCGAGGCTGGGGTCCCCGCCGGCGTCCCGTTGCGGATCACGCTGAACAATCTGGATGCCGACGTCCCCCACAACGTCCAGTTGCTCGCGGGCCCTGGGTTCCTGACCGTCCTCGCGACCACCGAGATCATCAACGGACCGGGCACGACTCCGCCAGTGACCGTGGGGGGTCTCGTCCCGGGCAACTATCGATTCGCGTGCCAGGTCCACCCGACCATGATCTCGGAGCTGACGGTCGGGCCGTCCCCGTGAGGGTCAGCCGCCGGCGGGACCGCCATCGAGACCCGGCTCGGTCATGGCGGCCGGATCCAGCAGCCGGTCGAGGTCGTCGGCGCTCATGCCGCGCTCCAGGGCCAGCTCGCGGATCGTGCGCCCGGACTTGAAGGCCTCCTTGGCCAGGGTCGCCGCCTCGTCGTAGCCGATCACAGGCGCGAGCGCCGTCGCGAGCATCAACCCTTGTTCGACGAGCTGCGGGCCGCGCTCCGTGGCGGTCAGCCCGGTGATCGTCCGGTCGCTGAAGTTGCGGGCCGCGGCGGCCAGCAGGCCGATCGACTCGAGCATCGCGGCCGCCGTGACCGGCAGCATCACGTTGAGCTCCAGCAGCGACCCGGTCTGCGCGAACGCGACGGTCGCGTCGTTGCCGACGACCCGTGCCACGACCATGGTCAGCGACTCCACGATGACCGGGTTCACCTTGCCCGGCATGATGCTCGACCCGGCTGCGTCTCTGGGAGCGACAGCTCGGCGAGGCCGGCGCGCGGGCCCATGCCCATGAGCCGCACGTCCGAGGCGATCTTCCACAGGCCCAGGGCGATCGTCCGGATCGCGCCGTGCGCCGCGATCGCCGCGTCGAGCGAGGCCTGGGCGTGGAAGTGGTTGCGGGTCTCGCGCACGGGGAGGCCGGTCAGCTCGGCCAGGCGCTGGCAGGTCCGCGCCGCGAACTCGGGATGGGCGTTGATGCCGGTCCCGACCGCCGTGCCTCCGAGCGGCACGGACAGCAGCTCGGCCTGGGCGGCCAGGGCTCGCCGCACCGCCTCCTCGACCTGCCCGGCATAGCCCCGGAACTCCTGGCCCAGCCGGATCGGCGTCGCGTCCTGGAGGTGGGTGCGCCCGGTCTTGACCACGGGCCAGAACTCGTCGGCCTTCGCCGCCAGCGCGGTCTGCAGCTCGATGAGCGCGGGCAGCAGGGCTTCCTCGATCGCCATCGCCGCCGAGAGCTGGAGCGCGGTCGGGATCACGTCGTTCGAGCTCTGGCAGCGATTGACGTGGTCGTTCGGGTGGACGTTGCCGCCCTCGCCCAGCCGCCGCGCGGCGAGGTGCGCCACGACCTCGTTCATGTTCGTGTTGGTCGAGGTGCCCGATCCCGTCTGGTAGATATCGATCGGGAATTGCGCGTCGTGGTCGCCGTCCGCCACCGGCCGCGGCCGCCGTCGCGATGGCCCGCGCGACGTCCGGCTCGAGGAGGCCGAGCTCGCCGTTCGTCTCCGCCGCCGCCAGCTTGACCAGCGCGAGGGCACGGATGAACCCGCGCGGGAAGCGCTGCCCCGAGATCGGGAAGTTCAGGACTGCGCGCTGGGTCGATGCGCCGTAGAGGGCATCGGCCGGGACGGGCATCTCGCCCATCGAATCGCGTTCGATCCGTGTTTCGGGCTCCGGGTCGCTCATGGACTCGATTGTAGGTCCGGGCCCCCGCTCGGTGGGTCGTGGCCGGGCGGACGTCGTAGCATCGCCCGTGATGCCCACGATCGACGCCAACGGCCTGACCATCGGCTACGACGTCGCCGGTGCCGGCCCGCCGCTGATCCTCTTGCACGGCGCGACGTCCGACGCCGCCCGGGATTTCCGCGGTCAGCTGCCGACGCTGACCGAGGCCTTTCGCTGTTACACGCCGGATGCGCGCGGGCATGGACGGACGCGCTGGGACACGGCCAGCGGCGGCTTCTCGGCCGACTGGCTCGCCGACGACCTGCTGGCGTTCGCCGACGCGCCTGGGCCTGGAGACGTTCCACCTGCTCGGGTTCTCGCTGGGGGCCATGACCGCCCTGCGCGTCGCCGTGCGGGCACCCGACCGGTTGCGAACGCTCGTCGTCGTCGGCATCACGACCGACCGAGAGCCGCGGTCCAGCGTCGCCCGACGGCTGATGGACCCGATCCGGATCGACCGCGACGATCCCACATGGGCGGCCGACCTCGCGCGCCGGCACGATCCCGGGCAGGGTGCGGGTGCGTGGCGGGCGCTGCTGCCGGCCATCGCCCGCGACGTCGCGACGCAATCGCTGCTGACGCCGCGCGAGATCCGGACCATCGACCCACCGACGCTCGTGGCGGCCGGCGACCGCGACCCGTTCGTCCCGGTCGACGATGCCTGGCGGCTGTCGCGCTCCGTCCTGGACGGGCGCCTGCTCGTCCTGCCCGACGCCGGCCACGAGGCGTTCTCGGAACGGCCGGCCATCGCCACCGAAGCGCTCGGCGAGTTCTATCGATCGACCGAGGCCGTCGCGCGCCAGCGCGCCGGCACGACCGCGACGACCACAGAGGAGGTGACCGCATGACCACGCTACTCGCCCTGTACCGCCGCCCCGAGGGCGGCCCCGACGCGCTCGCCGAGTTCGAGCGGCGCTACGCCGGCGGAACACCTGCCGCTGGTCGCGGAAACCCCGGGCCTGCGCTCGACCAGGGTGCAGCGCGTCTCCGAGGCCCTGGGAGGCGAGACCGACCTCGTGATGATCACGGCGATGGAGTTCGACGATCGCGCGGCGATGGACGCGGGGCTCGCGTCGGACGCGATGCGCGCGGCCGGCCGGAACCTGCGCGAGATCGCACCTGGTATCGCCACGTTCCTCGTGCTGGAGGACGCGACGGACCTCGGGTGAGATCACGCCGTCTGAGGCGCCAGTCAGGTCGCTCGAAGGATCGCCCCGCTAGACTCGCGCGATGGCTGAATTGGTCCCACCTGCCACGGCCGGACGAAGACTCTGAATTTCGCTATTTGCGTCTCTCGGCGCAGCGCGGCCTCCTGGGCAACATCGGCCCGCATGTCCGCGCGGTATCGGTCGAGCTATCGCGGACAGACGATCGTCTTCGATGCGTTGGTGGACCCCGAGGCTACGGACGAGGAGCGCGACGACCTGGATGACGCGGCAACTGACGTCATCGCGGATTACCGGTCGCCCATGGATGCTAGACGTCAGACATCCGTAGCGGCAGGGACGATCTTCGCTCAACATCCAGCGCGGGTGTTTCGAGCGCAGCCGAGACGCGAGCTAACCCTGCGGCTTGCCCGGCTTCAGGGGACATTGGTGGACACCATGCGAGCAGGGAGTCCAACGGCTGCCTCGATCCATGACCGAATGGGTCGTTCGAGGGTTTCCCGGGCATGACAGGATGAGCACGTGGAAACCACGGCTGCCCAGTTCAAAGTGAAGCTCGAAGCCCTTCGGACACCCGGCGGCGGCATCGGGATGGGCCAGATCTTCGCCCTCGCAAAGGCGTGCATGGACATGCCACCAGAGGAGATCGAGTCGCTGCTCGAGAGCCCGGTCCATGAAGTCCGGGTCGGGGCGGTCAGCATCATGGACTGGCAGGCGCGCGACAGGAAGACTTCGGTCGACCGCCGACGGGCGCTGTTCGACCTCTACCTAAGGCGCCACGATCGAATCAACACCTGGGATCTCGTCGACCGGAGCGCGATCTGGGTCGTCGGCGAGTGGCTCGCCGACAAGCCACGCGACGTCCTCTACACCCTGGCCGTCTCGGCGGCGCCGATGGAACGTCGCACGGCCATCCTGAGCACGATGGCGTTCATCCGGCGCGGCGAACTGGACGACACGTATCAGATCGCCGAGCGGCTGCTGGGCGATGACCAGGACCTCGTGCACAAGGCCGTCGGCTGGATGCTGCGCGAGGCGGGCAAACGTGACGAGCCCCGTCTCCTGGCGTTCCTCGATGCACACGCGGCCACGATGCCGCGGGTCATGCTCCGGTACGCGATCGAGAAGCTCGACAAGGGCGTGCGGGATCGGTATCTGGCCCTGGGCAGGAAACCGGCGGCCAAGGGCTGACGCGGAACGAGTCTTCGGTGGTCGCGCGAGGCCCGGAACGTGGATACTTGACCGGACGACCAGCGAGGAGCCCGTGACCGACGTCGAGCCGACCACCCGCTTGATCCGTGTCGATGCCCCCGTCCCCGGGCATGACGGCGTCGCGCTCGTCACGATCGATCGACCCGAGGCGCGCAACGCGCTCAGCTTCGCGCTCCTCGCCGAGCTGGCCGCCCAGCTCGAGGCGCTCGACCTCGACGATCGGATCCGGGTCGTCGTCCTGACCGGCGCCGGCGATCGAGCCTTCGCGGCCGGTGCCGACATCGTCGAGCTCGCCGACCAGACCCCCGAGCGCCTGCATGCCGAGGGCAACTTCTCGGCCTGGGACCGCATCGGCTCGATCGGCCTGCCCGCTGATCGCCGCCGTCCGCGGCTACGCCCTGGGTGGCGGCTGCGAGCTGGCCATGACGTGCGACCTCATCGTCGCCGGCGACGACGCCCAGTTCGGCCAGCCGGAGATCCGGATCGGGGTCATGCCCGGGGCCGGCGGTACGCAGCGGCTCACCAGGGCCGTCGGCGCGGCGCTGGCCATGGAGCTCATCCTGACCGGGCGGGCGATGCCCGCCGAGGAGGCGAAGGCCGCCGGGCTCGTCACGAAGGTCGTCCCGAGCGCCCAGACTGTCGAGGCGGCGCTGGAGCTCGCCGACACGATCGCCGGCATGCCACCGCTGGCGGTCCGTGCCGCCAAACGTTCCGTGCTGGCCGCCGCGGACCTGTCCCTCAGCGCCGGCCTGCGCGCCGAGCGGGCGGCCTTCTTCGAGCTCTTTGCCACCGAGGACCAACGCGAAGGGATGCGTGCCTTCATGGAGAAGCGCCCGCCGACCTGGACCGGCCGATGATCACACGAGGAGGAACGGATGGAGCGTGACCCGAACGAAGGCGGGAGCGACGTCGGGCGCGACCTGGCCAGGGACCTCGGCGACGAGCCGCCATCGTCGCTCCGCGACAGCCCGCCCGACATCCTCTCCCCGATCGATGACAGCGCGCCCGTGAGCGGGCACGTGCCGCGGCCGCAGTCCTCCTCGTCGGTGGTCGATTCGCCCGAGCACGACTGGGCGCTCGCCCGCGACGTCATCCGACCCGCCTTCCGGCCGGTCGGGACGCAGGGCCTCGCGATCGAGGACGTCCAGCGCGACACGCTGGCCCAGCACGCGATGCAGAGCCATGCCCAACCGGTCCTCGATGCCGGCCCCGCCGGCCTGCCCGTGGTCTACGCCATCCCGGCCGGTGGCTTCGACATCATGGTGAACGGCGATCACCTGCTTGTCGTGGGGGATCGAGGCCGATCGAGCTGCAGGACGCGGCCCTGCGCAACCTCGCGGCCTGGGCCGCGACCGCGCCATGGACCGACGAGGTCTCGGGCGAGCGGCACCTGATCAGCTCCGACACGGGCGATGGCATGGACGCGGTCCGGATCCTGCTGCCCGACGTCATCGCCCATCTCGCCAAGGAACTGGGCGGCAACGGGGCGCGCGTGCTCGTCGGCATCCCCGAGCGTCACCTCCTCACGGCCGCGAGCCTGCGGCCGGACGACCAGGGCTTCGCCGCGATGTTCGCGGAGTTCATCCTCGAGCAGTCGGGCGGCGCGGACGAGCCCATCGACCGCCGGGTATTCGAGATCGTGGACGGGCGGCTGGTCGAGTTCAGCGGGTGACCGACGGCCTGCGCGTCGAGATCGACGGGCCGGTCGCGACGCTCACCCTCGACCGCCCGGAGGCGCTCAACGCGCTGACGATCCCGATGAAGCTCGCCCTGCGGGCGGAGCTGGAACGGATCGCCGTCGACCGAGCCGTCCGGGCCGTCATCCTGACCGGGTCGGGTCGCGCCTTCTGCGCCGGGCAGGACCTGGCGGAGCGCGAGCAGCCCGATGCCGCGCCGCTCGACGAAGAGGTTCGCGAGCGCTACAACCCGATCATCCGGGCCCTGCGGTCCATGGGCCAGCCGGTCATCGCGGCCGTCAACGGCGTCGCCGCCGGGGCCGGGGCCTCGCTCGCGTTCGCCTGCGACCTGCGGATCGCCGCCGCCGATGCGCGGTTCGTGCTGGCGTTCGGGCGGATCGGGCTCATCCCGGACAGCGGGGCGACGTGGCTGCTGCCACGGCTCGTCGGAGCGGCGCGGGCCGCCGAGATGGCCTTCGTCGGCGATCCGATCTCCGCCGACGAGGCGCTGCGCATCGGTCTGGTCTCCAAGGTCGTGCCGGCCGACGACCTGCTGGCGGAGGCTCGCGCCCTCGCGGATCGTGTGGCGGCGGGCGCGCCGCTGGCCGTCGCCCTGACCAAGGGCGCCCTCGAGCGCGGCGCCACCATCGACCTCGACGAGGCGCTCGAAGGCGAGGCGAAGCTGCAGGGGATCGCCGGCGCGACCGCCGACCATGCCGAGGGTCTCGCCGCGTTCCGCGAGAAGCGGGCGCCGCAGTTCACCGGGGAGTAGGCGCGCCGCTTGCCCGCATGCCCGCCGTGACGTAGGCTGGCGCCTAACGAACGTTAGGTTGGGGGCCCAATCTCCATGGTCGAGACCACGCGACGTCGCGAGATCGAGGACGTCGCCAGCGAACTCTTTCGCGAGCACGGCTACTCCGGGACGAGCGTGCGCGACATCGCCCGTGCGCTGGACATCCAGGGTGCCAGCCTGTACGCGCACGTCGCCTCCAAGCAGGACGTGCTCTGGTCGATCGTGGACCGCACGGCCTCCCAGTTCGAAGCCGCCGCGGATGAGGCCCTCGCCGGCCTGGGCGACGCGGACCCCATGGCCAGGCTCCGGGCACTCGCACTTGCCCACGTCGGCGTGGTCGTCGAGGACATCGGGCGCGCCAGCGTGTTCATCCATGAGTGGCGCTCGCTGGGTCCGGAGCGTCGCGCCCGGACGCTGACCCGCCGCGACGCCTACGAAGCGGCAGTTCCGCGACCTCATCCGCGAGGGCATCGAGGCCGGCACGTTCGCGCCCATCGACGCCGACGGTCGCCGCCGCCTACCTCCTGACCGCGCTCAACGGCCTCGTCGCCTGGTACCAGCCCGACGGTCGGCTCGGCCCGAGCTCCGTGACGGACGCCTATGTCGAGCTGTCGCTCCGCGCCGTCTCGGGCACCGCCGCGGACGAATCGTCATGACCGACCCGCTCGCTCTCGATCCGGTCCTCGCGCCCGGCGACCGTTCGACCGACGCCGCCCCGTCCACGCCGGCGCCCACGCGCGCCCACGACGAGGCGTACGACGCCTGGTTCGAGCGCTTCGAAGCGCACCTTGCGCGCGGCGGCACCGTCGAATCGACCGATTCGATGCCCGACGAGTACCGGACCGCGGTCCTGCGCTTCGTCGAGATGCACGCCAACTCCGAGCTCATGGGCGTGCTTCCCGAGCGCGACTGGATCATGCGGGCACCGACCCTCCGCCGGAAGCTGGCGCTGACCGCCAAGATCCAGGACGAGGTTGGCCACGCGCAGCTGCTCTACCGCGTCGCGGAGGACCTCGGCAAGCCGCGCGAAGCGATGTTCGACGACTTGCTCGCCGGCAAGACCAAGTTCCACAACGTGTTCCACTACCCGACCAAGTCGTGGGCGGACGTCGGGATGATCGCGTGGCTCGTGGATGCCGCCGCGATCGTCGCCCAGCAGGCGCTCCGGAATTCGTCGTACGCGCCGTACGCCCGGACGATGCGCAAGATCTGCTGGGAGGAATCGGTCCACATCATGCATGGGCGCGACGTCGTCGTGACGATGGTGACCGGGTCGCCGGCACAGCGCGCCGCGATCCAGGAGGCCCTCGACCGCTGGTGGGGACCGCTGATGCAGATGCACGGCCCGCGCTCCCCGCGCGAGAAGGACAAGGACCTGCGCTGGCGGATCAAGGCGAAGACCTCCGAGGAGCTGCGCCAGGAGTTCCTGACGATCTACGTTCCACGCATCCGCGAGCTCGGACTCGTGATCCCCGATCCGGAGCTGCGCTTCGACGAGGACGCACGCGAGTGGCGCTACACCGAACCGGATTGGGACGAGTTGCGCACGGTCGTCACGAACCACGGGCCGATGTCCGAGGAGCGGCTGGAGTTCCGGCGGCTGGCCCGGAGCGAGACGGCCTGGGTCCGCGAGTCGATCCTGGCCGCGCCCCAGGCGGCATGACGCGCGCGGCCGCGCCACGCCGCCCGCGTCGGCGGCGCGCTCGAGCCTGGGAGGTATTCCGCCAGGAGAAGGACGGCGACGCGATGCGCCACGGCGGCAGCGTCATGGCGCCGGACGCCGAGCTCGCCATGCACTACGCCCGCGAGCTGTTCGGTCGCCGCCAGGAGAGCGTGCGCCTCTGGATCGTGCGCCGCGCCGACGTCGTCGACCTGCACGACCCGGACCTGCTCCAGCCGCCGCTCGACCGCTCGTTCAAGAAGCCCGGCGGCTACGTCATGCGGGACAAGCTTGCGGCGGCCCGGTCGGCGGCGGGGCAGGAGAAGCCGAAGGCGCGGGCGACGTGAGCACCGCGACCGGGCTGACCGCCCCGACCCACCCCGCCCCGGCGGTCGACGGCCTCGACGAGCTGCTGCGCTCGATGGCGGACGACGAGTTCGTCATCGGGTTCTCCGATTCGGAGTGGACGGGGATCGCCCCGCAGCTCGAAGAGGACATCGCGATGAGCTCGCTGGCCCAGGACGAGCTGGGTCACGCGCAGGCGCTGTTCCAACTGCTGGCGACCGTGACCGGCACCGGCGACGCGGACTCGCTCGCCTACGATCGCGAGCCCTCCGAGTACCGGCATGCACGTCTCCTGGATCACGGCCGCGGCGACTGGGCGATGACCATCGCCCGACGCTACCTGTACGAGACCGCCGACTCCGTTCGTCTCGCGGCGCTCACCTCCGCCTCGTGGCTGCCCCTCGCGGAGCTCGTCGGCAAGCTCGTGCGCGAGGAGCGCTACCACCTGATGCATGTCGACCTGTGGCTGGACCGCCTCGCGACCACGACCGGTGAGCCACGCGACCGCCTGATCGCCGCGCTCGAGACGCTCGGACCGGATTCCGGGACGGTGTTCACGCCACTCCCCGGGGAACCGGCACTCCTCGCGGCCGGGATCCTCGCGCGTCCGATGGCGGAGCTCGAGCGCGACTGGCGCGCCGGGGTGGCGCCCACGCTCGAACGGCTCGGACTTCCGGCTCTGCCCGTAACGCATGACCCCGCCCGCGGCCGCACCGACCACGGGGAGCCCTTCACCTGGCTGCACGGCGAGTTCACCGCCGTCCGGCGCAGCGATCCGGGAGCCACGTGGTGAGCGAGTTCGGCACCCACGTCGCCATCGCCCGTGCTCGTGCCGGCGCAGTCCCAGCCACGTCGCTCCACCACTGTCGCGGACGTGCGTGCAGCCCTCGCCGAGGTCCCGGATCCCGAGCTGCCGGTCCTGTCCGTCGTCGACCTCGGGATCGTGCACCGCGTCGACGTCGATCGCGCCGGCATCCGGGTCGTGATCCTGCCGACCTTCGTCGGCTGCCCGGCGCTCGACGTCATCCGTGGCTCGATCGCCGATCGCCTCGACGCCTTCGGGTTGCCCGTCGCGGTCGACACGACGTTCGAGGTGCCCTGGACCTCCGATCGCATCTCGGCCGCCGGCAAGCGCGCACTCGCGTCCGTGGGCATCGCCCCGCCCTCCGAGCCCGCCGACGTGCGCTGCCCGTTCTGCGCGTCCGGCCGGGTCGTGATGGACAGCGCGTTCGGGCCGACGCAGTGCCGCTCCCTGTTCTACTGCCGCGCCTGCCGCCAGCCGTTCGAGGCGCTCAAGTCGGTCTGAGGTGATCACCCAGACCGTCGAGCCGCGCGCGCTCCCGATCATCGGCGTCGTTGGTGCGGGCGCGATGGGTGCCGGCATCGCGCAGGTCGCGCTCGAAGCCGGCTCCGAGGTCGTCCTCCACGACGTCGATCCCGCCGCGATCGAGCGCGCTCGAGCCGGTATCCAGCGTGGGCTCGAGCGCCGTGCCGCGCACCTCGACCTGGACCCGGACACGATCGACGCGTGGGCAGCCGGCCGCCTCGAGCGACTGCGTGACGCGCGGACCCTGGACGCGGTCGCCGCCGAAGCGGAGCTGGTCGTCGAGGCGGCGCTCGAGGACCTCGGTCTGAAACAGGAGATCTTCCGAGCCCTCGACGCGGGCGCCCGGAGCGACACGATCCTGGCGACCAACACCAGCGCGCTCTCGATCGAGGCCATCGCCGCCGCGACCGCCCAGCCCGCACGGGTCCTCGGGCTGCACTTCTTCAACCCCGTGCCCCGAATGGCCCTCGTAGAGGTCGTGCCAGGGGAGCTGACTTCCCGCGAGGTGATCACCCGCGCCGAGGACATCGTCCGGTCCTGGGGCAAGACCCCGGTCCGCTGCACCGACTCGCCGGGGTTCATCGTCAACCGGGTGAACCGCCCGTTCACGATCGAGGCCCTTCGGCTCCTCGAGTCGGGAGCCGCGTCCGTCGAAGGCATCGACGAGGCGATGCGCGATGCCGGATTCCCGCTCGGTCCGTTCGAGCTCATGGACCTCACCGGCATCGACGTGACCCTCGCAGCCGCGCGGGGCGTGTGGGAAGGCCTGGGCCGTCCCGAGCACCTGCGGCCGTCGGAGATCCAGGAGCGACTCGCGGCCGCAGAGCACCTGGGCCGCAAGAGCGGTGTCGGGTTCTACGTCTACACGGACGGCCGACGCGATTCGGTGGCGCCTGAATTCCGGGTTCCTGAACCGCCCGACGCGGCAGCTTCCCGCCGCCGAGATCACCACGAGGATCCTCCGGGCCATCGACGCCGAGGCGCAACGCACCCTCGCCGACGGCGTCGCGACCGAGTCCGATATCGACCTCGCGCTCCGACTCGGGGCCGCGCACCCGATGGGCCCGTTCGAGCGAATGGCCGCCACCACTGATCGGTAGGCCACCGAAAGCTTCGATTTCGAAGCATCCAGGTCGAGGCGGCCGGCGTGGGCGGCCCTATGCTCTGCCACATGGCCCGCCGAACCCGTCAAGCCGTGTATGCCCGCCGGCGCCAGCGCCGGATGGGGCGGGTCGAGCACGACCTGAGCGACGAGCAGTGGGACGCGCTCAAAGCCGCCTGGGGCGGCTGTGCCTACTGCGGCGCAACCGGCGTGGTGCTCCAGCGCGACTGCGTGCTGCCGATATCACGCGGCGGGCGCTACACGCTCGACAACATCGTGCCGGCTTGCCGCTCCTGCAACGCTAGCAAGTGCAACCAGGAAGTCACCGGCTGGCTGCGGCGCAAGAGGCTCGATGAGCCCGCCTTTCTATTGCGACACCTCGCGATCAAAGCAGCGTTCCCCACTAGAGGCGTCCAAACGACATGACTGAACCCATTCGCTCGCTCAAGCGCTTCGGTGGCGCGTTCATCCTCGCCACCACGATCGCGTCATGCGGCGGTGCCGCGTCCTCGAACCTGCCCGCGTCCGCGGACGCTCCCGTCGAGGCGACACCCGCCGCCTCCGCGCCCGCGACGGACGGCGCCGAGTCGGTCGCCCCCTCGGAGGCACCCGCGGCGTCGGTGGTTCGGCCGTCGCTCGGCGCGGACACGCCCCTGGTCAACGTGCTGCCAGCGGAGATCGGCGGCGAGCCGACACAACGCAACGCCCTCTCCGGCACGGACCTCAGCGCCATCCAGCCGGAGGCAGCCATGGTCTTCGGCAGTCTCCTCAACGTCCTCGGCAGCCCCGATGCCGACATGACCATCGGGCTCGCCTCGAACTCCAAGTCGAGCGTCATCGCCGTCCGGGTCAAGGACAAGACGGCCGCCGAGGTCGGCGAAGCCATGATCGCCGGGCGCACCCTGAACGCCACGACGACCAAGGAAGACCTCGAGCTCGGCGGCAAGCAGGTGATCAAGGTCGTCACGTCCACCGCCACCGTGCCGTTCTACGTCTACAGCGCTGGTGACGTGTCCTTTACGGTCGCCGCGGCCGACGAGACGCTCGTCGCCGAGGCCCTCTCGAAGCTGCCGTA
The DNA here is from genome assembly GCA_963850555.1 of uncultured Chloroflexia bacterium. Classification (GTDB taxonomy): domain Bacteria; phylum Chloroflexota; class Limnocylindria; order Limnocylindrales; family CSP1-4; genus SPCO01. The sequence continues at coordinate 23,050 of CAWKLT010000026.1, read as the reverse complement.
GCGAACCGGCCCGGGCTCGTCTCGGCCCGGCTCGGCCGGTCGCCGCCTACAATCCGTGCGTGCCTGACCCCAACCGAACCCTGCGCGACGCCTGGATCGTCGAGGCGGTCCGTACCCCGATCGGCCGCTACGGCGGGGCGCTCGCGAGCGTCCGGCCGGACGACCTCGCCGCGCTCGTGCTTCGGGCCGTCGTGGACCGCGCCGGCATCGACCCGGCGCTGATCGAGGACGTGATCCTCGGGTGCGCGAACCAGGCGGGCGAGGACAACCGCGACGTCGCGCGGATGGCCGTCCTGCTGGCCGGCTTCCCGGTCGAGGTCGGTGGCCTGACCGTCAACCGGCTGTGCGGCTCGGGGCTGCAGGCGGTCAACTCGGCCGCCCATGCCATCGCCGTGGGCGATGGCGACGTGTTCATCGGCGGTGGCGTCGAGTCGATGACGCGGGCCCCGTACGTCATGGCCAAGCCCGCGAACGCGTGGGACCGCGGCCCGCGCGAGGTCGAGGACACGACGCTCGGCTGGCGGTTCCTCAATCCGAAGCTCGCCGAGATGTACTACCCGTACTCGATGGGCGAGACGGCGGAGAACGTGGCCGAGCGCTACGGCGTCGACCGCGAGCGCCAGGACGCGTTCGCGCTCGAGAGCCAGCGTCGTGCCGTCGCCGCGATCGAGGCCGGCAGGTTCGACGACCAGATCGTCCCGGTCGAGGTCGCCGGGCGCAAGGGCGAGACCACGACCGTCACGCGCGACGAGCATCCCCGCGCCGACACGTCCGCCGAAGCGCTGGCGAAGCTCCGCCCGGCGTTCAAGCAGGAGGGCGGCAGCGTCACGGCCGGCAACAGCTCCGGGATCAACGACGGCGCGTCGGCGGTCCTGCTCGTGGAGGCCGAGCGCGCCCGCGAGCTGGGCCTCAAGCCGCTCGCCCGGGTCGTGTCGACCGCGGTCGCCGGCGTCGACCCGGCGGTGATGGGCATCGGCCCGGTGCCGGCCACGCGCAAGGCGCTCGAGCGCGCCGGGATCGGCATCGACGACCTCGACATCATCGAGCTGAACGAGGCGTTCGCGTCGCAGTCGATCGCGGTCATCGACGAGCTGCGGCTCGATCCGGCCAAGGTGAACCCGAACGGCGGGGCCATCGCGCTCGGGCACCCGCTCGGGATGAGCGGTGGCCGCCTGATCACGATGCTCACGCACGAGCTGCGGCGGACCGGCGGTCGCTACGGCCTCGCCACGATGTGCATCGGCGTCGGCCAGGGGATCGCCACGATCGTTGAGCGCCTGGACGACTAGGGCTCGAACCGGATCGACGCGAGGATCTGCTCGAGTTCGGCGAGATTCGCCGCGGAGGTGCCCGGCAGGTACATCGTATAGATCACCTGACGTGTGCCATCGACATCGACGATGTACACCGTGTTGCGCTGACCGTTCCCGTACGTCACGGGGAAGGCCGCGGACGGAGCATTCGGGTGCGACCACAAACCGAACACCGGATATCCATCCTGTTGGTCGCAAGTGGCGATGTCGACATCGGCCGGCATCGACAGCTCGACCTTCTTGCCGGGATGGCCTCCGATCGTCACGTCCGCGGGGGCGGCTGTGCCCGGTGCTCCCTGAGCCACCAGCGCGGTCGCGAGGTCGTCGACGGTCGGTCCTACCGGTGGATCGAGAGCGGTCCCGTGCCACTGGCAGCCACCGGTGTAGACATTCCCGGCCAGGCCCGCGCCCAGCAAGATGTCATACAGGGCCGGATCGCCGAGGACGTTCTTGCCGATGAAGATGGGGTCGAAGGTCCACCATCCGGCGGGCGCGCTGAGGAAGATCCCTGCAGGACCCACGCAGCACGGATCAGTGATCTGATAGGTCGTTCCCGGGACGAGACTCCCTGTGGGCAGCGGCAGGGGTGAGGGACTGGGCGACTGGACTCCCGCCGGGCTCGTCGTTGGTACCGGTGCCGGGGTTGCCGGTGCTGGTGTGTCCGTTCCGACAGACCGATCCGCTCCGCACGCGGCTGCCACACCCGCGATGAGGAGTGCGCGGTAAGCGCTGCCAGCCGACGAAACGAGAGTCTCATGTCGATCCTCCATATGACCGCGTCCGCGGCGCAATAGATAGATGCCGGTCACGGCGTCGGCGTTTGGCGGCTCGACCTCTCGCCGCCCGACCCAACCGAGCGCCCACCGGCGGCATCTGGACTCCCGACAGCAGCGATCGATGGCGACACCGCGACCAGCGGGCGCTAGGATCGACCGCCCGAGGGTGACGTGGATGCGGTGACGACAGCAGCGAAGGCGGCGAAGTCGGCCGACGACGCGCTGGTACGGCGCGCGCGCACCGGCGACGCCGCGGCGTTCGAGATGCTGGTCGACACGCGGCTCGATCGCTGCTACCGCCTCGCCTGGTCGATCCTCTCCAACGATGCCGACGCGGCCGATGCCACCCAGGACGCGCTCGTCTCCGCCTGGCGACAGCTTCCCAGGCTGCGCGATCCGGCGGCCTTCGATGGCTGGCTCAACCGGATCGTGGCGAACGCGGCGCTGATGGCGCGCCGGCATCGGGTCCGGCTCCGCGAGGTGTCGGTTCGGCCGGCGAATCCGGGTGACGTCACCCCAGAGCCCGAAGCGCCGCAGGATCCCCACGCCCGGACCGCGATGGACCAGCTCGTCGACAACGACGCCATCGGCCGCGCCTTCGACCGGTTGCGGCCGCAGGACCGGTTGATCCTCGTCCTTCACCACGTCGAGGAGCGGCCGGTCGCCGAGATCGCCCGCTCGCTCGGTATCCCCGTCGGTACCGCCAAGTGGCGACTTCACGCCGCCCGCGGCGCGCTCGAGAAGGCGATGGAGGCCGAAGCATGAACGGCCGACCCCTCACGGAGGCCCAGATCTCCCAGGCGCTGCGAGCCCACCTGCCGAAGCGGGCCCAGGCTGGCCTGCACGAGCACATTCTGGTCGCGGTCGACACCACCGCCCAGCAGCGGGCGCTGCCGTCCTTGCTCGGCGCTCTACAGGATGCCGACCCCGGCGCCCGCCGTCGGAACCTGCTTTTCGCGGCCGCGCTCCTGATCGCGCTTGCCATCGCGGCAGCGGCGGCCGCCGGCGCCTGGCTCCCCAAACAAGATGTGGCGCCGGACCTCTCCCTCCTGCCACCGGCCGATCCCCAGGCGTTGCCGAGCCCGAGCCTCACCGCGCCATCCGCTGCCCCGACCGCGCTCGCGTTCCCGCGAACGACAGGCGTCTGGGTCTCCACCAACTCCATGGGCACTCGACGCCTTGACAACACCGCGGTGCGGCTCCTCGATGGCCGGGTCCTCGTCGTGGGCGGCGCCGATGACGACACTTCCGCGGAGCTGTACGACCCGGCCACCGGGACCTGGTCCTCCACGGGAAGCATGATCAAGCCCCCCGAAGGCTTCAAGGCCACCCTGCTGCTCGACGGAAGGGTGCTCGTGGGTGATGTCGAGGGCGCAGAGGTGTACGACCCCGACAGCGGGACCTGGACCGCCACCGGGTCGATGGTCGCGACCGACCCCGTTGGGCGGCAGTTTGAATCGGCGACGTTGCTGCGCGACGGCAGAGCGCTCGTGGTCCACTACGGCGGCGGCACCGAGTTGTACGACCCCGACACCGGGACCTGGACCGCCACGGGGCAGCTGACACCACCCATGGACATCCCCACGCCGGTCACGCTGCCCGATGGCAGGGTGCTCGTGGCGGGCGGCGAAGGCACGCTCCAATGACCACGACCGGGCCGCGCTGTACGATCCGGCCACGGGCACCTGGACCGCCACCGGGACGATGGGTACGCCTCGCCTGGAACACATCGCGGTGCCGCTGCTCGATGGCAGGGTGCTCGTCGTGAGCGGCGGCACCAACTCCGATTGGAAGGACACCTCCGCGGAGCTGTACGACCCGGCCACCGGGACCTGGTCCGCCACCGGGAGCATGCTCAGGCCCCACGCGGGCTTCCCCGCCACATTGCTGGACGACGGCAGGGTGCTCGTGGGGGATACCGACGGCGCCGAGCTGTACGACCCGGACAGCGGGACCTGGACTGACGCCGGGCTATTTAGACCGACCAAATGGCTCGGCCACGTTGCTGCTCGATGGCACCGTCCTCGTGGCTGGGTACTCAGCGGCGCAGTTGTACATCCCTGCCGGCGTGTCGCCGCCACCTCTCGTTGAGCCCGACGGAGGCGTCTGGATCGCCACAGGGACGATGGGCACGCCTCGCTCTGGCCACACCGCGGTGCGCCTCCTCGATGGCCGGGTGCTCGTGGCGGGCGGCGCAAACGGCGATCGGACCGACACCTCCGCGGAGCTGTACGACTCGGCTACCGGGACCTGGTCAGCCACCGGGAGCATGCTCAAGCCCCTCGGAGGATTGCGGCCACGTTACTGAGCGACGGCAGGGTGCTCGTGGGTGACATCGACGACCCGGACGCGGATGATCCGATCAGCGGCGCAGAGGTGTATGACCCTGCCAGCGGGACCTGGACCGCCACCGGGAAGATGGTCAATGGCGTTTCTTCCGCAATCACGGCGACCTTGCTGCGCGATGGCAAGGTCCTCGTGATCGGCAAAAGCGACACGGGCGAGGTCTATGACCCGGCCACCGGGACCTGGACCGCCACTGGGAAGATGATCGACCCGCGCCACTTCCATGTGGCCATCCTGCTGCCCGACGGCCACGTGCTCGTGGCGGGCGGCACCGCGCCGGGCGACAACCCGACGGCCAAGGCGGAACTGTACGATCCGAACACGGGGGCCTGGACCGCGATCGCGGACATGCACGCCCCGCGCGAGGACATCGAGGCGTTCCTGCAGCCCGACGGCAAGGTGCTCGTGATGGGCGGTTCGAATCGGCACAACACGTTCTCGGTCGAGCTGTACGACCCGGCGACCGGGACCTGGACCGAGAACGGCGACATGCCAGAGTATGTGGTCGGCCACGCTCTTGGCGGATGGCACGGTGTTTCTGGCGCACGATTCCGTCGCCGAGCGGTACGACCCGGGCACCGGGACCTGGACCCCCACCGCGGCCATGCTCCGGGCCGCACGATCCTCCGCTAGGTCCTTTCATCCTGCTGCTCGATGGCACGGTCCTCGTGGCAGGTGGCAGTGACTGTTTGGACGGTATGTGTGTCGCAACGGGCTCGGCGGAGCTGTACGTCCCTGCCGGCGTGTCGCCGCCCCCGCTGCCAGCCTTCCCGAGCCCGCCCCCGCCAGTCATCCCGACCCCCACCCCGATCCCGACCCCGTACCCGCCCGAGGCCGGTCCGGTCCCGCCGGACGCGCGGCCGTTGAAGCTCACGGTCGTCAACCGAAGTGACCAACCCGCCACGTTGTTCGTGGCCGACGAGGACGAGCGTGGGACGATGGCGCGGCTAGCCGGCAACGTGACCCCGCACGTCGTGCCACCCGGCGCCAGGGTGCAGGTGACCCTCCTCGTTCCCGCGGAAGGGCGTGGATGGATGGTCGATCTGGGTGAACCCGGGTCCGGACCTTGGCGGGTTGGTCGGGTGGACCGACCTGTCCACGGGGGGCGAGATCCACATCCTCGAGTCCGGTCAACCGGCCTGGCTGCCGGAAGATCAGATTCCCCGTCCGTGAGGTTGCCCCACCTTATAGCGTGGTGGCATCGAGCCCGTAGGCGAATCGGCTGGTGGCACTCACGTCGCCTGACGTTGGTCCACCACCGATGCAGGGGGTGAACCTCGCCTTGTAAGCAGCTGACCGCGTCACACCCAATTGCGCGTCGTCCTGAGCGCCAACATCGAACGATTCGCGCAACGCGCAGACTCATGCTCGTTGACGGCGCCATCCGACGCCGACAGCCAGGGGGCAGCGGATGCTGCGAGCGATCGTGGACCAAGCGAGACAGGGCGACGAGGAGGCCTTCGGCGCCCTCGTACGTGAGGTCGGCGACCGCTGCATCTTCATCGCGCATCGGATCCTGCGCGACGCCAACCTCGCGGAGGACGCGGTCCAGGTGGCCCTCGTCAACGTGTGGCGGGACCTCCCGGCGCTGCGCGACCCCGACCGGTTCGAGGCGTGGCTCCATCGCATCCTCGTCAACGCCTGCTACGCCGAAGCGCGGCGCGGCCGGCACTTCGCGACCGATGTCGTCCTGCTCGAGACGGACGCACCGGCCGCCGCCGACGAGTTCCTGACGCGTCCACGACCGCGACCAGTTGGACCGCGGCTTCCGGCGACTTCCGCCCGAGCAGCGCGCCGTCCTCGTCTTCCACTACGCCCTCGGTCTGACCGTGCCCGAGGTCGCCGATCACCTCGGCATCCCCCTCGGGACGGCGAAGTCCCGACTGTCGCTACGCAACTGCGGCGATCCGGGCGGCTCTCGAAGCCGATGCCAGATCGCCGATCCTCGACCAGGAGCAACTGGCATGACGAAGCCTCGCGATCCCGAAGCGCTCCTCTCCGCCTATCTCGCGGAGGGCATGGAGGTCCTGCCGGATCGGGTCGTCGATGCGGTCCTGGGGGAAATCCATCGAACCCGCCAGCGGCCCGCGTTTAGCCCGTGGAGGACCCGATCCATGCTCAAGCCGTCCCTCGCGCTGGCGGCAGTGGTCGCCGTGCTGGTCGTCGGAGCCCTCGTCACGACTCGACGGGATCAGCCCGTCATCGGCAATCCGAGCCCGAGCGTCCCGGGCCTCGTCGTTCCGCACTCGACGCCCAGCGGGACATCGGCCAAGCCGACTCCATCCGCCGTCACGAATTCAAGCAGGCGTCTGGATCGCCACGGGGTGGATGGGTACGCCTCGCTCTGGCCACACCGCGGTGCGGCTCCTCGATGGCAGGGTGCTCGTCGTGGGCGGCGCCGAGGATGAAGGCGACACCTCAGCGGAGTTGTACGACCCGGACAGCGGGACCTGGACGGCCACCGGGAACATGCTCAAGCCATACGATGGCTTCCGGGCCACGTTGATGAGCGATGGCAGAGTGCTCGTGGGGGATGTCGACGACCAAGCGTCGGACAACGCGGTGAACGGTGCAGAGGTGTACGACCCGTCCAGCGGGACCTGGACCGCCACGGTGAAGATGGTCAATGGTGGTGGTGGCGAAAGCACGGCAACGTTGCTCCGCGATGGCAGGGTCCTCGTGGTCGGCTACAACGACACCGGCGAGCTCTATGACCCCGACAGTGGCACGTGGACGGCCACCAAGAAGATGATCAACCCGCGCCACAGCCACGTGGCGATGCTGCTGCCCGATGGCAACGTGCTCGTGGCCGGCGGCCACTACCCTGGCGACCAGCCCACAGACTCGGCCGAGCTGTACGATCCAGACACGGGATCGTGGACCGCGATCGCGACCATGCAGGCCCCGCGCGAGGCCATCGAAGCCTTCTTGCAGCCCGATGGCAAGGTGCTCGTGGTCGGCGGGTCCGATCGCGGCGAACCGCAGGCCGTCGAGTCGTACGACCCGGCCTCCGGGGCATGGACCGTCGCCGCAGACGTATCCCGGCCGGGCATGCAAATCAACGCGTCGACCACGCTCCTGTCAGACGGCAGGGTGCTGGTGACTGACGCCGCATTCGATTCGGCTGGAACCGACTTGTACGACCCGGGCACTGGGTTCTGGACCACCGCGGCGCCCATGCTTCGGTCGCACGGAACGCCCGCCACCCTGCTCCTCGATGGCACGGTCCTGGTGGCCGGTGGCCGTGACTGTATGGACGAGGTGTGCGTCGCGACGGGCTCGGCGGAGCTGTACGTCCCTAGCGGCGTGTCGCCGCCCCCTTTGTCGGCTCTCCCGACCCCGACCCCGCGTCCCATCCCGACCCCCACCCCGGTCCCGACACCGTACCCACCCGAGGCCGGTCCAGTCCCGAAGAACGCGCGGCCCTGGCAGGTGAGGGTCGTCAACAAGAGCTCCAAACCAGCGACCTTGTTCGTGGCCGATGAGGACGAGCGTGGGACGATGGCGCGGCTGGCCGGCCACGTGACCCCGCACGTCGTGCCACCCGGCGCCACGGTGCGGGTGACCTTCCTCCTTCCCGCAACAGGGGTGAAGGGATGGTCGATCTGGGTGAACCCGGGTCCGGACCTTGGCGGGTTGGTCGGGTGGACCGACGACGTGCCCCTGGCGGGTTACATCCACATCGGTCCGGAGGGGCAGATCGGCTGGGTGAGCCCGTAGCCACGGTTTGGGCACCAAATCGGACACCTCCTGGATCGGTCCGGCCCCTCACCAGCAACATGATCTCCTGAAGGGGTAGACATGAATTGCACGTTCTCGGTTGGCGTCGTAGCGCTGTTCGTCCTCACCGGTTGCTCGGCCGGGCAAGGAAGTAGGAGCGGAGCCGCAGCATCGCCGACCTCTAAGCCGACGCCAACGACGAGCCCGTCCGAGGCGCGGCCGAGCGCGACGCCGAGCGCGTCGTTCGAGGTGATCGGAGAGCGGCTCGCGGCCGGCACCCACACCGCGAGACCCTTCGACCCAGCGCTGCCCGAGCCTTGGGGCGTCTGTGCGGGCCAGTCGGGATGCGCCGAAACGACCGCCGACGACTCGATCGGCATCACCTACACGGTGCCGGAGGGTTGGGCATTCGGCTTCCGGGCTGCAGTCACCAAGCCGTCCGCGGGCACGGTCGCGCCGAGTGGGATGAGCCTGCACTTCCTCCGGGGCGGCTGGCTGTTCACCGACCCCTGCCTCAAGGTCGACACCCTGCCGGACATCGAGGTCGGACCGACCGCCGACGATTTCGCGGACGCGCTCGCCGCTCATCCACTTCTCGATGTGACGACTCCGGTCGACGTCACGCTCGGCGGATTCTCCGGGAAGTACCTCGACCTTCAGGTGCCGTCGGACATCTCCGCGTGCACAGCCGAGTACTACCCCTGGGCGCCCGCCTTCTACGCCCAGGGGCCGAACCACCGATGGCACATCTGGAGCCTCGATGTCGACGGCGTCCGCGTGGTGATCCAGAGCGGGGACTTCGCGCGGACGTTGCCACAAGACCTCGCCGAGATGCACGCGATCATCGAGTCCATCCAGATCCAGCCCTGACCGAAGCTCACGGTCGGGCCCGAACCACCGAGTCGACACCGTAGTCCCCGCCCCGCACCATCGCTCTGATATCGCCGCGCATGAATCACCTCGGCGGTCTCGTGCATCTATCGGGCGATGGTGACCATGACCGGAAGCACGACGGAGACCTCGGCGGGGCTGATGCGCCTCGCTGCGGACGGTGACGAGATCGCCTTCGCGGGCCTCGTGGACGCCCATCACGCGGACATGAGCAGCGTCTGCTTCGTCGTCACCGGCGGTGATGCCGAGCTCACCGAGGAAGCGGTCCAGTCCGCCTGGCCGATCGCCTGGCGGAAGCTGCACACGATCCGCGATCCCGAGCGTCTTCGACCTTGGCTGATTTCGATCGCCGTCAACGAAGCCCGACAGCTCTCACGGCGTCGGCGTCGGGGTCGGGTGCTCGAGATCTCGGTCGCACGCGATCCGTCGGCAACGACCCCGTCGGATCCAGGTTCGCATGTTGGCGATATCGACCTTCGCAATGCCCTCGCCGGCATGAGCCCGGAGGACCGCGCGCTGATCGCGCTGCGCTACGTCGCGGGTTTCGATTCGACGGAGCTGGCACGCGCTCTGCACATGACCCCCTCAGGTACCCGCGCTCGACTGGCCCGGTTGCTTGGCCGCCTTCGATCGGAGCTTGGTGATGGATGACATGACAGGGTTCGAGGCCCGATTCGAGGAGCGGCTCCGCGCGTTCTCGAGGACCGGCATGCGGTCGGTGGATTCGGCGGCGGTTGCGCGCCTTGTAGCGGCCGGCCATCCCAAGGGCGCCGCCCCCAAGCTCGGGAACGAGGTCCAACGAAACCGTCCACAGGCCGCGTTCGTTCCGTGGAAGACCCGGTCGATGTTCAAGCCGTCGCTCGCGGTGGCGGCGGCCGTCGGCCTACTTGTTATCGGAGCCCTCCTCACCTCCCGACGAGATCAGCCCGTGATCGGCAATCCAAGCTCCAGCCTTCCGGGCGTCGTGGCGGCGAGCCCCACGCCGAGCGCGACAGCGCCGACCACGCCAGGGTTCCCGCGTTCGACAGGTGTGTGGATCGCGACCGGCTCGATGCTCACGCCCCGCTCCGGCCACGACTCCGTGCGGCTCCTGGATGGCCGGGTGCTTGTCGTGGGTGGCGCCAGCGGCGACGAGAACGACACCTCCGCGGAGTTGTACGACCCGGGCAAGGGCACCTGGTCCGCGACCGGGAACATGCTCAAGCGCCGCGCTGGCTTCCCACTCACGTTGCTGGGGGACGGCAGGGTGCTCGTGGGAGATGGCGACGACCCGAACGCCGACGACGAAGCCCGCTGGAATCTCGGAGCAGAGGTGTACGACCCGGCAAGCGGCACCTGGACCCCAGCCGGGAAGATGATCACGCCGACCAAGGGTGCAACGGCCACGTTGCTGCGCGACGGCACGGTGCTCGTGATAGGTACCGACGGCGCCGAGCTGTACGACCCCGACAGCGGGACCTGGACCGCCACAGGGAAGATGCCCCAACGGCACGAATACCACGCGGCCGTCTTGTTGCCGGATGGCAAGGTGCTCGTGGCTGGCGGTTACGTCTATGACCAGCTCGGCTACGTGATTGGCGGCGTTCAGGAATTGGCCGAGCTGTACGATCCAGCCACAGGGACCTGGGTCTCGACGGCGTCCATGAGCGACCCGCGCAATCCGATCAGCCTCACGCCGCTGTCCGACGGCAAAGTGCTCGTCACCGGCGGGTGGCCCACCGGCGCTGAGCAACCGCTCCCCGAGCTGTACGACCCGGCCAGGGGCACTTGGGCCGCCACTGGAGAGATGGCCAGGCCCGGGACGCTTTACGGATCGGCGACGCTCCTGTCGGATGGAATGGTGCTGGTGACGAGCGGCCCCGAGTCCGAGCTGTACGACCCGGACACCGCGTCCTGGGTCACCACCGGGGCCATGCACGAGGAGCACGACGCTCGTCTCACGCCGCTGCTCGACGGCACCGTCCTCGTGGCGGGTGGCCAGGACTGCTCGAACGGGAATTGTGCGACGAAGGGCTCGGCCGAGCTATACGTCCCAGCTGGCGTGTTGCCGCCAGCCGGGTTGCCAGCCGCGCTGAGTCCGACCCCGATCCCGATCGCCGACCCCGAGCCCGACCCCGGTCCCGCCCCAGGCTGGTCCCGTCCCGCCGGGCGCACGCCCGTGGAAGCTCACGGTCGTCAACCACAGCTCCCAACCCGCGACGTTGTTCGTGGCCGACGGGGACGAGCGAGGCCTCATGGGGCAGCTGGTCGGGTCCGTGACGCCGAACGTCGTGCCGCCCGGCGCCACCGTGGAGGCGACGTTCCTGCTTCCCGCGAAGGGGGTGGAGGGCTGGTCGATCTACGTGAACCCGGGACCGAACAACGGAGGAACGATCGGGTGGACCGACGAGCCCTTGGCGGGCGAGATCCACATCCTCGACGACGGTCAACCGGCCTGGCTGCCGGAAGATCAGCGGGACCGTCCTTGAGGTGGCTCGCAGCCGTTGTCGTCGCCTTGCTCGCCATCACCGGTTGTACGACCGGGCAACCCTCCGGGGGCGAGTCAGCTTCGCCCAGCATGGCTTCCCTTAGTTCGGCTGCGGCGGCCTCCTCTGCGACACCAACGCCAGGCCCGCCCAGCCCCGCAGCCAGCACCGAATTGCCGTCGGTTCACGATGGCCCGCTCGTGGCCGGCACGTACAGGGTGCCGCAGTGGGACACGAGCTGCAGCGAGCGCCAGCCAGGTTGCAGCCCATCGCCCGCACATGACTCCATGCAGGTGACGTTCACCGTGCCAGACGGCTGGGCCGGGGTCGGCACCGAGGCGATCTGGTTGACCGACAAGGGGATGGGAGCGCCCGACGGCGCCGGTCTGCTCCTCGGCAGGGGCGCCTGGCTGCTGAGCGATCCGTGTACGAAAGCCCAACACGCGGTCGCCGCGGACGTCGAGGTCGGACCGAGCGTCGACGACTTTGCCAACGCCCTCGCGGATCATCCGCTGCTCGACGTAACGGATCCCGTCGAGGTCACGCTGGCTGGATACTCGGGCAAATACGTCGACCTGCAGGTGCCGGCCGACATCTCCAAGTGCGAGGTCTACCGACCCTGGGATCCTGGGATCTTCGCCCAGGGACCAAGCAACCACTGGCACCTCTGGATCCTCGACGTGGATGGCCTCCGCCTCGTGGTCCAGAGCGGGGACTACCCAGGCACATCAGCGAAGCACCGCTCGGAGCTTCAGGCGATCGTGGACTCGATCGACGTCGAGCCCTGACCCGGACCATCGGATTTCGGCGTCACGCTTGTCGAAACCCGTTGCCGTGCGTACGATACGGAGCAGCGCCTCTGAAATCGATACCTTGAATATCGCCAGCCCCGTCCGAAGGAGGACGAACCCGCATGATCGAACAGCAGCCGACCGTCGTCGAGCCGACTCCCATCCTCGACCCGGGCACGGTCGTGTCCCTGAGCGACGCTGCGGCCAGCAAGCTGCGTGAGCTGACCAAGGACGAGACGAATCCGGACATCGGCCTGCGGGTCTACGTGTATTCCGGCGGCTGCTCCGGCTTCCGCTACGGGATGATGCTCGAGGACGCGCCGACGCCCGAGGACAAGGTCCTCCAGGCCAGCGGCATCAAGGTCTACGTCGACGGCCAGAGCATCGCGCTGCTGCAGGGCTCGGAGATCGACTACGTCGACACCCTGATGGGCGCCGGGTTCACCGTGAACAACCCCAACGCGGTCGCGGCCTGCGGCTGCGGTTCCAGCTTCCGCACGGCGGACGACACGGGGTCGCCGAAGGGCTGCTCCCACTGATCCTCGCAGCGATACCGACTCGAAGCCGCCGGCAGGTCCGGCGGCTTCTTCGTTTGGGGGACTAGACTCGACGGACGCGGTCTCGCCGCACTCGGGGCGGGCATTCGCGCAAGACGGCTTCACGGATCGGGTAGTCGATGGAGATCCCGCTCTTTCCGCTGCACACGGTGCTCTGTCCGGGCATCGTCCTGCCGCTCCACATCTTCGAGGAACGCTACCGGGCGATGACCCGGCGCTGCCTCGACAGCGGCGAGCCGTTCGGGGTCGTGCTCATCCGCGACGGCCGGGAGATCGGCACGGCCAGGATGGCGACGCTGGCCGGCGTCGGCGCGTTCGCCGAGATCCGCCAGGCCGGGCGCTACCCGGACGGCCGGTTCGACCTGCTGGCGGCCGCGACCGGGCGGTTCGCGATCGAATCCGTCGACGCCCAGACCGAGCCGTACCTGCTCGCCGAGGTCACGCCGCTCGATGACGAGGTCGGCGACGAGCCCCGTGCCGAGCGCCTGGCCGCGGCCGCCATCCGTCGCTTCGTCCGCTACCTCGACCTCATGCGGGCGCGCGACGGCGAGACCACCGAGGTGCTCGACATCCGCGTCGAGATCGAATCGCAGCAGGACGACGGCCCCGACCGGGTGCCGGGCCGACCCGAGATGGAAGGCCTCGAGGGAGAGGCGTCCTCACCCGAAGCGACGCCGGACCTCCACATCCCCGACGACCCGACCGTGCTGTCCTACCTGCTGTCCGGCATCGTCCAGGTGGAGCTGCCGCGCCGCCAGGCGCTGCTCGAGGCGGAGACGACCGTGGAACGCCTGGAGGGCCTGGTCTCCCTCCTGGAACGGGAGCTCGTGCTGCTGACCCGCCGGCTGCGCTACTTCACGCCGGATCCGGCGCTGCTCGGCGGGCCGCGCCGCAGCTGACGGCGACTCGGCGGATCGTGTTCAGTCGCCGCTGAAGCGCTCTTCCTTCCAGGGGTCGGCGTCGTTGTGGTAGCCGTAGCGCTCCCAGAAGCCGAGCTGGTCGTGGTCGAGGAACTCCAGGCCGCGGATCCACTTGGAGCTCTTCCAGAAATACTTCTTGGGGACCACGAGGCGGAGCGGGTAGCCGTGCTCGGGCTCGAGCGGCTCGCCGCCGAACGTGTCGGCGAGCAGGACGTCGTCATCGTCGAGGACCGCGAGCGGCAGGTTGGCCGTGTAGCCCTGCTCGGCGTGGCTGACGACGTGCGTGGCGCTCGGGCGGACCTGGGCCAGCTCGAGGATCGCCTGGATCGGGACGCCCTCCCAGTCGGTGTCGAGCTTCGACCAGCGCGTCACGCAGTGGACGTCCGTGTGGACCTGCTTGCGCGGCAGCGCCTTGAACTGCTCCCAGGTCAGCGTGAACGGCGCATCGACCTCGCCGAAGACGCGGAAATCCCACGTCGCGAGGTCCACCTTGGGCACCGACCCGTAGTGGAGGACCGGGAACTTCTCGGTCCGGTACTGGCCGGGCGGGATCCGGTCGGCGACGGCGGGATCGGTGGCGGTGTTGCCGAAGAGGCGTTCGAACATGGGGAGACGGTCCTTGTGCGCGCGGTGGGGAGGGCTGCGGCACGTATCGTCGCACAACCTCGATGACGATCCAGCGACGGCCGCGACCCGAGCCGACCCGCACCTCGGGTACCCTTGCCGCCGTGACGCCGCCTGCCCGCCCGAACCTCGTCATCGTCATGCCCGCGTACAACGCCGCCCTGACGCTCGAACGCACGTACGCCGACATCCCGCACGACCTCGTCGACAAGGTGATCCTCGTCGACGACGTGTCCAAGGACGAGACCGTCGACATCGCGAGGAACCTCGGGCTCGACGTCATCATCCATTCCCAGAACCGGGGCTACGGCGGCAACCAGAAGACGTGCTACGACGCCGCGCTGTCGGCGGGCGCCGACATCGTGGTGATGCTGCACCCCGACTACCAGTACGACGCGACGCGCATCCCCGCCCTCATCGAGCCGATCGCCGCGGGCACCCATGACCTCATGCTCGGCAGCCGCTTCCTGGGCGACCCGCTGGCCGGCGGCATGCCGCGCTGGAAGTTCGTCAGCAATCGGTTCCTCACGATCGTCGAGAACATCGCGTTCGGGCTCCACCTGTCCGAGTACCACACGGGGTTGCGGGCCTACAGCCGGCAGCTGCTCGAGACGATCCCGTACGACCGGAACAGCGACGACTTCGTCTTCGACCAGGAGCTCATCGCCCAGGTCGTCGCCGCGGGGATGCGCCGGCGGATCGGCGAGATCGCCGTCCCGACGCGCTACTTCGAGGAGGCGAGCTCCGTCGGCTTCAAGCGCAGCGTCGTCTACGGGCTCTCGACCCTGCGGGTGGTCGGTCGCTATCTCCTCCATCGATTGCGGGTGCGCCGCTCACGGAAGTTGACCGCCCGGCCGCCGAGCGCGCCGCGCGCCGACCTCGATCGATGATCGCCGCCACCTACCCGATGAGCCGGAGGACGATCCTCCGGACGGTCATCGGCATCGCGATCAGCGGCGTCGCCATCTGGATCCTCGCGGGCTCGGTCGATCTGCCACGCGCGTTCGACGTCCTGCGGACGGCGAACCCGGCCTGGATCCTGCTGATGGTCGGCACGGTCTTCATCGACGTCGGGGCGCGCGGCGGTCGATGGCAGGCACTCCTCCAGCCGATCAAGCACGTCCCGTACCGCCGGGTGCTCGGCTACACGTACCTGGGGTATCTCGCGAACAACGTGCTGCCGGCCCGACTGGGCGAGCTGGTCCGGAGCCACGCGCTGGCCAAGGGCGAGGTTCTCAGCACCGCGACGGTGCTGGGCACCGTCGTCGTCGAGCGCGTGGTCGACACGGTCATCGTCGTCGCGCTGGCCGCCATCTCGGTGGTGGTCCTCGGCGTCGGCGGCACGATCTCGACGGCCGTGATCCTGGGCGCCGGTTTCGTGGCCCTGCTCGTGGTCGGTCTGATCGTGGCGACCGTGAGCCACCGGCTCCCCGGCGCTGACCGCGTCACGGCGGTCGCCGAGCGCTACCCGCGGATCCTCGAGCTGGCCAGGCGCCTCCGCGACGGGCTGGCCGTGGCGGCCCGGCCGGGCGTGCTCGGTCGAGCGCTGCTCTTCAGTGCGGCGGCCTGGACCGCCTCGATCGCCACGTTCATGGCCGGCGCGCAGGCGGTCGGTATCGACCTGACGATCCCCCAGGCGGCGCTCCTGTCGAGCGGTGTCGCGCTCGCGACGATCGTGCCGTCGGCGCCGGGCTACGTCGGAACGTTCGAGCTGACCGCGGTGTCGATCGCGTCGATCTTCGGCACGGACCCCGATTCGGCGTTCGCCATGGCGTTGCTGGTCCACGCGATGATCCTGACCGTGACGTCGGTCGGCGGCGTGATCGCGGCGATACGGCTCGGCGTCGGCCTGGACACCGGAGGCGACGCGGTGGACGAGGAGGTCGGCGGGGACGCGAGCGTCCCGGCTCCGGAACCGGGTCCCCGCCCAGGCTGAGCGGACTCGGGGCGCGAGGGCCTCAGGAAGCGGAAGGGGCGCCGTGGAGCGGCGGCAGCCCGAACACCGGAAGCGAGATGCCGGCCGGGTCGGCCGGGGGCACCGCGTCGTACGGCTCGAACAGCAGCGGCGAGCCTTCCCGGCCCGTGACTCGGAGGAACTCGAGCGTGTAGCGCTCGTACATCTCGTTGATCACCGAGACCGCCTCGATGTGAGCCGGCCGCCCGGACGCCGCGCGGGCTTCGGCGCGGCTGGTCCAGAGGCAGAACGAGAGGCACGACCGATCGGCCTCCGCCGGCCCCTTGAAGTAGTGGACGAACCCGGGCGACGACTGCGCCTCGTGATGCGCCCGATCGTCGAACTCGGTCAGCCGGACCTCGTCCGCGTCGAGGCGGCGGATGGAGCGGAAGGCGACGAGGTACCACTCGCCGGTGCCGAGCTGGCGGCCCACGCGGCTCCAGTCGAACGCCTCCGCGACGGGCAGATGGGCGTACGCCTCCGAGACGGGTGCGAGAGCGGCGAATGCGTCCATGTGGGCGCGAGCATCCGCTTGTCGAGCCACGATTGTCAAATCGTGGAACGTCCTAATGCCATATCGCGATAGTACCTGGTGCAATTCTGCCGACCTATTCGTGCAGCGCCACCGTGATCGCGGCGGCGCCATCGGCCAGGAGGCGGCTCGCACGCGCTCGCCACGGCAGGGTTGCCCGCTCCGCCGGGGCGACGACCCCGATGGCCGCCACGATCCCGTCGTCCCGCAGGATGGGAACCGCCATGTCCACGGTGCCGGAGAACAGCTCTCCCTCGCTGCGAGCGATGCCGTCTTCCACGACGGTCGCGAGCTCGCGTCGCAACGCCTTGGCGTTGGAGACCTCAGCGAGCACCTCGTCCTGGATCTCCGCCGGGGCGTACGCGAGCAGGACCCTGGCGAGCGCTCCGGAGACGAGCGGCGTGGCGGAACCCGGCTCGCAGGTCACCCGCAGCGCGTGACCGGATTGCACTTCATGCAGGCAGACGGCAGTCAGCCCGACGCGGCGCGCGATCACCGCGGTCTCACCCGCCTCGTCCACGAGCATGCGCAGGATCGGGTCCGCGTGGCGGATGAGCTCCTCGCTGCTCACCGTGGTGCCGCCGGTGAGATGCAGCCGCTGGCCCAGCTTGTAACCACCCTCCATCCGCTCCACGAACCCGAACTCGGTCAGGGTGCGCAGATAGCGGTAGACCGTCGAGAGCGGCGTCTCGAGGAGCGTGGCGAGCTCGTCGGCGCGGATCTCGCCGCGGTCGGCGATCGTGAGGAACACGCGCAAGCCACGCGCGAACGAGGTGTCCTCGGCGGCTTCTTCGGGCGGGCGGTCGCGGGCGGTCAACAAGGGAAGGGTCCTAGACGGCCAGGCGGGGCGGTCACAGTATCGCAGCCGGCCCGCGCCCGGCAGCGGGGCTCGGGTCGGCGATACTGCGCTCGTGCGCATCACGGCGGTCCGGCTGCAGCGACTCGTGGTTCCCCTGGAACCGCCGTTCGAGGCCGCGTGGGACCCGGAGCCCCGGCGTTCCTTCGCGGTCACGATCGTGCGCGTCGAGACCGATGACGGTGTCATCGGCGTGGGCTCGGGTGACACGATGGACGGGTTCGAGGCGTACGAGCACCTGTTCGTCGGGGGGGACCCGCTCGCGATCGCCCGCCATGTCCGCGTCCTCGAGACCATCGATTTCCACGCCGGTCGCTATTGGCCGCTCGAGGCGGCGCTGTGGGACATCGTCGGGCAGGTCGCCGGCCTGCCCGTCGCGACGCTCTTCGGTGGGTCGAGCGACGGGATCCCGGCCTACGCCTCGTGCGGGTCGCTGCTCCCCGCGGCCGCCCGGGCCGAGTCCGCGCTGCGACTGCGCGAGGAGGGCTTTCGCGCCATGAAGATCCGGGTTGATCCGCGACGACTGGCCGACGGGATGGCGGCGGTGGCCGCGACGCGCGCCGCGGTCGGCGACTCCATGGCGCTGATGGTCGACCTCAACCAGGGCTGGCGGATGCCCGGTGACACGACTCCTTCGCTGGATCCTGTCGCCGCGCGCGACGTCGCCGCCCAGCTGGCGGCCTACGACGTGCTCTGGCTGGAGGAACCGCTGGCGGGCACGGATCTGCGAGGGCTCGCGGCGCTGCGGGCTTCCGCGCCCGGGCATCCGGATCGCCGGTGGCGAGATGACCCGGACGTTCGCGGACACGCTGGCCGCGCTCGACGCCGACGCCTTCGACGTCTACCAGCCCGATGTCGTGCTGGCCGGCGGGATGCTGCGGACGCGAACGGTCGCCGAGCTGGCGCTGGCCCGCAACCGCTGGTTCACGCCCCACACCTGGACCAACGGGCTGGGACTGCTCGCGAACCTGCACGTGGCCGCCGGCGTTGGTGGCGGGCCGTTCATCGAGTACCCGTACGACCCGCCAGGGTGGACACCCGAGCGCCGCGACGCCTTCCTGGCCGAGCCCATCCGCCCCGACCGCGACGGCGTCCTGCGCGTGCCGTCGGGGCCCGGCCTGGGTGCCGTGCTGGACGAGGCCGCCATCGCGAGGTACGCGGCATGAGCGGTTCGACGGCCCCGGCACCGGACCGGGACCGCCCGACCGCCGCGGACTGGCTGGCCCGTGCCGCAGCGGTCACCCCGCGCAACGAGGCGTTCATCGATGGCCGGTTCGTTCCGGCCGCGTCGGGAGCGACCTTCCCGGACATCGCCGGACGCGACGGCGGGCGCATCACGGATGTCGCCCAGGGGGACGTGGAGGACGTCGGACGGGCGGTCAAGGCGGCGCGAACGTCCTTCGACGACCGCCGCTGGGCCGATCAATCGCCCGCGAACCGCAAGCGCATCCTGCTGAAGCTCGCCGACCTCATCCGGGCCAACCGCGACGAGCTCGCCCTGCTGGAGTCGCTCGACGTCGGGAAGCCGATCCGCGACACCCTGGCGGTCGACGTCCCGTCCGCCGCGAAGACCATCCAGTGGTACGCCGAGACGATCGACAAGGTCTACGGCGAGGTCGGCCCGACCGGGCCGGATGCCCTGTCCCTCGTGACCCGCGAGCCGATCGGGGTGGTCGCCGCGATCGTGCCCTGGAACTACCCGCTGATCGTCACCGCCTGGAAGCTCGGTGCGGCCCTCGCGACCGGCAACTCGGTCGTGCTCAAGCCGGCCTCCCAGTCGCCGCTGACGGCCCTGCGCCTCGCGGAGCTCGCCGCCGAAGCCGGCCTGCCGGATGGCGTCCTCAACGTCGTCCCGGGTCCGGGTGCCGTCATCGGGGATGCGCTCGCCCGCGACCCGGCGGTCGACAAGATCGCGTTCACGGGCTCCACCGAGGTCGGGCGGTCGCTCCTGCGCGCCGTCGGCGAGTCGGACGTCAAGGCCATCACCCTCGAGCTCGGCGGGAAGAGCCCGCAGGTCGTGCTCGCCGATGTCGGCGATCTCGAAGTCGCGGCCGACACCATCGGGATGGGGATCTTCTACAACAGCGGTCAGTCCTGTAACGCCGGCTCGCGGCTCATCGTCCACCGAAGCGTGCGCGAAGAGCTGGTGGAGCGGATCGCGGCCCTCGGTCGACAGTTGGCGCCCGGTGAGCCGCTCGATCCTGCGACCCGGCTGGGCTCGATCGTCGATGCACGGCAGCTCGAGAAGGTCCTCGGCTACGTCGCGCTGGGTCGCGAGGAAGGGGCGCAGGTCGTCGCCGGAGGCGAGCGCGTCCGCGAGGAGACCGGTGGCTTCTACATCGCCCCGACGATCCTCGACGGCGTCGATAACGGCTGGCGCGTGGCACGCGAGGAGATCTTCGGCCCGGTCCTGACCGTGATCGAGTTCGACGACGAGGCCGACGCCCTCGCGATCGCCAACGACACGTCCTACGGCCTGGCCGCCGGGATCTGGACGCGCGACGTCAATCGCGCCCATCGACTGGCGCGATCCATCCGGGCCGGGGTCGTGTGGGTCAACACCTTCGACGCGGCCGACATCACCGTGCCGTTCGGCGGCTTCAAGCAGTCGGGTTTCGGCCGCGACAAGGGGATGGCCGCGCTCGAGGGCTACACGCAGCTCAAGACGACCTGGTTCGACCTTTCCGGAGGCTGAACGAGGCCGCCGCAGCGTGGCCGCGAGGCGCTCGGAGGCGTACACTCGTCGCTCCAAAAGGGCGGGAAAGCGCTTCCTGTCGCCGGCCAAGGGGTGGTTCACATGGCTCGATCGACGGTCGACAAGACCGCGGACACCGTGACGGATGAGGCAGCCGGGCTGGAGCCCACGCAGGCCGAGATCGATGCCTGGGTCGCCCGGGAGCGCGAACGCCGGCAGGCCTGGCTGAAGGGCCCATCTAGCGAGGAACGTGAGGCGTACGCTCGCCGGCTGCGCCAGCGTCGCGTGGCCGAGGCGTTCGACGAAGGCGAGGCCAGGATCGCGGAAGGCGTCCGGCTGGGTGTCCGCTACGGGCGCGAGGCACAGCTCGCCGCCGAGGGTGCGATGACGGTCCTCCTGCGCTGGTCCCGCCGGACGTTCGACGACATGGTCCGCGCCGGTCGTGAATGGGAAGAGGAGACCTCGCTCCCGAACCGCCGCCGCCGCGTCCCCCTCGATGACGAGGACGCGTGAGGGGTCCGGCTCGGCGCACGGGCGTCCGGTAGCGCTCGCTGCGCCGCCGCTCGACCGCACGGCACGCGACGCGTGACCCGGGTCGGGCCACGTGAGGACCCTGTTCAAGCATCCGCGTCGGGTCTGGCTCGTCTTCTCGGTCTTCGTCCGCTATTTCATCGCGCCGTCCATCCGTCTGCCGGGTTCCGACCGTCGGAGCGGCCCCGTTCGGACCCGCCTCGCCTTCGAAGAGCTTGGCGGCGCCTGGATCAAGTTGGGCCAGATGCTGGCCCTGCGCTTCGACCTGCTGCCGACCGCGTACTGCGACGAGCTGTTCAAGCTGCTCAACCAGGTCGCGCCGTTCTCCTACGAAGGGGTCCGCGAGATCATCCGGAGCGAGCTCGGCGGCGAGCCCGAGACGGTCTTCCAGTCGTTCAGCACGGAGTCGTTCGCCGCCGCGTCGATCGGCCAGGTCCACCGAGCCGTGTTGCCGAGTGGCGAGCAGGTCGCGGTCAAGGTCCAGCGGCCGGGCATCCGGCAGACGCTCCAGGCGGACATCCACCTGATGTACGCGATGACCTGGCTGCTGGACTGGACGCATCTGTTCGGGGGGACGCGCAGCCGCGACGTCATCGACGAATTCGCACGCTGGACCGCCGACGAGCTCGACTACCTCGTCGAGGCGCGCCAGGCGGTCCTCCTCTACGAGCACGCCAAGGACGACACGTACGAGCGCATCGCCCGCGTCCATCGCGACTACACGACGTCGCGCGTCCTGACGACCGAATTCATCGATGGCATCCCGCTCATCGAGATCATGATCGCCAAGCGCGATGGGGACGACGCCTATCTGGCCGCGCTGGCCGCGGCCGGCCACGACCTGGACCGGATCGTGCGCCATCTCGACTGGAACATGCTCAACCAGGTCTACGTGTTCGGCTACTTCCACGCCGACCTGCACCCGGCCAACCTGTTCGTGCTGGCGGACGATGCCATCGGCTACGTGGACTTCGGGATCGTCGGCCAGCTCCCCGACAGCGTCCGCGAGTCGCTCACCCGCTACAGCTGGTTGCTCTTCCGCGGCGAGGTCGAGGCCGCCGTCCGCGAATTGATGCGCTGGCTGGCACCGACCGCGGCGACCGACGCAGACGAGGCTCGACGCCGGCTCATCCGCCTCCACCAGGCGTTCCTGTACGACACCGTCGCCGAGCACTCGCGCGGGACGACCGGCGCGCCCGGCCCCGCGCTGCGCCCGACCGAGAACCCGTACTCGAAGCTGGCCGTGGACATCCTCGAGACCGTCCGGGTGCAGGCCCTCAACCTCTCGCCGAGCATCGTCTCCTACCTCAAGATGCTCGTCACGCTCGGGACGCTGCGCCACCAGCTGGCCGTCGAATACGACCTGCCGTCGAACGTCCGCAACTTCATCCGGCGCCTCGCGCGCCAGCAGTCGCTCTCGCTGCTGGACCCGCGGCGGACCTTCGACCGCCTCTACGCCGCGTCTGGTCGGATGCAGCGCGCGCTCGACTTCGTCGACTTCCTGGAGGCGCAACAGCCGGTGATCCTCGAGGCCGAGGCGTCGCTGTTCGGGTTCCGTCGCAAGATGCAGTCCGCGCGGCGGGGACTGATCCGGCTCGGGCTGTCGGTCCTCGTGGTCGGCGCGGCGCTCTACGTCGTCCTTGCCTATCCCGACGACACCCGACGGTTCCTGCCGGAGGGGATGGACTACTCCTGGGTGCACTTCGGACTGCTGGTGGTGCTCGTCTACCTCCTGCTGACCCTCTTCCGCAACGTCCGTGGGCTGGGGCGCGAGGACTAGTAGCATGCTGCAGTCGGGCGCCGGTCCTCGGGCGCATGCGGACGGGAGATCGACGTGACGGACATGGATACGGCCGCGGGCGAGGGCCTTCGACGCCGTCGCACGGGAGGTCGGGCCGGCCACGAGCGCCACCTGCTGCCCCAGCAGCGGCCGTGGGCGCAGCCGCGGATGCGCTACGCGCCGACCGAGGTCATCTCCGCCGACGAGCTCGAGTCGATCCACGTCGCGTCGCTGCGCGTCCTGTCCGAGATCGGGATGGATTTCCTCGATCCCGATGCCCGCGAGGTGCTCAAGGCGGC
>CAWKLT010000025.1:0-107532 GCA_963850555.1 uncultured Chloroflexia bacterium | reverse complement strand
GACCTGGGACTTCCCCGCTCTCGCGACTGGGGATCCCGCCGTCACCATCATGTACCGCGTCAAGATCGATGCGGACGCGACCACCGCCACCCAGGTCAACGAAGCTGAGGTCTGCGTCTCGGAGCTCGAGGGCTGCGTCTCGGACGACGAGGACGTGACTCCGCAGCGGCCCGCCATCAGGCTCATCAAGACCGCCGGTACCGCGGCCAACGGCGCCGTCTTCTCGACGACCGCCGGCCCGGTGAAGTACACCTACGTCGTCACCAACACCGGACCGCTTCCGCTGGTCAACGTCACCGTCAAGGATGACGCCGGCACGCCCGCGGTCTCCGGCGACGACTTCTTCGCCACCTGCCCCAAGACGACCCTCGCGGTCGCCGAGTCGATGACCTGCACGTTCACCCGCGCAGTCGCCATCGACACGATCAACGTCGCGGTCGCCCGTGGCGTCACGGCCGGGGGCAACCCCGTCCAGGACGACGACGACGCGGCGGTCGTGATCCTCGAATTCGGCCTCCTCATCGACAAGACCAACAACGCGCCGCTCGAATCCATCGAGCTGCCGGACGGGACCATCGTCGATCTGCCCACGGCAGACGCCGGTGAGACCGTGACCTTCACCCTGGACTACGACCTCACGGGCGATCCCGTCACGAATGGCGTCATCACCGACGTCCTGCCGGTCGGCATCACCTATGTCGTGGGCTCCGCCACCAACGACGCTCAGTTCACGTTCCATAGCTACACCAGCGCGACGCGCACGCTCCGGTGGACGGCCGCGAAGGTGACCGGGGATGGCTCGGTCACGTATCGGGCCAAGATCGACCTGGGCGCCGCGGAGCTCCCGCAGCCGCTCGTCAATGTCGCCACCATCGACTCGGCGCAGACCGGGCCCGATACGGACGACTCGGACGTCTTCGTGCCCACGGTCGTGGCCGGTGCAACCGCCACGCCACGGATCACGTTGCCGCCGACCGATAGCCTCGCCGACAACGCGCCGGCACCGAGCAACGGGGGCTTCACCCTGATGCTCATCCTGCTGGCACTCGCAGCGGTCGTCCTCGTGGTCGGGTTCGTCACTCCGGTGCCGGTCTCGGTCCGCGAACGGGATCGCCGCTGACCCGACGTGCGGTGGCCGTCCCGACGGTCGACCGCGGACCGGTCACTCCCTTTGGGGTCCCCGAGACCCGGGCGGAGCGCTCCGCTGTCCGTGGAGCGCTCCGCTCCGTCTAAGCCGACCGGGACGTGCCAGCGATGGTGCGCCCCGGTCGTCCATGTCCATGGCGCACCGCTCGGACGGCGCGGGCCCGGCCTCAGGCGCCGATGGTGAACCGATCGCCCGGGTTGACGAGGGTGACCGGGCCCTTGTAGGTCGCGCGGACGGACTCGATCGTGGCGGTCTCATCGAAGCCCATCTGGAGGTGGGTCAGCAGCACGGCGCCGACGCCGGTGCGGTTCGCCAGGGCGGCAACGGCAGGACCATCCAGGTGGATCGCGCCCGGCGGGACGGGCCCCGGCCCGAACGACACCTCCGTCAGCAGCGTGTCCCCGGCACGAACCAGGGCATCGACGTCTTCCGCGCGACCGCAATCGCCGGTGTAGACGAGCCCGGGCCCGCTGCCGTCGTCAGGAGCGACCCGGTATGCGTGACTGTCGTCCGTGTGCGTGACGCGTCGCGCCTCGACCGTCAGCGTGCCGACCGTCTGGATGCCCGGCACGACATCCTCGACATCCAGCGACCGGGCCGTGAAGCCCGGATCCTCGTGCAGCGCGTCGATGCGCCGCGACAAGGCCTGCCGGGGCCAGGACCCGGCCGCGTCGGGCAGGCTTGAACTGCCAGTACAGGTAGTGGCGCAGGGCCACCAGGTCGATGAAGTGGTCCGGATGCAGGTGGCTGATGACGACCGCGTCGAGCGAGCTCGGCTCGAGGGCCGTGGCGAGTCGCGGGAACGACCCCTGCCCAAGATCGAGCAACAGCGAGGTCGGACCGTGTCGCAGGAGGTAGGCCGCCCCGCTCGCACCGGCCCGGTCGGTGTAGGCGGGTCCGGCCCCGAGCACCTCGAGCTGCAGCGATCCGGTCGTCCCTGACATCACTCGCGCAGGGTAGCCGAGTCGCGGGTCGGTCAGTCGCCCTTGCCGGGTGGACCGCCGCCCGGGTGGTCGTCCGGCCGCCCACCATGATCCGGCGTCGGCCTGGGCGTGCGGTCCGGCGTCTTCTGTGGCTTCGGTGTCGCCTCGTCATCCGGCGGTCCCGTCGGCGCGTCGGTGGCCGCCGGCTCGGCGGTCGGCTTCTTGGTCGGCTTGGGCTTGGGCGTCGCCGTGCTGTCCGGTTCGGGCGTGGGCTCGGCCGTCGGCGCCTCGGTGGCGTGCGGCGGGTTCGGGGGCGAACCGTTTCCGCCGCCACCGTTCTGTCCGCCGCCACCGTCCTGTCCGCCGCCCGGGCGGCTCGCGCCGATCCGCTCGACCGCGTCGGTGCTCCGGGCGATGGCCGCATCGACCGCGCGCGTGACCGCAGCGCTGGCGTTCGTCGGCAGGCGCTCCGCGAGCGCTCGCAGCACCTCGACATTCCGCCCGACCCCGGTCTCGAGGACCGCCGCTGCCACGTCGTCACCCGCCAGGATGGCCGACGCTGACGCCTGCTCCAGGATCGCCTCGTACGCCGCGAGCGCGATCATCGCGCCTCGGGCGTCACCGGCGCGATCGGCCTCGCCGACCTCGCGCAGGCGATCGCGCAGACGGCCGAGCTCCGCCACGGCTCGAGCCGACGGGTCGCCCGGCAGGGTCAGCGTTTCCGCCCACACCCGAGTCTCGTACAGGGGCCCGCCCGCACGCGCGGCCGACACGCCACCGACGGCGATCGCAGCAGCCAGCGAAGCGGCGAGGAATGCGCCGGCCGCCCGGGACCAGCGCCTGGAGCGAGGTCGCGACAAGGTGCGGCGACGGTCGTGTGCCTCACCGGGGGCGAGGGCGCTGTCGCCGTCGGCTCGCGGGAGGATGGTCAGGGCGGCATCCGCGCTGGCCAGTGCGGCCTGCCGATGGGCGACCGCCAGCACCCGAGCCCGGAGCCGGCTCGAGGTGGCGAGATCGGGGGACAGCCGGAACTCGGCGTACGCCGCGAGGCGTCGCCCGAGCAGGCCGTTCGCGTCCATCAGCTCGATCATGTCGTCCATCTCAGCGGGCCTCTCGGCGCTCGGTGGCGGCGTCGTCGCCGCTCACCGTCTCCGGCGCATCGATCCCGAGCTGCCGCCGCAACGCGGCGATCGCCCGGAACTGCAGCCCGCGGACCGTTCCTTCCTGCTTGCCCATCACCACGGCTGCCTCGCGGGCCGAGAGGCCGGCGAAGAAGCGCAGGGCGATGGCATCTCGTTGCTCATCGGTCAGCGCCGGACAACGCGGCGGCCACCTCGTCCATTTCCTGGCGAGCGACCGTTACCTCGTCGGGGCCGGCGTCGGTCCCGGCATGGCCGGCCGCCGCATCGAGGTCGGCGTGGTCATGGCGGGTCCGAACGTGATCGATGACCGTGTTCCTGGCCAGCCGGAAGAGCCAGCCCCCGAACGGGATGCCCCGCGACTCGTAGCGCGGCAGGGCCTCCAGGGCCTTGACGAAGACGAGCTGCGTCAGGTCCTCCGCGTCCGACGGGCGTTGGACGCGGCTGGCGATGTAGCGATAGACCGGCAGGTGGTAGTGGTCGAACAGGAGTCCGAAGGCCCACGCGTCCCCCGCACGGGCCTCTCCCACCAACCGCTCGATCGCGGTCTCGTCGAGCGTCATAACGAACGGCCGGCGGCGACGTTAGGTGTGGCCGCCAGCCCGACCTCGACGCGCTCGCCGCCGCGACGGAAGGCAAGCGACGCGAATCCGGCCTCGGCCGCGGACTCGTAGCCGTCCGCGAGGGCCCACGCGAACGAGTCCACGGTATGGGCGTCCGAGCCGATCGTGACGGCACGACCGCCGATGGCGTGGAAGCGCGCCACGACGGCCGGCGAGGGGAACGCCTCCTCGGCCGGCGAGCGCAGCCCGCTCGTGTTGATCTCCAGCGCCGTGCCGCTTTCCACCAGCGCGGTCAGGATCGGCTCGTACAGCTCGGGGGCGGCCGCCAGGTCCGCGGTGGTCACGTGCGGCGTCAGGAAGCGCTTGACGAAGTCGATGTGGCCCATCGCGTCGAACAGTCCGGTGCGCGCGCCGGCCGCGACCTCGTCGAAGTACGGCGCGACGATCTCGGCGAGCGACCGGCCGGCGACCCAGCCGGCGACGTGAGCGGCGGCGTACGGGGAGTCGCGATAGATGTGGACCGAACCGATGACGAAGTCGTAGTCGTAGCGCGCGAGATGATCGCGGATCTCGGTCGCGTACCGCGAGTCCCAGGTGATCTCGACGCCGAAGCGGATGGCCACGCCCCGATCGGCCCAGCGCTCGGCCCCGTCGCGGACGATGCGCTCGCGTTGCTCGAAGGTGGTTTCGCCGTAGCCGGGCGCGCTGGGCGCGAAGTCGACGTGGTCGGTGATCGCCAGCTCCGCGATGCCCCGCTCGACGGCCAGTCGGGCGTAGTCGTCGAGCGGAACGGCGCTGTCGTGCGACAGGTCCGTGTGGACGTGCGCATCCAGTGGCAGATCGCGCGCTCGGCGATCGATCGTCGTCACCTCGCGCCCCCCGGCCGCGCGCTCATCCCCGGATGACCCCCAGCTCCCGACCGACCGTCGAGAAGGCTTCGAGCGCCCGGTCGAGCTGCTCGCGCGCGTGGGCGGCCGTGACGATCGTGCGGATCCGCGCGAGGTCCAGGGCCACGGTCGGGAAGACGACGGGCTGGGCGAAGACGCCCTCGTCCATCAGCCGATCGCTGAATCGCATCGCGGTCTCCGGATTGCCCATCATCACCGGGGTGATGGGGGTCTCCGAGCGGCCCGTATCGAAGCCCAGGCGGGCCAGCTCGCCCTTGAAGTAGCGCGTGTTGTCCCACAGCCGCTCATGCAGCTCGGGCTCGTCGACCATCACCCGGATCGCCTCGCGACATGCCGCCACGACGGCCGGCGGATGCGACGTGGAGAACAGGAACGGGCGTGACCGCTGGGTGAGGATCTCGCGCAAGGCGACTGAGCCCGCGACGTAGCCGCCCTGCACGCCGACGGCCTTGCTGAGCGTCCCGACCTGGATCGCCACGCGACCGTGGAGGCCGAAATGGTCGACCGTGCCGCGCCCGTCGCGACCGAGCACACCGGAGGCATGGGCGTCATCGACGAAGACCGCCGCTCCGGCCGCTTCGGCCGCCTCGACGATGCCGGGGAGTGGCGCGATGTCGCCGTCCATGCTGAAGACGCCATCCGTGACGACCAGGATCAGCCGGTAGGGCTCGCCGCTTCCCGGTCGGCCGTCGCGTACTGCCTCGTCGAGCACGGCGCGCAGCGCGTCCACGTCGGCGTGGGGGTAGATCTTGCGCGGCGCCTTCGACAGGCGCATCCCATCGATGATCGAGGCGTGGTTCAGGCTGTCGCTGACGATGAGGTCGGTCTCGCCGGTGATCGTCGGGATGACCCCGGTGTTCGCCGTGAAGCCGGACTGGAACGTCAGCACCGCCGGGGTGCCCTTGAACTCGGCCAGCTCCGCCTCGAGCGCCTCGTGCATGGACATCGTGCCGGCGATCGTGCGGACCGCCCCCGACCCGACGCCGAAGTCGCGCACGGCGGCGAGGGCCGCCTCGCGCAGCCGCGGGTGATGGGTCAGGCCCAGGTAGTCGTTGGACGAGAGGCTGATCAGCCGGCGTTCGTCGACCGACACGATGGGACCCTGGCCGCTGCTCATCACCCGCAGGGCGCGGTACAGGTGGCGCTCACGCAGGGCCGCGACCTCGTCGTCCAGGAAGGCGAGCGGGTCCGGGAGGAGCGGCGTCGCGAGCGGATCGGTCTGGTTGGTCGACATGGGCGCCTATGTTCGCCGACTCAGGCGGTCCAGTCCATGATCACTTTTCCAGATTCACCAGTACGGGCAACGGAAAATGCCGCCTCGTGCTCGCGGAACCCGAAGCGATGCGTGATCGCCGGCGTGATGTCCAGCCCCGACTGGAGCATCACGGTCATCTTGTACCAGGTCTCGTACATCTCCCGGCCGTAGATGCCGCGCACGGTGAGCATCTTCATGACGACCGCGTTGATGTCGAGGCTGATCTCCTCGGTCGGCAGCCCCAGGATCGCGACGCCGCCGCCATGGGCCATCGACGCGATCGCGTCGCGCAGGGCTCGCGCGTTCCCGGACATCTCCATCGCGACGTCGAACCCCTCGACCATGTCGAGATCCTCGAACAGGTCGGTGAAGGTGCGCTCGCGCGGGTCGATCGCGATCGTGGCGCCCATGCGGACCGCGAGCTCGCGCCGGAACGGGTTCGGCTCGCTGACCACGATATGCCGAGCGCCGGCGTGGCGGGCCACGGCCGTCGCCATGAGGCCGATCGGGCCCGCGCCGCTGATCAGCACGTCCTCGCCGAGGATCGGAAAGGCGAGCGCGGTGTGGACCGCGTTGCCGAACGGGTCGAAGATCGCGGCGACCTCCGGGTCGACGCCGGGCCAGTGGTGCCAGATGTTCGTCATCGGGAGGGCCACGAACTCGGCGAAGGCACCGTCGCGCCCGACTCCGAGACCGATCGCCCGGGCGCACAGGTGCCGCCGGCCGGCGAGGCAGTGGCGGCACCGTCCGCACACCACGTGACCCTCGCCGCTCACGAGGTCACCCGGCGCGAAGTCCGTGACATTGGCGCCGACCTCGACGATCTCGCCCACGAACTCGTGGCCGACCGTCAGTGGTGGCTTGATGGTGTTCTGGGCCCAGGCGTCCCACGACTCGATGTGGAGGTCGGTGCCGCAGATGCCGGTCTTCTGGACACGGACGAGGACGTCGTTGATGCCGACGGCCGGCACCGGCACGTCGATGAGCTCCAGGCCTGGGGCCTTCTGGGTCTTGACGAGGGCCTGCATGGCCGGAGCCTACGCTCCCGCCTCCTCGTCGGACCAGTCGACGATCGGGTTCTCGACGCGAGCCGATGCCCTCGATCTCGCAGCGGACCCAGTCGCCCGGCTCCAGGAACACGGGCGGGTCGCGAAACACGCCGACGCCGGATGGCGTGCCGGTCGCGATGACGTCGCCGGACTCGAGGGTGATGACGGAGCTGATGGACTCGACGAGTGCCGGAACGTCCCAGATCATGTCGGCTGTCGTGCCGTCCTGCATCAGGTGCTCGACGCCGTTGCCATCGATCCGCCAGCTGCGCAGGCGAAGACCGGCGGCTGGATCGAGCTCGTCGGCGGTGACGAGGATGTGACCCGTCGGCAGGAACGTGTCGGAGCCCTTGGCGCGGAGCCACTGGCCGTCGCCCTTCTCGCCCTCGCGCAACGCCGGCGGGGTGCCCTTGCCAGTCCCGGGCACTGATGTCGTTGACGACGACGTAGCCGGCGACATGTTCCATCGCGTCGGCGCGGGTCACGCGACGGGCCGTCCGGCGGATGACGACGCCCAGCTCGACCTCGAGGTCCAGGGCGTGGGTGCCCTGGTGTCGCACCACCGGGTCGCCGTCCCCGACGATCGTGTTCGCGAACTTCGCGAAGAGGAGTGGTCGCGACGGTGCCTCGCGGCCGCCTTCCGCGGCATGCTCGCGGTAGTTGAGACCGACGCACACGATCTTGCTCGGAGCGAGCAGGATCGGCGCCGGGTCGAGCCCCTGCAGTGGCACGTGCTCCTCGGGCTCGCTGGACCGCCAGCCGACGGCATCCTCGAACTCATCGTCGAGCCGACCGGTCGGGTCGAGCGGGCCGCCACCGACTACGACCTCGTCGCCTTCGATCCGGCCGGTGCGAACGGCGTCCGTGCCGTAGAACGCGATCAGGCGCATCGGGCGCCGGTCAGCTCGGGGACGCGGCCGGGGCGGTAGAGCCGCTCGGGGCTGCGGACGCCGGCGCCGAGGGTGCGCTACTCGGCGCGGCCGAGGCCGATGGCGCCGCCGACGCCGAAGGAGCCGCGGATTCCCGTGCCCCCGGGCACAGCTCCTCCGGGTTCGTCCGCTCACCGAAGGTCTGGTAGAAGTCGAGGATGGCTTGCTGGTCGAGCGTCTGGAGGGGCAGGACGCGACCCCAGACGAGCGCGGCAAAGGGCCACGCCATGTCGTCGAAGCGAGCGATCACCGGACTCGGCGATTGACCGCCAGGCTGGAAACCGCAGACCGGGCTTGCGGGGATGGCATCGAACATGGCCTGGAGGGCCGTCTCGTCGACCTCGGCGCCCTTGTAGAGGATCACGATGGCGCCGTGCTCGAGGTTGTGCACCCAGCCCTCCGGGATGACGGTGTCGTTCGGGCCGTAGACCCGCGACTGGAGCGGGCCCGCGCCCGCCGCGTTGTAGTGCTTTCCGCTCGCCGGCGGGCAGTAGGTGTAGGTGAGCTTCGTCCCGAGCGCCACATGGCCGAAGCCCATGTCGGGCTGCACGTAGCCGGGCTGTGGCGAGGCGCCTTCACGCGGCGATGCGGTCGGGTCCGGCTGCCAGATCGTGGTGCAGGCGTATGCCGGCTGCGTCGCGGACGAGAACACGCCTGCGGCAAGCAGGGCGAGCACGGCGATGACCGCGGCCCCCAGGAAGATCGTCCGGTAGCGCTGGAAGATCGATGCCTTCGCCACGGGACGGCTCCGCTCGCGTCGGCCGGCCCGCGCAGTGCCGCCAGGTCCGCTCGATCGGTGTGAAGCACCGGTCGGGCCGGCGCTCGCGGGTCGATTCGAAGTCGGGCCGCTCGCCGGCACCTGGCCGGTCTGACGCTGACGCCTTCGGGATTCCTTGCTCACTCAGATGCCTCGATGCGGTCGATCGTGTCGTTGGGATGCGCTGGCCACAGCGGCGACATAGACCGAAAGCGTGGGCCGCGCCGGGTGAGGGTACCGTCCCGGAGCGAATCCGTGTGTACGGCGCGGCCGGCTCAGACCTCGTTCAGGTACGCCCGGACCTCTGGGCGCAGCAGGCCGCGGAACAGCAGGATGCCCAGGACCGCGACGAAGATCGGCGCCGCGACCGGCACCGGGCTCGTTGCCAGCAGCAACACCGCGGGGATCGTCAGGCTGGCCAGTCCGATGGCCAACCCGCGCGCCGCCTGCTTGCGCTGGAGCACGAGCGTCGTCGTGAAGATCGTGTAGGCGAGCAGGACCATGACGATCACGCCCAGTGGGCTGACCGGCGCGGCGATCGCCTGGTCCACGACGAACCGCAAGCTGAGCCCGAGGCCCGTGAGGATCAGGAGCGCGTAGACCAGGAAGAGGCGGATGCCGCCCGGCATCGCGCGGATGCTCGCGATCATGGACACGCGACCGATGGTACCGCCGGCTCGTGCCACGGGTCGCGGGACCGTGGTCGAGGACCGCACGCGTCCCCTGGGACGCGGGGGTATTGACACCGTGGCGCGACCTGCCTAATGTCCGCTAAACCGGTTTGCTAAACCGGTTCAGGAGGAGCCGCGGCCGCATCGCCGCGCGAGGAGTCGCACCCGAGTGGAGCAAGGCACCCAGCGACCGCGCATCGCGGACGTCGCCCGGGAGGCGGGCGTCAGCAAGACCGCGGTGTCGTTCGCGTTCAACTCGCCGGACCGCCTGGCGCCCGAGACGGCGCTTCGCATCCGCGCGGTCGCGGAGGACCTGGGCTATCGCCCGAACCCGGTCGCGCGGATGCTCACCCAGCGCCAGACGATGACGATCGGGGTGCTCACCCCGCAGGCCCTCAGCGTGATCTTCAGCAATCCGTTCTTCGGCGCCTTCAGCGAGGGCGTCGCGCTGGCCGCCGAGGAGCACGGGTACGGCCTCCACTTCATCTCGCCGCTGCACGGCAGCCTGGCCCGGGCCATGAGTCGAGCCACCGTGGACGGGGTCGTCGCGATCGGCCTGTCGGACGGGCACCCGGAGGTCGAGCAGATCCGACGCGCCCACGTCCCCATCGTGCTCGTCGACTCGACGGCCCTGCCCGAGCACGGCTCGGTCGAGATCGACGACGTGGGTGGGGCGCGCGCCGCCGGCGAATACATCCTCGGCCTGGGGCATCGCGACGTGCTCGTCCTCGGCGTCGAGCCGCCGGCTGCGGACCTCGGCGGACCGGATCCGGATGGCGTGACGGGGCGGCGCCTGCGCGGCTACCGGGAGGCATTCGCGGCCGTGGGTGCCCGGATCGACGACGACCGCGTGATGGTCGGCCCCGCCAGCGTCGATGGCGGGATCGCGATCATCAATTCGGCCTGGGAGGACGGCCTCCGTCCGACCGCCATCCTGGCGATGTCCGACGCCATGGCCATCGGTGCGATGCGCGCGTTGCGCGACCTGCGCCTCGATATCCCGGGCGATGTCAGTGTCGTCGGGTTCGATGACATCGACCTCGCCCCGCACGTGGACCCTCCGCTCACGACGGTGCATCAGCCCATCCGTCGCAAGGGTGAAGAAGCGGTCCGCCTGCTCCTGTCCGTCGTGGAACGACGGGATCTGGCAAAGCCCGAGCATCGTCGGCTCGAGACGCGGCTCATCGTCCGCTCCTCGACCGGCCCGGTGCGAACGCGCCGGGAGGAGGTGGCCGGCGACCGAGACTGAGATCGGATCGGCGAGCGACAACCCCATGAGTTCGGTGCGGCTCGCCACCACGAACGTACCGACGCACGGCCGCTCAGCCGCGGCGATCACAGGCCGGGATCACCGGCCAGACCGGTCGGCAGTCGCCGACCAGCTGTTTGGAACCGGACGGCGACAGGCCGACCGGATCGAGTAGAGGAGACAACGATCGACATGAAGAAGCACCTTCGTCTAGCGGGCATCGTGGCAGGGGTGGCGATCATCGCCGCCGCCTGCGGCCCGTCCGCCGGAAGCGCGGCCCCCCCGGCCGACTCCACGGCCCCATCCGTCGCTCCAGGATCGGTCGCCCCGGGGTCAGAGGCCCCTGCCGCCGCCCTCGAGGGCGAGGTCACCCTCTGGCACTCCTACGGTTCCGGCGGCGGTGAGACCGGCGCCCTGAACACGGTCCTCGACCAGGTCCGAGCGGCGAATCCGGGCCTGACGATCAACGTCGTCGAGCAGCCGTTCGACCAGATCTTCCTCAAGTGGCGCACGGACGTCGCCGCCGGTGAAGGCGCCGACATGTTCATCGCCCCGAACGACGACCTGGGCAAGGACGCCCGCGAGGAGTCGATCGCCAACCTCGACGAGTATCCTCGTCGGCAATGCCGCGCTCGAGGGCTACCTGCCGGTGGCGCTCGACGGCTCCAAGGTCGACGGCGCCTTCTACATGGTCCCTGAGTCCCTCAAGGCCGTCGCCCTGTGGTACGACAAGACCGCCGTCCCGACCCCGCCGACGACGAGCGATGAGCTGCTCGCGGCCGTCAAGGACGGCTCAGTCAAGGTCGGCATCAACCAGGGCGTCTACCACCAGTTCGGCTGGACGGGCGCCTTCGGCGGCACCCTCATGGACGACACCGGGAAGTGCACCGCCGACGCGGGCGGCTTCGCCGAGGCGTTCGCATACCTCAAGGAGCTCAAGGACGCGGGCGCGACGTTCAATACGGACGGCAACGCCCTCAAGACGGACTTCCAGACCGGCAAGATCAACGCGATCATCGACGGCCCCTGGCAGACCGCGGACTTCCGAACGGCGCTTGCCGACAAGCTCGCCGTTACCACCATCCCGGCCGGACCCACGGCTGCCGCGAATCCGTTCACCGGCACCGACGGCTGGTACGTCAACCCCAATCTCGATCCCGCGCAGCAAGCGCTCGCGGTGAACGTCGCGCTCGCGCTGACGGCGCCCGCCGCCGAGCAGGTCTTCGTCGATGACGCGGGCCACGTCCCTGCCAACCCGGCCGTGACCATCACCGATCCCATCACGCAGGGATTCGCCGATGCCGCGGCAGCCGGCCTGCCCCGGCCGCAGAACGCCGAATTCGGCAACTGGTGGGGCCCGTTCGGCGACGCGCTGAACAAGGTCATCGATACCGGTGCTGACCCGGCAACGGCCGTCGCCGATGCCTGCCAGCTCATGAACGAGGCGAGCGGCCTCTAGGCCCTCCCCTCCACAGCAGCGCGGGGGCGTCCACCGGACGCCCCCGATCGCTCCCGGAGCGCGTCCGACCGCATAGAATTCGGGCCCGCCCCAGGACCGAAACCCGACCCCGCGAGCCGTACGTCAGACGAGGATAGGGAGACTCGATCGATGGCGACCTCGACCGCCACCTTGCCGCGCCGAAGCGCGAGTGCGCGTGCCAGGCGTGGTATCGCGCCGTATCTCTATCTCGTCCCCGCATTCCTCGTGATGGCGATCATCACGTTCTACCCGCTGGCCTTCCAGGTCTGGATGTCCTTCCACGACTTCGGGCAGATCAACTTCCGGGTTCGGAACCCGGTCCCGGCGGAGTTCGTGGGGCTCGACAACTACGTCCGGATCGCCACTTCGAAGCTCCAGATCCCGAACTTCGAGTTCGTTCGCCTGGTCCTTTTCAACCTGTGGTGGGCGTTGAGCAACGTGGTCGTCCACGTCGTCATCGGCGTGTTCGTCGCCGTCCTGCTCAACACGAAGGGCCTCAAGTTCCGGGGCTTCTATCGGGCGGTCTTCATCCTGCCGGTCGTCATCCCACCGATCATCGTTGCGACGGTCTGGCGCAACATGTTCGACCCGAACGCCGGCGCGGTGAACCTTGGCCTGCAGGGGGTCGGCGGTCTGTTCGGCATCTCCCCCGACCATCCGGCATTCAACCTGGACTGGCTTCGCCAGCCCAACGACCCGATCTCGTGGATCCCGTTGCCGCTGGCGTTCTTCGCGATGATCACCGCCAACAGCTGGCTTGGTTGGCCGCTCAACTCGGTCGTCGCGACCGGCGCGCTGCAGTCGATCCCCGGCGAGCTGTACGAGGCCGCGGAAATGGACGGGGCCAACGCGTGGCAGAAGTTCAAGGCCGTCACGCTCCCGTTCCTTCGGCCGGCGATGCTCCCGTACGCGATCTACGGGTTCGTCATCACCTTCAACCTGTTCTTCCTGCCCTACTTCATGACCCAGGGCGAGCCGTTCGGACGCACGGAGATCCTGGTGACGCAGGCGTATCGGCTCGCGGCGGAGCGCCGCCTGTTCGGCGTGGCGGCGGCCTTCAGTGTGTACCTGTTCTTCCTGCTCCTGATCGTGACCCTCATCACGACCCGGATGGCGAACGCGACGAAGAGCTATGCCGACTGACCGCCGAACCTCGAGGGAGACCGATCGATGACCGCTCCTGCCACGACCGGCATCACCCGCCGGCTCCTCGATCGAGGCATCCTGCGCACCAAGCCTGCGGGGATGGAGCGAAAGCTGCCGCTCGGGCGGCAGCTGATCCTCCAGGCCATCCTGTTGCTCATCACCCTGACGGTGCTATTCCCGCTCATCTGGATCTTCAGCATGGCCCTCGATCCGCGGAACCTGGCCCGGCCCGAAGGTCTGGACCTGATCCCGCCGGGGGCGTCCCTCGACGCCTTCGCCAAGGTGATCGCACAGCCCACGAGCAACCCGATCGATTTCATCGGGCTGGCGTTGAACAGCCTCAAGGTCGCGATCGGGAGCTCCGTGATCGCGGTCGGGCTCGGCATCACCGCGGCCTACGCGTTCTCGCGGCTGAAATTCCGTGGCCGCGCCTGGCTGATGATCGCGGTCCTCGGCGTCCTGATGCTCCCGTCGGTCGCGACGATCATCCCCCTGTACATCTTCCTGAACCAGTTTCGCATCGAGCTTGGCGAGCTGTCGTTCAACCTGCGCAACTCCCTGGTCGGGGTGTCGCTGGCCGTGATCGCGGGGCTCTTGCCCTTCGCCATCTGGAACCTGAAGGGCTATCTCGACACCATCCCGAGGGACCTCGAAGAGGCCGCCGCGGTCGACGGCGCCACGCAGAACGAGATCTTCCGGAAGGTCGTTTTGCCGCTGGCGATCCCGGCCATCGCCGTGACGGGGTTCCTCGGGTTCCTGGCTGGCTGGACGGAATACCTGACGGTCGCGCTCTTCGTCAGCGAGGTCAGCGACTGGACGCTGTCACTGGCGCTCAACAGCATGGTCGGGCAGTTCGCCCGGACCACGAACTGGTCCCAGTTCGCGGCGTTCGCCATCTTGTTCGCGGCCCCGGTCTCGATCGTGTTCTTCGTCTTCCAGCGCTACCTCGTGGGGGGCCTGGCCGTCGGTGGCGTGAAGGGCTGAGCCTCGGCATCTCGGGCCGCTCGTCGCAGGCGGAGCGCGTCGAACCACGGCTTGTGCCGGAACAGGATCACGACGACGAGGATGTCGCTGAGCCCGAGCATCAAGGACAGCGGGCTCCCGCCGGCCGCGAGCAGGTCCAGGAAGCCGAGCACGGCCGCGAGGTTGACGGCCACGAGCCACACGCGACCGAGCCGGATGAGGAGGCCGACCACGATCGAGCCGATCGCGAGGGCGACGGTCACGGCGAAGAGCGGCACGGTCCCTGGCGGAAGGCCCGGGATGCTGGAGATCCCGCCGATCAGGTTGATGACCCCTCCGACGATCAGGAGCGCGGCCGCCAACTCGACCGCGATCGGCCGCGAGGGCGGCGGCGGCCCCGGCTCGTCCGCGGCCAGCTCCGACTCGTCGGGGAGCGTGTGGCGCGTCACGTGCCGAGCTCGATGACGACCGCCTCGCGCGGGGCGAGCCGCGGGACGGGGACGTACGCGTCGAACCCGCCGGTCGTGCTCACGACGGGATCGGTGGCCTCCCCCGACCCGTAGACGACGCGTCGCGGATGGCGTCCCGCACAGCGGCCCGCTTTCGACGCTGAGGAGCCGGGGCATCCACGGCCTCGTCGGCAAGGTTGACCACGACGAGCATCGTCTGTCCCGGCACGTGGCGGAGGTAGGCGACGACCGACGGCGCCGCCGCGTCGACGGGGAGCTGATCGCCGATGGCCAGCGCTCGACTCGCGGTCCGGAGGCCGACCAGCGATCGATAGGCGGACAACAGCGAGCCGGGGTCCGACGTCTCGGTCGCGACGTCCGTCCCGGGCGGGTCATCGCCCAGCGGTTGCCACGGCGCGGCGACGCTGAACCCGGCCGCCGGCTCCGATGCGTCCCAGCGCATCGGCGTCCGGATCCGCTCGTCCGGCTTTCGGCCGGCCATCCCGATCTCCTCGCCGTAGTAGATGAACGGCGTGCCGGCGCCGGTCAGGAGGATCGTCGCGGCGGCACGTGCGGCGTCGACGTCGGCGTCCAGCTCGCTGATGATCCGGTCCTGGTCGTGGTTCGTCAGGAAGGTCGCGAGGCCGCCGGGCGGATAGAGCTCGGCGACCTCTTGCTGCGACGCGCGGAGCGAGCCGGCGTCTCCCGACCGCAGCGAGGTGATCGTGGCGCTCGCGAGCCCGAAGTCGAAGGTCAGGTCGAGCGCACCGTCCCGGACGTAGCGGGCCGACATCGAGGACGCGTCCCAGACCTCGCCCAGGACGAGCGCCTCCGGCTTGGCTTCCTTCAGCCTGGCCGCGGAAGTCGACCAGCCAGTCGAAGGTCGCGTCCGTGTTCTCCAGCTGCCGGCCGTCCTCGATCAGGTGGCGCGCGGCATCGATCCGGAAGCCGGCGACGCCCATCTCCCCGAGCCAGAACTCGCCGATCGAGCCGAGCTCCGCCGTGACCTCCGGGTTCTCGAGGTTGAGGTCGGGCATCCCCTCCCAGAAGTAGCCGTAGTAGAACCGCTCACCGTCGGGGTGCCAGACGCGGCTTCCGTCGGACCGGGCCACGGTGGGCCGCTCGTCGGCCCACACATACCAATCCTCGTGCTCGGACCCTGCGGTCCGGGCATCCTGGAACCACGGGTGATCCCGGGAGCTGTGGTTGACCACGAAGTCGACGACGATGGCGATGCCGCGCTCGTCCGCGGCCGCCACGAGCGCCTTGAAGTCGTCGGACGTGCCGTAGTCGGCCTCGACCGCTCGATAGTCGACGACGTCGTAGCCGTGATAGCTGGGCGACTCGGCGACGGGCATCAACCACAGCCCGGTCACGCCCAGATCGTCATCCGTGGCCGGGTCCCCGTCGTTGAGGTAATCGAGTCTCTGTGTGAGCCCGCGCAGATCGCCGATGCCGTCGCCGTCCGAGTCAGCGAAACTTCGGACGAACACCTCGTAGAAGACGCGGTCGGCCCACCACGGGACGGCCGGCTCGACCGCGGGGACCTCGGGACAGGCTGGCGGGCTGGAGACGACGGCCTGGCTCGCCTGGACGGTCGGTTCGGGCGCTGACGGACTGGCCGTCGGCGTTGCGCTCGCACAGGCCGAGGCGATGAGAGAGAACACGACGAGGGACGCAAGCAAGGCACGGGAGGACATCGCGATGGAGTATCGCATCGGGTCTGCGAGCCGGCCGCGGTGAGTGTCGACACGCCCGACTGGGTTCGGGACGCGGCGTTCTACCAGATCTTCCCGGATCGGTTCGCCGCCAGCGACCGCGTCCGCAAGCCTGGTTCGGTGGAGCCGTGGGACACGCCGCCGACCACGCACGGCTTCAAGGGCGGCGACCTGCTCGGGATCGTCGAGCGCCTCGACTACCTCGAGGATCTCGGCGTCAACGCGATCTACATGACCCCGATCTTCCAGTCCGCCTCGAACCATCGCTACCACACGTACGACTACTTCAAGGTCGACCCGCTGCTGGGCGGCGACGCGGCCCTTCGCGAGCTGCTCGACCGAGCCCACGAGCGGAACATCCGTGTCGTCCTCGACGGCGTCTTCAATCACACCGGTCGCGGGTTCTGGCCCTTCCATCACATCCTCGAGGCCGGCGCCGCCTCGCCGTACCGCGACTGGTTCCACCTCGATCCCGATGTGCTCGCCGGACACCGGCTGCTGACGCCGTACCCGCCGCTCGATGCTCCGACCGGCTTCTCGCTCGGGTACAAGGCGTGGTGGGGCCTCCCGGCCCTCCCGAAGATCAACACCGACCACCCCGACGCGCGGGAGTACCTGATGTCGGTCGCCGAGCACTGGCTGCGGTTCGGGATCGACGGCTGGCGGCTGGACGTCCCGACCGAGATCGACGACCCGTCGTTCTGGGCGGAATTCCGGCGTCGTTGCCGGGCGATCCGCCCCGACGCGTATCTCGTCGGCGAGATCTGGGAAGTCGCGCCGGACTGGGTCGGCGACGAGGGCTTCGATGCGCTCATGGACTACCCGCTGGGGGAGGCGATCCTGGGGTTCGTCGGAGGTCCCAGCCTGGACATGGGCGTGGTCCACGCCCACCACGAGTACCGCCGGCATCTCCGACCACTCGACGGCCCCGCGTTCGCGACTCGGCTCGAGGAGCTGCTGGGCGTCTACGACCCGGACGTCGTCGCGGTCCAGCTCAACCTCATCGGATCGCACGACGCGCCGCGGGCGCTGGCCGTGCTGGGCGGGGATCTCGCGGCGCTGCGCATGGCGACGCTGCTCCAGTGCACGTTGCCCGGCGCACCGTCCATCTACTACGGCGACGAGATCGGCCTGACGGGCGGCAACGATCCGGCCAATCGGGCGTCGTTTCCGTGGGGCACGGATCGCTGGGATGCCGCGCTCCATCGCTATGTCCGGTCGCTGCTTCGGCTGCGCTCGTCCGAGCCGGCCTTGCGGCACGGGTCGACGATCGTCCTCGCCGCCGCCGGCGCCGCGTTCGCCTTCGAGCGACGGCTGGACGGGGGACGCCTCGTCGTCGCCGTCAACGCGGGGGTGGACGCCGTCGTGCTCGAAGCGTCCCTCGACGGCGTTGACCGGGGACGGCTCGAGCCGGTCGAGCTCGACGGCGCGGGGCCCGATGGCGCCCAGGCGGCTGCCGACGCGATCGTGGAGGTCACCGCCGGGGCGGCTCGGTTGGTCGTGCCGGCCCGCACGGCGCGGGTCCTGCGTCTCGCGGACTGAGGCCGACCGTTCGCTCGGGCGCGTCGCCCTATACTCGCGTCCCGTGGCAGACCTTCCCATCGACTTGACGCCCCCGCTCTGCCCAACGACTCGCCGGGGCACTGGATGTCGAGGGCAAGCTCACTCGTGCGCTCGACGACCTCGGTCCGATCAAGGGACGAGACGTGGTCCTGGTCGACGGTGCCGGCGGACTCCGCGCTCGACAGCTCAGCGACCTGGACGCACGAGTGACGCTGGTCGACTCGAATGGTCCGCACCGCTTCGACGCGCCCCACGGCTCCGCCGATGTGGTCGTCTCGTACTGGTCGGCGTTCCGGGACGGCGCCCTCGATCAGGTCGGGCAGGCTCGGCGGCTGCTGCGGCCCGGCGGCCGATTGCTCGCGGTCCACGACTATGGACGCGACGACGTCGCTGGCCTGCGCGGCGAGCTGCCCGAGCACAGCACGTGGAGCCGGCGCGACGGGCCCTTCCTGAGCCAGGGGTTCAAGGTTCGGGTCGTGCATTGC
This sequence comes from uncultured Chloroflexia bacterium, assembly GCA_963850555.1. Classification (GTDB taxonomy): domain Bacteria; phylum Chloroflexota; class Limnocylindria; order Limnocylindrales; family CSP1-4; genus SPCO01. The sequence continues at coordinate 89,138 of CAWKLT010000025.1, read as the reverse complement.
TGGTGGACGTTCGAAACCATCGAGGCGGCCCGCGGATTTCTGGACGACGCGTTCGGGGCGGCCGGGCGTGCGCTGGCCGGCCGCTTGACCCGGCCCCGCGTGTCCTACAACCTCGCCATCTACCACCGCACCTTCGGGGAGGCACAGGCATGACCGACCGGACGCGGCGCCCGGCATCTCCGGGGCGCACCGGATCCTGCGCCGACCCGCACGTCCGAGGGCCGACGGATCTCGCCGGGCGTCGTCTTCCTGGTCGCTGGCCATCGTCGGCTCGATCGCCTACATGGCCTACACCGTCACCGTTCGCGACACGTCGCAGATCCCGTTGCTCGCCTCGGGTGCCGTGGTCCTGGCCATCGTCTTCGGGGCGCTCGCGGCGTACTGCCTGCGGTCGATCTGGCGGTCCGGGACGGACGAGCGTGGCGGCCGGACCATCCTCGTGGCCCTCGTCGGTGGCGGTGCGGCGATCGCCGCCGCGGGCTTCGCGGCCGGCGCGATCATCCTGTTCCAGGTCGCGAGCGGCTAGCGCGGGACGCCCGCGTCCGGGCCGTCGTGCCCGGGTCGCTCGGGGACCCTCTGCTAGACTCGGGCCTCGGCGCGCCAGCGTGCCCCCATCGTCTAGAGGCCTAGGACGCCACCCTTTCAAGGTGGAGATCAGGGGTTCGAATCCCCTTGGGGGTACCACCTCCACCTAAGGTTGTGCTCGGCGGGTCCTGTCCCCGGGCGGTCGCCCGGCCTCCGCTCGCTGCGGCGCATGCGCCGACGCTCGCTCCGCCGGACGCCGCCCGGTGCCACCCGCCGACCCCGGCCTGGCTCCGGGTGTGTCGGCGGGTCCTGTCCCCGGACGTCGCCCGGCTTCCGCTCGCTCCGGCGCATGCGCCTGACGCCCCTCCGCCGGACGCCGCCCGGTGCCACCCGCCGACCCTGGTCGCCGGCTCCGGGACCACCTTGCCTGCTACCATCGGGCGCGTGGAGATCATGGGCGTCCGGATCCGGACGATCATCAGTGACAACGTCGCGAAGCGCTGCGACGGCTGCCGGCCAGATCATCGAGGGCACGCCGTGGCGTGTGAACCTCCTCGACATCGTCACCGCCGAGACGCCGGTCTCCTGGACGGCGCGGCCAGCGATCAACCCGGGCCCGTTCCAGTTCCATGGCGACGCCGCCTGCGTTCGCCGCTGGATGGCGGCTCGGGGCTACCTGTTCTGCCGCCGCGGCGAGGTCCGCGAGATCATGCGCCCGGTGCCCATTCCCGGCTCCGACGAAGCGGAAGGTGAAGCGGCGGCGCCCGGAAACCTGGGCCTGTGCGATGGCATCCATCGCGACGATCACGAGTTCGTCCCCGCCTGACGACCGGGCCTCTTCGCCCGTTTGACACCCCCGGTCGGGCGGCCCTATCCTCCGCTCGCCGGACGAACATCTAGGTACCCAGATTTACCCAGATTTTCGCCATGCCGACGGGCCGCTCAGCCGTCTCCCCCCACGGCCGGGCCGCCCGTCGGCGCCACTTCGTCGCCTCGAGGTCAGCGTGCCCGACGTCGCCGCAACCGCCACTCACGACGATCGCTGGCTGTCGCTCGGCCCGGCCAGTCGCCTCCTCGGCATCGACCCCGACACCCTTCGACGCTGGGCAGACGAAGGACGGGTCGACGGCCTGGACGACGCCCGGCGGACACCGGCGATTCGACCGACGTGCCCTGGAACGGTTGGCCACGGACCGCCGGCGCGGCATCGGCCGGCCGCTGGCCAGCATGGGCGCCTCGCCGGAGCGACTCAACCGGGTCTATCGGCGGCACTACGCGGCCGATGCGATCGCCAGCCCGCACGTGTCCTCACCACGCGACGATGAGGACCGCGAGGCCTACCGGCAGGACGGCCGACGCCTGATCGCCGCGCTCATCGATTTCCTCGACAGCGATGCCGACGATGCTCCGACGCGGGAGCTCCTCGAAGATGAGGCTCGCGCGATCGTGGACGACCAGGCCGTTCGCATGGCGGCGGCCGGAAGCAGCCTGACCGAGGCCGTATCGAGCTTCGTGGCGGGGCGCCAGCCCTTCCTGGCCGAGCTGGCCGGGCTCGGCCGGAGTCGCTCGCTCGATCCGACCCGCCTGGCGGCCCTCTACGGCGACGCGTCCGCGATCCTCGATCGGCTGCTGCTGCGCTTCATCGCCACCCACCAGCGACCCGGCGCGACCGGGTCGGAGCCGGGCTGACCCGTGGACGCCACGATCGTCCTCCCCGCCGTCACGTCGGTGCTCGCGCTCATCTTCAGCGTCGCGCTGTTCGACCAATGGCGCGTCCGTCGTGGCAGCTTCCAGCTCATCTGGGGCTTCGGCATGCTGTTCTACGGCATCGCGGCGGGCGCGGAGGCGCTGGCGGGGATCGGGGGCTGGAACGAGGGCCTGTACCGCACGTGGTACCTGACCGGCGCCGTCTGGACGGCCGGGTGGCTCGGTCTCGGGACGGCGTTCCTGCTCGGCCGGACGCGGTTCGGCTACAGCTTCGCGTTGTGCCTGCTGCTCGCCGGCGTCTTCACGCTGCTGACCCAGCGCCGGTACGACTATCCGGGTGCCGGCTCGGCCCCGATCCTCTATCTCATCGCCGCGATCGTCCTCGCCATCGCCGTTGCGGTCGAGACCTACTTCCAGAACGAGCGCTGGCCGGTCCTGGCCGCGGGAGCCGTGGTCGGCGCGACCGTCCTGTCGGCGGTGTTGATGTTGACGGTCACGATCGCTCCGCCCGGGTATGCGCTCGACCCGCGGACCGGCGATGCCGGTCGGCGACCTGTTCCCGGGCACGCTGCGCCTGCTGACGCCATTCCTGAACATCACGGGCGCCCTTGCCCTGGTCCTCGGGGCGATCTTCAGCACGTACGTGTTCATGCCCAAGAAGCGGGTGCTGCCCTACTCGCTCGATCCCAACCAGCCCGGCGATGAGTTCCTGTTCAACCTGCTCATCGCCCCGGTGGCGATCCTCGTGAACTTCGTCGCGTCCCTGCCGGGCGCCATGCGCGCACTGGTCACGGGCCGCATCCACAGTCGCGTCCCGGCGACGATCCTCATCGCCATCGGCGGGTTCATCCCGGCGATCACCGATTCGCTCAACCGGTTCGGTTCGACCGAGCTCTTCCAGCTCGGCAAGTTCCTCGGGGTGCTCTTCCTGTTCGCCGGGTTCCTCGTCTCGATCGAGGTGTTCCGCGAGATCCGCATCCCGTTCACCGGTATCCAGCTGGGCGGGACGCGCCGGGAACCTCGGGGCGTGACGCCATCGGATGCGGTCGATGCGCCCGGCGGTCGCCACGCGGGGCCAGCGCACCCGCGCTGAGCGCCCGCTCGGGCGAGGCAGCGGGCTTCGGCCCTACCATGACCCGGTGTCCAGCCCCACCGTACGACCCGCGGCGAGCGTCGCGCCGGTCGTCGCCTCCACCGAGCACCCACCACTGATCGGCTTCGGCATCGTCATCGGTGCCGCGGCGCTCTTCGGGACGCTCGGGCCGCTGGCGCGGTTCGCCTATGACGCCGGGATGGAGCCCGCTGGGTTCGTCGCCTGGCGCGCGTTGATCGCCCTCATCGCGACGAGCGTGTATGTCGCCTGGCGTGTCCGGCGCGGCTCGACCCGGCTGATCCGCCTCAGCGAACTGCGCACCAGGAGCCGGACCCTGCTGCTGCTCGCCGCGGTCATGGGCTTCACCCTCAACCTGTTCATGTTCATCGCCTTCGACCGGATCACCATCGCGCTCGCCCTGCTCGGCTTCTACACCTACCCGGCCATGGTCGCCGTCGCGAATGTCGCACTGGGGCGCGAACGCCTCGATCGCACCCGCGTCATCGCGCTCGGGCTCGCGATCCTCGGCATGATCGCGGTCGTGGCGTCGCAACTGGATCCGGCCGGCGCCATCCGGCTGGACGCGATCGGCATCGGCCTGGCCCTTGGCGCGGCGGTCAGCCAGACCGTGTTCGTGGTCATCAGCCGTGACGGCTACTCGCGAGGTCCCGACGGAGCAGGCGATGGCGATCGTGATGCTGGTCACCGTCCTGGGATCCGTGGCTCTCGCGCTCTTCAGTGGGGCCGTGCCCGTCGCTCGTGTATCCGCTCGACGGCGCCGGACGTGCTGCCGCTGCTGCTGTTCACCGGCATCTTCGCGGCGGCCATCCCGTCGCTCGGGTTCCTGACCGGGATCCGCGCGATCGGCGGCACGCGGGCCGGCATCCTGATGCTGTTCGAGCCGGTCGTCGGTGTGGCGCTCGCGGCGTGGCTCCTCAGCGAAGCCCTGGCGCCGATCCAGCTCGTGGGCGCGGCGGCCATCCTGGCGGCGGCGCTGCTGCTGCAGCGGTCGGCGAGCGGCCCCGAAACGGACCGGCCCGTGGTCGTCCCCGGCGGACCGTAGGTCGGACGGACCACCATGCCGCCCCGAGCCGCACCGATCCGGATCCTGCTCGTCGATGACCACGCCATGGTCCGCCGCGGGATGCGCGACTTCCTGGCCCTCCACGACGACCTCGAGATCGTCGGCGAGGCCGCCGACGGCGCGGCCGCGATCGAGCAGGCCGCCGCGCTCAAGCCCGACGTCGTCGTCATGGACCTGCTGATGCCCGGCGTCGATGGCATCGATGCCACGGCGCGCATCAAGGCCGCGGACCCCGACATCGAGATCGTCGCGATCACGAGCTTCATCGAGGAGGCCCGGATCGTGGCGGCCCTCGAGGCCGGCGCCTCCGGGTTCCTGCTGAAGGATGCCGAGGCGGATGAACTGGCAGCGGCGATCCGCGCGGCGGCGGCCGGCGAGGTGCACCTGGACCCGGCGGTCGCCGGGATCGTCGCGCGCCGGATGCGCAGTCGGGCGGGCGGGGCCACGGGCACCGGCGTCGGCTCGGACGGGGACGCGCTCGGCGGGCTCACCGCGAGAGAGCGGGACGTGCTCGGCGCCGTCGCGCGTGGGCTGTCGAATCGGGCGATCGCGGACGAGCTCGGCATCACGGAGCGAACCGCGCGCACGCATGTGTCGAACATCCTGGCCAAGCTCGGCCTGGCGAGCCGGACGCAGGCCGCCCTGCTCGCGGTCCAGCACGGCCTGGATCGCGCCACGTGAGGGAAGCCGCCTACGACATCGATGGACCCGCCGACGGGCCATCGATCGTCTTCGTCCACGGGACCCGATTGAGCCGCTCGATGTGGGGCGCCCAGATGGACGACCTGCGCGACGCCTATCGCGTGATCGCCGCTGGACCTGCCCGGGCACGGCCGACCTCGCCGATCGCCGCTTCACCCTCGCCGGCGCGGCCGACGCGGTCGCGGACGTCGATCGAGACGGCGGGCGGCGGCCACGCGGTCGTCGTCGGCCTGTCGCTGGGTGGGTACGTCGCGATGGACCTGGCGGCTCGTCGTCCGGAGCTCGTTCGCGGCCTGGTCCTGTCCGGCGCGACCGCCGAACCCGTTGGCGCGATCGCGACGCCGTATCGGGCCCTCGCCTGGGTCATGGATCGGTTCGACGGGCCGGCGCTCGATGCGCTCAATGCGTGGTTCTTCCGGACCCGCTTCCCACCAGCGGTCTCCGGGCCGATCATCGCGGGCGGCTTCTGGTCGGCCGCCGGCGCGCAAGCCCTCCGAGCCATCGTCGGCGAGCGCTTCCAGCCGCGTCTCGCCGGATACCCCGGTTCCACCCTCATCCTCAACGGCGAGTGGGACGCGCTCTTCCGCCTGGGTGCCGGAGGCTTCGCGCGCGCCGCCCAGGATGCTCGCCGGGTGCGGCTGCGGGGCGCCACCCACCTCGCCAACCTCGACCGTCCCGGGGCGTTCAGCCTCGCCGTCCGTCGCTTCGTGGAGTCCCTCCCGCCGCTCGTCCAGGCCCCCGGCGAACCCCGTGCCGACCGGCGCGAAGAGGGTCCGGTGCTAGACTTGGCCGACTCATCCCGCGTCCCCTGACACCCTACCGACCGAGGTTCGATGCGCGTCCGTAAAGCCGTTTTCCCTGCCGCCGGCTGGGGCACCCGCTTCCTGCCCGCGACCAAGGCGCAGCCCAAAGAGATGCTGCCGCTGGTCGACAAGCCGATCATCCAGTACGGCGTCGAGGAGGCGGTGGCCGCCGGGATCGAGCAGATCATCATCGTGACCTCGACCCACAAGGGCGCGATCGAGGACCACTTCGACCTCAACTACGAGCTCGAGCACCTGCTCGAGGAGAAGGGCGAGATCGAGAAGCTCCGCCAGGTGCGGGCGATCAGCGACCTGGCCCAGCTCGCCTACGTCCGCCAGAAGGAGCAGCTCGGCCTGGGGCACGCCGTGCTCATGGCGAAGGACCTGATCGGCCACGAGCCGTTCGCGGTCATCCTGCCGGACGACGTGTGCATCGGCGAGCGGCCGGTCATCGGCCAGCTCATCCATGCGTACCACCAGACCCACGGTTCGGTCGTGGCCGTCATGGAGGTCCCACCGGAGGAGACGAGCCGGTACGGCGTCATCGCCAGCGAGCCGACCGATGATCCCCTCGACCACGGCAGGCTTCATCGGGTCACGCGGCTCGTCGAGAAGCCGGCCCCGAAGGACGCCCCGTCCAACCTCGGGATCATCGGGCGCTACGTCCTGACGCCGAAGATCTTCGACAAGCTCGAGCAGACGCAGCGCGGTGCCGGTGGCGAGATCCAGCTCACCGATGCGATCCAGGCCCTCATGGAGGAGCAGCAGGTCTTCGCCTACGCGTTCGAGGGCGTCCGATACGACGCGGGCACGACGATGGGCTGGCTGAAGGCCTCGGTCGAGCTGGCCCTCCAGCGACCCGAGCTCGGCCCGGAATTCCGCACCTACCTGGCGGGCCTCCAGACTTAGCGCGGCCCAAGGAACGGTGCCGGCGAAGGCGCCGGGGAGCACACGAGAGCGAGCGCACCTGAAGGTGCGTGAGCGAGCGCGCGGACCCGGCAACGCGCGCCCGCGCCGTCCATGTGCCGCGCACGGCAGACTGCGGCGGTGACGCCCGAGATCTTCGTGATCGCCGTGATTCGCATCGCGGCGTCGCTGCCGGTCCTGCGCTGGCCCCTGGCCGGTGGCCTCCTGGCGATCCTCGCGGACCTGTCGGACCTGCTCTTGCGGGACGCGCTGGACCTCGGTGGCGTCGGCGATTACCAGTCCCTGGACAAGTGGCTCGATCAGGTCTACCTCGCGACCTTCCTGATCGTCGCCCTGCGCTGGGCGGGCCCGGCTCGCTCGATCGCGGTCGCGCTCTACGCGTTCCGATTCGTGGGCTTCGTGCTCTTCGAATTGACCGGCGAGCGGATGCTGCTCCTCGTCTTTCCGAACGTCTTCGAGTTCTGGTTCCTGCTCGTCGCCGCGGTCGGCCCGGCTCGGGTGGCCGACTGGTCGCGTGCTCGGCTGGCAGCTGTGCTGCTCGCCCTGACGGCCGCGAAGGAGGCGCAGGAATGGGCGATCCATGGCGGCCGCCTCTTCGATGGGATCAGCTCGCTCGAGTTCCTGGACCTCGTTCGCCGGACCCTGACAGGCGGCTGATCGCGCCCCCGTGGGGTACGATGCGGGCCGGAGCGCGTCGCGAACGGCGGCGCGCCAAACCTTGTCGAGGGGCACGTTTGGCCGAGATCGGGACCATCTTTGGCGGCCGCTACCGACTCGTGGAGCTGCTGGGCCAGGGTGGCATGGCGACCATCTTCCGCGCGCTCGACACGCAGCTTGGGCGCGAGGTCGCGGTCAAGCTGTTGCGCCCCGAGTACCTGCGCGATCCCGACTTCTCGTCCCGCTTCCGCCAGGAGGCGCAGAGCGCCGCGTCGTTGAGCCACCCGAACGTCGTCACCGTGTACGAATACGGTGAGGACCCCGCGGGGCCGTTCATCGTCATGGAATACGTCGACGGCGAGGACCTGGCATCGATCCTGCGCCGGAATGGCGCCCTGCCACCGACCCAGGCGGCACGCATCGCGGCCGGCGTCGCCCGCGCCCTCGCAGCGAGTCATGCCCGGGGCATCGTCCATCGGGACGTGAAGCCCGGCAACGTGCTGATCGCGCGCGACGGCCGGGTGAAGGTCGTGGACTTCGGGATCGCACGGGCCATCGCCGAGGCGCAGATGACGATGCCGGGGACGACGCTCGGCTCGGTCCACTACTTCAGCCCGGAGCAGGCTCGAGGCGAGCTGGCGACCAGCGAATCGGACACCTACTCGCTGGGCATCGTGCTCTACGAGATGCTGACCGGCAGCCGGCCGTGGGAGGGCGACAGCGCGGCCGCCGTCGCCGTGGCCCGACTCAGCGGGCCGATCCCCGATCCGGCGCTCGTTCGCGGGTCGATCCCGCCGGATCTCGCGGCCATCACCCGCAAGGCCCTCGCCCGGCTGCCGAGCGATCGATTCGCCTCGGCGGCTGCGATGGCCGACGCCCTCGAGTCGTCCCAGAGCGCAGCGGGCGCGGCGGCAGCCGTCGGGGGAGCGGCGGCAGCGGGCGCCGTCGCCCGGTCCAACCCGACCGTCGTCTCGTATCCGCCCGACGCATACGCCGGTTCCGACGACGCACGGGCTGCGGCGGCAGTCCCCGTGGCCGCAGCGGCGAGCCCCGGGCCCGACGAGGAGCCGGACGGCACGAGCCCCGTCGTGTGGATCGCCGGGATCATCGCCATCGGACTGCTGGCGGCCGTCGCCTTCCTCGTCTTCCAGTTGCTGTCCGGTCCGTCGACGAACGAGCCGACGGAGGTCGAAGTCCCGCAATTCGTCGGGACCCTGATCGCCGACGCGACCCGTGAGGCGGACGGCCTGGGCCTGCTCCTGGAGCCCGTCAACGTGCCGTCCGATCAGCCGGTCGGGACGATCCTCACCCAGGACCCAGTGGAGGGGACCGTGGTCGAGCCGGGCGCCACCGTCAACGTGACGGTCGCCCAGGGCCTCGAAACCGTCCCGACGCCGAACCTGCGCAACAAGACGGAGGCCCAGGCGGTCCAGGAGATCGTGACCGCCGGCCTCGTGCCGGGCACGAAGACCGAAGCCTTCGACGCCACCGTACCCGAGGGGCTCGTCGCCGTGCAGAACCCGGCGCCCGGTGTCGTCGTCGCGAAGGGATCGCCGGTCGACTACACGGTCTCGCAGGGTCCGGAGCCAAGCCCGACGCCCACCCCGACACCGACGCCCACGCCGACACCCACCCCGACACCGACACCGACGCCAACCCCGACACCGACGCCCACTCCCACGCCGACTCCGACGCCGGAGGTCAGCGTTCCGCCGGCATCCCTGGAGCCGCCACCGGCGTGACCGGTCGGGCTGCGTGCCCGACCGACCCGCCTTACGCCAGGCGCGCTTAACGGTCGGGGTCGCCCCACAAGGACCAGCCTGGCTCGCCGCTCGGCGGCAGCGGAGGCGAGACGAACGCCGGCGAGTCAGAGCTCGGTGCGGCCACTTCGAGGTCCGGTTCCGGGGGTTCGACGCTCGGGGGGACGGGCTCCGCTGCCAGCCGGCCGTGGACCTCGATGAACTCGAGCGGCGCGGCGCGTCCCGGCGCCGGTGCGTCGTCATCCGTCGTCCCGGCCGCCGCCGCCACGAGCGGCTCGCCCGCGCTCCCGGCCGCTGCCTCCCAGCACGCCCGGATCTCATCGCCGGTCAGCGGCTGGCGCTGACGGTCGAGGCCGCAATAGCCGAGTGAGCCCGCCACCGACCGTCGGAAGTTGCGACACGTGCCACAGGCGGTGGAGGACCGCCGGCAGACCCAGCACCTGGCCGTCTCGGCCTGGGGGGTCCCGCAATGCGGACAACGCCACATCGGCATGGCTCGATGGTAGCTGCGAACGGGGGCGCTGTCGAGCCGCTTGCGGAGGCGCGGCCCTACTTCTTGACCGTGAGGGCCGTCTCGTCCGTGGTTCGGCCGAAGTCCTCGGTCTGGACGAGCACGCCGGCGGGACCGGATCCGCGGGTCGCGCCGCGCGGGATCGTCGTCTCGAAGATGGCACGGCCGTTCGCATCGGTCGTGGCATTCCCGGTGACCGTCGGGATCCCCGGGATGCTGAGGGTGAACGTGGCTCGCGCGCCGGCAAGCGGTTTCCCGTCCGGATCGTCGACGGTGACCGTGAGCCGGATCGCCTGCGGCAGGTTGGCCTGGCTGATGGAATACGCGGAGGCGCTCAACGAAGCACGCAGCCGGCCCGACCCGCGGGTGACGGTGAGCTCGAGCTCGTTGACGTTGCCCGCCGGGTCGGTCGCCGTGAGCTTGAGCGGGTTGGCGCCTTTCGCGATCGGCAGCGTCAGCGCGAACGTGCCGTCGTTCGCTGCGGTCCCGGATACGGAGTCGCCCGTCTCCTGGTTGCGAACGATCAGCGTCGTCCGACCCTGGGTCCGGCCCTCGAGCGTGACCGCCTTGCGGTTGATCACGGCCTCGTGCCGGGGGGAGTTCAGGCGGATGGCGGGCTTGCTCAGGTCGAGGATCCAGCGGACCAGCGGCGACGACTCGGATTCGCCTCCGGGCCCGACGATCGTGACGCTGAAGTCGTTGGACCCCTTCGTCAGGGTCACGGGGATGATCGTCCGCTGGCCGGCGCCGAGCGGCGCCTCCTGGATGGGGGCCGGCGCCTGGTCCTTCAAGGCGAGATACACGCGCAACCGGTGGTCCGGGTCACCCGCGAGGTCGCTCGGGACGATCACGATCAGGTCGACCGACTCCTGGTTCGTGTAGGGCTCGCTCGGCGCCTCGATGCTGGGCGCCTGGCTCGTCACGACCGGCGTGGCCGCCGGGACCGGTGTCGCCGTCACGCCAGCGATGAAGTCCGAGACGGTCGAGCCCAGGGCACCGGCGACCGTTCCGAGCCCGCCGGCTCCAAGGTAGATGACCCCGGCTCCGACCGCGAAGATGCCCACCGCGAGCGCGATGCGGCCGATGAGCGGCACGCCTCTGCTTCGCCGGATCGGGGTGCGAACCGACAGCCGCCCGGGTGCCGGCGCTCGAGGCCGGACCTTCACCGGCGTGGGTCTGCCGCTGGACGGAGGGCGTGGCCGAACGTGCGTGGGGCGCGAACCGCGCCGACTCGTCATCGGGCCGATTGTCGCACGCCGCTCCCGCACTCGATTCCGATGAGCAAGGACGACGGCTCGCCGGCGTTTTGGCGAGCGTGTCGGAACGTGGCAGTGCGTTGTACTCTGGCGCGGTCGCGCGTGCCGTTGGCGCGCGCCGCTAGGCAGGAGTACGAGTGCAGGCCCGCGACCCTCGGACCGGACGCGTACCAGGTGGCTATCAACAGGGTCAGCCGTCGCGCGCCCAGGAGCGCCGGTCCGGCGGTGGGCACGGTGGCAACCCCGATGGCGGGACCGGTGCGTCTGGGGGCGGCTCCGGTGGCGGCCGAGGATCCGGCGGCGGCAGCCGCCCACCGACCGGGCGCCCGGCGTTCGGGCTGGGGCCCATCGCGCGGGTGACCCCGTCGCCCCTGGCCGAACGCGATGCGGCGGCCCTGCCGACCATGCCCATGGGTCCGCGCGTTGGCTTCGGCCTGCCGAACCTGCGGCGCAACGTCTGCCCCCACTTCTACATGACGGGTTCGCGCGGCGCCATCCCCATCCAGGCGCCGCACCTGCTCAAGGCGCTGATCCGCCAGGATGCGAACGTGTCGCGTTGCCAGCTGCGCGGCGGCGTCCACCTCGACCAGGGCTACGTCAACGACGTGTGCCTGACGCCTCGGTTCAACCAGTGCGTCTTCTACGAGGACGAGCTGACCCGCGAGTGACCGATCCCGGCACGCCATCGCCCGACCGCCCGGTAGCCCTCGACTACCACGAGGCCCTCGCCGCGCTTGCCGCTCGCGGCCGGTTCGGGATCCGGATGGGCCTCGGCCGCACCCGTGCCCTCCTCCGGGCTCTCGGTGACCCGCAGCTCGCCGTTCGCGGGGCCCTCGTCGCCGGCACCAACGGCAAGGGCAGCGTGCTGGCCCTCGCTGGGAGCGCCCTGCGAGCGGCGGGGCTGCGCGTCGGCGAGACCCCGAAGCCGCACCTCGTCACGTACCGAGAGCGCGTCGTCATCGACGGGCGGCCGATCGGCGTCGACGACTTCACCCGAAACGTGGAGGCCGTCCTGGCCGTTGCGGACCGCGTCGCCCGGCGCCACGGCGACCCGACGGAATTCGAGCTCCTGACGGCCGTGGTCGTTCCGCCACTTCGCGGAGGCGAACCTCGACCTTGCGCTCGTGGAGGTGGGGCTGGGCGGCCGCCTCGATGCGACCCATGCGTGGGACGGTGGGGTCGCGGTCGTCACGAACGTCGATCTCGACCACATGGACCGGCTGGGCACCACGATCGCGGCCATCGCGAAGGAGAAGGCCGCCATCATCGAGCGTGGCGACATCGCCGTCACGGGTGCGACCGGCGAAGCGCTCGAGATCATCGGGCGGCGCGCCCGGCGGATGGCGGCGCCGCTGACGGTCGTGGAGCCGGCCACCCTGCTCGGATGGGACCGCGACGGCATCGACGTCGAGGTGCCGGGACTCGGCCCGACGCGGGTCGGTCTCCGCGGCCGGCACCAGGCAGAGAATGCGGCCGTCGCCGATTCCCTCCTCGACGCGCTGGAGGAGGCGGGCATCGCGACCGTGGACCCGGATGCGCGGCGTCGCGGCTACGCGTCCGCGGTCTGGGCGGGTCGCCTCGAGCTGCTGGAGCTGGGGGACGGTCGCGACGTGCTGCTCGATGGCGCGCACAACCCGGCCGGCGCCGCCGCGCTCGCACGGGCGCTCGATGACCTGCGGCCGCACCTCGCGGACGGGCCGCTGACGCTGGTCACGGCGTCCATGGCCGACAAGGATGTCGAGGGTGTCGTGACGGCGCTCGGTGCCGCAGAAGCGCTCCGCGGCGCATCGGTGATCGCGACGAGCGTCGATGCAGCGCGCGCGATGCCGGCGCTCGAGCTCGCCGAGCGATGGCGTAGCCAACCGGGACTAGCCAGCGTGACCGCGGTCCCCGACCCACTCGCGGCCCTCGATGCCGCCACGGCGGTCCCGGGGACGACGGTCGTGGCCGGCTCGCTCTATCTTGTGGGCGCGGTCCGTGCCCATCTCGTCGACGACCCCGATCTGCGCGACCCCGATCCTGGAGCTCCCGCTCGATGACAGCCGCCCGACGGACGACCAGCGCCGACCCCGCCCCCATCCGGATCGGCCCGGTCACGTTCGCCTGGGGCCAGCGCACCTACGTGATGGGCATCCTCAATGTCACGCCGGATTCGTTCTCGGGCGACGGGCTCCTCGAGGGCAGCCGATCCCGTCGAGCGTGCCGTGGCGACCGCGCGCCAGATGGTCGCGGACGGCGCCGACCTGCTCGACATCGGGGGCGAGTCGACCCGACCCGGACACGCCTCCGTCGATGCGACCGAGGAGATGCGCCGCGTGATCCCGGTCATCACCGCGGTGGCCGCGGCCCTGCCAGACACGCCGATCAGCGTGGATACCGCCAAGCCGGAGGTCGCCGAGGCCGCGATCGCCGCCGGCGCCCACCTGTTGAACGACGTGTGGGGCACGGGGCCCGACATCGGCGAGATGGCCGCGGTGGCCGCCGGCGCCGGCGTGCCGCTGATCGTCATGCACAACCGTTCGGAAGCTCACTACGAGCGCAACGTCGTCACCGAAGTCGTCGCCGACCTCGGCGCGGCGCTGGACCGGGCCATCGCCGCCGGCGTGCCGGAGGACGATCTCATCGTCGACCCCGGGATCGGCTTCGGGAAGACCGCGGACCACAACATCTCGGTCCTGTGCCATCTCGGGGCGCTCTCGGCGCTGGGCCGTCCGGTCCTGCTGGGCACGTCGCGCAAGTCCACGCTCGGGCGCATCCTGGACCTGCCGGTCGAGGAGCGGCTCGAGGCGACCCTGGCGACGACGGCGCTCGGCATCGCCGCCGGCGTGGACCTCGTCCGCGTGCACGACGTCGCCCCCAACGTCCGGGTCGCGCGGGTCAGCGACGCCATCGTGCGGGGTCATTGGCGTGATCACGCCGACACGCCGACGGGAGGGCGCGATGAGTGATCGCATCGTCCTTCGGAACATGCAGTTCCTGGGCCGGCACGGCTACTACGAGCATGAGCTCACCGCCGCCCAGCCCTTCGAGGTCGACGTCGAGCTCGTGCTGAACCTCCAGCCGGCGGGTGTCGACGACGATCTCGAGAAGACCGTCGACTACGGCCGGGTGTACGCCATCGCCCGCCAGATCGTGGAGTCGACGTCCTACCGCCTGCTCGAGGCCATCGCCGAAGCGATCAGCCACGAGATCCTCACCGAGTTCGAGGTCACCGAGGTCGGCGTGCGGGTGCGCAAGCCCGCGGTCCAGCTCGGCGGCCCGCTCGACTACGCCGCGGTCGAGATCTGGCGGCGTCGCTCGGAGCGCTAGAGGTCGGGGCGCGTCGCCAGGGTGAGTGACACGGTCTGGGTCTGGCCGTCGCGCAGCACTTCCACGGAGATCGTGTCGCCCGGGGCGAACTCGCTCAGCGTCGCGTCCAATGGGTGGTCGCCGTCGATCGGCTGGGTGTTGACCTTGACGATGATGTCGCCATCCCGCAGGCCCGCGGACTCCGCCGGACTGCCCGGGACCACGGCCGGCGTCGGCGAGTCGGGGCCGCCACCCGGGATGATGAGCGCGCCCTCGTTCACGGGGAGGTCGTTCGCCGTCGCGTACTGGAGGTCGAGCGCGCGGTAGACGACGCCCATGTACGGCCGGGCCAGCGGCTCGCCCGCGACGGCCTGCTCCATGATCGGCCGGGCGATGTCGATGGGGATCGCAAAGCCGATGCCGTTGCTGTCGGCCGCGATGGCGGTGTTGATCCCGACGACGTTGCCGCCCGCGTCCAGCAGGGGGCCACCCGAGTTGCCGGGGTTGATCGCCGCATCGGTCTGGATGAGGTTGTTGAGGTTCTCGTTGCCGTCGGCCCTGATCGTGCGGCCCTTGGCCGACACGATGCCACTCGTCACCGAGTTGGAATACGTGCCCAGCGGGCTGCCGATGGCGATGACGAGCTGGCCGACCTTGAGCGCGCTCGAGTCGCCGAGCGATGCCGTCGGGAGACCGTTGCCCTCGACCTTGACGATCGCGAGGTCGGTCAGGGTGTCGATGCCGTAGACGGTGCCATCGAGGATGCGGCCATCGTTGAGCTCGACCGCGAGGCTGTTGCTGCCCTCCACGACGTGGCGGTTCGTGAGGATCCAGCCGGCGCCGTCGTAGATCACGCCCGACCCGACGCCCGTCTCGGGGATGATGCCGGTCGACGTGTCGACACCGCCACCGGTCGTGATCCGGACGACCGCCGGGCTCACCGCGGCGGCGACATCGATGGTGGCCGAGCTCTCGGTGATCGGCCGATTGGTGGCACCGACCGTGGTACCGGTCGGGCCGGCCTGGACCAATGTCGGTCGATCCAGCACGCCGCTTGCGCGCAAGGCCAGGACCGTCCCGCTCGAGGCCAGCACGGCGGACAGGACCGACGCGGCCAGGAGGGTGGCGAGGCCACCTCGCCCGGACCTGCCGGAGCCGCTGGTGGCGGGCTGAACCGGTGTCGTCGGGACGGTCCCCGGCACGACGGCCGGCTCGTACCAACGCTCGGGTGTCGTGGCCGGCTCGATGCCGCCCTCGCGTCGCGACCAGTCGTTCCGCGGCTCGGACGGCGGGGAGTAGCGCTCCACAGCGGGGGACCCGGGGTCGGCGGACGCGGGTGTCGCTGGCATCGCCGGGGTTCCCGCAGTCGCCGGCCATGCCGGCGGTTCGGCCGGCACCTCGTGCCGCTGCGTGATGTCGGTATCGTCGGGGTGCTGTTGATCGGTCATCGTCGGGATGGTTCCTTGAAGACTTGGCTGATCGACCGGTGGTGAGCGACCGGTCGGGGAACTGTGTTGTTCAGGGTGCCGAAGCGGGGTTCAAACCCGACGCGTCGGACGGTGAAGTTTCCGTCACGTTCGCATCGGCTTCGTCCGCGCTCCCCGTGCGCGGTGGGATCCCGGCTCCGTCGGCGGCGGCCGCCGCGATCCGCTCGGACCCCTCTGCGGCGCTGGCCACGTCCGCGAGTGCCGCCGCGGGCGTGCCGGCGACCACGCGGGGGTCGGCCGGCAGGTGCACCGTGAACCGGCTGCCACGCTCCGGCCCGGTCTCGACTTCGATCGTCCCGCCGTGCATGTCGACGATGGAGCGCACGATCGCCAGGCCAAGCCCGCTCCCGCTGCCCCGTGCCTCGTTCGCGCGCGATCCGCGATAGAAGCGCTCGAAGATGTGGGGCAGCTCGGCCGCGTCGATGCCGACGCCCGTATCGGTGACGTCGACCCTGGCACCGTCGTCGGTCGGCACCACGGCGACCCGCACCGAACCGCCGCGCGGCGTGAACTTGATCGCATTGCCGACGAGGTTCGCGACGACCTGGCCGATGCGCGGCGGATCGTGGCGGATGCGGATCGGGGCGTCCGGAAGGTCGACCGTGACGCGCACGCCGCGGCGAGCGGCGGCCGAGTCGTGCTGGTGAGCCGCCGATTCGACCGCGGCCCGCAGGTCGTCAGGTCGCAGGTCCAGCAGGACGAGGCCGGAGTCGAGCTTCGAGAGCTCGAGCAGGTTCTGGGCGAGCCAGTCGAGGCGCTCGATCTGCCCGCCACTTGACTCGAGGAACTCGGCGCGCGCCTCCGGGTCGTCCCCGGCCGTCTCCATCAGCAGCTGGTTGAAGGTGCGCAGCGCGGCGAGTGGCGTGCGCAACTCGTGCGAGACGTCGGCGAGGAAGTCGCGGCTCCGATCGCGGTCGCGGCGGCTGATCTCGACGCTCTCCTCGAGCCGGTCGGCCATCGTGTTGAACTGGACAGCCAGCTCGCCGAGCTCCGTGGATCCCTCGCGCAACTGGGCGGCCGGCACGCGCCGCGAGAGATCGCCTTCGGCCAGCGCCCGGGACGCGTCGGTGAGCTGGCGCAGTGGCGTCGTGAAGCGGCGCGTCAGCGCGGCCGACACGACGACGGCGAGGCCGAGCGCGAACAAGGCGATCGCCGCGAGGAGTGACGTGAGGTTCGCGATGGCCGAGGCCCGGAAGGTCGATGGATTGGCCAGCGTGATCTCGAGCGTATAGCGCTGGAAGGTCTCGCCGCCGCCGTAACGCTCCGTCACGAACGTGTTCTCGCGCGACTGGCCGGCTCGCGGGGGAGCCTGCAGGTTCATCGGGAACGTGCCGTTGGGCGCGGGGATGAACATCGTCCGGTCGCCGGTCGTCACGTTGAGCCCGAACCGCGCGATGACGTCGGCCTGACCCAGCCGATCGGTGATGAAGGCCTGGCGTTCCGGGGTGTTGAGGATCTCGACGACGTCCTCGTCGAGGAGGCCATCGGCACCGACGACGGGGGAACGTCCCGCGGCGGCCTGGGCCTGGGCCTTGATGTAACCGCTGACCGTCGTCGAGCGCTCGCGCAGGTCGGCGTCCTGCTGCTGCGCGAAATACGCGTCGAGGCGGTTGAGGACGAGCACCGAGACGAGGCTCAGCGTGAGCGCGATGACGGCGACGAACGCGATCGGTGAGCCGGCCCCCGAAGGTGCGGGGCATGAGCCGGCGGAGGCGGCGCAGGGGACGGGATCGCCGGGGCACCGGCCGCTCAGCGCTCGGCGAACGCGTAGCCCACGCCACGGACGGTCAGGACGAAGGCCGGGGTCGCCGGATCGTCCTCGATCTTCTCGCGCAGGTGGCTGACGTGGACGTTGATGGTCTTCTCGTCCTGGTCGAGGGCCTCGTAGTCGCGCAGCAGCTCCAGGAGCTCGCCGCGTGTGTAGACGCGACCCGGCCGGGATGCGAGGTGCCGCAGGATCTCGAACTCGGTGGGGGTGAGGCTGATCCGTCGGGCGCCGCGCTGGACCCGCCGACGCTCCAGGTCGATGATCAGGTCGTTGTGGCGGATGACCCGGCCCCCGGCCGCGTCCGCGAGATCGCCGTACGAGCGCCGCAGGAGCGCCTTGATCCTGCTCAGGAGCTCACGCAAGCCGAACGGCTTCGTGAGGTAGTCGTCCGCACCGAGTTCGAGACCGATGACCTTGTCGACCTCGTCGTCACGGGCGGTCAGCACGAGGATCGGCATCTTGGCACCGGCCGCGCGGATGCGGCGCAGCGCCTCGAAACCATCGATCCCGGGGAGGCGCACGTCCAGGACGACCAGGTCCGGGGCCTCACGAGTCGCGATCTCCAGGCCCTCCTCGCCGGATCGGGCGACGCCGACGTCATAGCCCTCCTGTTGCAGGGCGTACTGGATCCCGCGCGCGACGGCGTGCTCGTCTTCGACGATCAGGATGGTGGCAGCCACGCTCCGATGCTACTCCGGGCGCGGCGGAAGCCCCCGTTGGCCGTCCGCTCGCGTCCGCCGCGGCGCTCGACCGAACGAGCGCGCGATCTCGTGGTACCCTACGCTCCCGCTCCGGGCGCCTCGCCATCACCGGCCCCGCCGGCGAGCCGCGGCCCGACATCATCAACATCCAGCCCCGAGGTCCACATCCCATGGCCACCGCCCGTCCCACACTCGCCGCCGAGCACCGTGAGGTGACCGGCAAGAAGGTGAATAACCTGCGCAAGGCCGGCAAGCTGCCGGCCGTGGTGTACGGGCACGGCGTCGAGTCCACCTCGGTGACCGTCGATGCCCATGACTTCGACCTGCTGCGCCGGCACACGGGCCCCAACGCCCTCGTGGACCTGTCGGTCGACGGCGAGAAGGCCCAGCCGGTCCTGATCAACCAGGTCCAGATCCATCCGGTCCATCGCCGTCCGCTGCACGCGGACCTGTTCCTCGTGCGCATGACCGAGGAGCTCACGGTCGATGTGCCCCTCGCCGCCACCGGCGTGTCGTACGCGGTCGATCAGCTCGGCGGCACGGTCCTCCATCCCACCGAGACCGTCCGGATCCGGGCGCTTCCCGATCACCTGCCCCAGTCGATCGAGTACTCCATCGAATCGCTCGTCGACTTCGACGTATCGCTCCACGTGCGCGATCTGACCATCCCGTCCGATGTCACGCTCCTGACCGATGCCGATGAGATCATCGCCAAGGTCCAGGCGCCGCGCGTCGAGGTCGAGGAGGAGCCGGAGGTCGCCGAGGGCGAGGAGGGCGCCGAGGGCGAGGAAGGTGCCGAGGGCGAGGAAGGTGCCGAGGGTGGCGCCACCGAAGCCAGTGGCGGCGACAGCGGGTCGTCCGAGGAGAGCTAGGAGCTCGTCGCTTCGAGCCCGCGCTCGAACGTCCTCAGCCGTCCGAGCGGCGGCCTGAGGCGTACACGATCGGCACCCGGAAGGTCAGCTCGTCGGGTCGCAGCGCCATCAGGCGCTCGCGGAACTGCTGCAGGAACTTCCGGCGCTCCGTTCGGCCCATCTCGGCGAAGAGGCTCTCTTCGTCGAACTCGGTCAGGAACGAGATGTAGCCGTCCACCGTGAAGGCGTATTCCAGCATGCCCCCGTCCGCGACCACGTCACGGAAGCCGGCATGACGCAGCTCGCCGGCGGCGCGCTCCACGGACGGGATGTCGCCGTGGCGGTTGGGATCCTCGTCATTCTCGAACCCGTACTCCTCGAGCAGTCGATCGAAGATGCGATCGGGCGCGAACGCCCGGTCGTCGGCGATCCAGGTGACGTGGGCGAACAGCCCGCCCGGGCGCAGGACGCGCCGGATGTCCCGGAGCGCCGCGGGCCGGCTCGGCACGAGCTGGAGCACGAACGACGACATCGCTGCGTCGAACGTCCCCGCTTCGAACGGCAGTTCCGCGGCGAAGGCCACCCGACCCTCGAATCGATCGCGTGCCGTCGGGGCGCGCTCCTCGACCAGCGCCTCGACCGCACGGACCATCTCGCGCGAGGCGTCGATGGCGGTGACACGGACCTCCGGCCAGCGGCCGCAAGGCCGCGATCGACAGGTTGCCGGTCCCGACTCCGACGTCCAGGACCGAACGCGCGCCATCGGCCACGGCCCCGTCGAGTCGATCCAGGAGGGCGATGGCGCTGCGCGCCAGCACCGGCGCCCACCAGCGGTCGTAGCCGGCGGCGATCCGGTCGTATCGTTCGGCCGTTTCCGTCACCCGCGCATGGTGCCACGCGCGGGTGACCGGATCATCCCGGTAGCGGCGCGTCCGCGCCGCGTCGCCGGCCGATGAGCCCGAGCCGTCGGCCGGCCCACACGACGATCGCGATGATCGCGCCGAGCACGAGCAGCAGCGGCAGCCACACGATCGCGAACCAGATCCCGGCCGTGGTGAGCGCCTGCAGGATGTTCACCATGCTCGCCGTCGCCTCGTCGACGACCTTGGCAGGCTCGAAGCCTTCCGCGGCAGCCTCGACGGCCACGATCGGCACGCTGAAGGTCGCGGTCAGGGTCGCGAATCCCGCGCGGTCTTCGAGATCCGCGAGGGCGGCGCTGAGCTGTTCGATCTGGCCGCGGACGTTGGTGAGCTGGTTCTGGACTTCCAGCACGTCGGTGATCCGGGTCGCCGTGCTCGCGATCTCCTGGAGCGCCGTCTCGCTGGCGCGCAGGTTGCGGATCCGGGCCTCGAGGTCGATGACCTGCCCGGTCACCTCGACCGCCTGGGTCTGTTCGCCGACGACCTTGGAGGTCAGGCCGTTGAGGCCGCGCAGCAGGTCGAGCGCGTCCTCCCAGCGGTCCGCCGGGATCCGGTAGGTGATGGTGGCGTACGGCTGGTCGTCGACGTTCTCGGTCTGGGACGCACCGACGTAGCCGCCCATGGCGCGGATGCCGTTGCGGGCCGCGACGAGGGCCGCCGGGACATCCGTGACCTCGAGCTGGATCGTGCCGGTCCGGATGATCTTCGCGTCGTCGACGGCCGCTCCGACGCCGTCCTCCGTGATGGGCGGGGCGGGCGCCGCGGAGGCAGCCGGATCGCCGCCGCCCTGGCCCGAGAGGTAGCCCTGTGCGTTGTCGCCGACGGCGTTCCCGACGGGACTGAGGTTCGGGGCCGAGGCAGCCCCGGCACAGGCCGCGACGAAGACGGCGATGGAAGCGATCAGCGCGACCCGCGCGATCGATGGACGGATGGTGCGCATGTTGATGGACCTCCGTGGTGCCCACGACCCGATGGATCGCGCGGCATCCCGCCCGACGCGCGCGGCACGGCCACGGTTCCGGTGGCCGACGCGCCGACGCCACACGAGCACGCCCGGAGTCGTCCCAGCCCCGACCGCGCACCCCGAGGAGAACCCATGGATCGTTCCCTGGCCCGCCGCATCCTGCTCGCCGCCCTCGCGATCGGCGTCCTCGCCGACATCGCGCTGGACGGACCGGCCTTCGGCCTCAACCTGCCCGTCCTCACGGCGGCCATGCTGGCCGCGGCCTGGCTCCTCCGCCGCCCCGGGCGCGCCCCGGATCCGCTCGATGCGTGGCTCCCGGTTTCGGCGTTGGTCCTCGCCGCGTTCGTCGCAGTACGAGCAGATCCGTTCGTGACGTTCCTCGATATCGCGGGTGCGGCGGTGTTCATGGGCGCCTCGGTTGCGGCGTTCTCCGGGCTCGCCGTGACGCGCCGATCCGCGACGGTCGTGATGGCCACGGCCGCGTGGGTGCTCGAGGCCGTGGTTGCGGGAGCCGGCCGTGCGCTGCGCGCCGGGCGACCGGCCGCGTCGGACGGCCCCAGGCACGCTCCGGCCTGGTTCGGGCCCGTGGGACGAGGGCTCATCCTGGCGGTCCCGCTCGTGCTGATCTTCGCGGTCCTGTTCGCCTCGGCCGATCCGATCTTCAACCGCGGTTTCCAGGACGTGATGCACTTCCGCATCGATCTCGGCGACCTGCCGGGTCGGGTCATCTTCGTGCTGGCCATCGCCTGGCTGGCCGGCGGCCTGCTGACCGTCGCGGCTCATGGCCTTCCCGCGCTGGAACGCGCGTCGCTGGGTGCCGCGGCGCATTCCGCCTCGGTGATCCCCGAGCGGTTGCTCGGCACGACCGAAGCGCTCGTCGTCCTCGTCGCGATCGATCTCATCGTCGGGCTCTTCGTCGGCCTGCAGCTCGCCTACCTGTTCGGCGGGCTCGACACGCTGGCCGCCGCCGGCATGAAGTACAGCGACTACGCGCGGCGCGGGTACTTCGAGCTCGTCGCAGCCGCCGCGCTGGCGGGCGGCATCCTGGTCGCGCTCGAATACGGGGTGACCCGCCGAAGCCGCTTGTACGTCGCGCTGGCGATCGGCCTGGTCGGCCTGACGATCGTCGTCCTCGCGTCGGCAGCGCTGCGGCTCCAGCTCTACCAGGACGCCTACGGCTGGACCGAGCTGCGCCTGTACGTCGCCGTATCGATCGCGGCGATGGCGGTCACGCTGGCCGTCCTCGCGGCGTTCCTCGCCACGGATCGGACGCGCTGGCTCGGGCACGCGATGGTGGGGATCGGGCTCGTCTCGCTCATCGCCCTCAACCTCCTCGCGCCGGCAGCGTTCGTGGCGGAGCGCAATCTCGCGCGGGTCATCGACCCGTCCCTGGTGCCACCCGACGGCGAGGCATCCCTCGACGCGGACTACCTCGGGGTGCTGCCGGACGACGCCATCCCGGCCCTGGTGGCCGCGCTGCCGAGCCTGCCGGCGCAGGAACGCGAGCGCGTCCTGGGGCTCCTCTACGAGCGCCGCTTCGAGCTGTCCAGGGAAGCCGCGTACGCGTCACCGTTCGCCTGGAACCTCGGTCGCGAACGGGCCAAGACTGCGCTCGCGACACTACCGTGAGCGGCTGACCTACACTCCCGCGATGGCCCTCCAGCTCCCCATCGAGCCGCCCCTCGAACCGATGCTCGCCAAGGCGACCGACTCGCTGCCCGACGGAGACGGCTGGCTGTTCGAGCCCAAGTGGGACGGCTTTCGGGCGCTCGTCTTTCGTGACGGCGACGAGGTCTACACGCAGTCGCGCGACCTCAAACCGCTCGATCGCTACTTCCCGGAGCTGGCGGACCCGCTGCGCGCGGCGCTGCCCGAGCGTTGCGTGCTCGATGGCGAGGTCGTCATCGCGACCGACGGCGGACTCGATTTCGAAGCGCTGCTGCTGCGCATCCATCCCGCCGCATCGCGCGTGAAGATGCTGGCGGCGGAGTCGCCGGCGTCGTTCGTGGCCTGGGACCTGCTGGCGCTCGGTGACGAGGACCTGCGCGAGACGCCGCAGGGTGAGCGTCGCGCCCGGCTCGAGACCGTGCTCGGTGGTGTCCAGCCGCCCGTGCACCTGACGCCGGCGACGCAGGATCGCGCGACCGCCGCCGACTGGTTCGACCGGTTCGAGGGGGCGGGGCTGGACGGCGTGGTCGCGAAGCGGCTCGATGCCCCGTACCAGCCGGGCAAACGAGCGATGCTCAAGATCAAGCACCAGCGCACCGCCGACTGCGTCGTCGCGGGATTCCGCTGGCACAAGAACGGTCCGGGCACGCATGTCGGGTCGCTGCTGCTCGGCCTGTTCGACGACGAGGGCGTGCTCCATCACGTGGGGGTCACCTCGTCGTTCACCTGGGACAAGCGAGCGGCGCTCGCCGAGGAGCTCGCGCCGTTGCGCGAGCGAGCCCTCGAGGGACACCCGTGGCGCGAGTGGGCCGAATGGGCGACGACCGGCGACACCGATGCCTCCGGCCAGCGCCTGCCCGGCGCCACGTCACGCTGGAACCGCGGCAAGGACCTGTCGTGGGAGCCGCTCCGGGCGGAGCGCGTCGCCGAGGTCGCCTACGACCACCTCCAGGGCACCCGCTTCCGCCACGGGACGACGTTCAAGCGCTGGCGCCCGGACAAGCCGCCGGCGGCGTGCCGCTACGACCAGCTCGAGACGACGACGCCGTATCTGCTCGAGGCGATCTTCGGGGATCGCTGAGCCGGGGTGGTGCGCGGCCGCACACCCATCCGTCCCGGTTTGGGCCTCATGATCGACCGGACCTTCGGCGCATAGGGAAACCGGCAATGGTTCCGTAGAGTCGGCGAATCGGGACATCTGCCGTCATCGGAGGCCAGCGTGTTCGGCACGCATCCCAGGCTGTCGCGACCTACGCTGCTCATCCTCGTATTCGGCGCGTTCATCGCGCTCGTCGGGATCACGGCCGCGGCGCAGGCGTACATGGTCGGGGCGCACTTCCAGGCGGCGACGCTGAACGATGTCGTCAGCAGCGATGCGGCGACGACGCGGGCCTTCGTCAACGCCTACGTCCAACCGGCGGACCTCGCGACCGCCCCCGCGATCCCCGATCCGGGCGCGGCTCCCACCAAGCTCGAAGGACAGCTGGCGACCCTGACGCGTCCGCACGAGATCCTGCGGGTCGAGCTCCGCCGGCCGGACGGCACGATCGTGGCCGCGAACGACCCGGCGGTCCGTGGCACGAGCGTCCCCGTCGAGGGTGACTTCGCGCTGGCCGTCGGCGGGGCGCCCAGGGCGGAGATCCTGTCCGCGGAAACGGCGGGAGCCGGCCCCGGCGTTCTCGGCTCGTCGACCCTCCTGCGCGAGTACCTGCCGATCAGCGTCGACGGCAAGGTGCTCGGCGTCGTCGCGATCTGGCGCGATGCGGTGCCGGTCCTCGATCGTCTGGCGCTCGTTCGTCGCGACGTCGTGCTCGTCACGCTGTCCGCCGCGCTGATCGCCGCGGCGCTGCTCTTCCTGATCTTCCGGGCGGCCCAGCGTCGCCTGACGCGGCAGACCGCGGAGCTGATGGAGTCGACCAGGCGCGATCCGCTCACCGGGACGCTCAACCACGGCGCGGTGGTCGGTCATCTCGCGATGGAGACCGAGGCCGCCCGCGCGGCGGGCATGCCGGTGACGGTCGCCCTCATCGATATCGACAACTTCCGGTTGCTCAACGAGAACCACGGTCATCCGGCCGGCGACCAGGCGCTGCTGGCCGTCGCCGGTCTGCTCCGCGACGAGGTGGTCGAGCCCATGGTCCTGGGCCGATCCGGCCCGGACGAGTTCCTGATCATCGCGCCGCCGGCCGTCGCGTTCGAGCTCGAACCGATGGTGAGGCGGCTGCAGACCGGCCTGGTCGACCTCAGCCTGCAGTTCGAGATGACCGAGCGGCTGCCGATCACGGTCAGCGTCGGGATCGCGACCTACCCCGAGCATGCCGCCTCCGCGACCGCGCTCCTGTCGACGGCCACGATGGTCCTCGAGGAGGCCAAGGCCGGCGGCGGTGACACCGTCCGGATGGCGAGCAGCGCCTCCCTCGAGGAGTCGTCCGCGACCTCGACGTTCAACGTCCTCGAGGGCCTGATCCTCGCGGTCGATACGAAGGACCGCTACACGAAGCGGCACTCCGAGGATGTGGCGCGCTACGCCATGTTCCTCGCCTCGCGCCTGGGCCTCGACGCCGACGAGATGCGGATCATCCAGACGGCTGGGCTGCTCCACGACGTCGGCAAGATCGGGATCCCCGATCAGATCCTGCGCAAGCCCGGGAAGCTGACCTCGGCGGAATTCGACATCGTCAAGCAGCACGTCGCGCTCGGGGACATGATCGTGCGCGACCTTCCGGACCTCGACCAGGTCCGCGCCGGTATCCGCCACCACCACGAGCGGTGGGACGGCGACGGCTACCTCGAACGGCTCGAGGGCGAGGACATCCCGCAGATCGCGCGCATCCTGGCCGTCGCGGACGCCTTCTCGGCGATGACGACGACCCGGCCCTATCGCAAGGCGCTCGACGTGCGCGAGGCCCTGACGCGACTGGGCGATGCCGCCGGCTCCCAGCTCGAGGAGCGACTCGTCGTCGCCTTCGTCGACGGCATGGAGACCGCCGCCGACGCCCCGATCCCGGGCACCGAGGCCCCGGGCACGCTCTGGACACCGGGGCGGCTCGTCGCGTGAGGACGCTCCAGCGCCTGATCGCGGTGCTCGCGACCATGCTCCTCGTGGCGGCCCTGACGGCGCCCGTCGCCACGGCCGCGCTGCTTCAGCCGGTGACCGCCGGCTGCACTGCGTGCCAGTGACGGACGACGATTACGACGACGATCCAGCAGAACGTCACCTAGACGATCGGCGCGGCCGCCGGCGTCCTCGGCGAACGACGACGGGCCTCGGCTCCTTGGCAGCGGGATGAGAGCAGAGTTGACGACAACGTCCCGCGCACGGGACTCTGACACTTCAACCGAGCGGCGGCTTCACCTATCGGCCCACGACTCGGGATTCTCTGGCATCGGACTCAGTTCACGCTACGAGGCGAGGTGCTGAACCTGCTGGGCCTCGTACGTCGGACGGGACCAAGCGGCCGTCACGATCACGATGTCCGCCCGCCGACGCCCACGCCTGCCCCGACGCCGACACCTACTCCGACGCCCGCCCCGACGCCGACGCCCACTCCGACCCCGAAGCCCCGACGCCAACCCCACAGCCACGGCCGACGCCGACGCCGACCCCGCGGCCGACGGCCACGCCGATCATCCCGCTCCCGACCCTGCCGCCGCTTCCGACGCTGCCGCCGCTCCCGACCTTGCCGCCGCTGTTCCCGACGCCGACGCCCCGGGTGACGCCGGCACCGACCCCGCGGGTCACCGATATCCCGGGCGCCATCCCGACGGCGACGCCGACGCCCGGTGCCGGGGAGACGGCGAGTCCGACACCCACGCCATCGCCGACCGCAGGCGCCGTGACGACCGTGCCCCCCGGGCCGGGAGGCGGCCCCACGCCGACCCCCACGCCCGACAACGCGGCGACGGATGATCCCGGCACGGGTGCCGGCACCGTCGGCGGGGGTGGTGGTGGCACGGGTCTCGGAGCGGCCCCAGGCGACCGTTTCCTGCTTCCCACGCTCGACCAACCGGGGATCGACGCGATCATCGACGGCTCGTTCACCGGCTTCGGCGCGATCGAATGGGCCGTCCCGGCATTCGCCCTGGGCGTTCCTGGACTACTCCTGATGGTCGCGGTCGGGCTCCAGGCGATCGTCGGGGTCGCGTGGCTGCCGTTCATTCGGCGCTGGCTGGGCGGCGTCGGGGTGCGCCGGCGCCAGCAGTCCACGTAACGCCGAGTCGAGCGGACGCGGACCCCGTCAGCTCGCCGGCTTCTTCTTGCGCGGGGCACGTTCCAGCTGGCCGGCCCGGTCGGGCCACTCGAAGCCCGCCCATGGGTCGTAGTCCGGGTCGAGGGCCTCCTGCGCCGGTCGTTCGTCCTCGGGGACGTGGATGAGGTTGACCCGGACCCGGTACCAGAGCGACGAGCGCCCGCGCATGCCGTCGACGAGCACGTCGGCGGGCTCCAGGGCATCGGCGGCCTTCGGATGACGAGCCTTCCAGCGCTCCAGCCCTTCGAGGGCCTCCGCCTTGGACGCGGCACGCGAGATCTCGATGACCGGGATGTTGGTCTTGCGCCGGCCCGTCGGCGTCGGGCGTGACCCTTCCCATTCGGTCGGGAGGCCGGCGTTCGGGTCGCCCGCCGCGACCGCGGCCGCCCGTTCCGCGGCAACCTCCGGCGGGGGACCGCCGGACTCGCCTCGTCCCTGCTCGTATTCCGAATCCGGCCGGCGCTTCCGTGACGGCTGGACCCGTGGCGGCTCGCCGGCCTGCTTCGCGTAGTTCGGGGGCCACGGGGCGTCGCCCTCGCCCTCGGCCTCGTGCTTGCGGGACAGCTCCAGGAGCGCGTCGAGCGACCCGACGGCATCGTCGATGCCGGCGCCCGGGTCACCGATCTCGGCGAACCGCGCCGGCACGGTCGCGATCGTGAACGCCTCGGCCTCGACGGTCGGCACCTCGTCCCAGGTCAGCGGCGTCGAGACCCGGGCGTCGGGCAGGGGCCGGACGGAGTAGGCCGACGCCACCGTGCGGTCCTTGGCGTTCTGGTTGTAGTCCAGGAACACCCCGTGGCGTTCCTCCTTCCACCATTTCGAGGTCGCAGCATCCGGGACGCGACGCTCCACGTCCCGGGCAAGCGCCAGCGCGGCGCGGCGGACCTCCGGATAGGTCCATTCACGGGCGATCCGGACGTTGATGTGGATCCCGCGTGAACCGGAGGTCTTGGGCCAGCCCACGAGGCCCACGGCCTCCAGCGCCTCGCGGCATGCCAGGGCGACCTCGCGGATCTGCGGCCATTCGACCCCCGGGACCGGGTCGAGGTCCACGCGCAGCTCGTCGGGGTGGTCAAGGTCGTCGGCGCGCACCGGATGCGGGTTCAGGTCGATGCAGCCGAGGTTGACGATCCAGGCCAGCGCCGCGGCGTCGTCGACCACGATCTCATCGGCCGTTCGGCCCGAGGGGAAGGTCAGTTCTGCGGTGCGGATCCAGTCGGGGGTGTTGTCCGGGGCCCGTTTCTGGAAGAACGGTTCCTTCGTGATGCCGTCCACGAAGCGCTTGAGCGCCATCGGCCGGCCGCGGATACCCGTCAGTGCCCCATCCGCGACCGCCAGGTAGTAGTGGACGAGGTCGAGCTTCGTGTACCCCGCATCCGGGAAGTAGACCTTCTGCGGGTTGGAGATCGAGACCTCGCGCCCACCGATCTCGAGGATCTCCTTCGGCGTCGCCATGCGCGAAAGCGTACGCCGCGACCGGGGGACGCGGTGCGAGGTGACGGCGCGGGGTAGATTGGACGAGAGACACCGTCGATTTCGACCGCGGCCGTTCGTCGTGCTGGTGAAGGCGGCGACATGACACCGCCAGAGCCACCGCTGGAGGACACGATGCAGTACGCCCTGTTGATCTATACCGAGGAACCAGCGGAAGCCCCGCCGCAGGATGAGGCCATGGCCCAGATGGAGGCCTACAACGCGTTCGGTCAGCACATCACCGATCGCGGGGCCATGAAGGCCGGCGAAGCGCTCGCGCCGACGGCGACGGCCACGACCGTCCGTGTCCGCGACGGCAAGACGATCTCCACGGACGGCCCGTTCGCCGAGACCAAGGAGGTCCTCGGCGGGTTCTACCTCGTGGAGGCGGCCGATCTCGACGAAGCGATCGGATACGCCGCGATGATCCCGGGCGCGAAGTACGGCTCCGTCGAGGTTCGTCCGGTCTGGGACTTCACCAACGCGTCGTCGGGGGCACCCGCCGAAGCGGTGGTCGCCGACTGACGCCGCCTGCCGCCACCAGCGAGGTCGTCGACCGCCTGTTCCGCGAGGAATCGGGCCGCGCGGTCGCGACGCTCATTCGCGTCCTCGGCGACTTCGATCTCGCCGAGGAAGCCGTCCAGGAGGCGTTCGTCACGGCGCTCGAGGTCTGGCCGTCACGCGGCGTACCGGACAACCCGGGCGCCTGGATCACGACGACCGCGCGCAACCGGGCGATCGACCGATTGCGCCGCCGCAGACGGCTCCGGGACAAGACGGATGAGCTCACGCGCGAAGCCGCCATCGAAGCGGACCTTGCCGCGATCGAGCCCGGAGGTGGCGGCGCTGAGACGGCGGACGACGACATGGACGACCGACTGCGGCTGATCTTCACCTGCTGCCATCCGGCCCTGCCGATGGACGGTCGCATCGCGCTCACGCTCCGGACCCTGGGCGGCCTCACGACACCGGAGATCGCCCGCGCCTTCCTCGTCCCGGAGGCGACACTCGCCCAGCGGCTCGTCCGGGCCAAGCGCAAGATCCACGATGCCGGCATCCCGTACCGCGTGCCGCCGCGCGACCTGCTCCCCGAGCGCCTCGACGGCGTCCTCAAGGTCCTCTACCTCGTCTACAACGAGGGCTACGCGGCGTCGTCGGGCGATGCCCTGATCCGGCGCGAGCTGAGTGCCGAGGCGATCCGGCTGGCACGGACCGTGGTCTCGCTGCTCCCCGACGAGCCGGAGGCCGCCGGGTTGCTGGCACTGATGCTGCTCCACGACGCACGGCGGGACGCGCGGGTAGGCCCTGACGGAAGCATCGTCCTGCTCGAGGACCAGGACCGGTCCCGCTGGGACCAGGCCGCGATCGCCGAGGGCAGGACGCTCGTCCAGGCGGTCCTGCCGACGCGTCGGGTCGGGCCATACCAGCTGCAGGCCGCCATCGCGGCCCTCCACGACGAGGCCGCCGATGCGGCCGCCACGGATTGGGCCCAGATCGCCACGCTGTATCAAGCCCTCGTCGAGCTCGATCCCACGCCGGTGGTCCGCCTCAACCACGCCGTGGCCGTGGCGTTCGCCGACGGTCCGGCGGTCGGCCTGGCGATGATGGACGGGCTCGCCGACGAGGGGGCGCTCGCGAGCTACCCGTACCTCCATGCGGCACGTGCCGACCTGCTGCGCCGGCTCGGGCGCCGCTCGGAGGCCGCAGCCGCGTACCGCAACGCATTGGCGCTCACGGCCAACCGGCCGGAGCAAAGCTATCTGGAGCGCCGTCTTCGGGAGGTCGACCAGGAGGAGCAGGCGGAGTCCGGTCCGTCGGCCGGTCCAGGAGCCTGGGCCGGCGAGGGGCCAGGGGCGCCGCGACCCTCCTAGCCGGCCGTCCTGTCCCGATCCCATCGACCGGGCGTGGCTTGCAGCGCCCATGCGGTGCACCTAGGCTTCGCCACCGCCCCATTTGAGCACCGACTGGAGACCTCATCGTCCCCGAGCTCGTCAAGCGACCGCTTCGGCGATACAAGCCATTCCTGCTGCCGATCTGGCGTCGCCTGCACGCCACGGGCCAACTCGCGTACGTGCGCGTCGCACGCCCCTTCGAACGATCAAGGCCGTCCGTCGGGATCCGCCCGATGACGCGGCTGGACTTCGAGGAGATGGCCGCCCGGTTTCCGTACTACAACGGCCGCTGGGGCTACATGTCCAAGGCGCTCGCCGAGGCTTCGACGCTGATCGAGGAGCACGGACTTCGAACGGCCCTCGAACTCGGCGCCCCCGTTCGCCCGATCATCATCGGCGCGGACGTCATCGACATCCGGGCTCGTCCGGAGCTGGATGCGACGATCCCCATCACGATCCACGACGCGACGAAGGCACCGTGGCCGGTCGGTGACAAGGCATACGACCTCTTTGTCGCTCTCCAGGTCTTCGAGCACCTCAAGGACCGGCAACCACAGGCCTTCCTGGAGGTCCGCCGGGTCGCCCGTCACGCGATCATCTCGCTGCCGATCGATTGGGAGATGAACGACCCGCGCAACTGTCATCACCAGATCTCGAACGAGCGCGTGCTGTCGTGGTTCGCCCCGATCGTCCCGACGCGGATCGTCCAGGGGAACGGCGGCAATCGTCGGCGCCTGATCTACGTGTTCGAGGACCTGCCCGCCTGACGCCGGCCCTGCGCCGCCGCCGTCCGCTTAGGCCAGGAGCCGGAGCACCCGCACCGTCTTGGTCGTGCCGTCCTCCAGGTCCTCGATCGTCGGCACCTCGTAGCGGGCGAGCTCGTCGAGGCCGTCGACCGGCAGGTGGGCTCGGCCGGGATCGCCGGTCAGGACGTCGGCGCCGCGCGCCGCCAGTTCGCGCAGCCACGGCGCCATGCGCGCGGCGAGCTCGGGCTCGTACCAGAGATCGCCGACGAGGACGACGTCCCAGCCGGCGTCGGTCCCGATCGGATCGGCCTCCTCGAGCTCCAGGGTCACGCCGTTGGCGCTCGCGTTGAGCCGGCTGGCTTCGATGGCGAAGACCTCGAGGTCGATGGCGCTGACGCTGGCGGCTCCTGCCATGGCCGCGGCGATGGCGACGATCCCGCCGCCACAGCCGATGTCAGCGACGCGCCGGCCACGGACCAGCTCGGGGTGGTCCAGCACGTGTCGCGCGAGTGCCTGACCGCCGGCCCATGCCCACGCCCAGTACGGCGGTGGCACCGCCGGGCGCGCGTCCGTCAGCGCAGCCGCCTCCCACAGCGGCATCGAGAGGCCACCGGTCCGCAGCGTGATCTCCGGCACCAGCGGGGCGGGTGCCGCGATCGTATTGGCGAGGATGAAGGCCTGGCGCTCGGCGGGGGTCACCGGCCCAGTCTGATGGTTGCGCCTGACGTCAGGGCAACCGCCCGAACCACACGGCGGACAGCCCGGCCGCCACGACGACGAGCGCGAGGGCGGCCGCGGCGAACCACGACGTGACCTCCTGCTCCTCCTGCGTGTAGCCGATCCGCGATTGGAGGTTGTCGTACACCGCGGACAGGTCGCTGGCGGTTGGCGCATCGAACGCCGTCGCGCTCGTGATCTCCGCGATCTGGGCGAGCGTCTCGGTGTCCGGCGGCACGTCCAGCGTGACGATCTGGCCGAGATCGTCCCGGACCTGGACCTGACCGGCCGGGGTGCCCAGGGCGATCGTGTAGATCGGGACGCCGAGGCTCGCGGCCCGTTGGGCCGCGTCGAGCGGTTCCGCGACACCGACGGAGTTGGCGCCGTCGGACAGGAGGATCGCGGCCACCAATGGCTCACCGCTCGGCGTGTCGACCGGGCTGTCCGGCGCGGCCGAAGGGGCGGGGTCGGCGGAGGGGGCGGGGGCAGCCGATGGGTCCGGCGAGGCCGTGCTCCCACCTGGCGTCGTCCCGCCGGAGCTCCCGGCGTCGCCGGCCTGGATCGTCTCGGCGATGTCGAGGACCTCCATCAAGGCGTCGCCCATCGCGGTCCCGTCGAGTGACCGCAGTCCGTCGAGTGCCGCGTCCAGCTGGCCTCGGTCCGCCGTCGGAGCGACGAGCGTGACCGGACGCGAAGCGAATGCGACGATCCCCACGCGGATGCCCTCGGGCAGCTGGTCGATGAACGACTGGGCCGCCTCACGCGCAGCGTCGAGCCGCGTCGGGGCGACATCGGTCGCCTTCATGGAGCCCGAGACGTCGATCGCGAGCAGGACCGTGGCGTCCTCGCGCGGAACGGCGACGACCATGCTCGGGCGGGCGAGGCCGATGACGAGGGCCACGACGGCCGCGAGATAGATCGCGGGCGGCACGTGGCGCCGCCACGCCGGCCGGCGCGGGGCGAGGTTCGCGAGCAGGTCCAGGTTCGTGAACCGGACCGCGTAGCGCGATCGGCGGCGCTGGGCCCAGGCGTACAGGCCCAGCAGGACCGGGACCAGCAGCAGGCCGATGAGCAGGAGTGGCGCGAGGAAGGTCATGTCGGTCGTCCTGTGGTGTCGATGGCGCGGGCGAAGGCGGGCAGCCACGCGCCCTGGGTCGATAGGCGGAGGTGACGGATGCCGAGCCGCGAGAACTCCGCGGCGACGGCCGAGCGCTCGGCAGTGGCGGCTTCGCCGAACATCGTTCGGAGTCGTCGGTCGGCGGTGTCGACGCGGAGCGTGCGTCCGGTCTCGGGGTCGATCAGCGTCAGCTCCCCGACATCGACGAGCTCGGTCTCGCGCGGGTCGCCGATCTCGATCGCGAGGACCGTGTGGCGGCCGGCGACCTCGGTCAGGGCGGGGCGCCAGTCGAGCGGCCCGCGGAAGTCGGACACGATCGTCACGAGACCCGTGCTCGTGCGCGACGCGGCGACCGTGTGCAGGGCGCGTGCCAGCGTCGTCGTGCCGGCACCTTCCTCCGGGGCGTCGGTCGCGAGGACCCGCAGCAGGCCGAGCATCCCGTTGCGTCCGCCGGCAGGTGGCGCGACGCGATCGCTGGCCGTCCCGAACGTGACCACGCCGAGCCGGTCGGAGCGGCGGGCGACGAATCGGCCGACGACGAGGGCCGCGCCCTCGGCCACATCGGCCTTGCGCCGATCGGCCGTCCCGAAATGCATCGAGGCCGACTGGTCGAGCACGATCCACGCGGTCAGCTGGCGGTCCGGCACGTCCTCGCGGACCTGCGGGATGAAGCTGCGGGCGGTGGCGTTCCAGTCGATCCGACGGACGTCGTCGCCGGGCTCATAGGGCCGGAGGCGATCGAGGTCGAGCCCCTCGCCAAGACCACGGCCGCGATGGTCGCCGGTCAGCCGGCCACCCGCGCGCCGGGTCAGCGCGATCTCCAGGCGACGGACGAGCTCGTCCGCGATCGGGCCGGGTCCCGGCCGGGCGGGTGACCGCTGGCGACCGGCGACGCGGGCAAGATCCCCCGTCACGCGGTGGCCTCGTGGCCCGTTCCTGCGCCGACCCCGGCGAGGTCGAGCTGCGGCGCCGGCACCAGGCCAAGGACGCGCTCGACGACCGAGTCGGGGGTGATGCCGTCGGTCAGAGCCGCGTACGACAGCACGAGCCGGTGGCGCAGGACGTCGGGCGCCAGCTCCGCGACGTCGGACGGGAGCGCATAGCGACGGCCGCGCAGCAACGCCAGGGCACGGGCGCCTGCGACCAGGTTGATCGACCCACGCGGGCTGGCGCCATAGCTGACGTACGAGGCGAGCTCCGGCGCGCCCCAGTACTCGAGCCGGCGGGTCGCCTCGACCAGGCCAACGGCGTAGCTGATGATCCGCGGATCGACGTAGACGTCCTCGACGCGTCGCTGGAGGGCGGCCAACCCGTCCGCATCCAGGATCTCGCGCGGCGGCAGCCCGGGGCGGAGCGAGCGCGCGACGATCTGCGCCTCCTCGGTCGCCGAGGGGTAGCCCAGGACGATCTTGAGCATGAACCGGTCGACCTGGGCCTCGGGCAGCGGGTAGGTGCCCTCGGCTTCGATCGGGTTCTCCGTCGCGAGGACGATGAACGGCGCCGGGACGTCGTGCGTGACGCCACCGATCGTGACCTGCCGCTCCTGCATGACCTCGAGGAGGGCGGACTGGACCTTGGCCGGCGCCCGGTTGATCTCGTCGGCGAGGAGGAAGTTCGCGAACACCGGTCCGAGCTCGGTCTGGAACGAGCCGTCGGACGGGCGGTAGATGCGCGTGCCGACGAGGTCCGACGGCATGAGGTCCGGCGTGAACTGGACGCGCTTGAACGATCCGCCAAGGACGTCGGCGAGCGTCTTGATCGTCAGCGTCTTGGCCAGGCCCGGGACGCCCTCGAGCAGGATGTGGCCACCGCACAGCAGGCCGACGAGGATGCGCTCGAGCATCGCGTCCTGGCCGACGATCACGCGGCGGACCTCGAACAGGATGGCTTCGGCGACGGCGCGCGGGTCGTCGTTGTCGGGGACGGCGCGCAGGTCGCGGCCGGGCTCGGTCGGGTCGGTCTGGGTCATCGGATCCTCGTCTTCAAGGGGTCGCGGCGCGATGGCGCCTTAGGCTGAGTTCCCGAGAATCTGGATGCCTTGTTTGAGAATGGTCTGAGAGTCGCCGGGCCCCGGCGGCTACCATCGCGACCGTGAAAGCGCGCTGGATCGAGCTGTTCGACCGCCGGTCCGCGGCACTCGCCGCGTCCGCGGCGACCCTGCTGCTGCCCGTCCTGTTCGTGCTCGCCATCCCCGACCCGCTCGAGCAGGCGCCAGGGATCGATTTCGCGCTGTATCGCGACGTGGCGGCACGCTGGCTCGACGGCGGACCCTTCTACGAGCCGCATCAACTCTCGGGGCCGTACGAAGTCGCCCACGGCGACGTGTTGTACCCGCCCGTCGGGCTGTGGCTGTTCGTGCCGTTCACGGTCCTGCCGGCCGTGCTCTGGTGGGCGATCCCCGCGGCACTGACGATCTGGGGCATCTGGCGGGTACGCCCGCGGCCGGCTGTCTGGCCGCTGATGGCGCTCTGCCTCGCCTGGCCGACGACGCCGCTCAAGATCTGGACCGGCAACCCGGTCATCTGGTGCATGGCCGCGATGTCGATCGCGATCGTGTACCGCTGGGCCGCGCCCTTCGTGCTCCTCAAGCCCAGCCTGTTCCCGTTCGCCTTCTTCGGGTTCCGCGAGCGCGCGTGGTGGATCGGGCTGGCCGTATTCGTGGCCCTGTGCGTGCCGTTCGGGGTGCTGTGGGCCGACTGGGTCGTGTCGGTGCTCAATTCCCGGGGCAGCGGGCCGCTGTACTCGCTGCTGGAGGCACCGATGCTGCTGTTGCCCCTGGTGGCCTGGCTGGGCGGCACACGCGCGATTCGTCGTTCCGCATCGTGACGCGCGCCCATAGCGTTGCAGAGGTGTGACAAGCCGCCCCAAAGGGTGGCCCGGTGGGGCAACGGCCCATACACTGCCAGCCGATGACCGACCTTGCGCGTGAATCGGCGGGTGCCGGCCGCGCTGATCCGATCCTGCGCCTCGTCGAATCGCTGGCCACGCGCCGCGACTCGAGCGATGAGGCCTCGGCCGACGCTGACCGCTACCGTGCGTTCCTCGAGGCCCTCGGCGTCGCGGTCTACACGACCGACGCGGACGGCAGGATCACGTTCTACAACGAGGCCGCGGCCGAGCTGTGGGGGCGCCGACCCGAGCTTGGCGAGGAGTGGTGCGGCTCGTTCCGGTTGTTCTGGTCGGACGGAACGCCGCTGGCGCACGGTGACTGCCCCATGGCGATCGCCCTGAAGGAAGGCCGCGCGGTCCGCGGCTTCACGGCGATCGCTGAGCGCCCGGACGGCAGCCGGGTCGATTTCCAGCCCTATCCGACACCGCTGTACGACCGTGGCGGCCGGCTGATCGGCGCCGTGAACGTCCTGGTCGATGTCACCGAACGGCGGCGCATGGAGGACGACCTCCGGGCGGCCGCCGAGGCCCTCGCCGCGTCCAACAGCGTGAAGGACGAGTTCGTCGGGCTGATCTCCCATGAGCTGCGGACCCCGGTCACGACGATCTACGGCAACGCCCAGCTGCTGCGCGACCGTCTCGACCGCTTGCCCGAGGCGACCCGCGACGCGATGGTCAGCGACATCGCCGAGGACTCCGAGCGCCTCCTCGAGATCATCGAGAACCTGCTGCTGCTCTCCCGGATGCAGGCGGGCACGTCCTCGGAGCTCGA
This sequence comes from uncultured Chloroflexia bacterium, assembly GCA_963850555.1. Classification (GTDB taxonomy): domain Bacteria; phylum Chloroflexota; class Limnocylindria; order Limnocylindrales; family CSP1-4; genus SPCO01. Next base: position 52,610 of record CAWKLT010000025.1, on the reverse strand, counting down.
GCCGCAGGTCCTGACCCACGTGATCCGCCACGAGATCGGGGTGTTCTCGCGCCGCCATCCGCAGCGCGATATCCGGCTCGTGGAGGTGCCCGGACACCACGTCGTCGTCGAGGCAGACCGCACGCACCTCGTCCTCCTGCTGCAGAACCTCCTCACGAACGCCCACAAATACGGTGGCCCCGACGGCGCGATCGAAGTGACGCTGGAGACGGTGGATCGCGAGGCGCGGGTCCGCGTGCTCGATCGAGGCCTCGGCCTCGACGACACCGATACGGCCCGGCTGTTCTCGCCCTTCTATCGCAGCACGGAGGCGCAGCGCACAGCCAGCGGCCTGGGTCTCGGGCTACCCGTCTGCGAGCGCATCGTCACGGCGCTGGGCGGGCGCCTTTGGGCCAGCCCACGCGACGGCGGTGGCGCCGAGTTCGGGTTCGCGCTGCCGCTCGCACCGGCGCTCGGCGAGAGCGAGTAGCGCCGCGGTTTCCGCCTGACCCGTCACGCCAGTCGCGCGGCGCGCGACTCGAGGTAGCGTTGCTCCGGGATGCTGAGTGTCCGTCGCGCCGCGCGACGGTAGCCGGCCCGCGCGGCCTCCCGATCGCCGGCCATCTCGAGCAGGTGGGCGCGGACGGCGTCGACTCGATGGTGCCCCGCCAGCGCCGCATCGCCTTCCGCCGCGGCGAGCTGATTCAAGCCCGCCGCGGGTCCGTGGACCATCGCAACCGCGACGATCCGGTTGAGGGTCACCATCGGCCCAGGCGCGACCGTCTCCAGCAGCCCATACAGGCCGAGGATCTGGCGCCAGTCGGTGTCCTCGAAGCGGGCTGCCTCGTCGTGCACGGCCGCGATCGCGGCCTGCAGCTGGTACGGACCGACCGGCGCACTCGCCAGCGTCTTCGTGATCAGGGCGACGCCTTCCGCGATGGCCCTGGCGTCCCAGGCGCTGCGATCCTGCTCCGCGAGCGGGACCAGGGCACCGTCCGGACGGGTTCGCGCCGGACGCCGGGCGTCGGTCAGCAACATCAGCGCGAGCAACCCCGCCACCTCGCCGTCGTCGGGCAGCAGGTCGTGCACCTGCCGCGTCAGGCGGATGGCCTCGCTCGACAGCTCGACGCGATGCAGCGCCGAGCCGGAGCTCGCGGTCGAGCCTTCATTGAAGATCAGGTACAGCACGTGCAGCACGGACGCCATCCGCTCCGACCGCTCCGCTGCCGGTGGCATCCGGAATTCGGCGCCGCTGGTCCGGATGAGCTGCTTCGCCCGGCTGATGCGCTGCCCCACGGTCTTGTCGGGGACGAGCAGGGCCCGGGCGATCTCGGACGTGGTCAGCCCGCCGACGGCGCGCAGGGTCAGGGCGACCTGGGACACGGGCGTGAGCGCCGGGTGACAGCACAGGAGCAACAGCGTGAGCGTGTCATCGACGTCGGGGACGGGTTCGGACTCCGGCTCGACGGCGGCGGTCGGCGTCGCGGCGGCGAGCTCTTCTCGACGCCGCCGGGCGGACTCGTTGCGCCACATCTCCGTGCGTCGACGAAACGCGACCGTGATCAGCCAACCCTTGGGGTTCGCGGGCACGCCGTCGACCGGCCATTGCAGCGCCGCGGCCAACAGCGCCTCCTGCACGGCGTCCTCGCAGAGATCGAAGTCGCCGTAGCGCCGCACGAGCGCACCGAGGACCTGCGGCGCCGATTCGCGCAGCAGGCCCTCGATCTCGGTCGTCGTGCTCAGACGTCCGTCTCGTTGAGGTTAAGGACCGGGCGCACCTCCACGAGGCCGAGGTCCGCTTCAGGCACGCGCGCGGCGATCTCGAGCGCGCGTTCCAAGTTTTCGCACTGGACCAGGAAGAACCCGGCGAGGTGCTCTTTCACTTCGGCGAACGGCCCGTCCGAGGTCGCCACCGGCGACCCGGCCGCCGCCGGGAGGCGCTGGCCCATGGACGGGTCCGCGAGGGCCTCCGACACGATCATCTCGCCCGTCGCGACGAGGTCGTCGTTCAGGGCCGCGTAGTAGGCATAGCCCTCACTGCGCTGCTCGTCCGTGAAGCTCTCCCAGATCTCGCGGCTCTGCGGGTTGCTGTGGATGAGGATCAGGTACTTCATGGAGCCTCCGTGGGTTCGAGAAAGTCTCTCACCACGGATGTCGAAACCATGGGCCGCAGCTTCTACATCGTGGTGTAATCCGCAACGCTCCAGGACAGGGAGAACGCCATGAGCTCGTCCGATCGACCCAGGAAGACACCAACACGCGAAGCGGCGCCGCCCGGCGTCGAGCCCCGACCGTCAGCGGCGTTGCGACGCTCGACCGGACGGGATCGCGCCGAGTGGTTCGCGATGCTCGACACGTGGGGCGCTGCTGGACGTTCGTATCGGGACATCGCGGACTGGCTGACCGGCGAGCACGGCGTCAGCAGCTGGTGGGCCCAGAAGCTCATCGTCGAGTACGAGCAAGCCCGCGGGCTGCGCGACGCCGGCGTCCGGCCCGACGGCACGTTCGCCGGCGGCGCCAGCAAGACCGTGGCCGTGCCCGTCGAGCTCCTGTTCGACGCATTCGTCGATGCGAGCCTTCGCGAGCGCTGGCTGCCGGGCGTGGTCTTGCGAGAGCGAACATCGCAGGCGGGTCGATCCGCTCGCTTCGACTGGGACGACGACAGTCGCGTGAACGTCACCTTCGGCGCCCTCGGCGACGGGAAGAGCCAGGTCGCCGTCGAGCACGACCACCTGCCCGACGCCCGAGCCGCGGCCGAACGCAAGGCCTACTGGCGCGACCGCCTGACCGCCCTCAAGACCCTGCTCGAGGGGTGAGCCGATCAAGGGCGTGGCCATGCCTGATGCCAGCCGTCCGGCCCCAGCTCCCAGACGTCGAGCTGGTGGGAGCCGCCGGCTTGGGCGATCCCACCGACGAGGACGAGCACCCCTCGTTTGACGTCGAACGCCAGCGCGTGCCCGTTCCGCGGCGTGGGAGCCGAGGCCGGCGATATCTCCGACCAGGCCTCCGTCCATTGCCAGGTGTCGGCCCCCATGGGCGCGTCGAGCCCGGTGCCGCCACCGAACATGACGATGCCGCCGAGTCGGTCGTCCCAGGTGCCCGGGGAGTTGACACGAGGGCCCGGGCCCGCGGCGTCCTCGACCTCGAGCCATGCGCCGTCGCTCCAGCGCCAGGTGTCGGCCAGGAAGTCGCCGTCGTTGCCATCGACCCAGTGACCGCCCTGGAGGAGGATGCCGTCGTTCGAGCGGTCCTCCGTCATCAGGCTGACGAAGCGCGGGCGCGGACCGGCGTCAGCGATCCGCTCCCAGCCGGCACCGTCCCACGCCCAGGTGTCCGCCTGCTGCACAGGACCGATCGCGCCGCCGAACAGCACCATCCGGTGCGACGCCGCGTCGAAGGCGAGGCCGGCGCCTTCGCGTGGACCGGGCCCCGTGGCCGGTGGTCACCGACCAATCCCGGCCGTCCCACTCGAGCGTCTCGTCGAAGGCTCCGCCGGCCCCGTTGACGCCACCGTGGATCACCACGACCTCTCGCTCGGGGTCGCGCCCGAGTGCAGCAAAACTCCGCGCCGGCGGTCCGGCCGCGTCAAGCAGCTCCCATGCCGAGCCGCTCCAGCGCCACAGCTCGGTCGGTCGATCGGGACCGCCCTCGATCGCACCGTTGACGAGCACGACCTGCTCAAGCCGAGGGTCGTAGAAGAGGCCGAACGTCTGGCCCAGGATGAGCTCCGTGGGCATGGCGCCGGGCGACGACTTCGAGGGTCCGGGCGTGGCGCGTCCCCCCGATGCCGAGGCAAGCGGAGCGCTCGCGGGCGGGCTCGGACTCTGGGCGGACCCGCCGCCACAAGCAGCGACGGTGGCGAGAACGGCGGCGATCAGCCAGCGGCGACGGGACATGGGCGGACTCCGGCGAATTCAGTCGTCGCCGGAGTACACCGTTGAAGCGGCAGAGGTTCCCGAAAGCTCTACCTCGACGGAGCCGGCGAGTAGCGGATCAGACCTTCGTCAGGCCGCCGGCGCCTCGACATTGGCCTGCCCGACGGGCTCGCTCGACGCGGCGGCGTATCGGCTCGACAGCGTTCGGTATGGACCGGAACGCAGCGCAAGGAGCGTCACGATCAGCCCGATGATGCCGGCGACGATGAAGATCAGTGCCATGCCACGGTCGGGCCCGGTGCCGAACCACGACCCGATGCTGTTGGCGAGCGCGCCGTCGGTCATCGATGGGATCACCCAGAACTGCGCGATGGGGCCGATGAGGAACGCGGTGATGGGCGCCGCGGCGGTCTCGAGGGTCTGCGCGAAACCGAAGACCCGGCCCTGCTCCGTGAAGGGCACGACCTTCTGGATGACCGTCTGCTCCGACGCCTCCGCGACCGGGGCGAGGAACAGGTAGATGAAGAACCCGATCGCGAGCGGCACGATCTCGGAGCGGATCGGAAAGAGGATCGTGACGCTCCACATCACGACGTTCGCGAGCAACAGCGTCCGCACCGGGTTGACGCCCAGCCCGCGTCGGGCGACGAAGATCCCGCCGACGATGAACCCGAGGCTCGTGAATGCGATCAGGAAGCCCCATGCCTCGACCGACATCAGGGTCAGTCCATACGGGTCCATCAACGACATGAACACGCCGCCCAGGAAGTTGTTGAACATCGAGAAGAGCAGGAGCCCGAGCAGCCCGGGGACGAGGCCGACCGCCCGGATGGCGCCCTTGATGTCGATCATCGAAGGCGAGTCGGCGCTGGGCTTGGGCGCCTCCTCCTCGATGCGGATCGTCATCAGATGCACCGTGGCGAGGGCCGTGACCACGACGGCGATGAGCACGCACGCTCCCATCCCGAGCTGGCCGACCGCCAGACCGCTGAACACCGAGGTCAGGGCGAACGCCACCCCATTCGCCGTGCCGACCAGCCCGTTCGCACGATCACGGCCTTCCTCCGGCACCAGGAGGGTGACCGTCGTCGAGAGGGCGACGGATCGCAGGTTGCCGGCGATCGCGCCGCCGAGCACGAGCGCGATGAACGCCCACAAGTAGGGCTGACTGAGATCCCGCAGCGCCGAATCCGGAGCGACGACGAATACCAACCCGGCGAGCGCGAAAGCCGAGAGCGATATCCCGCTCGAGAGCAACATCGAGGTCTTGCGCAGGTGCCGGTCGACGAAGGTCCCGAAGAACATCGCCGAGATGGCGATCAGGAGCATGTATCCGCCGCCGATGACCGCCGTGGCCAGGACGGACCGGGTCTCGAGGTACACCCAGAACGTCAGCGCGAACCACAGGAAGTTGTTCGTGACGTTGGCCACGAGCGTGTTCGCGACGAGCAGATGGAAGGTACGCATCAGGTCACCAGCATGACGGCGCCACGCGCTGGGTCGCAAACGCTTGACAGGCAAGTGACGACTTGCCTATCCTGTCCGCCTTGGACGTGTTCAAGGCCCTTGCCGATCCCACCAGGCGGACCATCCTCGATGAGTTGACCGAGCGCGACGGTCAGACCTTGTTCGAGCTCTGCGGCCGCCTGCTGATGAAGCACGGGATCGACTCGACGCGCCAGGCGATCTCCCAACACCTCGACGTTCTCGAGGGCGCGGGTCTCGTCAGGGTCAAACGCGACGGTCGGTACAAGTTCCACTACCTCGATAGCACGCCACTCAAGGAAATCACCGACCGCTGGCCCATCCGCGACTGACAGGAGTGTTCGAATGCAGATCTATGTCACCAGCGTCTTCGTCGACGATCAGGCGAAGGCCCTCGACTTCTACACCAACGTCCTCGGGTTCCAGAAGAAGACGGATATCCCCCTTGGCGGTGCCTCGTGGCTGACCGTCGTCTCGCCGGAGCAGCCGGATGGCACCGAACTCCTGCTCGAGCCTTCGGACCATCCCGCCGTCAGGCCCTACAAGACGGCCCTGGTCGAGGACGGCATCCCGGCCACCTCATTCGCCGTCGATGACGTTCAGGCGGAGTTCGATCGGCTTCGGTCAAAGGGCGTCCAGTTCACCCAGGAGCCGACACAGATGGGTGGCGTCACCACGGCCGTCTTCGACGACACCTGCGGCAATCTCATCCAGATCGTCAAGGTTCCGTAGGCCCCACAAAGATCGGACCAACCGGGCTCCCTGCCGGGGCACTCGAGTCGCGCGCCGAACCAGCGACTCTGAATGGAAGGAAGCTGGAGCCGACACTCGGATTTGAACCGAGGACCTGCTGTTTACGAAACAGCTGCTCTACCACTGAGCTATGTCGGCGCCGATCAAGCATAGCCGATGCCTTCGAGCATCAGCCATTACGCTCTTGCGCTGAGGTGCGTCGTCTGACTCGCGAATCCCAGGCAGCAAGGAGCAACGCATGACCATCTCGACCTTCGCCCTACAGTTCGATGACGCATCCAGCGAATACCGACCAGGGGTGTGCAACATCGGGCCGGCCGAGATCGCCCGACGACGGATGGCGGGTCACGTCGGGCTGTCGCGACGCTCGGTTGCTGGCCTTCCTGATCGCCATCGGCGCCCCACCGGTCACGCGCCTGCTGGTGGTCCTGCCGGCGATGATTTCGGCCTCCGGCTACCTCCAGGCGCAGGCTGAAGTTCTGCGCGGGCTTCGGGTCACGCGGGATCTTCAACTTCGGCACCGTGGGTACATCAGCAACCGTCGCCGATGCCGCAGCGAAGGCGATGGATCGGCGCAAATCGCGCCAGATCAGCCTGTGGGCGTTCGCCGTCGGTGCCATCGTCGGCGTGGTCGCGGCGCTCCTGCCGATCTGAGGCGCGGACGCGATCTCGTTCTCTGGATCCTCCAGTCCTTCCTCTTGCAACCAACCTGTGAGGCCACGCGGACGACGCCTTCGCCGGCCGATAGCCCTTGCATGCGACCGTTCTTGGGCGAACAAGGAGGTGGCTCCCATGCCCCAGAAGGAACATCTTCCGAGCGTCAGCTCCAAGGAGCAGCGCATGTACGAACACATCAAAGCGAGCGAGCGCAAGGACGGCCGCTCCCTGAAGCGCGCAAAGGCGATCGCCGCGGCGACCGTGGTCAAGCACCACAACGAGGAGCGTCACCCGAAGTCGAAGTAGGCGGCGTATTCGCGATTCGACAGGAGGATGACGATGCCAACGACCATCAGTGAGATCAAGACCTCGGCCCTCATCGACGCGCCGATCGAACGCGTCTGGAAGGCCATCACCACCCCGTCCGAGATCAAGCAGTGGTTCTTCGGCGTCGAGACCGAAGGCGACTGGCGAGCCGGTGGTGACCTCGTTCACCGCGGCGAATACCAGGGCAAGCCCTACATCGACAAGGGCACGATCCTCGAATTCGAGCCGCCGAGGCGGCTGGTCCACACCCACTGGAGCGATGTCTCCGGCAAGCCGGACACACCCGAGAACTACCAGCAGGTCGCCTGGGACCTCACCGAGCAGGACGGCGGCACGGAGCTGACGATCACCGAGCGCAACCTGCCGTCGGACGAGGCGGCGGAGACGTCGGAGCAGGCCTGGAAGGGCGCCCTCGGGAGCCTCAAGTCGCTCCTTGAGCGCTAGGCTCGCGACGGGACTCGTGGCGGCGATCCGGGCGCCGGCCCAGGGAACCTCTCCGCAGCAAGGGAGAACTGCATGGCAGCAGTGATGGACCAGAAGAACTTGATCGACCAGAAGAACCTGGATATCTACGGCAACGAGCCGATCCCGTGGTCGCGACCGCTCGCCGAGCTCGAGAAGCTCGTGACCGGTCCGGGCACGAGCGCCTGGATCGCCACGACCCGCCCCGATGGGCGCCCACACGTTGCCGGGGTCGGAGCGGTCTGGCTCGACGGGAAGTTCTACGTCGTGAGCGGGGCTGGCACGCGCAAGAGCCGGAATCTGGCCGAGAACCCGAACTGCGTGATCTCGGTCGGCCTGCCCGGGATCGACCTGGTCGTCGAGGGCACGGTCGAGCGGGTCACGGACGACGCCAAACTCCAGCGCGTCGCAGATGTGTATAACGCCCAGGGTTGGGATCCCAAGGTGAAGGACGGCGCGTTCACCGCCCGATACAGCGCGCCGAGCGCGGGACCGCCCCCCTGGGACCTGTACGAGATCACCCCGACGACCGCGTTCGGCGTGGCCACTGGCGACCCGCAAGGCGCGACCCGCTGGCGCTTCAAGCACTGAGCGGAAGGTCGTTCTCTGAGCCGAGATTCAGGGGCCGTACCGCCGGCTTTCTGGCCATCGGTGCGACAATGCAACGGCCACAAGGATTGCCAGCACGGGAGGCGTGAAAATGGCACAAGCGATGACGACGATCGTCAATGAAGCGGCCTGGGTGGATCTCGCAAGCGCTGACGCCGAGGCGTCGCGGAACTTCTACTCGAAGCTCTTCGGATGGCAGGTCGAGGTCAATCCCGATCCACAGTACGGCGGCTACGGGCTCGCGAAGACGGGCGGAAAGGATGCTGCTGGGATCGGCCCCAAGATGGACCCGAACGGCCCGACGGCATGGAATCTGTACATCGGGACGGACGATATCGAGGAGCTGACCCGAAAGGTGCAGGCTGCCGGAGGGACCGCCGTGATGGCCCCATTCGACGTGGGTGATCAGGGCCGGATGGCCGTGTATCAGGATCCGGCTGGCGCGTTCATCTCTGCCTGGCAGGGGGCGCGCATGGGCGGCTTCCAGACCGACGCTCCGAATTCATTCGCCTGGGCCGAGCTCAATGCCCGTGGCGTCGAAACCGCGTTGCCGTTCTACCAGCAGGTCTTCGGCTGGACGACCCGGCGAAGCGAGATGGGCGAAGGACAGCCGCCATACACCGAGTTCCTGCTCGACGGGCAGAGCATCGCCGGCGCCTGGGAGATGAATCCGATGGTGCCCGCCGAAGTGCCGAGCTACTGGCAGGTCTACTTCGCGGTCGAGGACGTCGACGCCGCCCATCGGAGGGCGCTCGACTTGGGCGCGCAGGAGTTGCTCCCGCCGCAGGATTTCCCGGGCGGGCGCTTCGCGATCGTGAGCGACCCCGAGGGAGCGAGCTTCGGTCTGATGAAGATGGCGGCCGGCTGACGGCTCGACGGCGCTGAACGCTGGGCGGCACGGCCGCTGGCCGGTCGCACGATCAGAGCGCCGCATTTCTCTGCACGCTACCGAACAGGAGCCGGACGGCGATGGTTCGTCCGCTCCATGGAGTCAGGCCGTGTCGAGGAACGACGAGACGGCCCAGAGACGGGCGTGGTCTAGAGTTTCACGAGCCGAACCCGCCTCGCGGCGCGAGCACGCCGACCAAGCGCGGGCACTCGGCCAAGGGGGTGTGCGATGGCGGACAAACCAAGCCCCACAGGCGCGGGTCGACCGAACCCGGATGCGGCGGTCCCGCCAGACCGCTACTCGATCAAGGTCACCGTCCGGCCCGAGACGCTGACCGAGCTCATCAGCAAGTTCGACCTCGACGTCGGTGACCGGCCCCACGTCGAGCCACAACCCGCCGGCGGTGGCCTCCTCTACGCCTTCGCGCCCGAGGACCAGATCCGCGAGATCGAGGCCGCCGGGTACACCGTCGAGCGCGGCGAAAACGTGTCGGCGACCGGCCGAGAGCGGATGGCCGAGGTCGCCCAGGGCGACCGATTCGAGGGCGGGCGCGTCCCGCCGCGAGGGCTCGGCACGAAGCCTGGGCGGGATGAACTACCCGGTGGCCACCCGCCCGGCCGCGACGCAGAGAAGGGCGGGCCGGCCCGATGACCTTCCTCAACGTCGTCGAGATCGAGTCGGCGGTCCTGGCCCTCGGTGCCGCTTATCCGAGCGCTGCCCAGGTCATCACGCTCCCCTTCCTGACCGCGGAGGGTCGGCAGAGCCACGCTCTCCGGATCGCGTCCGGCTCCTGCCACGGGACCGGTGTCCTCCTGATCAGCGGCACCCACGCGCGCGAGTGGGGCGGCCCTGACATCCTGATCAACCTCGCGACCGACCTCCTCGAGGCCTACACCGCCGGGACCGGGCTCGCCTACGGCGGGACGTCGTTTACGGCGGCAGGGGTCGAGCGGATCGTCGAACGGGTCGAGCTGATCGTCTTCCCAGACATCAATCCGGACGGCCGCCACTACAGCCAGACCGTCTACTCGATGTGGCGCAAGAACCGCAACCCGGTGAGCAGCGGCGGCAACCCGAGCAAGGTCGGGGTCGACGACAACCGCAACTACGACTTCCTGTGGAACTACCCGACGTTGTTTGCGCCGACTGCGGTCGCCAACGGCACCCTCGCCTCGACCGATCCCGGCAGCGACCTCTTCCACGGCGCCGCAGCCTTCTCCGAGGCCGAGACGAAGAACGTCCGCTGGTTGTTTGACACCTACCCCCTGATCCGCCGCTTCATCGACCTCCACTCCTACGGTGGGAATATCCTCCATCCCTGGGGCGATGACGCCAACCAGTCGACGACGCCGTCGAAGAACTTCACGAATGCGAGCTGGAACGGCCAACGCGGGCTCACCGGCGACGCGTACGCCGAGTACATGCCGTCCGGGGACCTCTCGGACCTCGTGGATGCCGGTAACGCAATGCAGGCCGCGATCGCCGGGGTCCGCGGCCAGTCGTACAACGTCGCGCAGTCGTTCTTCATGCCTGGTTGGCCGACGACCTACCCGACCTCCGGGGCGAGCGATGACTGGGCCTTCAGCCGTCATCTTGCCAGCCCAACCAAGCCGCAGGTCCTGGGCTACGTCGTCGAGTTCAACAAGATCTGGGGCCAGTTCTTCCCGACCTGGACGGAGATGGAGAAGATCATCCTGGATGTCGACGCCGGGCTAGTCCGGTTCAGCCTGGACGCGGCGCCGAGACCGCGTTGGTGGTGGATCTTCGACCTGTGCTGGTGGCGAGACTGGTTCCGCGCCTTCTGGCGGCGCCTCTTCCCGTGGGAGATCTGGGGCCCGTTCGGCCCATGGAGCCGGATCCGGATCGTCATCCTGGCCGTGATCAACCCGGTGGTGAGCATGATCGGCGGCCTCGTCCGCCGGATCCTCGGCCGATTCGGCCGTTAGCGCCGATCAGCACGGCGTGGGTGGTGCACCGCGCCATCTACCGGCTGACCGGTGCCGGGCGACTACGAAAAGGGCAAGAGCGCCGGCGGGCGCGAAAGGTCTGGGCGACGGCGGCCCGACCGGCTGCGCGCGACCGACCGCCCGCGTGGGCCGACGACCTACTCCGGCGTCGTTCGCGGCCACATACGGCATAGTTACTTTCGGATGATGTTGCCCGAATCCCCATGTGTACTCTGTTGAACGGAGACCATCGGGAGTGCTCGCGGGCGTCTCCCGACCTCGAAGCTTGCATGCCATCGTGCGTGGCCGTCACCGCTGGGCTCGCCAGCGCGATCGGCTGGGAGGATCCATGGGGTACAACCTGCGGAATCGCAACTTCACGAAGCTGCTCGACTTCAGCCCGCGCGAGATCCGCTACCTGCTGGACCTCTCGCGTGACCTGAAGCGGGCCAAGTACGGCGGGTACGAGCAGCAGCACCTGCGCGGCAAGAACATCGCGATCATCTTCGAGAAGACCTCGACCCGGACGCGCGTGTCGTTCGAGGTCGCCGCGTACGACCAGGGCGCGCACGTCACCTACCTCGGCCCCGAGGGGTCGCAGATCGGCCACAAGGAGTCGATGAAGGACACGGCCCGCGTCCTGGGTCGCATCTTCGACGGGATCGAGTACCGGGGCTTCGGGCAGGAGATCGTCGAGGAGCTGGCCGAATTCGCCGGGGTGCCGGTGTGGAACGGCCTGACCGATGAGTTCCACCCGACGCAGATCCTCGCCGACGTCCTGACCATGACCGAGTTCTCGGACAAGCCGATGACGCAGATCGCGTACTGCTACCTCGGCGACGCTCGCAACAACATGGGCGACTCCCTGCTGGTCGGCGGGGCCAAGCTCGGCATGGACGTCCGACTGTGCGCCCCCAAGGCGCTCTGGCCGGCCGACGACCTGCTGGCCACCTGCCGCTCGATCGCCGAGGAGACCGGCGCGCGGATCACCGTGACGGAGGACACCGACGGAGGGCGTCAAGGGCGCCGACTACCTCTATACCGATGTCTGGGTGTCCATGGGCGAGGACAAGTCCGTCTGGGACGAGCGGGTGAAGCTGCTCCTGCCATACCAGATCAACTCCGAGCTCATCGCGAAGACCGGCAACCCGCAGGTCAAGTTCATGCACTGCCTGCCGGCCTTCCACGACCGCCACACCAAGGTCGGCGAGGAGATGTTCGAGCGCTTCGGCCTTGACGGGATGGAAGTCACCAACGAGGTCTTCGAATCCGAGCGATCGATCGTGTTCGACCAGGCCGAGAACCGGATGCACACGATCAAGGCCGTGATGGTCGCGACGATCGGCTTGTAGCAGCGTCAGCGAGGTCGGATCGATGCGCATCGTCATCGCCCTTGGCGGCAACGCCCTGCTGAAGCGGGGCGAGCCGATGACCGCCGGGCATCAGCGGGCCAATGTCCGGGTCGGGGCCCAGGCCCTCGCCCGGGTCGCGCGCGAGCACGAGCTCGTCATCTCCCACGGCAACGGTCCGCAGGTCGGCCTGCTTGCCCTCCAGGGCGAGGCCTACAAGGATGTCGAGGCCTATCCGCTCGATGTCCTCGGCGCGGAGACCCAGGGCATGATCGGCTACCTCGTCGAGCAGGAGGTCGGCAACCTGCTGCCCGAGGAACGGCCGCTTGCCACGATCCTCACGATGGTCGAGATCGACCCGGACGACCCGGCCTTCACCGACCCGACGAAGTTCGTCGGACCGGTCTACGACGAGGCCCAGGCGAAGGCGCTGGCCGCCGACAAGGGCTGGTCCGTCAAGGCGGACGGCGCGTACTGGCGGAGGGTCGTCCCATCTCCCCGGCCGAAGCGGATCTTCGAGATCCGGCCGATGCGCTGGCTGCTCGAACACGGCGCCGTCGTCATCTGCGCCGGCGGCGGCGGCATCCCGACGATGTACGCCCGCGATCGGGAGCGCTACCTCGAGGGGGTCGAGGCGGTCATCGACAAGGACCTCGCAAGCAGCCTGCTCGCCCGCGAGCTCGACGCCGACCTGTTCATCATGGCCACCGACGTCGATGGGGTGTACACCGACTGGGGCACGCCGACACAGGCGCGCATCGGGCGGGCGACGCCGGACCAGCTCGACGCGATGGACCTGCCCGCGGGTTCGATGGGCCCGAAGGTCGACGCCGCCGTGGAGTTCGTGGCGGCGACCGGGAAACGCTCCGCCATCGGGTCGCTCGAGGAGATCGACGGATTGGTCGAAGGTAGCGGCGGCACACAGGTCGTTGCGAAGGAGGAAGTCTGATGGCGTCGTTCGGCGTGCACTCGGAGGTGGGCAAGCTCCGAACCGTGATCGTCCACCGGCCGGAGCTCAGCCTGAAGCGGCTGACCCCCGACAACCACGACGAGCTGCTGTTCGACGACGTCCTGTGGGTCGAGCGGGCCCAGTGGGAGCACGACCAGTTCGTCGCCCGGATGCGCGAGCGCGGCGTCGAGGTCCTGTACGTGCAGGATCTGCTCGGCGAGGCCCTCGCGGCGAGCGAGGATGCCCGCCAGCGGCTCATCTCGGTCGTCGCCGCCGAAGCGGTCGTCGGCCCGAGCCTGGTCGAGGACGTTCGCGCCGCCCTGTACGCGCTGCCGCCGGACGCGCTTGCCCGGCACCTCATCGGCGGCCTCACCGTCGCCGAGTCCGGGCTCGACCTCGGCAAGCTGGCCAAGACGTCGCTCATCGGCGCCGCCATCGACGACGAGAGCCTGTTCGTCCTGCCGCCCCTCCCCAACACGCTGTTCATGCGCGACTCGTCGTGCTGGATCTACGGCGGCGTCTCCATCAATCCGATGTACTGGCCCGCACGTCGTCGCGAGGCCTACAACATGGCCGCGATCTACCGCGCCCACCCGCGATTCCAGGACGCGGGCTTCGAGTACTGGTATCCGGAGCTCGGCGAGGACGAGAAGTTCAAGGTCGAGGACTTCGGCCAGGCCTCGCTGGAGGGTGGCGACGTCGAGATCATCGGCAAGGGGACGGTCGCCATCGGCATGTCCGAGCGCACGTCCGGACGGATGATCGAGCGCATCGCCAAAGCCCTCTTCGCCAAGGGCGCCGCGGAGCGGGTCATCGCCGCGGTCATGACCAAGGACCGCGCACACATGCACCTCGACACGGTGTTCACCCTGCTCGACCGCGACAAGGCGACAGCCTTTCCGAAGGTCGTCGAGGGGATCCGCTCGATCAGCCTGCGGCCGGGCAAGAAGCCGGGCACGCTCGACGTCCGGCCGGACAAGGACTTCATCTCGGCCGTCACGGACGCGCTCGGCGTCAAGAAGCTCCACGTCGTCGAGACCGGCGGCGACGCCTACCAGCAGGCGCGCGAGCAGTGGGACGATGGCAACAACGTCGTCGCCCTCGAACCCGGCGTGGTCGTCGCCTACGAGCGCAACACGTTCACGATCTCGAAGATGCGCGAGGCGGGAGTCGAGGTCGTCACGATCGAGGGCTTCGAGCTGGGCAAGGGCCGCGGGGGTGGGCACTGCATGACCTGCCCGGTCGTGCGCGACCCGATCTGAGGGAGGACGCCATGGAGAGCTCGACCCGCTGGATCATCGGTATCCTCGTCGTGGTGGCGATCGTGGCCCTCGTGGCGTTCGCACGGGGAGGCGAGGAACGTGGCAACCCTGACGCATCCCCCGCGGCGGTGATCTCGCACATCGTCGCCTGATACGGTGGCGACGGATCGGGGCACCTGGGAGGGGCACGTCGATGACTGACGACACCGGCGCCGACAGACCGCCCGCGGCGGCGTCGTCGCCACGCGAGCCGTCCCTGCTGGACGCGCTCATCCCGCTCTTCACGCTGATCGGGCTCATCGCCCTGACGATCGGCCTCTTCGGGACCGACGCGACGAGCGGGCCGCTGCAGGTCGCGCTGCTGACGAGTGCCGTGGTCGCCGGCCTGGTCGCCTACAAGAATGGCTTCACCGCCTCCCGCATCCGCGAGGCGGCGATCGGGGGCGTGTCATCCGGGATGAGCGCCCTGTTCATCCTCCTCGCCGTCGGAGCGCTGATCGGGACATGGAACATGGCCGGCACGATCCCGACCGTCGTCTACTTCGGCCTCGGGCTGCTGAGCGCGACCTGGTTCTACCCCGCGACGGCGATCGTCTGCGGCCTCGTCGGGCTCGCCATCGGCAGCTCCTGGACGACGGCGGCGACGCTCGGCGTGGCCTTTGTCGCGCTCGCCCCGCTGGTCGGAGCCGATCCGGCCATCGCGGCCGGGGCCGTCATCTCGGGCGCCTACTTCGGCGACAAGATGACGCCGGTCTCGGAGACGACGGTCCTCGTGCCGTCCATGGTCGGCGGCGTGACGACCAATCAGCACATCGGCGCGATGATCTGGACGTCCGGGCCTGCGGTCGTGATCGCCATCGTCCTGTTCACCATCCTCGGCCTGACGACGCCGGCTACGGACCTGGCCTTCGATACGGCAAGCGCACAGGCGACGCTTGCCGGCGAGTTCTCGATCGGCCTCATCAACCTGCTGCCGATGGTCCTGCTCGTCATCTTCTCGATCCGGCGCGTCCCGCCGTTCCTGGCGATCTTCAGCTGTGCGCTGTTCGCGGGGGTCCTGGCGTCGTTCACCCAGCCCGCACTCGTGGCCGAGTTCGTCGGCAAGCCCGGGCCAGGGATCGCTGCTCACGGGGATCGAGGCGACCTACGCGGCGATGGCGAACGGCTTCGTGTCCGCAACTGGCAACGAGACGATCGACGCCCTGTTCTCGCGCGGCGGGATGGCCGGCATGCTGACGACGATCTGGCTCATCCTCGGGGCGCTGAGCTACGCCGCGATCATGGAGGAGGCAGGCTTCCTCGATCGGCTGATCCGGCCGATCGTGGCTCGTGCGAAGTCGACCGGACGACTCATCGCGGCCGTCGTCGGCACGTGCATCGGCCTGAACATCATCGCGGGCGACCAGTACGTGGCGATCGTGATGCCGAGCCGGGTCTATCGCGCGGAGTTCGCTCGCCGCGGGATCGCGCCGCGGATGCTGTCGCGCGCGGTGGAGGACTCCGGCACGGTCACCTCTCCGCTCGTGCCATGGAATAGCTGCGGCGCCTACATGGCGGCCGCGCTCGGCGTCGCCACGATCGCCTACCTGCCCTTCTGCTTCTTCAACCTGGCCAGCCCGCTCATCTCGCTCCTCTACGGCTTCACCGGGTTCCGGATCGAGCGCGTCCAGCCGACCGGCGAGCCGCCCGCGTCCTCACCGGACATCGGCCCCATGGCGTCACAGCCCCTGGAGGGAGGCCCCGCATGACCGCAGCCACGAACGCGGAGACACCGAGCGAAGGCCGTCGCGGCTTCGCCTTGCCGTCGGCGTACACGATCCTGTTCATCCTCATCGTCATCACGGCGATCGCGACGTGGATCATCCCGGCGGGAGCCTACGACCTCGACCCCGACGGTCAGCCGATCCCCGGGACCTACCACCAGGTCGACCCGAACCCGCAGCGGATCGTCGTCGACTCGTTGATGGCCCCGATCAACGGGCTCTACGGGATCGAGGGCGAGGACGGCAGCATCAGCGTCTGGAACTCCGGCGACCTGTTCGGGGCGATCGACGTCGCCTTGTTCATCCTCGTGATCGGCGGCTTCCTCGGCGTGACGATGAAGACCGGCGCGATCCAGGGCGGGATCGCGCAGATCGTCGCGCGGCTCAAGGGCCGCGAGGGCTTGCTGATCCCGATCCTGATGATCGTCTTCGCCATCGGCGGGTCGACGTTCGGGATGGCCGAGGAGAGCCTGGCGTTCTACGCACTCGTGATCACGGTGATGATCGCGGCCGGCTATGACTCGCTGGTCGCCGCGTCGATGCTCCTGCTCGGTTGCGGCATCGGCGTCCTCGGTTCGACGATCAACCCGTTCGCGACTGGCATCGCCTCGGGCTTCGCCGGCGTGTCCATCGAGGAAGGCATCGTCGGGCGCCTCATCATCCTCGTCGTCGGCACGGCCATCGGGATCGTCTTCGTCATGCGCTACGCGGCGCGGGTCAAGGCCGATCCCGGCCAGTCGCTCGTGGCCGATCAGCGGGCCGCGAACGAAGAGCATTTCGGCACGACGACCGACGACAGCGCCCCGGACGCGTCGTTGAGCGGGCCGCAGCGGGGCGTCCTCCTGCTGTTCGCCCTGGCCTTCGTCGTGATGATCTACGGCGTCATCCCGTGGGAGGACCTCGGCATCGGCCTGCCGACGCTGTGGTGGTGGTTCCCCGAGATGACGGCGTCGTTCCTGTTGTTCGCGATCCTCATCGGGATCGTCGCGAGGATGTCGGAGACCAACTTCACGTCGACGTTCGTCGACGGCACCCGCGACCTGCTCGGGGTGGCGCTCATCATCGGCATCGCCCGCGGCATCACGGTCATCATGAACAACGGCCTGATCACGGACACCGTGCTCAACGCGGCGGAGCAGGCGATGGGCGGCCTCGGCGGGGTGGCGTTCATCAACCTGATGTACTTCCTGTTCCTGCCGCTCTCGTTCCTCATCCCGTCGTCGTCCGGCCTGGCGACCGTGGCGATGCCGATCATGGCCCCGCTAGCAAACTTCGCGGAGGTGCCGGCACAACTCGTCGTGACCGCCTACCAGAGTGCGAACGGGCTGGTCAACCTCGTGACCCCGACCTCGGCGGTGGTCATGGGCGGGCTGGCGATCGCCCGTGTCGGGCTATGGGACTTGGCTCCGCTTCGTGTGGCCGGTCCTGATCTTGCTGGCGATCCTGACGGTCGTCGTCCTGACCGGTGCGATGCTCCTGCAGTGACGGGAGCGGTGTCGAAGGTGATCGGGCACGTCGCCCGGATGTTCGAAAGAGGAGTTACGTCCATGCGCAATCCGCCGATCCTCGTGGCGGTCATCGGCTTTTTCGCCGCGGCCGCCGGCTTCGGCTACCTGTTCTTCGGCCTGCGGGTCCTCGGCTTCGACTGGTTCGGGCTCTTCGGCGATCTGCCAGCGTTCGATTCGGTCGGCCTGTGGGGTTGGCTGGCGATCGCCGTCGGGATCGCTTGGCTCCTCGTCGCCTTCGGCCTGTGGGCTCTCCAACCGTGGGCTCGCATGCTGGGCATGATCATCGCCGGCTTCAGCCTGCTCGAGGCGGTCATCGCGTTCTTCCAGTTCCCGGGAACGGGCGTCGGGTTCGCCATGTCGCTGATGCCGATCATCATCCTGCTGTACCTCAACGGCCGCGAGGTCAAGGAGGCGTTCGGCGAGGGATC
The DNA here is from genome assembly GCA_963850555.1 of uncultured Chloroflexia bacterium. GTDB lineage: Bacteria > Chloroflexota > Limnocylindria > Limnocylindrales > CSP1-4 > SPCO01. Next base: position 34,369 of record CAWKLT010000025.1, on the reverse strand, counting down.
GTCGCCCGACAGCGTCTGAGGCAGGGGCGTCGCCTTCAAGGCGGCGCCCTCACCCGCCCTCGAGGCGGGCCACCTCAGCGACCAGTTCCGCGGCGATGGCATCCACGTCGCGGGTGCCATCGAGCCGGATGAGGGGCAGGTCCGCCCGAGCCCATGCGTCGATGACGGGCGCGACGCGCGTCTCGTAGTCGCTGACGCGGCGATCGAAGACGGCCGCGTCCCCATCGTCCGTTCGTCGCTGGAGCTCCGCTCCGCAGCGGACGCAGATCGTGGTCGGCGTGTGGTCGGACCAGCCGCAGGCCGGGCAGATCATGCGCCCGAGCATGCGGTCGCGACAGACGGCCTCGGGCGTGTCGACGACGACCGCGATCCCGTGGTCGATCGGGGCAGCGAGCCAGGCTTCGAGCTGCGCGAGGTCACGCGGGAAGCCGTCCAGGATCACACCGGTCGTCGTCAGGCGGCAGGCCCTGGATGAACTCGCGCACGATCCGGACCGCCAGCTCGTCGGAGCCGTACCCGCCGGTCGCCATCGTCTCGCGCAGGGCCCGCTGCTCGTCCGACGGTCCCGCCGCCCATTCGCGCATCGCCTGGCCAGTGGAAAGGGCCAGATAGCCGGACTCGGCCAGACGCTGGCCCACCGTGCCTTTACCCGATGCGGGTCGCCCGAACAGGACCAGCGTCGTCATCTCGACCTCCAATGAACTGCTGCATCGATGAGCCGCGCGGCGGCAGCCTAGGCGCCGAATCGCTCGACGAGCACCCCGTGGCGGAGCCCGAAGTCGCTGACGGTCAGTGACGCCTGGCCGAGCTTGTCCATCACCGTCCGAACGATGCAGGCGCCGGCCAGGATCACCTCGGCGCGAGCCGGCTGCAGGCCGACGATCGTCCGGCGTGCGTCGGCGTCGAGCGTCCGGAAGCGCTCGATCTCGCGGTCGATGCCCTCGAGGTCGAGGACCGTGCCCCGGATGATGGCTGGATCGTAGTCGGCCATCTCGTGCTTGACGGCCGCGAGATTGGTCACGACCCCGCCCATGGCCACGAGCGCATCGGGCGTCGGGCGGCCATCGAGGCTGGCGAAGTCGGCGCCCATCGTCGACAGGGCCTCACCCAGGGCCTCGGCCGTGACGGCGCGGTCGAGCCCGAACCGCTCCGTATAGGCCACGGCCCCGAGCGGCAGGCTGTAGCGCTCGTCGACGCGGCCGTCCTGGCCGAACGTGAACTGCGTGCTGCCGCCGCCCGTGTCGAACACGACCACGTGACCGGCGTCGGTCGGGAGTCCGATCGAGACCGCCGCATAGGCGAGCCGGGCCTCGTCCTCGCCGCTGACCTCTTCGACGTTGACGCCCGTCCGTTCTCGGATGGTCGTCAGGACGTCGTCGCTGTCCCGAACGGCCCGCAGCCAGGCGGTCCCGACGGCCGCGATCGCGACGGCTCCCTCGCGTTTGGCTTCTTCGGCCATCCCGGCGATGACCTCGATCGTCCGCTCGAGCGCCGCCGGCGCGACCGTGCCTCCATCGGCTAGACCCTCGCCCATCCGCGTGATCTCCGCCCGGTCCGCGACCGCTCGCCACGTGCCGTCGTCCAGGCGCTCGCCGACGTGGAACTTGACCGAGTTCGTTCCGACGTCGATCACCGCGTAGCGCGGCGGCCCGCCGGCCAGCAGCGCCGCGAGACCGACCGGATAGCTCGTGTTGACGTAGCCGCCGAGACCGACCGAGCGCACCGCAGCGACCACGGCCGCAGGGTCCTCGTCCTCGATCGCGATCGTCCGGATGGGCTGTCCGTCCGCGGTGACGTCGGAGACTTCGGCGGTGCAGCCGCCGGGCGCATAGCGGACCCGTCGCTTGTGGACCGCGACCGCGCGGACCGAGCTGCCCGGCCCAGCGACCTCGGCGAGGAAGCCATCGAGACTTTGGGCCGCCGTGTCGGATGGGGGGGACGCCAGGCGAAGCGCCCCCGTCACGATCGCCATGTCGGCTGGCGCGATCGGGAAGGCGACCTTGGCCACCGGCTCCCACCGCTCCAGTCCGACCGGCGAGACCTCGCGGAGCGTCTTCACGTCCATGAGGTCGAAGCGGATCTTCACGACATCGGTCGTCGGCTGCCCGTCGTCGACGAGCAGGTAGATCTCATCCGACTCCTGCACGGCGCCCGGGGTCATCGCCCCGAACGCCGCCTCGGCGGCCCCGAAGTGCTGCCCGAATGTCCGGAACTCCCAGCGCGGGATGATCACGCTCATCGGGACGTGGCGGCGCTGGTGCCGCTCATCAGGCGGTCGCGGGCAGCGGCGCACTGCTGGCGGTCGCCGCCGCGGTCGAGCTCGCTCGACGACGGAAGACCTTGCGGACCTCCGCCACGACGATGATCAGGGCGCCCGCACACGATGCAGATCGCCCACTGCTCGACGCTGAGCTCGACCGTGTCGAGCACCCGCTGGAGCGGGCCGAACGTCGTGGCCAGGAAGATCGTCAGCACGGACAGCGCCGATGTCTTGAGCAGGATCGCTGTTCTCGAGGAGCTCGCTGCTGAAGATCGTGCGCTCCTCGTCCGACGTCTCGATCGAGAAGAAGAGGTGGAGCATCGAGAACGTGACGAGGCCCATCGTGTGGGCGACGGTCTCGTCGTAGTTGTTCCCGGCCCAGACGATGACGCGCGAGGGTGATCGCGGCCATGACGAGGCCGATGAACGCGAGCCAGAGGAACAGGGGCGCGGGCAGGATCTTCTGGTCCTTGGGCCTGGGGGCTTCCTCCATCAGGCCCTCGCGTTGCTTGCCGTAGCCGAGGCCGATGGCCTGGAAGATGTCGACGGTGAAGTTGATCCACAGGGTCTGCAGCGGCAGGAACGGGACGCCACCGAGGATGCCGAAGATGCTCGCGCCAAGGAACGTTCCGATGAAGCCGAAGAGACACGCCATCTGGAACCGGATGTAGCGCACCAGGTTGTCGTACAGGGCGCGCCCTTGCTCCACGGCCTGGACGATCGTCGCGAAGTTGTCGTCGGTCAGGATCATCACGGCGGCCTCCTTGGAGACCTCCGTGCCGGTGATGCCCATCGCCACGCCGATGTCGGCCATCTTGAGCGCCGGCGCGTCGTTCACGCCGTCGCCGGTCATCGCCACGATGTGGCCCTTGCGGCGGAGGATGTCGACGAGGTGGACCTTGTCCTCGGGCGCGACGCGGGCGATGACGCCGATGTCGTCGATCCGGCGATCGGCCTCGTCGTCGGACATGGCGCGGAACTCGGCGCCGGTGATGGCCTGGCCCTCGATGCCGAGCTGGCGCGCGATGGCATCGGCCGTGACGGCGTGGTCGCCGGTGATCATCCGGACCTTGATGCCGGCCGCCTTGGCCTTGGCGATGGCGTCGCGGGCCTCGGCGCGCGGCGGGTCGACGATGCCGACGATGGCCAGGAGCTGGAGGTCGCTGACCAGCGGCAGGAGATCGGCGTTCGGGTCGAACGTGGCCGGATCGAAGTCGCGCTGGCCGGTGGCCATGACCCGCAGGCCCTGGGCGCCGAGTCGGTCGTTCTCGGCGAGGAACGGCTCGCGGACCTTGTCGATCGGCACGTCCGTACCATCGGGACCATGGGCCGAGCTAGCCCGCGCGAGCAGCTGGTCCGGGGCGCCCTTGACGAAGGCCCGGATGACCGGCTTGCCCGCGTCGTCCTCCATCCTGTGGAACGTGGCCATGAACTTGTAGGCCGCATCGAACGGCAGCGTCGCCACGCGCGGATAGCGCTCGCGCGTCAGCGTCGGGTCGACGCCGCCCTTGGCGGCCAGCACGACGAGGGCGCCCTCGGTCGGGTCGCCGACCAGCGTGCCGTCGCGCACTTCGGCGTCCGCGCACAGGGCCATCGGCAGCAGCAGGCGCTCGAGCGGCACATCGGGTTGCCCGCCGGTATGGGTGATCTGGCCGTCCGTCGAGTAGCCCTCGCCGGAGATCGCGTAGCGCCGGCCGACCACGGCCATCTGGACGGCCGTCATCTGGTTGAGGGTCAGGGTGCCCGTCTTGTCCGAGTTGATCGCCGAGGTCGAGCCGAGCGTCTCGACCGAGCGCAAACGCTTCACGATCGCGCCGGCCGCGGCGAGCGCGGTGGTGCCCGACGTGAGGATCGTCGTCACGACCGCCGGCAGGCCGGTCGGGATCGCCGAGACGGAGAACGAGATCGCGGTCAGGAACAGGACATCGAACGCCGTGTCTCGCGCGAGACCGATCGCGATCGAGACCAGCAGCGCGACGCCGGCGATGACGAGGATCTGGTTGGTCAGGGTGTTGAGCTGGCGGGTGAGGGGCGTGACCTCGTCCTTGGTCCGCTGGAGCATGCCGCTGATGTGACCGACCTCGGTCGACATGCCGGTCGCGACGACGAGGATCGTTCCCGCGCCGCGGGTGACCTGCGTGTTCATGAACGCGAGGTCGATGCGATCGCCCAGCGCCGAGTCGTCGGGGACGGCATCGACCTGCTTGGGGACCGGGACGCTCTCGCCGGTCAGCGCCGACTCGTCGATCTCGAGCGTGGCAGCGCTCAGGATCCGCGCGTCCGCCGGGACGAGGTCGCCGGCCTCGATGTTGACGATGTCGCCGGGCACGAGGTCGCCCATCGGCAGCTCGACGAGGTCCCCGTCGCGACGCGTCTTGGCCTTGACGACCATCATCTTCTGGAGGGCGGCCACGCTCGCCGAGGCCTTGCCCTCCTGGCTGAGGCCCATCGCCGCGTTCAGCAGGGTCAGGGCGATGAGGACCACGCCGGTCGCGACCTGGTTCGGGATGAACAGGCTCAGGACGCCGGCCGCCAGCAGCACGATCTGCATCGGGTCCTTGTACTGGCGCACGAAGGCCTGCCAGCGCGGCTCCTTGGCCGCCTCGGCGAACTTGTTCGGGCCGTACTTCGCCCGTCGCGATTCGGCTTCGGCGCTGGTCAGGCCAGCCTCCGGGGTGACGCCCTGCCGTTCGAGTGCCGCGGCGGTGGTCAGGCCGTGCCAGGCGGTTCCCGCATCGGCGGCGCTAACGTCACTCCCCGTCATCGCGAGCCCTCCTAGCCGTTCAATGCGATCTGATTCGACTACACCCTGCCCGCCATCATATCGATGGGCATCACCCAATGCGGGTTATCGGCCGCCACGGTGTGGCCGATGTATCGTCGTGGCAGGAGGTGGTGATGGAGCAGCAGGAGCAGGACGCGCAGGGACCAGCGATCGGACCGATCGCCAAGCCGCTCGGCCGAGCGATCGGGCGGTTCGATGACGACCCGACATCCGCCCGGTTGGCGATGTTCGTCATCGTCGTCGCGGTCATCACGACCGTGGTCGTCGGTGGCGTCCTGATGTGGCTCGTGGACCGTCAGCGAATACCCGGACCTGGGGGTCGCGTTCTGGTACGTCCTCCAGACCGTCACGACCGTCGGCTACGGCGACGTCACACCCAGCGGACCCGGTCGGTCGGGTCGTGGGCGGCGTGATCATGGTCCTGGCCTTTGCGTTCCTGGCCATCGTGACCGCGTCGATCACCTCGGTCTTCATCGAGTCGCGTCAGAAGGCGCGGCGCCAGCAATCGCAGACAGATGAGGCCGAGCACCGGGCTCACCTCGAGGCGCAACTCGAACACCTCTTGGCCCGGCTGGACGCCATCGAGCGTCGGCTCGGCGAGCGCTGACGGAGCTCGGTCCTCGCTACGGGCGGCCCGAGCCGCTCCGTAAGCTGGATCAACGGCACCTGGCTCACGTTGATCAACCCATCCTGGGGCCGGTCGAGATCGATGACGAGCGTGAGGACCGCACCGAAGGCGAGGATCAGCACGACGGCGGTGAGCACGCTGCGCTGGCCGGTCGTCCCGGCGCTGTAGCCGACCATCGCGAGGGTGAGGACGGACCCGCCGACGAGGAGCCACAGGACCGTCTCGGGCACACGCGCGTAGACGCCGGCGATGATCCTGGTCGTGTTCAGGTCGATGGTGTCGTTGAGCGACTCGATGAACAGGGCCGTGACGTCATTGGCGTCGGGCGATCGTGCCACGTCCTCCGCGATGACCCACAGGTCGTCGAGAATCTCAGACGACCGCGCGATATTCGTTGCGAGCGTCGCCTGGTTGGTCGGTGCGATGCGGAGCGGGGCGTACTCGCGGAGAAGGGTCCGGATCTCGGTCGAGGCAGGCTCCGTGAGGTATCCGGCGCGCAGGTAGGTCGTACCGATCGTGTTCGCCTCCTCCAGGACGAGACCGCGGCGGGTGTCGAACCGGTCGGATGCCATGCCCATGGTGATCGCGAGCAGGAACGCCAGCAGTCCCAGGATCGACCCCACGAGCACGCCCGCCGGACCCTCCTGCTCGCCCGGCGTCCGGTCTTGCCACCATCGACCGACGCGGAAGCCGATCTCATACAGCGCCAGCGAGATGATCGCGAAGAGCGCGAAGATCGCGGGGATGGGGAGGCTATCGAGCGCCTGAGTCGGCATCAGGCGGCATCAGGATCGGAAGGAACGACCTCGACCTCTTCGTCCGGCTCGCTCGAAATGGCCCGCAGCACGACCTGCAAACCGACGATCAGCGCCGCGCCGAGCAAGGCGATCTCGAGCCCGGCGGCCAGCCAGACAAGGATGAACGCGATGACGCCAAGACCGATCCGCTGGACAGCGGCCCGGTTCTCGCGGACCGTTTGCGTGAGCGTGTCGCGGTCTGGAGCGCGGCCGGCGGCGCCCGCGGCGGATGCACTGGCCGCCGAACCGGCACGCCCGGCCGCGTCGCCGACGTACATGGTCGTCACCGTCACCCACCGCGGGCGCCCCCACAGGTAGGCGGCGACGGCCAGGACCACGGTCGCCACGACGATGATCAGCGTCAGGCCCCGAAGGTCCTGGAGCGTCGTGTCGACCATGGCCCGCGTCGCACCGGCGATGTTGGCGTCCGCGATCCCGGCGACGATCGCGTCCTCGGCGGTGCGGATGGCGAGTCGCGCGACCAGGAACGCGATGATCGTGCCGATGCCGAGGTAGATCAGCATCCGGCGTCGATCCCGCGCCAGCCACAGCGTGAGCGCGACGAGGGCGATGCTCAGGATGACGAGCAGGATGACGACCAGGTCGAAGATGCGGACGACCGAGCGAGCCGCCTGCAACCGGTCGGCGGGCATCAGTTGGATCGTCCCGAAGTCGGGCGGGAGCGTCACACCGAGCGCGGACTCGAGGCGCTGGGCGAGCGCCTCGGGAGCTTCCGGGGCCGTCAGGTCGGGCAGCTGCACGTCCCCCGGGATGATCCCCATGGTCTGCAACTCGGTCAGGGCGGTGCCGACCACAGGAAAGACATCGAGCGTCACGTACCCGTCGGCGACCCCCACCGCGTCGAATTCGTCGCGCAACAGACGAACGACCTGCGTGTGGGTAAACGAGAGCGAGTTGACCAGGGCTGCCTGGATCCTGGGGTCCTGGAACGCGACGCGGAGTCGTGTGTCGATCGCGTTGCGGACGGAGGCGGTCAGCGCGCCCGCGAGTGGCTTGAGGGCGTCGGGGAGGCGCTTCTCGAGACGGGCTTGCACATCGAGCGCGTCGACGACCTGGGTGCTGATCCGGGCGCTGACCGGCTCGACGATGGCGGGGTCCGTCACGACGCTCTCGATGAGCGCGCTGAATCGGTTGGTGTTGAGCGCGACCTGGTGCGTCCAGATGCCGACGGTCGTCACGACGATCGATAGACACGCAAGCACGAGCGCGATGCCGGTCATGACCCGCCGTCGCCGCGAGATGCGCCGATCGGCCGTCTCGACCGCGCGGTCCTGATCGTTCATCACTCCCCCTCTTCGACCTGTTGCGGCCTGGCTCTCGGCTGAGGACTCGCCCGAGCGCATCATCTGGGAGGCGGGCTGTCCCCGTCAGTCGCACTCGGACCGGGTTCCGAAGCGGGTGGCCCCTCGACCTGGGTGGTGGGGGAGTCGTCGGCCGACGCAGCGTCGGCGTCCGGATCACCCACCAGTGAGGCGAGTTCCTCGTCGGGTGGCGCGGCCGGTGTCGGGACCGGTTCTGGAGTCGAGGCCACGGCCGCCGTCGCGGCCAGGGCCGCTGCCGAGCCAGGCCCATCCGTCGGTGGCTCATCGGGGCCCGATTCGTCGCGGCGCGAACGGATCACCCAGTACGCGATACCCAGACCGGCAGCCAGGAGGATCAGGATCAACCAAAGCGGCCTGGAATCGGAGGTCGGCTCCGGGGCCGGTTCGGCCGAGGGCGCAGGTGTCGGCGAGGCCGAGGGCTCGGTCGACGGCGACGGTTCGGAACTCGGCGAAGCCGTCGGTTCGGGCGTCGGCGAAGCCGTCGGTTCGGGCGTCGGCGTCGGTTCGGGCGTCGGCGTCGGCTCGGGCGTCGGCGTCGGCTCGGGCGTCGGCGTTGGCTCAGGTGTCGGCTCGGGAGTCGGCTCGGGCGTGGCTTCCGGTGTCGGCGAAGGTGTCTCGGCCGCCGGCTCGCGCGACGGTTCTGGCGTGGCCTCGGGCGTCGGCTCTGGTGTCGGTTCGGGCGTGGGTTCCGGTGTCGGTTCGGGCGTCGGCTCGATCGAGCGCTCCGGCAGCGATGGCAGCGGCCCGAGCGATGGCAGCCCGGACGGTAGGTTCGAACCCAACCCCGAGGGCAGATTCGCGCCATCGCATGCCCCGGCGACGAGCGCGAAACCCACGAGCACGCCGAAGATCGCCGCCCGGACGCCGGGGTACGAAGGCGTCGTGCGGGCGTGGGCAGCGGCTGGCGTCGAGGCTGATCCATGGTGCTCGCGGATTCTCCGATGAGGGGACCGGCCGTGACCGGCCGGTCCAGCTACGCGGCGACGGCGGGTCGCCCGCCGGGTCAGGCCAGGAGCTTGGCCTTCGCCGCCGCGAACTCCTCGTCGGTGAGGATGCCGGCCTGCTTGAGCGATGCGAGCTTCTGGAGCTCAGCGGTCAGGTCCGTCCCCGCCGCCGCCGGAGCCGCCGGAGGGGCGTACGCCGGCTGCGCCGCCGCTGCCGCATAGCCCTGGTCATAGACGGCCTGTTGCTCGGCCTGCTGCTCCGCGGCCTGGTTCGCGTACTTCTGCTCCTGATGGTGCCGGACCGCCCCGGCGGTCCCGGCGATGACCGCGGTGCCGGCCGCCATTCGAACGAGTCCTGGGCCCCTGCGTCGTCGCATCATGGTCGTCGAGCTCCTTGTCTTGTCAGTGCGTCAGCGTCCGTATCAGGCTTTCGGCGCCGACGGGTGCCTTGTTGAATTCGATGGCCGCCTGGACCAGCTCATACGGGACTCGCTGCATGTCCACGACGACCCCGCCGGCGTTTCGCACGGCTTCGGCGAACTTCGTCGCCCAGACGTCCTCCCAGACCAGGACCGCCGCCGACGAATTCGGGTCGAGGGCCGCCCCGATCTCTTTCAAGTCGTTGTCATTGATCAGGCCGTCGCGGTGCGTGGGTGAGGGCCTCGAAGGCCTTCAGCACTTCGGAGCCGGCATCCTCCAGCTCGAAACCGGTCACGTTGCCGTCCTTGTCCTTGAGCACGAAGGCCAGGTCGAGGATGCGGATCGTGCCGGACTTCACGAGCTCTTCGAGTGCAGGCGCGATCTCGCCCTTGAACTTGTTACCGGGGAATGCGATGACCCCGTACTCGACTGGTCCGATGCCCATTGTCGTGCTCCTTCTGGTCATGTCGCCTTCGGATCTGCCCCGTGAAGTCTGGGATAGGACCTCGCTCGCGCATCATCCGACCGGGATGAATTGTACTGGCCGCGCGCAGCAGCGTCAGTGCAGTAGCTCGTCCCGTGGCAGTCGATCGTCTCCTGGCGGGACCTCCAGCGCAGCGTCGACGTCGTAGCCGATCGCCAGTGCCAGCTTCGGCGCGGCTGCGACCACGTGGGCCGTTCCGACCGTCGATGCCGCGGAGATGAGGATCTCGACGAGCTCCTCCTCGGTCGCGCCGGTCGCCATCGCCACGCCGGCCGCGGTCTCGAAGGCCGACGCCGGGCCGTTCACGGCGATCAGCATGGCCAGTTCGAGCATCGCCCGCGTCTTCGCGTCGAGCGCCACGCACGGCGAGTGCAGGACCCGTTCCGTGTCGTTCATCGACAGTCGAAGGAGCTTCTCCTCGTGCGCACGCACCACTCGACCTCTCGCATTTGCGACGAGTGCCATCGCATGAGGACATGAGGCCACCGGCTTCGGCGCCCGGCATCATTACGTGGGGATGACGTCGTCCTGGACCACCGGCGCCTGGGCTGACCGTTTGGTGCCGCCCGCGTCCGACGTTCCCTCGAGACGGAACCCAGGGTCGCGCAACGGATCGGTCAGGCCGACGGCCGCGGCACGGGCGATCGCGTCACCGCGCGATGACACATCGAGCTTTCGATAGATCGACATCGTCTGGCTCTTGATGGTGTTCGCGGACACCCCGACGCGCTCGCCGATCTCGCGGAACGATAGATACGTGGAGAGGTACGGCAACAGCCGCAGCTCCGCCGCCGTCAGTGCCGTGGCTCCGACGACCACCGCCGCCGAGGCGTTCGCCTGCCCACGAAGGAGTCCGACGTCACGCGCGAGCCGGCCGAACGACGGGAACCGACTCAGGACGAGGTCCGCCTCCACGAGCAGGACCCGAGCCCCAGCGGCGTCGGACTGCGCCAACGCCAGACGTGCGAGCTCGAGATTCGCGCCCACGGCAAGCCAAGGGAGGGCCTCGGACAGGCCAGCCCGCAGCCGATGGGCGTGCGCCTGGTCGCTGGCCGCCTGGATCCGGTTGCCGCGCCGCATCGCAACCCGGGCGGCGAGCGCGAAGACCAGGCTCATGAGGGCGAGTTCGTTCATCGAGCTGCGCAGGGCCACGTCGCGCGCTGCCGCGACGAATGTTGCCGCGCCCGCCCAGTCCCCGCGCTCGATGGCGATGCTCGCTCGATAGGCGAGCGCAAGCGCCCTGCCCGCCGCTGATGCCGGCGGCATCGATGCACGGTCCGCCTCGGCGAGTGTCGCATCGGCGCTCCGGTCGTCCCCTGCAAGGTACTGGGCGACTCCGAAGGCGGCGAGGGCAGCGGTGCGCCAGGTGCTGAGCGATGGGATGCGCTCGGCGGCGATGGCTCCGTCCTCGAGCATCGCCGCCGCGCCGTTCTGGGCCATGATGGCGCGGCCCATGGCCAGCAAGCCGTCGATCGGATCGCTCTCCTCGGACCTCGGTTCTGCGTCAGTGGTCGAGGCCGCGATGTGCATCCATCGCCCGGCTCGCGGGGGGTCGCCGGTCAGCGCGAAATAGATCCCACCCGTGAGGGCGAGTTCGGGATGGCGGACCAGCCAGGAGGCAGACTCGATCTCGTCGAACCAGCGCCGGACCGTCGCGACGTTGCCGGTGTTGAACGCGGCCCGCGTGTGCCGCAGCAGCAGGCCCGCCAGTCGCGCCTCGTCTTCGGCCAACCGAGCACAGTTGATGGCCTCGCCGGGCGAGCCATGCTCGTCGAACCAGATCGAGGCGTTGGTCGCGAGGCGTGCGACGGTCGTCGGTACCGTCGTGGTCGAGGTCCGCTTGCAACAGTTCGCGGAGCAGGTGGTGTTCGCGGTACCAGACACCCCGGTCGTCGAGCGGGACGACGAAGTGGTTTGCGCGTTCGAGCGCGGACAGGATCGCCGCAGAGTCGGATCGGCCGAGGACGGCATCGCACAACGGCCCGCTGAGTCGCTCGAGGAACGACGTCCGGCGCAGGAACGCGACGAGGTCCGGCCCGAGCGGTTCGAGGATCTCCGACCTGAGGTAGTCGGCGATGGTGCCGGAGTCGCCGGTCAGGTCAGAGGCGGTCGCGTCGCGCGGGTCGGCGATCGCCAGGATCCCAAGGTGCAGCCCGGCCGACCAGCCCTCGGCGTGCCGGTTCAGCTCTGCGGCGGTCGCCTCGTCGATCGGATGACCCAACGCGTCCGCAAGCTCGAACGCCTCCAGATCGTCGAGGCCGAGATCGATCCGATCGAGCTCCAGCAGCGTTCCCTCGGCTCGCCGGCGCGAGAGTCGGATGGGCGGCGAAGCGCGGCTTGCGATCAGGAGCCGTGACCCAGGAGGCAGCAGATCCGGCAGCAGGCCGAGGACGTCCGCGGCCGGTCCGGGCTCGATGGCGTCCGCGTCATCGATGAACAGGGCGAAGGCCGGATGGTGCTCGAGCGCGCTGCTCAGGCGGGTGACCGCGGACCACGGCGAGATCGCGGGGCCGGCGATCGCTTCGAAGACCGCGGTGTCGATCGGTCGGACGCGGTGCAGGGCCGCGGCGAGGAGGCCCACGAGGGAAGCCGGATCGTCGTCATGGGCGTCGAGGGAGACCCACGCGACCGCGCGTCGCTCCTGGGCTGCGGCCTGGGCCAGGAACGTGGTCTTGCCATACCCGGCGGGCGCCGAGACGGTCACGAGTGTCGCGGGCGAGGCCGCTAGACGCTCCAGGAGCGCCCGACGCGCGACGCTGCCGTCGGGCACGGGGTGTGGTACCGACTTGGCCTGGACCCGGATCGCCGGGATCCCTGGTAGGGGTGGTGCAGTCTTCTTCTTCGAGCTGGTACCAGGCGTGTTGCTGTCTCCCCTCGCGAAGCGACCGCGCGCGCGTCGCTGCGGAGGTCATTCTTGCACCCGATGTCAATCGACCAGCCCGCGGTTCACGGAGCGATACGCTCGACGCGCAATCACCCGCTTCGAATGACGACCGGACCCTGACGCCAAGGCACAGTCGGTTCGGGAAGGTTGCGCGCATGGGGACGATCCGCCGGCCGCCACGCGCAGCAGGAGGGCTGACGATGACCACGAATGCCAGCGAGGCATCCGAGCGTGGTTGACGAGCGCGGCGACGCCTCGTCGATCGATCACACCCGCTGGTGCCCGGCTGGCTGGTGCGCCTGGCCGCGATCGGTTGGCGGGTGCTGGTCACGCTCGCGTTGGGCGTGGTCCTGTTCGGCGATCGCCGGGCAGCTCGCGACGGTCGCCGCGTCGATCATCCTTGGGCTGATCCTTGCCGCGACGCTGGCACCGTACGTGACCGAGCGGCGTGCACGAGGCTGGGGTGCCGCCAAGGCAGCCGGCGTGGTCATGCTCGCGGCACTCCTCGTCCTCGGCGCCGTCGTCGCAGCGGTGCATCTTCGCGGTGGTCCCGTCGCTGGGTGCCATCGTCGCGGCCTTCGATGCCGGGATCGAGGCCGCTCGGACCCAGCTGACGGCGCTGGGCGTCCCGTCCGAGCTCACGCGGGTTCATGCAACGGATCTCGGACGCGATCCGGGGCCTGGTCCTGGGCGGGCTCAACGACTTCGTCGCCGCGGCGGCAAACATCGTGACGATCGCCATCCTGGGCGGGTTCCTGACCTTCTTCCTGCTGATGGACGGCGACAAGGCCTGGGAGTGGGTGCTCGCTTCGACCGATGGGTGGCGACGTGACGCCCTGATGAGCGGGGGGCTCCGCGCGCTCGACCAGGTCGGCGGGTACATCCGGGGGACCTCCCTCATGGCCGTCGCCAACGCGCTCCTGGCGGGCGTCATCATGTTGGTGTTCGGCGTGCCGCTTGCCGGGCCACTGGCGGTGGTCGCCCTGGTGGCTGCGTTCGTCCCCTATGTCGGGCGAGCGCTGACCGCCGTCCTGATCGTCACGGTCATCCTTGCGACGCGCGGGGTCGTGCCAGCGGCCGTCTTCCTGCTGCTCTACGTCGCTTGGCTCGATCGCCCTGGAGCGGGTCCTCGCGCAGGATCACGTCGGGGCGTCGACTCGACCTGCACCCGATCCTGGCCGTGCTCGGACTGCCGATCGGTTTCGCCCTCGGTGGGTTCAGCGGTCTGGTCGTCATCCTGCCGGTGCTCGCCTTCGCACAGACGGCGGCCGGCGTCCTCATCACGACGCTGGGCCGCGAACCCATCGCGATGCCTGCCATGTCCGCGACCACGGCGAGCGATGGGCTCGTCCCCGTCTGGCTGGACCGCCTGGGTCAGTGGAGCTGGCGAGCGCTCGTCGTCGCCGCGTTGTTCGTGATCGTGGCCCAGGTCGCGCTGCTGTTCCCTGCAGTCATCATGCCGGTCGTCATGGCCGTGATCCTCGCAGCGACCCTGGCGCCGGCCGCGGCCGCGCTGGAGCGACGCGGCCTGAGTCGGACGACCGCCGCCATGGGCGTGACCGTGGGGACGAGCGTCGCGATCATCGCGGTCGTGGTCCTCACGCTGGCCTCGCTGGTCGGCCCGATGGCCGAGCTCGTCGGAACGGCGGCCGCCGGCGCCGAGAGCTCCGGGGCCCAGGCGGTCGGGATCGGGTCGCTCGTCGGGGCGATCGGCGACGGCCTGCTGTCGACCGTCACCGGCGCCGTGGCGAATATCGTCGGCGTCGTCCTGGTGCTGTTGCTCGGTGGGTTCCTGACGTTCTACTTCATCCGCGACGGCGGGCGCGTCTGGCATGCGCTCACCGCGCGCGGTGCCCGCGATCGTCGCGGGCTGCTCGATGCGGCGGGCACGCGCGCCGTCGACGTGCTCGGCGGCTACATGCTCGGCACGGCGGCCATCTCCGCGTTCGGGGCCGCGAGCCAGTGGGTCATCATGGTCGCTCCTGGGACTCCCGCTGGCGCTGCCGCTGGCCGTGCTCGCGCTGTTCGCCGGGTTCATCCCGTACGTCGGCGGGTTCATCGCGACCGCCCTGGCGTTCCTCGTCGCGGTCGCGGTCGGCGACTCGACGCGACATCGTGATCATGTTCATCTACACGATCGTCTTCAACATCGTCCAGGGCAACTTCGTGACGCCGCTCGTCTACGGCAAGGCCGTCAGCCTGCACCCGGCGATCGTCCTCCTGGCCGTGCCGATCGGGAACGCGCTGGCGGGCATCGTGGGCATGTTCCTGGTCGTGCCGGTCGCGGGCGTGATCGCGACGACGTGGCGAGCGGTCCTGCAGACCATCGATGCCGCGTGACGTGGTCGTGCCAGAGCCCCTCGAAACCCCCGGGCCGGACGAAGAGACCGGACCGGCCGTGCCAGGGGTCGTGGTCGGCGGGTGATGATGGACGCCGACAGCCCCAAGCGCCGGGCACTTTCGCGGGTGATCTCGCCGCGCGAGCTGCGGCTGTTGTTCTGGCTCATCGTCATCGTCCTCGTCGGGGTCATCGGCGTCCTGGGTTCCGGGATCGCCGATACGCTCTCGGGCCCGGCCGTCATCCTGTTCGTCGCCTGGCTCATGGCCTATGTCCTCGAGCCGGCGGTCACCTGGCTGACGCGCCACCTGCCGTTCCACTCGCGAGGCCTTTCGGTCGCGGTGACCTACCTGGCGACGGTCGTCGTGACCTTCGCCGTCCTGCTCGGTGCCGGCGCCGCGCTCCTGAACGCCGCGATCACGTTCGTGGAGCGCCTACCGGAGATCGCGGCTCGTGTGCGCGAACTGGTCGAGCCGCTCGCGACGTCACTCGGTCTCAGCCCGCCGGCCCCGATCGATCTCGCGGACGCGATCGCCGGCCAGGTGACGGATAACGGGGAGGCCATCGGCGACGCCGCCGCGGCGGCGCGTGCAGAACGTGTTCGCCGTCGTTGCCGGGCTCTTCACCGCCGTGGTGATCTCGGTGGGGATGGCCGTCGGAGAGGTGACCCTGCTCGGCTGGCTCCGGCGATTCCTGCCCGAACGATCCTACGCGGACATCGCCGCGCTCGAGCGAGCCATCGCCCTTTCGTTTGGTGGGTTCATCCGCGGCCGAGGCCTGATCGGGCTGATCTTCGGCGCCCTCATCTCGGTCGCGGCCTTCCTCCTGGGTGTCCCCTATGCGCCGCTCATCGCGGTCATCGCGGGTCTGATCCAGTTCATCCCGTTCATCGGGCCGCTGTTCGGATGGGTCGTCCTGCCGGGCTTCGCCCTGGTTCTGGCGCCAGAGGTGGCGGCGCCGGCGCTGGTCGTCAGCCTCCTGATCGCTGCTCTGATGCAGCTGATCGTGACTCGCATGGTGATGGGCCGGGCGGTCAAGATCAGCGCGGCCGCGGTCCTGGCCGTCGTCATGCTCGGGGCGGCGATCGCCGGGGTCATCGGGCGCGATCTTCGCGATCCCGACCGCCGGCGCGATCCTGGCCATCACCGACTACCTGCGCAAGCGAGACGTCCTGCTGCGCCCCGAGAACGACGAAGCCATCGACGACGCCCCGGTCGCCGACCCACCCGCGGTCACGAGCGCGTGATGGGCCGCCTGCTGGACTTCTACGCGACACAGATCCGGGTGCTGCGGGAGTGGCAGGGTGGGCCGGTCTCGCTGCTGAAGCGGCTGATCATCACGCTGGTGGTCGCCACGGTCTCGTTCCTCGCGACGGCCGCGATCCTCAGCGGTCGCATGACCATCGATCGCCCAAGGGACGCAGCGCTCGCCGTCATCCTCATGGCCCTGTTCAACGCCGCGATCCGGCCGGTGGTGCTGGTCTTCGCGGCCCAGATCTCGCTGGTCCTGACGGGCGTCCTCGTTCTCGTCCTCCAGGTGGTGGCCTTCCTTGTCGTCGCGCAGTGGGCGCCCGGCGTCCACGTCGATGGTTTCGTTGTCGCGCTGATCGGTTCGTTCATCTACGCGATCATCAACACGGTCCTGACGTCGATCCTCGGGGTCGACAGCGGCGGCTCCTACTACGGGCTGCTCGTCCAGCGGCTGCTCGTGAAGAGCTCGAAGGGACATTCGGACCAGCCAGGGCTCGTGATCATCCAGATCGATGGTCTGGCGCACCCGATCCTCGCCGGCCGGATCCGTGCCGGCTCGGTCAACACGCTGGCCAGCTGGATCCGGGAAGGAACGCACAAGCTGTCGCGCTGGGAGGCGATCCTGCCGTCCATGACCTCGGCGAGCCAGGCAGGCATCCTGCACGGCAACAACGACGGGATCCCGGCATTCCGCTGGTATGAACGGGACCGCAAGCACCTGATGGCCTCGAGCAACCCGGCCGACGCGACGCTGATCGTCTCGCGCGTCTCGAATGGAGAGGGTCTGCTCTCGAACAACGGCGCCAGCATCTGCAACCTGGTGACGGGCGACGCCACGCGGTCCTACCTCACGACGGCAGCCATCAAGGCCGAGGGTGGCGGGATCGGTGACAGCCAGGCCTTCACGTCGTTCTTCTTCAGCCCGTCGGGCTACCTGCGCTCGTTCACGCTGTTCCTCGGGCGAGCTGTTCAAGGAGATGTACCAGGCTCGGCGCACGAGGCGCGCCGGGATCCAGCCGCAGATGCACCGCGGCCTGAAGTACGCCGGTATGCGGGCGGCCAGCAACGTCCTCCTGCGCGACGTGAACACCTCGCTGATCATCGACGAGATGTACCGGGGCACCAACGTCATCTACGCGGACTTCACCGACTACGACGAGCTGGCCCACCACTGCGGGCCTGAGCGCGTCGAATCGTTCGAGGCACTCGACGGGGTCGACCGGGCGATCGCGACCCTGTCCAAGGCCACCGAAGAGGCGCCGCGTCCGTACAAGTTCGTCATCCTGTCGGATCACGGTCAGAGCCTTGGTGCGACCTTCAAGCAGCGCTACGGGAAGAGCCTCGGCGAGACCATCCTGGAGCTCATGAGCGGCCGCGCGACGCTGGTCCAGACCACGACCAAGGCCGAGGGTTCGACATTCGTGAACGCGTTCCTGTCGGAGATCACCTCGAGCCAGGGCGTCGGTCCGACGGTCGCCCGTGCCGCCCTCAAGGGCAAGACGACGGACGGGGTGGTCGACCTCGACGCTGGCGAGGAGGTGCCCGTCTCCGACCCGTCGGCCATCGCCGTCGTGGGCTCCGGCAACCTCGGACTGGTGTGGTTCACCGGCCACGATCAGCGACTGACGGTCGAAGAGCTCGAGGAACTGCACCCGGGGCTGGTCGCCTCGGTCGCCGCGCATCCAGGCGTTGGCCTGGTGATGGTTCGATCGAGGGAGCACGGGGCCGTGGTCTTCGGCCCGAAGGGCACCCGGTACCTCGACCAGGATCGCGTCGAAGGGGAGGACCCGACGACGCTCTTCGGACCGCACACGGTCCTGAGCCTGAAGCGCGAGGACGCGATGACCCACGCGCCGGATCTGCTGCTGCTCAGTCAATACGATCCTGAGCTCGGCGAGGTCGCGGCATTCGAAGAGCTGATCGGCTCCCACGGCGGCCTCGGGGGGCCGCAGACCGAGCCGTTCATCCTGCATCCGGTCGAGTGGGAGCTCGATGAAGAGATCCCGCTCGGGGCGCCTGCGATCTACCGGAACCTACGGCGTTGGCTCGACTCGATCGGGATCCCGCTCGGCACGCCGACGGCCACCGTGGGAGTCACCCGGGCCGATGAGAACGTCCCGCAGGCCCCCGACGTCGCGTGAGGAAGGTCCAGTCGCAGGGGTTCGTCCACGCACGATCGCTTGATTTTGTTCGAAATGGTTGCGCATTTGATCGCCGCGTCGGATATCTTCGTGTGGTCGATCAGGTCACCAAAAGGGAGAGGTCCGCATGAAAAACCCGCCCATTCTCATTTCGGTCATCGGTTTCTTCGGGATGATCGCCGGCTTCTACTGGCTGTATCTCGGCCTCCGCATGCTCGGCTTCGACTGGTTCGGCGTCCTTGGGGATCTGCCGGCCTTCGAGCAGACGGGGCTGTGGGGCTGGTTGGCCATCCTCGCCGGGGCCGGCTGGATCGCCGCCGCGCTCGGCCTGTGGGCGCTCCAGCCGTGGGCCTGGACGTTCGCGATCATCATGGCCGGCATCTCGTTGTTCGAGGCGTTCCTCTGGTTCCTCGAGTACCCGGGCACCGGCGTCGGCTTCAGTGCCGCGCTCATGCCGCTCATCATCATCTTCTACCTGAACTCGCGCGAGGTGCGGGCAGCCTTCGGGAAGTTCGACACCGAACCGATCCCCGACCGGGTCTAGCTCCGGGGGATCTGATCGATCGGACGGGCCAGGGGGGCTTAGGTCTCCCTGGCCGGCAGTTCGATCGAGTCGCCCGGCACGAGCAAGGGCACCGATACGGACGGCGCGATGCGTCGCGCCTCGTCGACGAAGCGGCGGCCCGGTTCCTCGAACCGCGCTCGCCGAACCCGGCCCATCCCGATGGGCCACAACGTTCCCCAGTGGATCGCCACCGCGGTCCGTGGCCGAAGCAAGGTGAGTGCCTTGGCCGCCCGAACGGCGTCCATGTGCCCGCCACGCAGCGTCGGCCCCCAGCCCCCCACCGGCAGGATGGCGAGGTCGAGGTCCGGGGCCAGCTCGGCCATCTCGGGGAAGATGTCGGTATCGCCGGCGAAATAGATCACGTGCTCGCCAGCGATCCGAAATCCGAGGGCGGGTGCCGCCGGCCCGAACGGCACGCGGCGCCCGTCATGGAGCGCCGGGACGGCTTCGATCGTCGTGTCGGCCAGCTTGGTCGAGTCGTGGACGTCGAGCTCCGTGACGTTGCGGAAGCCGTTCGCCCGCAGGATGCGACCCGCCCCTGACGGGACGATCACCTGGACCTCGGGCCGGAGGAGTCGCAGCGACGGCAGGTCGAGATGGTCGCGGTGCTGGTGCGAGATCAGCACCGCATCGATGTCGGCCAGGTCGATCTCGACCAGCTCAAGACGACGCCCGACCGGACCGATGCGGGCGCGCAGGACGGGGTCGGTCAGCAGCCGCAGCCCAGCCGTCTCGAGCAGGACCGTCGAATGGCCGAGCCATGTGATCCGCGTCATTGCAGCCGACTCGTGTCCTTCGCATCGTCGAGGCGTCACGCGGCCCGATCGGCACGGCGCCCGTCACCCTCCTCGGAGGATGCTTCGCGCTCATCTGCCTCGCATACCATCGTGATGTGATCGGTACCATGCTGGCCGCCCGCCTCCGACTGTCTGCATCGTGACGCTGGACCGCGTCCAGGATTCGGATATCGGCGGCGCCGGAGTCCGCTCTGCGGGTTGGCCGCTGGCCGGTCGGCGTCCTGATCGTCGCGGTCCTGCGGATCATCGATGCCGTCTCGATGGCCGCGATCGGCCTCGGCGTCAAGGGCCTTCCGGTGGACGCGTTGCCGATCCTGGAAGACTCGCCGATCCTGACGCAGAGCATCGACATCGTAATCGCAGTCGCCACGATCATCGGCGTTTTCGGTCTGCTCGCGTTCCGTCGATGGGGCTGGGTCCTGACGATGATCCTCGTCGGTCTCGGCCTGCTCGCCGAGCTGATCCGCGTCGCGATCGGCCAGCCCGATCACCTCGGCCTGCTGCTGCTGGTCGTCAGCGCGTTCTACCTCAACCAGCGGTCGGTCCGGGCGATGGCCGGTAGTCACCTCGATCCCGACATGTCGACGTCGAGCTGATGGACGACCTGGAGCTGCTGCAACGGTACGAACCGGTCGTGCGCTTCACCGAGGGCGAGAACTTCTTCCCGATGGCCGCCGACTCCTACGTGGCCGCCTGCGATCTCCTGTTCGCGGCCCCCGGTGTCCGGCCGTACGTGATCGTCCCGGCCGGCGAACTGACGCTGGAGCGACTCGCCACGGAACGACCGGTCCCCGGCGAGGAGCGGTACCTCCGCTTCGTGCCCCGACCGATGGATGGGCTCGTCGATGGCCCGCTGGAACCGGCGGCCCGATCGGCCGGTCTTTCGTGCCCCGGGGCGCCTCGCCCGGGTCGGTCTCTTCGCGAGACTCGTCGACGCGGGGTTCAACGCGTCGCTGCTGGTCCGCGGCCGCGTTCCCGGCGGGACGGCCGCCGCGGCCGCCCAGCGCTATGCGGCGATCCGCGACCGCGACCAACGCGTCGTGTACCACGGGCGCGTCGTCCGGGGCGATGGATGGATCGTCCTCCACTACCTGTTCCTCTACTGCATGAACGACTGGCGCTCCTCGTTCTTCGGCGCGAACGACCACGAGGCCGACCTCGAGCAGGCCTTCGTCGTGCTCGAGGACCCCGATGGCGGCGAGCCCATCCCACGCTGGTTCGGGTGCGCGGCCCACGACTACGCCGGCGACGACTTGCGCCGTCGCTGGGACGATCCGACCCTCTCCTTCGCCGATGGCCATCCGGTGATCTACGCCGGGGCCGGCTCGCACGCCTCGTACTTCGAGCAGGGCGAGTACGTGACCCCGGTCCCGCTCCCGGCCCTGCGCCCGGCGAGAAGCTTCCTCGAGGGGCTCCGCCGGTTATGGCGCGACGTCCTGCGGCAGGACGACCCCGGGGATCTGGCCGCCAGCGTCGAAACGGCCCTGAGCATCCCGTTCATCGACTACGCGCGGGGCGACGGGCTGGTCGTCGGGCCGGGCGGCGACGTGAGCTGGACGCCGATCCTCGTCGACGACACGACCGGCTGGATCGATGGCTTCCGCGGGCTGTGGGGTCTCGACACCAGAGACCGGTTCGCGGGTGAGCGCGCCCCCGCCGGGCCCAAGTACACGCGAACGGCCACGGCTCGTCAGTCATGGAACGATCCGCTCGGGTTCCTCGGGCTGGACAAGTCCGCACCGCCGCATCGCGTGCCGGCGGTGCTGCGCGATCGCATCGCGACCCTCGAAGCGCAGCGCGCGGCCACGGCCGCCGACGCGGACACCATGGCGGTGGACGTGCGTCGCGCCTCTGCCGCGCTGCCCGTCCGCAACGCCGAGACCGAGGCGGAGACCGGCCCGACCAAGGAGGAACTCGCCCTTCGCGTGGCCGAATCCGAGCTCGCCGCACTGCGCGCCCGAGACGCCACGCTGTCCGATGAGCTGGGCGCGGCGCAAGCGGCTCTGCGGCAGGCGGAAGCCGGCGATGCGGGCGATCCACGTGCGCACCTGCGGCACGATCATCGTCCGCAACCGACCGCCGACCAGCAATACGGACGGCTCGTCGAGTTCTGGTCGGCGATCAGCGCCGGGATCCTCGTCATCGTGCTCGCGGTCATGCTCTATCGCGGAAACGTGCCGATCTGGGTCGCGTTCCTGGTGACCGTCGGCGGATACTTCGCGATCGAGGCGGCGTTCCGGCGTCGCCTCGTGCAGCTGGTCTTGCGCCTCACGCTGCTCTTCGCCATCGCCGGCGCGATCGTCCTGGCGGTGGCCTACCTTCCGCTCCTCATCGTCGCGGCGGTCGCCGGCGTCGCCCTCCTGGCCATCGTGGACAACGTGCGCGAGTTGCGCGGCTGATCCGGCCGCGCGGGCCTCACCCCGACCGGGTGATGTCTCCTCCAGTCGTGACGACTGGAATCAGCGAGACCCGATCGGCCCATCGATCCGGTCGGATGACGCCGCACTCGAGGAGGGATCCGAACCATGGGCTGCCTGCTGGTCCTGATGATGGCCGTATCGCCCAGACTGGTCATCTTCCTGTTCTGGCTGGCTCGGCCGCTCCAGTTCGACGCCGCGTTCGGTGGGCCGATCCTGCCCCTGCTGGGGATCATCTTCGTTCCCTTTACGACCCTCATGTACGTCGTGCTGTACACGCCGGGCGTCGGCCTGAGCGGTTCCGACTGGATCTGGGTGGGTCTCGCGCTCGCCGCCGATATCGCGCACTCCGCGTCCGTGGCGACCAAGAGCGGGTACATGGCGGGCCTCCGCTCGCAGTGATGCTGGCCGCCCTTGCTTGACCGTTAGCCCTCACCCGCTTGGTATGAGGCGCGTACGCTGGGGGCGCGCGAATATCGTCACGCGAAACCGCTACCGTCAACGCTCGTCGGCCACCAGGCCGGCGCTACCTCAGGAGGGAACTACGTGACCACTCTCGCCACGGCCAAACGGTTCATCGGACGGCCAGCCCTGCCCCTGCTCGCTGCCCTGACCGTGCTGCTCGCCGCGTGCAGTTCCGTCGGATCGGCCAGCTTCACCTTCTGGGACGCGATCTGGTCGATGGTCGCGTTCTTCTTCTGGTTCATGGCGATCTGGATCTTCATCGGCCTGTTCGCCGACATCTTCCGGCGCAATGACCTGTCCGGCGTGGCCAAGGCTGGCTGGCTGTTGCTGCTCATCATCCTGCCGTTCCTCGGCGCGCTGATCTACATCGCGATGCGCCCCAAGGTCACGGCCCAGGATGTCGAGCTCATGACCCGCGCGGAGGCCGGTCAGAAGGCCGCTGCCTCCGTGTCGGTCGCGGATCAGATCGCCAAGCTCCAGGAGCTCAAGGCAGCCGGCGCGATCACCGAGCCCGAGTACGAGGCGCTCAAGAAGAAGGCGATGGAAGGCTGAGCCCCGGCTCAGCCACGCCTGCTGATCGAACGACCGCGACGGTGAGCAAGACCGTCACCGAACCTCGCCCGGATAAGCCGGCCGTCGAATCGGAAGACGGCGTCGATCCGACGCGGCGTGACCACGCGTCGGTCGATGCCGGCGTGCCTGACACCGGGTCCGAGCCGGAACCGGTGTCAGGTGCCGCTGCCGCCTATGTCGCCCTCGAGCACCTTGCGACGTCACGCACCCCCGAAGTCGCCGGCACCGATGGTTGGGCCGACGCTGGCGGGAAGGTTCTCCGGGTCCACCTGTCGCGCATGCTCGCCCGCGTCGCGGGGACGGTCGCCGGCGAGGACCCAGAAGAGGTCCATGCCATGCGCGTGGCGACGCGCCGGGTCCGCGCCGCATGGCGGGTATTCGGGGGCGCGTTCGAGCAGTCGGTCGTGCGCGATCAGCTCAGCCGACTCCGGATCCTCGGGAGCGAGCTCGGGGCCGTTCGGGATCTGGATGTCCAGCTGACCATCCTGGGTGCCGCTCGATCGCGAGGCTCGAAGCGCGATCGTGCAGGTCTGGCACCCCTCATCGAGGCATGGTCGGCCGAGCGTGCCGAGCGTCATGACGTGCTTATCGACCGGCTCGCGTCTCGCTGGTTCACCGCGTTCGTCCTCGACCACGAGCGTCTGGTCACGATGCCGGGCGACGCGGTCAAGCCAGTCGCCGCGCATGCCCCCTCGAGCGTGCGCACACGCGCGCCCAGCGTCATCTGGGAGTCGTACCAGGCGGTCCGCTCGTTCGAGGACGTCGTCGCCGATGCGGACGTCTCGACGCTCCATGAACTGCGGATCGCGACCAAGTGGCTCCGGTACACGCTGGAGTTCGTGCGAGAACCGATGGAGCCGCGTGCCACCGAACTCATCCGCCGCGTGGTCGTGCTCCAGGACCACCTTGGCGACATCCACGACCTGCACGCCACCGCGGCTCGCGCACGCGCCAGCCTCGAACGCGCCGATCTCCCGTCGGGCGAGCGCGCCGCGATCGGCTGGCTCCTGGCCAACGCGGATGCGCGGGTCCAGCGACTGCAGCGACGATCGGGGCCGGCCTGGCGGGGCGTTGCCGACGCCGACTTCCGGCGCGGGATGGGACGGGCGCTGGCGGGGCTCTGATCCGCGAAACGCGCACAGCCTCGCGTTCATCAAATTCGGGTGATGGTCGAGGACGTCGACGCCCGTAGAGTGGCTGAGCGTCGACGAGCGTGGCACCCGCGGGATGGGCGCGCAGATCGTAGGAGGGATGACGCCGTGGCAAGGGCTCCACAGCAGGTTCCAAGCCTGTCGGGCGAACAGATCGCAGAGCTGCTCGGGCTGCTCAAGGGCGCCGATACCGTCGAGCTGAAGCTCACGGTTCCCGAGTCGGACCATCGCTCTGCTGCGGCATCGCTGCGACTCGATGTGATGGATGCGCAGATCCGACAGGTCGTGTTCTTCGACACTCCGGACCTCACGCTCAATCAGAGCGGCCTGGTTGTTCGAGCGCGCCGAGTCCAGGGCAAGGGCGACGACTCGGTCGTGAAGCTGCGGCCGGTCGTCCCGAATGAGCTCCCGCCACGGCTCCGCAAGTCACCGAGCTTCGGCGTCGAAGTCGATGCCATGCCAGGCGGATTCGTGTGCTCCGGATCGCTCAAAGCGCAATGGGGTCCCCGTCCCGTGCGGGAGGTGCTGGCGGGTGACCGTCCGATCCGCAAGCTCTTCACGAAGGAGCAACGAGAATTCTTCGCCACGCACGCGCCGGAGGGACTGGCTCTCGACGACCTCATCGCGCTTGGCCCGATCAACGTCCTCAAGTTGAAGTTCGTTCCGAAGGAACTGCCGCGCCCGATGGTGGCGGAACTGTGGTTCTACCCTGACGGATCGCGCATCCTGGAGCTCTCGACGAAGTGCCCACCCGGAGAAGCCTTCCAGGTCTCCGCCGAGTCCAAGGCGTTTCTTTCTGAACGAGGGGTGAAACTCACCGGTCAGCAACAGACCAAGACACGCACGGCACTCGAGTACTTCCGGGATCTCAAGAAGGCGAAGCGTCCTCGAACTCGCGCGGCCACGGCGGGCGCACGTCCTCGATCGGTCCGCCGTTCCACGCGGCCGGCCGCGGCGGCGAAGTCGACGACGGCCACCACCCGACGACGACCTGCCACGCGAGCGGCGAGCGGGGGCTCCGCGACCTCCGGCACCTGAAGCACGCGGTCGACGCTCGGGCGACCACGGGCAACAACGTTTAGGAGGGGGACCTCGTGAGTTCAAGCGACGACATCTCGAGAGCCAGCTTGCCCATACCGGATGTCCAGCACGTTGGCCCGACGACGTACGACGCGAAGGATCCGGACACGAAGTTCCCGCCGATCCGCGATGTTCGGCCACCCAAAGACGCGCCCAACGTGCTCGTGATCCTCATCGATGACGTCGGCTTCGGGGCAAGCAGCGCCTTCGGCGGGCCATGCAACACACCGACCTTCGAGAAGCTCGCGGCGGGTGGGTTGCGGTACACGCGCTTTCACACGACGGCCCTCTGCTCGCCGACTCGTCAGGCGCTCCTCACCGGCCGCAACCATCACTCGGTCGGCATGGGTGCGATCACCGAGATCGCCACCGCTGCCCCGGGCTACAGCTCGGTGCTGCCGAATACCAAAGCTCCCCTCGCCCTCACGCTCAAGCTCAACGGCTATTCGACCGCCCAGTTCGGCAAGTGCCACGAAGTTCCCGTGTGGCAGACGAGCCCGGCGGGGCCGTTCACCGCGTGGCCGAGCGGTGGCGGCGGCTTCGAGTATTTCTACGGCTTCATCGGCGGCGAGAGCAACCAGTGGGCACCGGCACTGTATGAAGGCACCACCCCGATCGAGCCCCCGAAGACGCCGGAGCAGGGCTACCACCTGACCGAGGATCTGACCGACAAGGCCATCAACTGGGCGCGCCAGCAGAAGTCACTGATGGGCGACAAGCCGTTCTTCATGTACTTCGCGCCGGGCGCCACCCACGCGCCGCACCACGTCGCCAAGGAATGGGTCGACCGGTACAAGGGCAAGTTCGCCCACGGCTGGGACCGCCAGCGGGAGATCACCTTCGAACGTCAGAAGGAACTTGGTGTCATCGGGCCCGACGCCGTGCTCACTCCGCGCCATTCCGCGATCCCGGCTTGGGACGAGATGGACCCTGCCCTGAAGCCGGTCCTCGAGCGTGAGATGGAGGTGTACGCCGCGTTCATGGAGCACACGGATCACCACGTCGGCAGGCTGATCGATGCGCTCGGGGACATGGAGCTGCTGGACGATACGCTGATCTACCTGATGATCGGCGACAACGGCGCGTCCGCCGAGGGCACGCTCCAGGGCGCCTTCAATGAGATGGCCAACTTCAACGGCATGGCCGCCTTGGAGACGCCGGAATTCCTGATGTCCAAGATCGACGAATTCGGCGGCGAGAGATCCTACGGACACTACGCCGTGGGCTGGGCATGGGCGATGGACGCTCCGTACCAGTGGACGAAGCAGGTCGCCTCGCACTGGGGCGGCACGCGCAACGGCACCATCGTGCACTGGCCGAATGGGATCAAGGAGAAGGGTGGCACGCGCCATCAGTTCACCCACGTCATCGATCTCGCGCCGACCGTGCTGGAGGCGGCGGGCATCCCCGAGCCGACAGTCGTCAACGGTGTGCAGCAGAGCCCCTACGAGGGCACGAGCATGCTGTACAGCTTCGACGACGCCGATGCCCCTGAGCGTCACGAGACCCAGTATTTCGAGATGTTCTGCAACCGCGGCATCTACCACAAGGGCTGGAGCGCGGTGACGAAGCACCGGACCCCCTGGGCGATGGGCGGCGAAGCGATGCCGGCCTTCGATGACGACGTCTGGGAGCTGTACGACGGCAACACGGACTGGACACAGTCGAAGGACCTGTCGGACGAGATGCCCGACAAGCTGCATGAGCTGCAGCGCCTGTGGCTCCTGGAGGCGGTCAAGTACAACGTGCTGCCCCTGGACGATCGTCAGATCGAGCGCCTCCTGCCCGACCTGGCCGGGCGACCCGAACTCGTCAAGGGCAACTCCCAAGTGCTCTTCGGAGGGATGGGACGCCTGTCCGAAAACAGCGTCCTCAACATCAAGAACAAGTCGTTCTCGGTGACGGCGGCTCTTGAAGTGCCGGACGGAGGCGCCAAGGGTGTGATCATCACCCAGGGTGGCGGCTTCGGCGGCTGGGTCTTCTATGCCCATGACGGCAAGGCGAAGTTCGTCTACAACGTGCTGGGTATCACGTCATTCGACATCGAAGCGACCGCGCCGATACCGACCGGCAAGACCCAGGTGCGCATGGAGTTCGCCTATGACGGCGGTGGCTTCGGCAAGGGGGGGACCGTCACGCTTTACAACGACGGCAAGGAGGCCGGCACGGGCCGTGTCGAGCACACCCAGGGGTTCGTCTTCTCAGCGGATGAGACGACGGACATCGGCTATGAGTCCGGCACGACGGTCAGTCCCGACTACACCCTCGAGACCAGCCGTTTCAACGGCAAGATCGACTGGGTGCAGATCGACCTTGATAAGGACGCTGAGGACGCCGACCACTTCATCTCGCCAGAAGAGCGCCTCCGCGTGGCGATGGCGCGCCAGTAGCGCCGTAAGGATGCGATCGACACACCCGGGATGATCCGAGCGACGACGCGCGAGCCCGCCGGCCGGCCACCGGGCAAGAACATGGCCTGGATCCCGGAGGGCACGTTCCTGATGGGCTCCGACGAGTTCTACCCGGAAGAGCGACCGGTCCATCCAGTCAGCGTCGATGGATTCTGGATGGACGAGCATCCGGTCACGGTCGCCGACTTCCGCCGCTTCGTGAAGGCGACGGGATACGTGACCATCGCCGAACGCCCGTTGGACCCGGCCGACTTCCCGGGGGCCGAACCAGCGATGCTGGTCCCCGGATCGCTCGTGTTCCATCGCACGCGTGGACCTGTCGACCTGAGCGACGTCCACAACTGGTGGGCCTACGTGCCCGGAGCCTCCTGGCGCAGGCCCGAGGGACCCGATAGCTCGATCGTCGGGCGTGACCGGCACCCGGTCACCCAGGTGGCCTTCGAGGACGCTGAGGCGTACGCCGCGTGGGCCGGCAAGGCCCTCCCGACCGAGGCGGAATGGGAGTACGCCGCTCGCGGCGGCCTCGACGGGGCGCGCTTCGCGTGGGGCGACGAATTCGCCCCGAAGGGCCGGATGCTGGCGAACACGTGGCAGGGCGAATTCCCGTGGCAGAACACGTTGGACGACGGCTTCGAGGGAACATCGCCGGTGCGCTCCTTCCCGCCCAACGGACACGGGCTCTACGACGTTGCGGGCAACGTGTGGGAATGGACGGACGATTTCTTCGCGCCGCGCCACACCGACCCGGTGGAGCACGCGTGCTGTGCGCCGCACAACCCGCGGACGACCTCACCCGAGGCCTCTTTCGGGCTCGGCCAACCTGGCGAGCACATCCCGCGCCGGGTGATCAAGGGCGGCTCCCACCTGTGTGCGCCGAGTTATTGCCTGCGCTACCGCCCAGCCGCTCGCCAGGCCGAGACCGTCGACACGAGTACCGGCCATATCGGCTTCCGCTGCATCGTCAGGCCGTCGTGACGCGATGCTGACGATCGGTCTGTTCTGCGCGGGCCTGCTGGTCTATGCGCTCTTTTCCCGGCTCCTCGATCGCGTCAGCCTCACGGCCCAGATCCTCATGCTCGCGATCGGGGTCGTCCTTGGCATCGCCGTACGGGGAACGCCGGAGACGACCGTCGATACCGAGCTGCTCGGCGTCGCCGGAGAGCTGGCGCTGATCCTCGCCCTGGTCGTGGATGCAGCGCGGATCGACATCGGGGCCCTGCGCAAGACCGCGGGGATACCGATCCGCCTGCTCGCCATCGGGCTACCGCTGACGATCGTGGCCGGGACGATCGTGGCGATGCTCCTGCTGCCGGGAATCACCGTCATCGAAGCGGTGATCGTCGCGACCCTCCTGGCGCCGACCGACGCCGCGCTCGGCGCGATGGTCGTCAACAGCCCGATCGTCCCGCGCCGCATCCGCCAGGCGCTCAACGTCGAGTCCGGGCTCAATGACGGCCTCGTCACCCCGATCGTGCTCGTCGCAGCGGCAGTGGCCGTAGCCGGAGGTGATGTCCGCGACACGGCCTGGATCGCCGATGCCGTCGCCCAGATCGCGTTCGGCGCTTTCGCCGGGGTCGTGATCGGGGTACTCGGGGCGCTGGCGCTGCGCGTCGCTGTCGCCCGCAAGTGGATGCACACCGGCACCCACTGGATGGCGGCACCGGCCATCGGCTTCCTGGCCTGGTTCGTCGCCCACGAGCTTGGCGGCAACGTGTTCGTGGCCGCCTTCGTTGCCGGCCTGGCGATGACCGCGACATACGGACACGTGCCGGAGTCCTTCCTGGAGTTCGCCGAGGTCGGCGGCGAGCTGTTGGGGCTGATGGTGTTCTTCCTGTTCGGGGCGCTGCTGGCCGGGATGGGCGGTGCGATCTCGTTGCCCGTGCTGATCTACGCGGTCCTGTCGCTCACGATCATCCGGATGCTCCCGGTGGCCATCGCCCTGCGGGGGACCCGGTTGCGAACGCCCACGGTGGCGTTCATCGGCTGGTTCGGCCCACGCGGCCTTGCATCGATCGTGCTGACACTCGTCGCCCTGGGTGACGGCGGCGGAACCCCGCCGTTTGGCGCCACGGTCGTGGCAGCGGTCTCGTTGACCATCGCGCTGAGCGTCATCGCGCACGGCCTCTCCGCTGGACCCGCCGTGGCACGGTACGGCGCGTTCGTGGCGACCTTGCCCGATGACGCGGCAGAGCACAAACGAACAGCCGAGATGCCGACCCGCCGAGGTGTGGACCGGCGGGTCGTCACCAGCGAACCCTCATCACCAGCCTGACAGCGCACGAGCGATCGGAGCTGGTCACCCATTCGAGGTGATGGACCAGTCGCCGTTACACCGTAGATTGACCCGCCACGGTGTCCGGGTGGGACCGAGCACTGGAGCGGACGCTTCCACGTCTGCGATC
Source organism: uncultured Chloroflexia bacterium (assembly GCA_963850555.1). Lineage (GTDB taxonomy): Bacteria > Chloroflexota > Limnocylindria > Limnocylindrales > CSP1-4 > SPCO01. Next base: position 4,234 of record CAWKLT010000025.1, on the reverse strand, counting down.
CCGGATCTGGAGATCCCCGATGCTGCTCGAAGCGTTCGCATTCGGCCTGATCGCACAGTCCTCGCTGTTCCTGGCCGGCCTGGCGGTCTGCTGGATCGCGGTGCCGACCCGCCTGATCGGCATCCTGGCCGGGTTCGGTGCGGGCGCCCTGATCGCCGCGATCGCCTTCGAGCTGGTCCCCGAGGGCCAAACGAACATCTCCGGTGCGGAGTTCGCGCTCTGGACGCTCATCGGCGTCACGATCTTTCTCGTCGGCGACGCGATCGTTGAGAAGCGCTTCGGGTCGGACGGAGCCGGTGCCTCGATGGGGATCGTGGTCGGCTCGGTCGTCGACGGCGTCCCCGAATCGATCATCTTCGGCATCCAGATCGGCGCGGGCCTCACGGTCAGCCCGAGCTTCCTCGCGGCCGTCTTCGTGTCGAATATCCCGCAGGCCATCGCCCCGTCGGCTGACCTGAGGAAGGCCGGCTGGAGCGCCGCCAAGCTCGCGCAGCTCTGGGGCGTCGTCGTCCTCGCCTGCGGCATCGCCGCGGCGATCGGCTTCCTGGTCACCCAGGTCGCCGTTGACGCGATGGGCGATCGGGCGGCCGCCATCGCCGCGGGCGGCCTGCTCGCGATGCTCACGAACTCCCTGATGCCGTTCGCCTACCAGCGCGGCGGTGCGCTCGCCGGGGCGGCAACCGCGGTCGGGTTCCTGGTGCCGGTCCTGAACAGCTAGCTTGCCTGACGGCGATCGGGCTGACGCCTCGAGCCCCTTCTCATCCGTATCGGGGGATGCTCGATGGCGTCGAGCACGATGAACTGGACCCACGATCGACGGGGCACCGGCTGCCGGTCGTCACTGCAGACACCGCCGCCACCACATGATCGGAGTTGGCATGGACGAGAGATCGCTCGACGCGCTAGGGCCAGTGGACTACCTGGTCGTCGAATTTCCAGCCGGAGCACAGAACTTTACGGGTGAGATGGCGAACGAGCTCGTCAGGCTCCACGACGCCGGAACGATCCGGGTGATGGATGTGCTCATCCTCGCCAAGGGCGAAGACGGTGCTGTCCAGGCGATGGAGCTCTCCGACCTCGAGAACCTCGGCGAGCTGGGCCGGCTCGAAGCCCAGATGGCCGAGACGCTCGCTGAGGATGACGTGCTGAACCTCGCGGCCGCGATGGAGCCAGGCAGTGTCGCTGGCGTCCTCATCTATGAGAACCTGTGGGCTGCACCATTCGGAGCCGCCGCGCGTCACGCCGGCGGCCAGCTGATCGCCAACGGGCGCATCCCGATCCAGGCCATCATCGCCGCCGTCGAGGCCGACGAGGCCCTCGTAGCTGAAGGAGCCTGATATGCCACTTCGACCCTCTCGCATGGGACGAGCCGGCGTCATCGGTGGTCCGGTCGCCAAGGCGGCCGTCGTCGGCGCAGCGGTCTCGCCCGGGCCATCGCCCGTCGCCAAGGCTGCGGTCGTCGGCGCCGCGGTCTCCCCCGGCCGGTCGCCGGTCGCCAAGGCGGCCGTCGTCGGCGCGGTGGTCAGCCCGGGCCGCCGCCGCTTCTAGGTCCGGATAGCACCGGCCTCCGAGCCTGCCGACTGACACGAGGGCCGACATGATCGAGCCATCGAGCTCCTTCGCGCCGACGAAGGCCGTGAGACCGTGACCGAGACCGCGACCGAGACCACCGGATCGGGCAACCAGCGGCTCTCCCTCCTGCTCGCCATGGCGATGTTCGTGCTGGTCGTCGACACGTCGATCATGAACGTGTCGATCTCAGCGGTGGTCCTCGACCTCGGGACGAACGTGAGCGCCATCCAGGCCGCGATCGCCCTTGAGGCCCTGGTGTCGGCGGCATTCATCCTGATCGGCAGCAAGATCGGCGACCTCTTCGGACGCAAGCGCGCCTACGTCCTGGGCCTCCTCGCATACGCGATCGGCGCGCTGGCGATGGCCCTGGGCCAAAGCGTGACGGCCGTCTTCATCTTCTGGGCCGTCGTCGGTGGCCTCGGCGCGTCGCTCCTGCTGCCCGCGATGCAGTCGCTCATCCACGGCAACTTCGAAGGGGCTGCCCAGAAGGCGACATACGCCCTCGTTGGGGCTGCGGCCGCGATCGCAGCGGCCGTCGGACCCCTGATCGGAGGCTTCATCACCACGTACTTCTCCTACCGCGTCGCGTTCCTGCTCGAGGTCGTCGTCATCGCGGTCGTGCTGTCGGGCATCAGACTCGTACGTGACGCGCCGTACACAGGCCCCCGCGAGATCGACCTCGTCGGCGCCGTTCTGTCGGTCTTCGGCATGGGCGGCCTGGTGCTGGGCATCCTCGTGTGGCAGGAGGGCGGCGAAGCCGTCGGCCTGCTCCTGGCGATCGGCGCCGTCTCGCTCGCCGGGCTCGCGTACTGGCTCGTGCGCCGGAAGCGCGAGGGCAAGCCGACGCTGATCGATCCGACGCTGTTCGCGTCCAAGCTGTTCAGGTTCGGGATCTCCGGGCAGATGCTCCAGAACATCTCGCTCGGCGGCATGATGATCACCATCCCGATCTACCTGCAGATGGTCCTCGAATACAACGCGCTGGAGGCGGGCCTGTCGCTGGCCCCGCTCTCGCTCAGCATGTTCGGGACGGCGATCATCGCCGGCCGGAGGGCGGGAGCGCGGCGGCCCAGCAGCATCATCAGGGCGGGATTCGCGCTCCTGTTGATCGGTTTGGTCCTGTTGATCCCCATCGTCCCCCGCGCCGATGCCGGCTGGTACCTCGCGGTGCCGCTCGCGATCGCCGGGATCGGCCTCGGGCTGCTCGTCTCCCAGCTCAACAACTACACGCTCGCGCCGATCGACGAGGAGCGAGTCAGCGAGGCCGCCGGAGTGAACTCTGCGGCTGGCTCCTTCGGGCTGTCGTTCGGGTTGGCGTTCGCCGGCGCGATCATGCTGATCACGCTCGCCTTCGGCTTTACGGCCTTTGCGGAAGCGAGCACCGTTCTCTCCCCGGCGCAGCAACAGGAAGTTGCCGCGGCGCTGGAGCACGACGCCGAGGTGATGACCAACACCGCTCTCGATGAGCAGCTCGACGGCCAACCGCCAGCCCATCCAGGACGAGATCCTGCGGATCAACACCGAGGTCCGACCGATCGCGCTTCAGGTCGCCCTGCTGATCCCGATCCTCGCCAGTCTTCTCGGGCTGGTGGTCTCGTTCCGCATGATGCGTCTGCCGGATCCGGTGTCCTCGGGCGCCGCCGAAGGGTTCGCGCTGGGCTGATCCTCAGCGGTGAGCCACCAGCTCCACCGCGACGATCCCCACGCCGATCGAGGCCGTCACGATGGTCGCGGTCAATCGGCCCGCGAGGCTCTCACCGGCCGACCGCGCCACGATCCAGCCCGCCGCGGCGAGGACCGCGATCCCCGCGGCATTCGCGAACCCCAGCGCGGCTCTGGGTTCCCACCAGCCAAGCGACGCCCCACCCATCGCGACCACCGCGGGAATCGCGGCGAGCACGATCGATGAGGCGTGTCGCAGCGCCGGGCCGATCTCACCCGCCGAATGGTGGCGAATGGTCGCTCGGTGACCGAGCACGCTGGCATAGGCATGGGCGAACCACGTCGCCACCGCGCCAACGAAGATGGTCGCCCCGGCACCTTGTGGGCTGGCGCCACCGGCGACCCCGAGGCCGGCGATCGCGATCAACACCGTCAGCGTCCCGTAGACCAGTCCGGTCGTCCAGGCGGCGCGCTCCATCGCGTGTTCCGGGTCGGGTAGCACGCCGCGTATTCTCCATCACGCGACGCTCACGCTGTCTCGTCGGCGCTGACGCGCGTGCAGGGGGCGCGCGCCTACGCCGCCCGCATGCGCAGGAACTCCGTCACGCGGTTCAGCTTGCCAGCGATCCGTAGGGGCAGTGGCATGAGCCGCAGATCCGGGTCGACGATCAGCTCGGGCTCGACCAGGTGGATATCGCGACCGCGGGTGCGCATCTCGACGCTCCCGGAGGCGAGGATGTTCTTGACCCATTGGACGTCTGAGCTGTACGTGAGCGCGAACACGTAGTGGTCGCCACGCTTGAACACGTTGATCGGCGTGTGGTACGCCCGCCCCGATCTTCGCCCGACGTGGGTCAGCATCGCGAACCCGGGGACGGATCCGGCGAACTGGCGGGTGATCGGGTTGATCACCTTCCGGGTGAACGGGAGCATGAACTGGATCCGGGTCGGCGGCGCCACGGTGAGTACCTTACGGCCGCGCTCCGACTGGCCGGGCATT
>CAWKLT010000024.1:0-92579 GCA_963850555.1 uncultured Chloroflexia bacterium | reverse complement strand
GGACTCTCGGACGGGCGCCTGCGACTGGAGTCGCGGCGCCGAGGGCAGGGTCGGCGGGCCGCCACCGGCCGGAGCCGGCACGGAGCCCGGTGCGCCGGCCGGCGCCTCGGGCGCCCCACCCGGGCGAGCTGATTCGATCCGCTTCAACAGGGACATGACCTAAACCCCTTCTCGCCCCGAGGGTCGAAATACTTCAACGGTGCCGGTCGACACGATCAGCGCCATGCGAACAACGATTTCTTGTTGGTGGCCTTGGCCTTGTCCTCGGTGGCCGCGACCTGCGACTTTTCACCGAAGACTGACTGAGCCAGTCGGAGGATGTCCTGGGAGACCTGCGCCTCCCGGTTGCTGAGGAAGAACGGAACCCCCCGATTGAGCGCGTAGACTACGCTCCGCCCGTCGCTGACGATCGTCTCGTCCACCTTACGGCCGATCGAATGCTCGACGTCCGCGACGCGGATCCCAAGCGCCGAATCGGCGCGGTTGAGGATGAGCCGGACCTTGTTCTCGTAGCCGAGCTGCTCTGCGACCTCCAGGAAGAGGCGCATGTTCTTGATGCTCGTGATCTCGAGGCTCAGCATCGTCAGGATCATATCGGCGGCGTCGAGGATCGCCAGCGTCGTGTCGTTGAAGAACGCGGTGCAGTCCACGACGACGAGGTCGTGGGTGAGACGCAGCGCCTCGATCACGCGCTTGATGCCCGACGGCGTGATGAGCTCGGCCATCTCCGGAGACGGCGGTGCCAGCAGCACGCGGATCCCGGCGGAGTGGTTGATCACGAAGGTGTCGATGGACTCGACGTCGACGCCGGCCTGCTCGAGCTCCGGGACGAGGTCCGCGATCGACTTGTTCTTGGGATTGAGGTTGAGCAGGACGCCCACGTCGCCGAACTGGAAGGAGCCATCGACCAGGACGACCTTCTTGCCCAGTTCCGTGGCGGCGGCGACCGCCATGTTCACCGCGACCGTGGTGCGACCGACGCCGCCCTTGGGGCTGAACAGCGCCGACGACCAGGCCGGGCTCGCCGCTGGGGTTCGTCCCGACCGGGCCCGAGGACTCCGTCGGCGTCGCGATGGCGAGCCGGCTGGCCTTCTCTCGTTCGCGGGTGTGGACCTGGCGGATCGAGGCGGTCAGCTCGTCGCTGCTGAAGGGCTTGACGAGGAACTCGCGGGCCCCCGCCAGCATCGAGCGGCGCAGGTAGTCCGCCTCGCCCTGGACCGACATCATCACGACCGATGCGGTCGGCACGGCCCGACCGAGCAACTCCGTCGCGGCGATCCCGTCCATGTCCGGCATGTTGATGTCCATCAACACGACATCGGGCGTGAGGGAGGTCGCGAGGGCGATCGCTTCCGCGCCGGACGCCGCCGAGCCGACCACATCGATGTCGCTCTCGAAGCCAAGCAGCTTCGTGAGGTGATCGCGGGTCTCCGGGATGTCGTCGACGATGAGGACGCGGATCTGGTCTGCCATCAGGCGGTCTGGCTTTCGTTCCTAGCGGTTGGTGACGATGGATGGGTGGTCTTGTCTCCCCTGACGCCGACGGGCGCGGGACCGGTGGGGTCCATCGCGCCCGTTGCGCCTGGGTAGGTGGCTGTCCGGCGCGGGTCGCCGAACGGCTCGGTTTACGGCTGCGCGGGCAGGATGGCCTCGATGAGCTCAGGCGGCAGGACGCCGTAGTTGTCCACGAGGGTCTTGAGGATGACGCCGGTGGTGGCGTCCGGGATCGGGCCATTCTCGTACGGCAGGTTGGTTTCCGGGTCGATGAAGTCCTGAGGCGAGCGCAGGACCAGCGAGAACAGGGGCGAGTCGAGCTGGGCGAACTTGATGATCTCGGCCTGTTGTGCGTCGACGGCCAGGATCACGATCTCCTGCTGGCCCGACAGGGTCGTACCCGGCTGGGCCGGCGGGGCACCCGATGCCGTGGGCGCCGGCTGCCGCTGCGGCGTCGGGGGGCGGCAGCAGGGTGCCGAGGACCTGCATGCCCTGCAGGACGAGCTTCACGCTCGTGCTGTTGAGTCCCGCGACGACCGTGAAGGTGTTCGTGTCTTCGTCCGCGGTGATCACGGGGAACTTGTCGGCCTGGAGGGCCATGATGAGGTCGACGTAGTCGCCGGTCTTGATGACCGTGCCGACACCGGTGACCTGATCGACCTGGACGGAGATGCAGCGCATGGTCGGTGGGCATTCGATGTCGAGGACCTGGCCCTGCTGGCCGCCGCTCAGCGTCCGGGAGGTGATCGCGGCGCCGGTCACGACTGGCTGACGGACGATCTTGCCGATGACCTGCGTCACGCTGCCGAAAGCATCAGTGTCGCGACCGGTCACGGCCACCATCTGCTCCGTCACCTGGTCCGCCTTGATGGCGGTGCCCAGCGGGATGTCCTGGGTCGCGATGACGGTCGGGAGCTCGGTGGGCGGAGCGGTCGGACCGTCCGGCGTACCGTCGCCTTGCAACGCGAGCAGGATGCCGACGAACGCGACGATCGCGAGGAACACCCCTATGAGCAGGACCAATCGATTCGAGCGCTTCAAAGTCAGGTCTCCCGAGCCGTGATGTGTGACAGGTGGCACCACTGTAGCACCGGCAAAATGGCGCGCGACTATACCAATGGGCTAGGACCCTTGGTAGGAAACAGCAGGATTCCCCGCGTGCCGCAAGGTTGCGCGCAAGGTTCGGCTTTTCGACGGACTCGGCGTCGCCACAGGCCGGCCGGTGCAGCGACGAACCAGTCCGACGAGGCCCGCACGGACCGTGAGCGTCCGGATCGGGCCCGTCGAGCGCCGGAATCAGATCGACCGCCGCGCCCGGGGGCACGGCGGTCGATGCGCTGGTCGAGCTGTCGTTAGACGGAGCTGCCGACGTTGCTCAGGATCTCGCTGACCTGGCCACCGAGGAAGATGAGGGCGACGATCGCGATGATGGCGATGAGTGCGAGGATCAGTGCGTACTCGGCGAGGCCCTGGCCGTCTTCGCGACGGAAGCTGGCGATCAATGACGCGAGAACAAGTGCATCGAATGGACCTCCTGTGTGAGCGTGTGGATCCCCGGACTTCGAGAGTAGGAAATCCATGCGCTGGTGCCGATATAGGCAGATGGTCCTGCCGCAAGAATCAACGACCGCCGAGCCGTGAGGCCCGGCGGTCGTTCTCGTTCGGAGTCGGGTCTTAGACCGAGCTGCCGACCGTGCTCAGGATCTTGCTGACCTGGCCGCCCAGGAAGATGAGGGCGACGATCGCGATGATGGCGATGAGTGCGAGGATCAGCGCGTACTCCGCGAGGCCCTGGCCGTCTTCGTCGCGATGGATGAGTTCCATGACCTTGAGATAGATGGACGTCATGTGGATGGGTACCTCCTTTCCTTCAGGCTCTCCGCGAGCGGAGGCGGCCGCCAAGGTACGGTTCAGCGCGGCGCATGTCAAGGAGCCCGACCACCTTCGTGGTGCACCCACAAAACGACTGACCGCCGGTCCGAAGACCGGCGGTCAGTGTACGAGCGGCGTGACTTGAGCCTGATGGCTAGACGGAGCTGCCGACGTTGCTCAGGATCTCGCTGACCTGGCCACCAAGGAAGATGAGGGCGACGATCGCGACGATGGCGATGAGGACGAGGATCAATGCGTATTCGACGAGACCCTGGCCATCCTCACGACTGAGGTTGGCGAAGAGCCCCCGGGAGATGAACATCTCCAGACTCTCCTTTCGACATAGGTCCTGAACGCACAACGACCGCCGAGCCGTCAGGCCCGGCGGTCGTCGGTAGGAGCCGGTTAGACCGAGCTGCCGACCGTGCTCAGGATCTTGCTGACCTGGCCGCCCAGGAAGATGAGGGCCACGATGGCGATGATGGCGATGAGGGCGAGGATCAGCGCGTACTCCGCGAGGCCCTGGCCGTCTTCGTCGCGATGGATGAGTTCCATGACCTTGAGATAGATCGACGTCATGTGATGGTTCTCCTGGATGAGTACTCACCCCCAGATGAGGGCTTCGCCACTGTACGAACGGGATTCACGCCTGTCACCTGAGACGATGGTACGGGGGCAAAACGACTAGACAGCGAGGTCGCCGGTCAGCCTCCGGCCGCCTGATCGATCGCCTGTCCGATCGCGGTGAGGGCATCGGAGAGCGTCCCGCCGAACACGACGAGCCAGAGCAGCGTGAGCGCGCTGGTCAGCGCGGTCATCAGTCCGTACTCGACCAGGCCCTGCCCCTGACGCCCATCGTGGACGCGCCGCACCGCCTTCATTCCTCCGGTGGCGGCTCGACCGCCGGGATGTCGGCCACCAGTCGCAGCTCACTGCCGTCCAGCAGCAGTTCTGCGGTCACGCCGATCGACGATGCTCGCCCCTGGATCTCGCGCCATTTCGCGACGGGCAGCTCGACGATCGATTCTCGGACGGCGGCCTCGGCGGCCTGGCGCTCATCCTCTTTACGTTCCTCGAACATCGCGGCGAGGGCGGGTGGCAGCTCCTTGCCGGGCTCCGGTGCGGGAGCGTCGGCGTCCGACGATCGCGGCGGCTCGACGACGGCCCGCGTCGCCCGGACGCGCGCCTCGAGCTGGTCCGCCCAATCGAGGACGAGCGTGACGCGGTCGGGGGCGGCTGCGAGATACGCGGCGAGCGCCTCGTCGAGCATCCGGAACAGCCCGCTCTCGAGGTCCATCGGCAGCCGGCGGTCCTGACCCATCGAGTCGAACTCGACCGGGATGCCCGCGCGCTGGCCACGCTCGCGCGTGGCGCGACGGAGCGTGGGGACGAGGCCCAGGTCGTCGAGGACCATCGGGCGCACGTCGAAGATGAACGACTTGGTGGCATCGAGCGTGTGCTGGACCATCGCCACCAGCTGGCGGACCTCGCCTGCCGCGGAGGCCGGATCGCGCGCGACGAGCCGCTCGACGATCTGGGCCTGGAGGACGATGTTCGTGAGGCTCTGGGCGGGGCCGTCGTGCATGGCCCGCGCGATCTCGCGGCGCAGATCCTCCTGCGCGCCCAGGACCAGCCGTGAGACGGCCGCCGGCATGGGCGTGTCGTCGTCGGCCGGGTCCAGACCGGCATCTGCCGGCGACGGTGCCCGTGGGCAGCACCATCCCGGCATCCAGGCCACCCATGGCCGCGAGGTACTCCACGAGGGCGTCCCGGTAGCGGGCCAGTGCGCGCCGCTTTCCCTCGAGCACGTCGACCTGGGTCTCCATCAGCGCCGCGCGCTTGGTCAGCGTCACGAGACTCGCGGTCTGATCCAGTCGCTCCTTCGGGTCACCGTCCTGGGTGAGCGCCGCGAACTTGTCCGCGGCGGCGACGCGCCGCGCCTCGTGGCGCGTGGCTTCGGACTTGGCCTGGGTGACGAGTTGGTCGACCTCGCTCAGCTCCCCGTCGAGCTTGATCAGGTCGTCGGCGAGCCGGCCGGACAGGTCGCCGAGCGTGGCGGCTGGAGCGACCGGGTCGGGCATCAATCGTCGGGCATCCGGATCCAGCCCTGGCGCATCGCGTAGACCACGGCCTGCGTCCGGTCGTTCACGGACAGCTTGCGCAGGATCGAGCTCATGTGGTTCTTGACCGTCTGCTCGCTGATCGAGAGAGCGTAGGCGACCTGCTTGTTGGTCATGCCCTGGGCGATGTTGTCGAGGATCTCGACCTCGCGGGGCGAGAGCGGCGCGAAGATCGGGGCGGCTTCCTGGCCGTAGACCGCGAGCTCGCGGAACTCCTTGAGGACGCGCGAGGCCACGGCCGGCTTGGCGAAGACCTTGTCGTTGATCAGGAACTCGCCGCCGGCGACGCGGCGGATGATCGTGACCAGATCGTCCGGTCCGACGTCCTTGAGGATGAAGGCCGCGGCTCCGGCCTTGATCGCGTCGAACAGGGCGTCCTCGTCCTCGTTGACGGCGAGCACGATGATCCCGGTCGATGGCAGTTCGCGCTTGATGCGCTGGGTCGTCTCGATGCCACCGGGCGAGGGCAGCGACAGGTCCATCAGGATGATGTCGGGCGACGTCTCGAGAGCCCGATCCATCGCGCTCCGGGCATCGTCGGCCTCGGCGACGACCTCGAGGTCCGGTTCGCGCGCGAGCAGGCCCGCGACGCCTGCGCGGAACAGGGCGTGGTCGTCGACGATCAGGATGCGGATCGTATCTTCCGGGGTCCTGCGGTCGGGCCCACCCCGTCGTCGGTCGACTCCGCCGAATTCAGTCGCACTCATCCGTTCTCCTTTACTCCCGTCCGGGCGCCCGTCGGGATCGCGAGTCGGACCACGGTACCGCCGTCCGGTCGAGATCGTACGTCGAAGCGCGCATCGATCAGTTCCGCTCGCTCCCTCATGAACTGCATTCCGAAGTTCCGGCGACCACGCGCGGCCACCGCGCCCACATCGAATCCGCGTCCATCGTCGCGGATCTCAAGGGTCCAGGCATCGTCCGCGACGTCCGTGCTGACCACGACGGTCGAGGCGGCCGCGTGCTTGCGCACATTCTGCAGCGCTTCTTGGGTCACGCGCAGCGCGACCGTCTGCTGGTCGTCATCGAGGTTGTCGTTCTTGTGCACGCAGGTCCGTCGTGACATGCAGGGCCGTGGTGGCCCGCAGACGGACGACCGCGTCCTCGATCGCGCCATCGAGCCCGAGCTCGTCGAGCGCCGGGGGCCGGAGCTGGCTGATGAATCCGCGCAGGTTGTCGAGCTCCCGACGGAGCAGATCGCGCAGCGACCTGATCTCCGCGGCGATCGCCGGGTCGGCGGCGCTCATGCGTTCGGCGTAGTCGGCCTGGAAGATCGCGTTCGACAGCGCCTGGATCGGGCCGTCGTGGATGTCCTGGGCCAGGCGAGCGCGCTCGGCCTCCTGAGCCTCGACGATGCGCATCGCGACGTCTTCGCCCGCACCCGGTTCGTTGCCAGGCGCCACGAGGGAGCTGTCGCCGCGCTCCAGGAACAGCCACGTGCGCGACAGCGTGCGCTCGGCGAGCTCGAGCCGGGCGAGGGCCGATCGGTGCTCCTCGAGCTCCTTCGCCACTGTGGCGACCTCACCGCGCAGCGACCGCTGTTGCGCGTCCGCTTGCGCCGTCGTTGATCGCGTCGATGGAGCCGTCCCCGTCCACCGTGGCGGCGGGATCCGCAGTGCCTGCGCCGTGATCGGCCGGCGCCAGGGGTCCGGTCGATGCCGTCCAGGTCGTCACGGAGCTCCTGCCAGCTCGTCAGGGCTTCGGCGTACGCCTGGCGATAGCGCTCGCGGACCTGGCGGATCGTGTTCGCGCTGTACCCCACCGCCGCGCTGGCCTCCGCATGGAGCCCCTCGAAGCGGCTGTCCCGAGCGTCGGTCGCGCCGCCTGCAGCCTCCATCGGCTTCGGAGTATAGGGGCCGCTCATGGGCAGACGATCTCGTAGACCAGGACGTCCGCCGAGGAGGTCCTCCCCGGCAGTGCCCGAGCTGGGTGAGCCCAGATCGACGGGCTGGAAGCATTCCGAGCCGGGGAGACCGGCCTCGATGTCCGCGGGCCAGTGTTTCCCCTCGGGCGAGATGAGCACCATCAGGCGGGTCCCCGGGAACGTGCGCGCCAGGTCCAGTATGTCCTCAGGCGGCTCGTCGGGCAGTGCCAGCGATGGGATGCGCTGCACTTCCGCCATCCAGATCGGGAAGTTGGTGATCACCGGACCTGCCGTCCGATCGAGCGGTCGACCGATCGCCGCCATCCGGGCCCCGAGCTCCGTGTACATGTCCTGCGTGCCGTGCGACCCGCCTCCGAACGTCGGCAGCAAGGCGGCGGAGAAGAGGAGGGAGGAACCAAGCCCGACGGCCGTCCCGAGCCAGGCGATCGGGTTGGTCCAACCCATGCGGCGACCCAACCGGGCGATGCCGGCATCGAGGGCGAACGCCGCCGAGATCACGATCAGCACGTGCACGGGCGCGGCCGCGTGCAGGAAGGTTCCCCACTGGGTCGCGGCCGGGAACAAGAGGCTCGTGACGAAGAACATGATCAGGCTGATCCAGAGGAGCGGACGCAACGAGAGACCGCGTCCGTGCCACGGCAGCGCCACGAGGCCGATGACGGATACCGGGATGCCGAGAAAGACGAGGACGTTGAAGAGGTTGTGCGCGAGCCCCGCGATCCGCAGCTCGATGAGCGCGGCCGGCCCGATCGCCAGATGGCGGGCCAGGGTCGGCGGGTCGTTCCAGGCGAAGATGTCGAAGCCGGACAGGTACAGCGCATTCGTGACGGCCTGTCCGGGCAGCGGACTGCCGAGGACGACCAGGTTCCGGTACGCCCACGGCGCGAACACCGCGACGGCGACGACGGCGACGACTCCGATCATCCGCAGGCGGTCGCTGGCGGGCCGTGCGACGGTGAACCAGACCAGGCCCGCCCAGATCAGCGCCAGCCAGACCGTCTCGTTGCGGGTCAGCGCCCCAAGCCCGAGCAGCACGCCAAGCGCGACCAGCCGCGGATCGGTCAGCGCCGCGCGGCGCGGGTCACGGAGCAGGCGCGTCATGAGGAGGCACGCCCCGAGCACGATCGCCGCGAACGGCATCGTCGAGTCGGGCAGGGACGAGCTGAGCAGCAGCGGCAGGTAGACGGCCGTCGTGGCGCCGACTCCGATGCCGACCCAGCGCGCGCGTTCCAGGCTGAGCTCCCGCTCCTCGGCGACATCGAGCGCGAGCCGCCAGGCGAGGACCGACACGATCGCGCCGACCAGCACGCTGGAGACCTGCGCGGCGGCGAAGGTCGCCCCGAACAGCGCCATCGGGATCGCGGCGAGGAACGTCGGCAGGGGCAGCCAGACCTCGAAGGCCGGACGAGGGAAGATCAGCGGCGGGGTCTGGTAGCTCCACAGCGCGTCGCTGACCAGGCCGCGGCCTTCGAGCAGGTTGCGCGCCACGCCGACGTAGTACGCGGTGTCCTCCGGTTTGGGGAACACGATCTGCGCCGCGAAGTAGGCGCGTGCGACCAGCGCGATGACGAAGATCAGGAGCGCGGTCAGGGCCGCCTCGCGGCGACTCACGGCGCCGACTCCACCGGGTACACGGCCAGACGCAACGGTTGGCCCACGGCGAGGACCGGTTCGCCCCACCAGGCCGGCCTCGGCCCGCCGTCCAGGATCGGCGCGATCGCGTCGACGCCGTCCTCGCGGTCGAGGACCACCCATCGGATGTCGTAGGCGCGGGCGACCTGCTCGATGGTCTCCATCGGATCGTTGACGAGCACCACGCCGCCGCGCCCGCTCCAGTACTTGGTCCCGGAGGCGTCGATGGACATGACGCGATCGGTCATCGAAGCGCCTGCGCGATCGAGCGCGTCGGCGACGGCGACGAACTTGTCACGGCTGGCGTCCCAGACCGCGTGCACGAACAGCGAGCCGAACAGCGCGGCCACGCCGGCGAACGCGAGGGTCGCGCCGGTGAAGATCCTGGTGGCTGCCTCCCGATCCCACGCCCGACGACGCGCCGCGATCCACGCGACCGCCACCGCGACCCCTTCCAGCGTGAGGATGTAGGCGTGGGGCGCGAGGGCGACCGCGGAATGGATGAACGTGCCACCCGGGACATGCACGGCCGAGACGACCGTCGAGAAGCCGAAGAGCAGCGCGGCATACGCGAAGAACGGGCCGAAGTCGAGCGACCGACGTCGGGCCCAGGCGCCGATCACCATGAACGGGGCCAGCACGAAGCCCGTGATCAGCGTCGTGAAGATCATCACCGCGGATACCAGGCCGCCGATGCGGGTCGCGAGGAACGGTCCGATGCCCATGCCCAGCAGGTGGTCGAGCGTGGCGGGCGCCGTGATGCTGTTCCATTCGCCGATGTCGCGGATGAAGAGGACCCGGCCCGAGGCGGTCGACGGGGAGATGGACCCGAACACCGCGAGCTGGCGGAGCCACCACGGCGACATCACCAGCACGAACAGGGCCACGCAGCCGACCGCTGCGGCGAACGGGATGGCCGGCCGAGGCGGGCCCTCGGCTCCGGATGGGCTGTCCGCGCGGCCCGCCCGCCAGGCCCGCCAGCGGTCCCAGACGAACGCGATCCCGAGCGCCCCGAGGACCAGCAGCCCGTCATTCCGCGATAGCGTCGCGATCCCGGCCAGCAGCCCGGCAAGAACGAAGGAGCGAGGCGATCCGCGAAGGCCGCGAGCGCCCATCCACAGCGCGGCCGCGACCAGTGGCTGGAACAGCGAGAAGTTGTCCGGCTGGACCATGTACGTCAACGACAGGACGGGGATCGCGACCAGGAAGCCGGCGCCGATCGCCACGCGGCGGCGCGCGCCGGCGTCGCGGGCGATGGCCCAGGTCAGCGGGGCGGCGGTGGCGCCGATCAGCGCGAAGGGCAGCGCCGATGCCCAGGCGACCTCGCCAAAGAGCAGCAGGAACGGCACCTGGACCAGGGACGCGAGCGGCATCCAGTGGGCATTCGATGGGATCGGGAGGACGGGATCGGCCGGCACGACGCCGCCGACCTCGGGGAAGATCCAGATCAGGTCGATGTTGAATCCGTCGCCGGCCGCGAGTGCCCGCGCGACGTCCACGTAGTAGAACGAATCGGGGTACGCCGGGTCCGGAAAGTTCCAGATGAGGACCAGACGGACGGCGAGGGCGAGCCCGTACAAGAGGAGGGGAATACGCACGGCCGGTGCAGCGTAGCACCGGGTCCGGGCCCGGCTGCCCGGTACGATTGGGCTAGTCGGAGGTGGGCCGACCAGCCCTTGGGCGCCGGACGTAATAGAGCGCGAATGCCATCGTGACGAGCAACGACGGGTACGGCATTGGGATCGCCCAACCGACGGCGATCGGAAGCACCCAGGGGCGGTCTGTCCGCGCGCCCCACACGACGATGATCGCACTCATCGCGAGCCGGACCGGCAGGGAGATCGGCACCACCCATTGCGCGAACTTGTGGTCTGCGCTGGCCATGAGGAGCGAAGTCCAGTCGAACCAGTCCCCAGGGTCGTAGACGAAAGACGCAAACACGATGATTCCAGTGACACCCAGCGCGATAGCAAGATTTCGCCACTCCCGCCGCGCCAGGAACCACAAGAGGCCGATACCGGGGGTGACCTTTGACAACAGCACGACCGACCACAACGCCGGGTAACGGAGTCCTAGGATTGCGATCGCGCCGAACAGGATGTGGATATTCCCGTGGGCAATCTCCCCGAGGGCCAGGCCGGCGATCGGAATCGGAACCACCAACGAGAGAAGACCAGCGACGACAAGCAGAAACGACCAGCCCCGTAGAAGGACGGCCAAGACCACGAACAGGCCGAGCTGCCACAGCGCCGTGAAAACTCGTTCTGGCAGAAGCCGGAACGGTGCCAGGGCATCCGCAAAGGCGGGCGAGTACATGAATGCCCCGTATTGGCCCTTGCCCGCCCATCCCGTCGGGTACAGATCGCCGGGCGTCGCCGCCCAGTACGCTCCTGCGTCGAATGCAAATGGCGTCAGGTGCGTCAACTGAGCGACGGCGAAGCCAATTCCTATGCCGATCGTTGCGATCGTTGCCAAGTGTCCTAAGGAGGGGATGCTGAGTCGTGACCAGGCGCCGACTGGTCTCCCCTCGGGCGCCGGACGCGAGGCGACCGAGGCATCCATGGCACGGGCCACGTTGGTGCCACGAAGCGTGTCTATCCGGCCGGATCGTTCAAAAGGCCAGGAGGACACTCTTCACCGTGTACGCAAGGGCCTCCATGTCCGCGTTTCGTCCCTCAGGCGGTCTTGCGGGCGACGAACAGCACGTTGAAATGGAGCAGCGAGTAGCGCAGCGACTCGACCTGCCAGCCGGTCAGCATCTCGCGGACCTCGTTGGGCAGGTACTCGTTGTGGAACGGCTCGCTGTGCGGGCAGGTGCTCGACAGGAAGCGCAGCTTCCAGATCGCCGATCGCGCCGGGACCGACCCGATGAGGACGCCGCCTGGCTGGAGGACGCGGCGGTATTCGGCGAGGGCCGCTGACGGATCCGGGATGTGCTCGATCACCTCGGTGCACAGGACCGTGCCGAAGCTCGCATCGTCGAACGGCAGCGCCTCGACGTCGCCCTCGAGGACTGTGTGGTTCGGCAGGCGCTGCTTGAGCAGGGCGATGTTGCGCGGGTTGATATCGACGCCGACGGAGCCCTCGGGCAGGTGCCGCAGGTTGAGCCCGGTACCACAGCCGGCATCGAGGATCGGCGCGTCCGGCGTCGCGTACTTCGCCACCATCCGGCGCACCATCCAGGCCCGGTTCTTGTGGAAGAACGCCTCGAGGCCGCGGATGTTGTCGGCGACGTCGACCCAGTCGTAGGTCTCGACGTCGCGGTAGTAATCCTTGACCCATTCCGACCACGCGGGCGTGCCGGGTTCGATCTCCACGCCGTGGGCGGCGTGCTCGTGCTGGTGCATGTGTCCTCCAGTGTGGTCCGGTACAGGCGATTTTGGGTCCAACGCGCGCCTCTCAGAACCACCCGAAGGTCATGGGTCGACGCGGCGAGTCTACTGCCTTGATGACACCGGACTCGACGAATGACCTATTCGACGCAGTCATATGTGGGATTCGCTGCTCCCGCCGGAGCCCGTCAGGTCGTGCCGGAACAGGGCGATCGCGCCGAAGGCGACCGTATAAGTCGATGGCCAGGGATGTCCGAACGACACTGCGACTGCGATCGGCACCACCCATTTCCGGTTCGTCCGCGCCCCCCAGACCGTCAGCAGTGCCGCCAGAGGCCACCGGATCCACAACGGGGCGATCCCCGACGGGACCGCGCTCATGTCGATCAGCAATCGAATCCAATCGAACCATGCTTGTGGTGCGTAGACGAGCGACACTAGCGAAAGGACGCCGAGCGTCCCGAGGGCGATGCCAAGGTTCCGCCACTCGCTTCGCGCCGCGAACCACACGAGACCGACCACGGGTGTGACCTTGGCCAGGACCGGGAGTGCCCACAGTGCCGGCCAGCGGAATCCGACGACCGTCACGGCCATCATGAAGATCGCGACGTTGCCGTACAGAAGGTCGACTCCCACGATAACTGACATGGCGACGATGGCGCCCAAGGGTCCGAGGAGTGCCGCCAGAACGAGCGCCTGCACCACGAGCCACCCAGCCGCTACGACCTCCCACGGGAGCAACCCCAGCGGCGCCATGAGCATCGCCATCGCCGGGCTATACAGAAAAGTCCCGCGCTGTGGAAAGACCGAGCTGTACGGGTCGGTCGGGTCAACGATCCAGTACGCATACGTGTCAGTGCCCGCTAGATCAGGAAATACAGAACGCAGCCAAATGCCCACGAGGAGGGCCCCGGCGAACCCGATCAGAAGCCCGGACCAACTGCGGGCAAGCAGAGCTCGGCGATACGAGGACCACACGTCGCCGTGATGGCTAGGTCCCGAGTGCTCGGCGGCACGGTTTGCAGTCGGCATCGCGGCGCAGCCTACAAGCACCGGCACCGAGTGCCTACCGGAAATGGGCTTTGATTTGCCGCTTTGACTATCTGCTTGAGGTCGCGGTCGGCCCATGCTTCGCCGCCCCGACCTGATCCCATTCGAATACGTGGCCATCCTGGCGATCCCGGCGATCGCGCTCGTTGGCGTGACCTAGCGAATCCGGGCCGCGATGACCGGCAATAGCAGGATCGGGACGTCCTGCAATGAGTAGAACAGCCCGCCCCCGGTCGAATTCGTCAGGGCGGTCAGCCAGTCGGACCACAACGCTACGAACGGGATCGAGATTGCGAGCCACAACGCCAGGGCGATCCACCAGTTTCGACTGCGCACGCCCAACAGGGCGAACGGGAACAGCGATGGCTTCAGGAGGACCCCGACGAACGCCCAGCGAACGATGAAGCCGAGCGCCACCGCGGCCATGACCCACATGACCGGGTTCCCGGCGACCGTCCGGGCGACCATCGGCGGCCAGAAGATGCACAGGGCCATGAACGGCCACGCGACCGGCGCCGGCCGAACCCGCCAGATGGCCCAGGCAGTGACGCCAAACGGGACGGCCCACCACAGGAATGCCGGCAGCACCGTGAACGCCACGAATAACGGCATGGCATTCGGCGCATACAGGACATCGCCCATCTGGATGGATACGGCCCGGCGAGCTGGTATGGCTCGAAGAACGATCCTCCCGCGAGCCAGCGGCGAGTGGCATCCATGTACAGGGTGTAGTCGATGCCGCCATATCCGTTGAAGTTTGGCTTCATGGCCGCGGTGATAAAGTCCACGATCGGGAATACCAGGATCCCGAGCGAGATGAAGGCCAGGACGAAGCGAACACGCGGTGTGACCTCCGAACGCCGAACGGCGGGAGCGGAGCCGTCGCCCAGGGTGGATTGCATCGTGCCCGTGCTCATCGCCGGGAACGTAGCATCGAGCACGGCCTCGACCGGATGGTACGAACGGGTACGAGTCAGCCCCGCGAGGCCCGGCCGCCAGCGTGGCGGGCCGTACGATGGGCGCGATGCAGCACCGCCTCGACCACCAGTCCGCGTCCACTCCCAGGTCGTGCGGTCGTGGCCGCGGTGGTGGCCGGGAGCATCGCCTGGATCGGGGTGATCGCGATCGGGCTGCAGCTGGCCGCCCGTTCCGCTTCGAGCCTCGGATTCGATCTCGAGCTGTTGATGGAGGCCGGCCGTGACGTGGCGGCGGGACGATCGCCGTACGCACCGGAGCTCGTCTCGGGCGGCGGCACCGATGGCCACCAGCCTCTTCTACTCCTACCCGCCACCCGTCGCGCAGGCGTTCAGCCTCCTGGCGGCGATGCCCTCACGGGTGGTCTTCGTCCTGTGGTCGATCGGGGCGGTCGTCGGGCTCCTCGTTGCGACGGAGCTGCTCCGCCGACGCCTCGCGCCGCATCGGTCACGTGGCGAAGTCCTGTTCGTCGTGGCGGCCTGTGCGCCGTTGACGCTGCCGTTCGCCGTCGGCCTGCTGTTCGGGAACCTCGACGTCTGGTTCCCGCTCCTCTATGGAGTGATGCTGCTGGCGGCCATCGCCCCCGGGCGCGCCACGGCGGTGGGTGGCGGCGTCGCCCTGGCATTCGCGGCCGTGAAACTGCACCCGGCATCCCTGGGCCTGTGGTTCCTGACCCGAGCGTTCCGCGACCGCCGCGCGGAAGGGCGGTCGTCCGCCGGTCTGGTGGTGGCAACCGCGGCCGTCGTGGGCGTCCTCGTCGTCGGCGCGAGCATCGTCCTCGGGGGCACGACCGTCTGGTCGGAGTACGTGGACGTCGTCCGGGCCGGAGCCCAGGCCACGATCGTCGATCCGCGGAATGCCGGCATCGCCGCCCAGATCGCGTCACTGGTCGGGGCCGATGACGCCTTCGCGCGATCGCTGCACGTGGTCGTGGCGGTTGCCGCGCTCCTCGTCACGGTGTGGGCTGCGTGGCGCCGACCCGACCCGGTCGAGAGCTTCGCCTGGGCCGCCGCGGCCTCGCTCGCAACGCTGCCGGTCACCTGGTATCACTACCCGAGCGCGATGCTCCCGATCGCCGTCGCGGCGATGCTCCGAGCTTCTGGTCCGGACATGCGTCGCGTGTCGCTCCTCGTGGCGGCCGGCGCGGTCGTCGCCGCGATCTCCCTGGTCTGGCTGCCGCTGCTCTGGATCGCGGTCGGCCTCATCGTGGCTGCGGCGCGGGCGTCGGCACCGGCGCCGGCACGGCTCCGGGTCGGGTGCCGGCTCCCGCAACCGGATGATCGCCAGCAGGACCACCCAGGACTCGATCCAGACCACCGGCAGGGCCAACCAGACGGCGATGGGGATCGCCCAGCGACGTCCGGTCAGAGCGCCAGCCACGACGATGATGGCCGCCGCGGCGATCCGCAGGTACAAGAGCTCGCCGCTGCCCGTGCTGCCCCGCAGGAACGCAAACCAGTCGAACCACGCCGTCGGCGAGAGCAGGAACGAGATCACGACGATGGCGAGGGTCGTTCCAAGGGCGATCGCCAAGGACTCGCCACTCGCGACGAACGAGGAACCACAGGAGCCCGACGCCCGGCGTGACCTTGGTCAGGATGTTGAAGGCCCACAACGCCGGCCATCGGAACCCGAGGACGATCACGGCCGCGATGAACAGGTGGACCTGGCCAACGAAGAGCTCGTAGGTCCACGGCAACAACAGGATCAGCAGGGCCCACGGCCACGGCCGCACGAGCCAGTACAGCACCAACACGGAAGCGGCCGTCCACAGGACGTAGAACGCCTCGAACGGCAGGACGTACAGCGGTGAGAGGAACTGGGCGAACGCCGGGGAATAGAGGTAGGTCGAGATGCTCGCCGAGGGCGGAGCCCACGTACGGATGGGCAAGGTCGACGCCGCCAGTACGCCTCGCGCGTCGATCCCGACGAACGTCCACGGATGGATGTCCTGGACGAAGAAATAGACCGCGCCCGCACAGGCCCCGATGAGGATGAGGGCGTCGCGCAGCGCGCGTCGGTTGCGATGGCAAGCTGGTCAGGCGCTTGGTGGAGCTCTGGACGCGTTCCATGGCCGTCACTGTCACCGTCGAGGCGCCCTCCTCTCTAGCCTTCATGGTCCCGGTCGAAGTGTGGCGCACCATCCGATACCGGGGGAGGACCGCGCGGTAGTCTTCCGTCATGAATGGATGTGCGGTCGTGTCTTCGTCGCGGGCCGGCTGCTGTGATGGCCGCGCCAGGTGACCCTCACCCTGGTGCTCCCCGCATATAACGAAGCGGAACGGATCGGCCCGGCGCTCGACGAGTTGTTCGACTACCTCCGGCAAGAGGCGGTCGAAACGGAGGGGGCGCCGAGCCAGGCGGCCCTGCCTGCGGACATCGAGGTCCTCGTCGTCGACGACGGCAGCACCGACGGCACCGCCGACCTCGTCGAGGCACGTCCCGAGGCTGCGGGCGCCATCGACGGCGTGCGGCTGCACGTCCGCCGCGTCCCACATGGGCGGCAAGGGCGCTGCCGTTCGTGCCGGCATGCTCGCGGCCTCTGGCGACCTCGTGATCTTCGCGGATGCCGACATGGCGACGCCGCCCGACCAGATCCCCTTCTTGCTCCACGCCCTCGTCGACCACGATGTCGCCCTTGGTTCACGGATCCAACCCGATGGGTCGGACATGCGTGCGACGCAGCCGGGGTACCGCCGCTTGCTCGGCAAGGTCTTCCACGTGCTGGCGTCGATCTGGGTGACCGGGCCCGTCCAGGACACGCAATGCGGGTTCAAGGGCTTCCGCCGCGAGGCCGCGCAGGACCTCTTCGCCCGGCAGGTGGTCACGAGCATCGTCTTCGACGTCGAGCTCATCTACCTGGCGCGCCGGCGCGGCTATCGGATGGCCATCGTCCCGATCCGCTGGTTCGACAAGCGCGGGTCCCGGATGCGCGCCGGTCCGGGCCTGGCCGCTGCGGGTCGCGTGGGACCTGTTCCGGATCCCGCTCATCCATCGCCGAGCCAGCGGGGAGCGCACGGAACCGGTGTGATGGACCGGCACGCCCTCGCCTCGCCTGGCGCGGACGGCGCTGCCGATCGTCGCCGTGCTGTCGTTCGTCGGCGGCGTCGGCCGCGACCCTGGCGGTCGCGGGCGACACGCTCGGCTACGACTTCCTGGCCTATCACCAGGCCGCCGAGCGGGTGCTCGACGGCGCAGCCGCTGTACGACATGTCGTTCACGGCGACCGGTGGCTTCGGGCTCTTCTACTACCCGCCGACCGTTCGCGCCGCTGATCCTCCCGTTCGGCGCTGCTGTCGGCGCACGACCGCGACCTGGGTCTGGATCGGCCTGTCGCTGGTCGGCGTTCCTCGTCGGGGTCGCGATCCTGCCGGTCTCGCGGTCCGTCCGCTGGTGGATCGTGCTGCTCGCCGGCCTGTCGTTCCCGTTCGTCTACGCCGTGAAGCTCGGCCAGGTCGGGCCGATCCTGTTCCTGGCGTTCGCGATCGGCTGGCGCTGGCTCGACGACCCGGTGCGCCTGGGCGCGAGTGCCGCGGTCGGGGCCGCGATCAAGCTCCAGCCGGGGCTCATCCTGGTCTGGGCGCTCCTGACCCGGCGGTGCCGGGCGGTCGCCGTCGGGGATCGTCGTGCTCGTCGTGCTCGCGGTGGCCGCGACGCTCCTGGCCGGCGCCGGCGCCTGGGTCGACTTCGTGACGCTCCTCCGGACCGTCAGCGACCCGATCACGACCGAGCACAACGTCACGCCCGGGCGCGATCGCGTACCAGCTCGGGGCGTCCGCCGACGGTCGCCGCCGGTCGTGCAGCTGCTCAGCACGGTCGTGCGTCGTCGTCGCGTTCCTCGCGGCGATCCGCTGGGCGACCGACGAGGCGTCGTACCTGGTCGCCGTGATCGCGAGCCAGCTCGTCTCGCCGATCCTGTGGGACCACTACGCGATGCTCCTGCTGCTGCCGGTCGCGTACCTGCGTCCGCGCGGGCGCTGGTGGGCGCTGGCGATCCCGCTCGTGACGGCCTGGCCGCTGTCGGCGTCACGCCCGCCGTCGTCTATCCGATCGTCTTCTGGGTCACCCTCGTCGCGACCCTGTCGGTCGGACGCGCGGCGCGGACGTCGACGGACGGCGCGTCGACGGTCGCGGGCGGTACCGCGGGCGCATGAGTCGGCGCCTCGACCTGCGGCGCTCGTCGATCGGGCTCGCCATCGTCGCGGTCTCGGCGGTGATCTACTGGCTGGCGAACCGCGACTTCGACGCCGGCCGCGGCGACTTCTTCTACCTCGCCGACGCGTTCCTCCACGGCCGCGTCGTGGCTCGATGTCCGGCTCGGGCCGAACGACGTGATCCTCGGTCGGCGGCCGCTTCTACGTCCCGTTCGCGCCGTTCCCGGCGGTCGCGCTCATGCCGCTCGTCGCCCTCCTCGGGCCGGTCGGCGCGGACCAGGTCGAATCGGGGATCAACGCGTCCTCGCCGCGCGGGCGTCGGGCTGTGCTGGTGGCTGCTCGGCCGGATCGGCGTCGCGCGGCTCGCGCGACCGGTTCTGGCTGACCGTCCTGTTCGGCTTCTCGACCCAGATCCTGTGGGTCACGACCCGCGGCGGCGTCTGGCACACCGGCCACCTGATCGCGACGATCCTGACCTTCGCCTGCCTGATCGAGCTGTGGGGGCGGCGGCGCGCGTGGCTCGTCGGGCTGCTGGCCGGCGCCGCCTTCCTGACCCGGGCGCCGCTCGCCTTCGCGGTCCCGTTCTACGCGCTGCTGCTCGAGCCAGGCGTCGCTCGTCGGCGAGCCGAGGTGGCCGGCGGCTACGTCGCGCGGGCGGCCGACCGTGTCCCGTGGCGGTCGTGGGTCTTGCTGGCGGCTCGGCGTCGCTGCCGTCGCTCGTCGCGTTCTTCCTCTACAACCAGGTCCGCTTCGGGACGCCGTTCGAGAGTCCGGCTACGCGCTGGCGACGCTGCCCGCCGTTCCTCGAGGAGCAGCGGGCGAACGGGCCTGTTCTCGCTGGCCCACGTCCCGATGAACCTCGACTACTTCCTGCTCCACCTGCCGCCGTCCGATCGCCGACGTTCCCGTTCTTCCAGCCGGACGGCCTGGGGATGTCGGTGCTGCTCACCAGCCCCGGGCTGCTGTTCGCCATCGCAGGCCGACTGGCGACGGCCGCGGGCGTGGTGGCTGCTCGGCGCGGCCGTCGCCGTCCTGATCCCGACGCTGCTCTACTACGGCGGCGGCTGGCTCCAGTACGGCTACCGCTACTTCCTCGACTCGGTGCCGTTCGTGATCGCGCTGTGCGGGCTGGCCGCCGTCCACCAGCGGCCGGATCGGCTCCGGTGTGGCTGGCGCTGATCGTCGTTGGCGTCGTGGTGATGGCGATCGGCGTCTACTGGGCCTACAACCTGTGATGATCGGACGTGATCGGTCCGACTTCGCGCGACCGACATGGGGGTGACCCAGATGACCGACATCGCTCCGACGCGAGCTCAGCGCATCGCCGCGCCGCCGACCGGCTCGGCTGGATCGCGCTCGTCCTGGCGGTCCTGATGTGTGCGTTCGTCGCGATCGGGACGATCGTCATCTTCGCCCCAGCCGGGAAGGCATTCGCCGACTGGCTGACCTACGTGCACGCGGTCGAGCGGGTGCTCGCCGGACAACCCATCTATCCGCCGGAGCAGCTGTCCGGCCCGTACGTCCTGGTCAACGCGACCCTGTTCGGGTACGCCTATCCGCCCTCGTCCGTGCCGCTGTTCATCCCGTTCGCGTCCTATCCGATCGGTCTGGTGGCGTGGCTGACCCTCAACGTCGGAGCGCTCATCACCGGCCTGTACGCGATCCTCCGGCACGAGCTCGGGCGCGTGCGTCCCCTGGAGTTCGCGCTCGTGCTGTTCGGGCTCGCCTTCCTTCGTGGCTTCGCCGAGGGCGTCGCTTTCGGCAACGCGAGCGTCGGGGTCGCCGGTCTCCTCGCCTGGTGCTGGGTCATCGGGCGCGGGCGTCCGCAGGTCGGTCTGCTGGCCGGTCTCGGGGCGACGATCAAGCTCGTTCCGGGCGCGGCCATCTTCTGGGCGACGCGCCAGACCTTCCTCCGCGTCGTGCTCGCGGCGCTGGCGGTGGGCGGTGCGCTCTTCGTCCTCACGTTGCCGCTCGTCGGCATCCAGTCGTGGTTCGACTACGCCAAAGCCCTGTCGTTCTCTGTCCCGGCGTGCGGGGCGGAGCCGCCCACATCCGTCGCCTGCAACCTCCAGCCGTTCGTCGGGCCCGGTACGGCCAAGCTGGCCGGGATCGCGCTCGCGCTCGTGCTGGGGGTTGGCCGTGCTCGTCCGCCGGCCGCTCCTCTCGTTCGCCCTGGTGGTGATCGCGTGGCTTTCACCGGTGACCGACCTCCACTTCCACTACCTGCTCGTGGTCTACGTCCTCGTGGTCGTGACGTGCGCGACGTGGCTCGGCAAGAGACGCCGCTGGTACCAACGACCCCCACGCCCTGACCGGGTGGCGCATCACGTGACCGCCCCGGCATGGCAAACTCCGCCGATGCCCCACCGCGTGCCGTCGTCCTTGCCATCTTCATCCTGTCCGGCGCCGCCGGCCTCATCTACGAGATCGTCTGGTCGCGCCAGCTCGTCCTCGTGTTCGGCAACACGACCCAGGCCGTGTCCGCGATCCTCACCGGGTTCTTCGGCGGGATGGCGATCGGGGCCGCCGTCGGCGGCCGGATCGCCGACCGGGTGCGCTCGCCGCTGCGGCATGTACGGCGCTGCTGGAGCTCGTCGCTCGTCGTCGTCGTGCTCGTCACGCCGCTCACGTTCGGGCTCATCAACGAGGTCTACCGCGGCATCTACCCGGCGCTCGAGGGCACGCCGCTGCCTGGCCCTCGTCCGGCTCGTCCTCGCGGTCCTCGCCCTGGCCCCGGCGACGATCATGATGGGCGCCACGTTCCCGGCCCTCGCCCGGCACCTCACGCGCGACGGCGGCGCTGAGCCAGGCGTTCGGGCGGCTGTACGCGGCCAACACGATCGGGCGCGATCGTCGGCACGCTGCTCGCCGGCCTCGTCCTCATCGAGCTGCTCGGGCTGACCGGCGCGCTCGCGGTCGGGGCGCTGCTGCTCCGGGATCGCCGGGCTCGTCGCGCTCTGGCTGGCCCGGGCCGACACGGGCGCCGTCGCGGTCGACGAAGCTCGCGCCGAGCCGGCGCGCACGACGCGCCGCCGTCGCGCCGGCCGCGCGCGGCGCCGACCGCCGCCGGCCGGATCGTCTGGCTCCCCCTCGTCATCGCCTTCGTCTCCGGCCTGACCTCGCTCGGCTACCAGGTCGACCTGGACCCGGCTGCTCACCTCCGGCACCGGCGGACTCGACGTACGTCTTCACGGTCATCCTCGCGCTGTTCCTCATCGGCATCGCGCTCGGCGCGGCCACGTTCAACGTCGTTCCGCCCGCGGATCGAGGACCCGGTCCGCGTCCTCGCGCTGCTCGCAGATCGCCGTGGCGATCCTCAGCGTGGCCGGGCTGATCCTCGTCATCTCGCAACCACGTCGCTCGACGCCGAGCCAGCCGCTGGTGTCGATGGGCGTCCTGATGGGCGCGGCGATCCTGACGGTCCTGCCGGTCACGGTCGTGATGGGGCTCGCCTTCCCGACCGCATCGGCGCTGCTGCGCGACGAGCGCGGCCAGGCCGGCTCCGAGTCCGGGCTGCTCCTCGGCGTGAACACGACGGGCGCCATCATCGGCAGCCTCGTCATCCCGTTCGTCCTCATGCCGACCATCGGGTCGCCGCCCGATCGTCGTCGTGCTGGCGCTGATCAACGTCGCGCTTGGCGTCGGCCTTGCGCTCTGGGCCCGACCGCGCCGTGTCCGTGCTCGCCGGCGCGGCGCCGTCGCCGCGGTCGCTGATCGTGGTCCTCGCCGACCCGCCCGGGCGTCGTCGTCCAGCCGAACGTGGCCCGCATCGCTCGACCGAGGGCGGCACGCTGTTCGAGTCGCGCGAGGACGAGATCGCCTCGGTCCAGGCCGGCCAGGGCGGTCGACGGCGGAGCTGTGGGTCGGCGGCACGTCGATGACGCTGCTCACGGTCGATGCGAAGCTCATGCCGATCCTGCCGCTGATCGCCCGGCCCGAATCGGAGCGCGCGCTCGTCGTGGCGTTCGGCATGGGGACCGCGTTCCGGACCGCGCTGATCGCGGGCCTCGAACCGACGCCGTCGAGCTCGTGCCCGTCGGTCCCCGAGATGTTCGGCTACTACTACCCGGACGCCGACCAGGTGCTCGCGGACCCGAACGGCCGGGTCATCGTCGCCGACGGCCGGAACCATCTCGAGCTCGTCGACGGACGCTTCGACATCATCGTCACCGACCCGCCGCCGCCGATCCAGAGCTCCGGCGTCTCGGTCATCTCATCGCTCGAGTACTACGAGGCCGGGCGCGATCACCTCACCGACGGCGGCGTGATGATGCAGTGGACGCCCTACGGCACGACCGAGGCCGACCTGAAGGAGCACATCCGGACCTTCGCCACGGTCTTCCCGCACGTATCGCCGTCCGGGGTTTCGCCGGCTACGGCTTCTACATGCTCGGCTCGATGCAGCCGCTCTCCCTCGATCCCGCCGCCGGCCGGTCGGTCCTCGAGCGACCCGGGGTCCTCGAGGACATCTCGGGCGCCTTCGATTCACCCGTCTCGACCGTCGAGGACTGGATCGACCTGATCGAGGAGCGGACCTGGCTCGTCGGGCGACGAGGTCGGACGTATGCGGGGACCGGCCCGCTATCACGGACGACGAGCCTCGACCCGAGTACTTCCTCCTGCGGGAATTGGACATCGACTAGTCCCGTAGCCGAGGCTCGCGCCAACGCGGGGCCAACCGCGAGTTTGCTGAGATCCAGGGACGGGGGTCGCTCGACCAGGCGCGTGGCTGCCACCCAGAACGGCAGGAAGCCGAGACCGTAGAGTGCCGGCAGCGACCAGCCGCAGGCGACGGGGACGGTCCAGAGCCGGTTCGTGCGCGCGCCCCACACGACGAGCGGCACGGCCGTCGCGAGTCTCACGCCGAAGGGGACGAAGAACGCCTCCAACGGTGGATCACTCATCGTGCCATTGCGCCCCACGAAGTCGATGAATTCGAGCCACAGCCCCGTGCTCAGGCAAACGAGACCGCGATGATCGCGACGCCGGCCCTGCTCGATCGCCGCGGCGCGCCATTCGCCGCGAAGCGGGTGCCACCACCAGCCGATCGCCGAGGTGACCTTCGTGACCAGCTGGATCGACCAGACCGCGGGGTGCCGGAGCGCGACGAGCGTCAACGCGGTGATGCTCCACTGCAGGTTGCCCATCAGCGCGTATCCGAGAATGTCGCCGACCTGTTGCTCGATCTCGAACAGCAGGTATGGAATCCGATTACCAGCAGCCACCACGACCACCGCCCTGCGCAGTACCACATCGATGCAAAGATGGCGGTCGTCAGATCGTCACGAATATCTTCCAACCAATAGGCTGCAGGAACGTCATGAGTTGCGCGACCGGTGGCGGATAGAACAGGTATCCCGTCGCCCCTTCTGACCAATGCTCCGGGTAGAGATTCTCTGATTGGCCCGGCTTGCCAGTAGGCGACTGCGTCAACCGGCAGTGCGAGAATGCCTATCGCCTGGGCCAAGCCGCAGAGGACGCCCAACAGGAGCATCGCATCGCGGTGGAGGTTCATGGCCTCTACCCGTTCGACGCGAAAGGCGTCTTGTCCTGTATACCGATGCCACATGCGCGCCCTTCATCATGATGGCTGCTTACTGCCCGTCATCATCAACGCTTCGCAGCACCGGCGCAGAGTGGAGGATGACCCGTTCTTCTCACTTGACCGAGCACCGGATGCGCGACGATGACCTCGTCGACCCCTCCGGAGACCCGATGACCGCCCGCGCCGTGACGCTCGCACGCCCATTGCTGGGCGCGACCCTCCCGTTCGCGCTGCCGATCGGCCTGTCGGCGTTCCTCCTGTTCAGCGTGGAGCCGCTCGTCGGCCGGCTGGTCCTGCCGGTCTTCGGTGGCACGCCGGCGGTCTGGGCGACCGTCCTGTTCTTCTTCCAGGGCGTCCTCCTCGTCGGCTACCTGTACGGGCACCTGTCCGTGACGCGACTTGGTGCCTGGGGGCCGCCGCTGCACCTGCGTCCTGGCGGCGCTCGCGGTCATCGCGCTGCTCTTCGCCCCGGCCCGCTCGCCGCGTCCGGATCGAAACGGTCCCGCCCGTGCTCGATCTCATCCGGATCCTGTTCGTCCTCATCGGCCTGCCGGCGCTCGTCCTGACGACGACGACCCCGCTGGTGAGCGGCTGGTTCGAGGCCGCGCGGGAGCGCGAGGCCGTCGGCGACCCGTACTGGCTCTACGCGCTGAGCAACGGCGGGTCGCTGCTCGCCCTGATCGCCTACCCGCTGCTCATCGAGCCGCGGCTCGGGCTCGGCGCACAGCGCGGGGTCTGGGCGGTCGGTTACGTGGTGCTCGTCGTGCTCCTGGCGGTCGCCGCTTCGCGCGCGATCCCGGCGCTCCGCGCGCGCGTCGCGACCGCGAGCGCCGACGCGCACGCGCGAGGCGTCATCGGCGGCGGTCGCCGACGCCGGCGGTCGACTGGCGCCGCCGCGGCCGTGGCTGCTGCTCGCCGCGGTCCCGTCGGGGCTGTTGTCCGCGGTGACCACGTTCATCTCGACGGACCTCGTGTCGGCGCCCCTCCTGTGGGTCGCGCCGCTGTCGATCTACCTCGTGTCGTTCATCATCGCGTTCTCGCCTCGTGGCCAGCGTTGGATCGGGCGCGCGGTGCTGGCGGCCCCGCGATGATCACGCTGCTCTGGGTCCCGTACGGCTCCGCCGGTGGCTGGCCGGTCCTGGCGGTCCTGGCGATGGAGCTGATCGCGTTCGGGATCGTCGCGACCGCGCTGCACGGACGGCTGGCCCAGGACCGGCCGGACCCGTCGCGGCTGACCGAGTTCTACCTGATCCTCTCGCTCGGTGGCGCGCTCGCGAGCGCCTTCGTCGCCCTCGTCGCCCCGACCGTCTTCCCGGGTGTCTGGGAGCTGCCGATCCTCCTCGTCGGGGCGCTGGTCGGGCTCGCGCTCGTGGCGCCCAAGGTCCCGCCCCGCCCGAGCGGCCGCGGCCTTGACTTCAGCCCGTTCTTCGGCGGCGCGCGAGCGCCGCCTCTGCCCTACGGCGTCGCTGCCGCGCTGCTGGTGGTCGCCTTGTCGTCACCGGCGCCCTCGCGACCGAGGCCGGCATCCGCTGGCTGCTCGTCGGCGGCCTCATCCTGCTGGTCGGGGCGCGCCCGTGGTTCCTGGCGCTCGCGACGGCCTTCGTGCTGGCGCTGGCGACGTTCGTCCTTCAGCCGCCGGCGGACTTCCGGGATCGCAGCTTCTTCGGCGTCACCGAGGTCCTCGAGTCACCCGACGGCGAGCTGACCCTGCTGATGAACGGCACGACGGTCCACGGCTCGCAGTCGAACGATCCGGCCAAGCGTCGAGCGTCCGCAGAGCTACTACGTGCGCAGCGGCCCGGTCGGCGACCTCTTCGCGATCAACGCCGAGGTCGCGGGCGCCGCGGACGGTCGGCGTCGCCGGTCTGGGTGGCGGGGCCCTGGCGACCTACGCCGACGCGGCCGACGTCGATGACCTTCTTCGAGATCGACCCGGTCGTCATCGAGGTCGCCTCCGATCCGCGCTTCTTCACCTACCTCGCCGACGCGCCGATCCGGCCGACCGTCATCGAGGGCGATGCGCGCCTGTCCTTCGAGGACGAGCCGGACGGCCGCTACGACCTGCTGATCATGGATGCCTTCTCGTCGGACTCGGTCCCGATCCACCTGTTGACGGTCGAGGCGATCGCCGACGAGATCCGGACCACGAAGCCCGACGGCACGCTCGTGTTCCACATCTCGAACCGGTACTACAACCTCGCGCCGGCGATCGCCGCTGCCGTCTCGGCGCAGGGCCTGACGATCCTCGAGAAGACCCACAACCGGGCGCGGTCAAGGAGCCCGGCGAGACGCCGTCGCGCTGGCTCGCCGCCTCAGCCGACGCGACACCCTCGAACGAGCTCCGCGCGGAAGGCTGGACCGCGGTCATCCCGTCGGACCGCCCGTTCACCGACGACTACGCCGACCTGCTGCACTGGCTCCGGCCAGTAGCGCTGACGGCGCCGCGGCGCCCCTCGCGACATCCCGCGCCCGTTGCTGCCAGCAGCGGCCCTGACGAGCCGGCGGTCGCCACGTCCGGCCGTGTTCATGACCGCTACGTGAGCGGCGAACGACGCACTGCCGGTCCGGCCATCGGCCCCAGACGGTCGTTAGCCGCGCATCCAGGAACGCGGATGCCGCCACGGCGCGACAGGGCTGATCGTCCGGCTGTTGATCCATTGTCGCGAGCGGCAGGGCGCGTCGACAGGACGAAGAGTCGTGGGAAGAGCGCCTCGCTCCCGATCGCGAGCCCGGCGGCAAGGATCGCCGACCGCGGTGGGGCGCGTAACGTCCCGAGGAGCCAGCCGTGCCAGACGAGTCGCCGGCTGCGGCTGCATCGACGCGAAGCCAGTCGAGCCACAGAACGGGCTGCGAAGGTGGCTGCGCCGGACGTCGTCGAGCCAGGTCTCGAACTCGACGGCGCGTCCGCAGCGCCCCCGGCCGCCGGTCCGCGATGTCCAGGAGGCGCCATCGCACGGTATCCGTGCGCGACGCTGCAGCGCGGTCGCAGGCCAACGGAGTGCCGGCGAGCCCGAGTCGCGAACTGAAGGTCGCGAGGGTGCGGTCGCAGGGGGAAGTTCGGACGACGCGGGAAGCTGGCCGCAGCCAGCGGGTCCGCGCCGGGAAACGGCCGCGCCGCGGGACGTACGAGGTCTGCGAGGCCCGATCCGAACGACCAGTCGACGCTGCCGACACGAGAGGCGTGCTCGAGCTGCGCGACACCCGCGAGGGGACATCCGCGCCGTAGGGCCGGCCTCGCGGAGGCAGGCCGCCGGCCGGTCGCGCGCAGGTCGTACCGCCGTGGTCCGAGGTCCGCTCGACCGTCGTCGCCGCGCTCGGTACGCCGTGTCGCGACTGGCGAAGCAGGCAGCCGGTGCTGGACGCTGACCTGGCGATCACGCTCCGTAGCGCCAGCAGGTCGCAGGCCGGACCTGGGGGGGATGAGGGGGGGGGGGGAGGGGAGGGGAGGGGGGAGGGGAGAGGAGGGGGGGAGGGAGGGCGGAGGGAGGGGCGGCCAGACCAGAGGTCGCGCACGCCGATCCCGCGGGCCAAGATGAAGTTGAGGAGTCCGACGAGGGGGGACCGAGATAGGGTGGAGAGAATGGGCAGGATCAGGATTGGTGGGGTGCTTTCGAAGGCGAAGAGACAGGGGAGGGAGTGATGATGGAATGGGTCAGGAGACATTGAGAGACGGGCGAACGGGAAGATCCTGTTCGGGTCGCGACCCAGAGGATGCGGCCGTCCCGAGGAAGGACGCCATAGGAGAGTCGGAAGCACCTAGAACCTGTGCGGGATCAGGGAGAGCAGCAGCTCGACGAAGAGATCGTCGTGGCCGTCAGGAATCTGTGCGTCTCCAGCGGATGGGCAGCTAAAAGGGTCGAGCGGTCACCGATCGTGCACACGCGTCATAGCGGCAAGTCCCGGCGCCGGGATGGCCCGAAGGCCGGTTGCGGCCGCAACCATCAAAGGAGCCTCGATGCTATCCTCGCGAGGATGACCGCCCTCGTCCTCGACGCTGAGCCCGCATGTCCCGGGGCCGCCGAGGCCCTCCCCGACACCACCGACCGTGCGCTCGGCACGCTGCGCGCGGAGCGCCGTCCCTTCGATGCGATCGCGCGCGAGGACTGGGATCGCATCGCGGCACGGACGCCGTGGGCCACGGTCTTCTCCTCGTGGGCCTTCCAACGTGCCTGGTGGGATGCCTACGCCGCCAATGCCCACGATGAGACGATCGCCATCGTTCCGGCCGATGCTCCCCCCGGCGCGGACCCGGTCGCGATCGTGCCCCTCATGCATCGCCACGAGGTGGAGCCCTCGGACGCGCTCACCCACACGCGGATGCGGCACGGGCGGGATCTCGCGCTGACACCCGTCGCGCCGACGGACACGGCCGTCTTCTTCGGAGCCTCCTACCACGCCGACTACGCGACGATCCTCGCGGATCCGGCCGACCTGCCGGCGGTCGCCGCAGCGACCGCCGCCTACCTGGCGGGTCCGGACGCGGACGACTGGGACGTCGTCGACCTGCGACGACTGCGCTGCGCCGACCCGGCCGGCGACCACTTGGCGGCGGCATTGGGTGCGCTCGAGATGGCGAACGCCTGGACGCTCACCGTGGAGCGGGAGGACGTCTGCCCGGTCGTGACCTTCCCGGAGGGCGTCGATATCGACGGGTTCCTCGCCACGCTCGGCAAGAAGGAACGGCACGAGATCCGGCGAAAGGTCCGCCGCGCGCAAGCCGTCGGCGAGATCCGCCTCGAGGACTCCGCCGACCCACTTGCCGACCTGGAGACCTTCATCGCCCTGCACCAGAAGCGCTGGGGCGACGACGGCCTGTTCCCGGCGACCCCGGGCGGCGAGCAGAGCCGCGTGTTCATCCGCCGCATGTTCGAGCTCTTCGGGCCCGACGGCCCGCTGCGCCTGACCTTCCTCTCGGTCGGCGGCCGGTGCATCGCCAGCGGCATCCACTTCGAGACCAAGGACTGCCTGCTGTACTACAACGCCGGGGTCGACCCGGACGCGCGTGACCTCTCGCCGGGCGTCCTGATGATCCATGCCTACGTTGCCCGCGCCCTCGCCAACGGCACGCGACGGATGGACTTCCTCCGAGGCAATGAGTCGTACAAGTACGAGTGGGGCGCTGTCGACGAGCCGATCCAGCGCCTCCTCGTTCGACGAACGATCTGATATGAGCCCCACGCGACGAAACCCCTGCCTCGACACGCTGGCGCGACCCGTGCCCTCGGGGGACCGACGGATCCGGGTCGTCGAGGTCCTCGCGACCGGGACCAACGGCGGCGCCCAGGAGCACCTGTACGGGCTCGTGACCCGGATCGACCCGACTCGCTACGACGTGTCCATCGTGGCGCTGTCGCCGGGGAGTGCCGTCCGCAAGCTGCAGCGAGCCGGCTTCGACGTGCTGGTCATCGACGAACCCGACGACGCGATCGCGGTCGGTGCCCTGGCGGCCCACCTGGTCGAGGTCCGCCCCGACGTCATCCACAACCACATGTATCGCGCCGAGCTCGTCGGCACGCGGGCGGCGATCGCCCTGGGCGAGATCGGCCATCGGAAGCCGTACGTCGTGTCGACCGTCCACTCGAGCCGGATCCGGTCCGACGAGGACCGCCAGATGCTGCGCGAGCTCACGCCGCGGATGGACCAGCTGATCGCGGTCTCGAAGATGATGGAGCGCAAGCTCATCGATGAGGGCCGGACGGCGACGCCGATGCGGCTCATCTACAACGGCGTCGACCTCTCGCGCTACGACGAACAGGAACCGTGCTGCACGCTGCCCGAGGAATACGGGATGGAGCCCGGTTCGCAGATCGTCGGCGTGGTCGCGCGACTGGAGCCGGAAAAGGGTCATCCGACGCTGCTGGAGGCCTGGCCGCAGGTCCTGCGATCCGTGCCGGACGCCTATCTCCTGATCGTCGGCGAGGGATCCAGGCGAGAGGCGCTCGAGGCGCAGGCGCGCCACCTGCGGATCGCCCATCGGGTCGTGTTCACCGGCCGCCGCGACGACGTCCCGGCCGTGACCGCGGCCCTCGACGTGGCCGTCCTGCCGTCGTACCGCGAGGCGCAGGGCCTCTCGATCCTCGAGGCGATGGCGCTGTCGCGCCCGGTCGTCGCCTCCGACGTCGGCGGCATCCCCGAGATGATCACGGATGGCGTCACGGGTCTCCTGGTGCCGCCCCACGACGCGGACGCGCTCGCCGGCGCGATCACCCGGCTCCTGCTCGATCACTCCCTTGCCGACACGATCGCTCGAGCGGCGCACGACATGGTCCACGATCGCTTCTGCATCCAGCTGATGGTCGATGCCATCGAGGCGATCTACGACGAGGGCGCCGCCGCCGTGCGCCCGTCGGAGGTCGCGGCCGCGGTCTGAGCGGGCGGGTCTGATCTCCTGCGGCGTGCCCGCCACCAGATCTCGATCGCGGCCACGATCGCCGCGACGGCCGGGCCACCCTGGACCGGTGCCGCGAGGATCGCCGCCGTGAGCGGTGTAAGGGCGGGCATCGCCATCAGGGAGTAGTACCACTGCGTCGAGGGCCACAACGCCGGGATGAACCACCATGACGCGCGCTGACGGCCCATCGCGATCAGGGCGATGGCCGCGAACGGCACGAGCACCGGGAAGAACCACGCCGACATCCCGCCCTGAGACTGTTCCGACAGCAGCGTCGACGTCTCCGACAGACGATCGAGCCAGAGGCCCCACGGGAGCAACGGCGCGGTCACGAGCATGATGGCCACCGACGCGATCACCGCCCGAAGGCGCAGCTGGATGATCAGCGGGACGATCGCGTAGACCTTGACGATCGGCGCGAACCAGGCCGCGCCCCCGATCAGCAACGGGACCAGGAAGAGCTGCGGGTTGCCGTTCCACAGGTTGTCGACGAGCGGTGGCCAGGTGATCCACCACCATGGCAGACCCAGCCGACGCAACGTCCAGACCGACGCGGCGAGCGCCAGCACGAACAGGACCGCCAGCCCCACGGGCTCCGGCAGGAGGGCGAATGGCGCCATCGGCAGGAGCGAGGGGGGCGCGGCGGCGAAATAGAGCGTCGTCATGTGGACCGACCAGGGGTCCTCGCCCCGCAGCCAGGCTGCCGTCCCGCGCAGGTACAACGTCGAGTCGGAGAACGGATCGCCGGTCGCGAGGAAGCTGAGGCGCATCACGGACAGCGTGATGAACCAGGCGGCGAGGGCCGCGTCGCCGACGCGACCCCAGCGGATGGCCCGGGCGTGCACGTCCGCAAACTACATGGAACGGACGACGGCGGATGCGGGACTTTCGAACTGGTGCGTACCGGCACCGCGGCGCGCTAGCATCCCGGCGTGTCACTGAACCGACTCTGGACGTTCCTGGCCGTTGCGCTGCCCGTCCTGGCAGCGCTCCTCGCCAGCCTCTCGTCGGTCGACCTCGCCTACCACCTGCGCGCCGGCGACGAGATCGTCCGGATGGCCGCGATCCCGCGCGTCGACACCTGGACGTTCACTGCGGACGGTCTGCCGTGGCTCGACCAGCAATGGGGATCGCAGGTCATCCTCGTCGGCCGTCTACCGCATCGGTGGCTGGACGGGCCTGGCGTTGCTTCGAGCGGGGCTCGTGGGCGTGCATCTTCGGTGCAGTCCTGTTGATCGGGCTCCGACGCGGCCTCTCGCCGAGGAACGCGGCGCTCCTGACCCTCGGCGCGTTCGCCGTCGCGGCCCCGGCCCTCGCGCTTCGCCCGCAACTGCTGGGCATGGCCTGCTTCGCGATCCTGCTCGTGCTGGTCGCCGATCGGCGCCGCCATCCGGCCGTCTCTGGGCGGTCCCCTTCCTGGCGATCGTCTGGGCCAACCTCCACGGCAGCTTCTTCCTCGCGCCCGCCGTTCTCGGCCTCGCCTGGCTCGAGGATGTGGCCGAGCGCCGGTCGGGGCGCACCGGACGCTCCTCATCGCACTCGTCACCGTCGCCGCGGCCTGTGTGACGCCGTTTGGCCCCGCCGTCTGGGGTTACGCCGTCGGGCTGTCGGCGAACGCGGAGGTCGCGAGCCGCATCACGGAATGGCAGCCGACCACGATCCGGGATGCGACCGGCATCTTGTTCTTCGCTGTCGGTCGCGGCGGTCGTCGCGTTGATGGCCCGGGGCGGCCGGGTCGTCCCCTGGCCCACCCTGGCGTGGCTCGGCGTGTTCGCGACGATCGGGCTCTATGCGCAGCGCGGCCTCGCCTGGTGGTCGCTGGCCGGTGCGGTCGCGGTCATCGGCCTCCTCCCGCGCGACGCCGATACGCCTGACTCACGACGACGCCGACCATGCGGCGTCTGAACGTCGTCGTGGCGGCCGTGCTGGTGCTGGCCGGGATCGCGCTGCTGCCGATATGGCGCCTGACCGACGCCGGGACCGGGGTCCCGGTCGGCGTCCTGACCGACGCGCCGCCGGGCGTGACGGCCGCCCTCCGCGAGGTGGCGCGACCCGGTGACCACGTGTTCAACCCGCAGCCCTGGGGCTCATGGTTCGAGTTCGCGCTGCCGGGCCTCAAGGCGGGACTCGACTCACGGATCGAATTTTTCCCGGCCGATGTCTGGGAGGACTACGAGCGGGTGGTGGCCGGTGCTGCCGGCTGGGAGGAGCGCCTGGCGACCTGGGACGTGGCGATCGTCGTCGTCCAGGCGACGGACGGGGGCTTCCGCGATCGGTTGATCGCGGCCGGCTGGCGCGAAACCTACCGCGACCCCGAAGGCGCGATCTTCATCAGCGAGGCAACAAACGTCGGTGATTTATCCCATTTCCAGAAGGAAGCGAGTCTGGGTCACGTCATCGGTACCGTCGACACCCTCCAACGTGCTGAGTAGCATCGTGGCGATGGATACCAGGTCCGAGCGGCGGCACCGGCTGATCGCGCTCACCATGATCGCCCTGTCGGCAGGCTTGCTCTTCGCCGTCATGGCGGTGTACTTCACGCGTGGATTTGTCCCCGGTGACGCCATCGTGTACCTCGCGGGAGGCGAGCGTCTGAACGCGGATCATCCGCTGTACTCCATCTCACCGGGGATCGACCCATGGAGGTCAAACCACCGTTCTGGACCGTTCCCCTGCTTTCGCCCCCGCTCGTTGCCGTGATATTCCGACCCCTCGCGCTGCTGCCGCCCGATGGTGGAGCCTACGTCTGGTGGGTCGCCTCGATCGCAGCCATCGCGTGGGTGCTCATCGAGTTCTGGCGACGCCGGCCGATCCTGACGAGTGTTGCCGTACTGGCCCTGGTCGTGCCGCTCACCTACGAGATCGGCGTAGGCAATGTCAACGCCTTCCTCCTGCTGGGGACCGTCCTGATCTGGAAATGGAGCACCAGCGGTCGAGAGCATCGGGCGGGTGCGGTCGCGGCCTTCATCACCCTCCTGAAGGTGTCCCCGGTCATCATCTGTTGGTGGCTCTTCACGCAGGCGAAGTGGCGAGCCGTCGTCGCGGGGATCGCCGTCGGATCGGCCCTGATCGCGGTCTCGATCCTGGGC
Source organism: uncultured Chloroflexia bacterium (assembly GCA_963850555.1). Lineage (GTDB taxonomy): Bacteria > Chloroflexota > Limnocylindria > Limnocylindrales > CSP1-4 > SPCO01. Next base: position 59,040 of record CAWKLT010000024.1, on the reverse strand, counting down.
GCCGGCCTCGACGCTCACCTGCGCTTCATCGAGATCACTCGAGAGACAGCGACGGTCGGGCAGTCCGAGTTGAGCCTGGCCGGGCTCGCGAAGGCGATCGGCGTGCCTGCAAGTACCGCCAACATCATCCCGACCGCGGTCCTGGTCATCGGGCTGCTCGGGGTCCTTCTCCTGCGATCGAGGCCAGCCTGGGCGTTCTCGCTGGCCGTTGCCACGATGACCTTGGGATCACCGGTCGTGAACATCAACTCCTACGCGATGCTCCTGGCGTGCCTCGCCCCGGCGATCTGGCCCCTGGAGCCGGCTCCGGCGGAGGCGAAACCACTCACCGTCCCCGAAACAGCCACGATGGTGCCTTCATGATCCGTCTGTTGAGCCGCATCCTCCTTCAGCGCGCCGCGAACTTCGTGCCATCCGACGGCATGAGGACGCGCATGTACCGGGCGTCCGGCCTCAAGATCGGCAAGGGCGTGTTCATCGGCGAGGGTGTCCTGTTCGACAAGCTCCACCCGGAGTTCATCGAGATCGGGGACCGCACCGCGATCGGCGCACGGACGATCATCACGGCGCACCAGATCATCCCGACCGACACGGACCTTCGGGTGCTCTACCCCGAGGAATACAAGCGGACGGTGGTCGAGCACGATGTGTGGATCATGCCGGGCGTGATCATCACGCCTGGTGTGACCATCGGTCACCACTCGGTGCTCGCCACCGGCGCCGTGATCCACAAGGACGTGCCGCCGTATTCCCTGGTGGTGGGTGGTGGCTTCAGGGTCGCGAAGCAGCTTGACCCGGAGTCATTCGCCGCCGCCCGAGCTGCGGCGGCTGCGGAGTAGGTGCGGGTCCACAGCCTGATCGAACCCGCCGGAGAGCAGCGCCGGTCCTGGATCGCCGAGCCTGGCAGCGGCCGTCGACCGCTATATCGATGGGCCTCGACCGCTCTTCGCCCGCCTGCCGTTCTCGTATCGCCTGGTCCCCCTCTGGGCCCGGATGTCCGCACTTCGGACGATGGCTCGGATCAGGCCCGTGCCGTCGGAGGCATTCCCGGCCTGGCCGTACGACCGTCGGGTCGACGACGAGCTGTCCCGACACGGGATCCGGCTGAGCTACGGCGGCCGCTCGTCGGCGCTCGTGATCACCCACGACATCGACTCCGGACCCGAGCTCGCCGACATCGACCGCGTTCGAGCGATGGAGCGGGCTGTCGGCCTTCCCAGCGCCTTCGGATTCGTTCCCGACCAGAGCTGGCCGAGTGAGGACGTCGCCAGATCGCTCGTCGCGGAGGGCTGCGAGGTCTACTGGCACGACATCGGCCACGATGGCCGGCTGCCCTACCTGGGCGTCGGTGGGATCCGGGACGCCTTCGACCGGGTGTCCGACCGATCCCCTTGGTCAGTCGAGCTCATGACCGCGTTTCGTGCCGGCCAGCTGCTGGTCTCGCGGGATCTGATGCAGGTCGTCAGTGAGCGCTTCGCCATCGACATGTCGATCCCCGACACGGAGCACCATGGTCCGTACGGCGGGGCCGCCGGATGCGGAACGGTCTTCCCGTTCCGGCTCGACGGGCTGCTGGAGCTGCCGCTCACGATGCCACAGGAGGTGTACCTGCGGCACGTCTATGGCCTCTCCGCGACAGAGGCCCTCGACGTGTGGCTCGCCAAGCTCGCCTACGTCCGTGAGCGAGGCGGGGTCGCCGTCTTCAACATCCATCCGATCTGGATCGATCGGTCGCACCCCGACATGCTCGACGCATTCAGGAGATTCCTCGATGCGGTCGTGAGCATGGACGATGTCCTGGTCTCCACGCCATCGTCGCTCGTGCCGCAGATCACGCGAGCTGAGCACGGCGGTACCATCGGCGGGTTGCCCATACGCACCGGTCTGCCAGACTCGACGACATGACCCAACCGACCACTGCACCCCTCGTTGCCGTCGTCATGCCGGCCCTCAACGAGGCCGGCAAGATCGGTCGCGTCCTCGACAAGATGCCCAGGGACGGTCGCTTCGAGGCGATCGTCGTGGACGACGGATCCACCGATGGCACCGGCGATGAGGCCCGCGCCCATGGCGCGGCCGTCGTGGTCAGACACGACCGGCGACAGGGCGTCGGCGCGGCCATCCGCGATGGCTGGAAGGAAGGCGTGGCTCGCGGCCGGCCGTACCTGGCCCTCCTCTCGGGCGACGACCAGCACGTCCCGTCCGAGCTCGGCCCGGCGCTGGACGCGCTCCTCGCCCAGAACGCGGATTACCTCCAGGGCTCGCGATGGATGGCCGGCGGCCGCCTCATCGGCGGCAACGCCGGGCGGGCCCGTGGCACCAAGATCTACTCGCTCGCCTTCAGCCTGCTCGTGGGCCGCCGGGTCACGGACGCCACGAACGGGTTCCGCATCTTCCGGCGCGAGCTGCTCGATGACGCCAAGGTCAACCTCGACCAGCGCTGGCTTGACAGCTACGACCTGGAGCCATATGTCCTGTATCGGGCGATCACGCGGGGCTACCGGGTGATCGAACACCCCTGCACCGTCGTGTACCACGCCGCGGAGTCCTACTCGAAGATGCGCGGCCTCAAGGACTGGTGGCGGCTGTTCCGCCCGGCCCTGCTTGCTCCGAACGGGGATGAAACGATGACGAACGGTCCGCATCGAGCGCTCCTTCGGTGCTCGCCGAATCCTCGTGACCGGCGGCGCCGGCTTCGTCGGAGCCGCCGTGACGCGGCGCCTCGTGGATGCCGGCGCGCGCGTGACGGTGCTCGACGACCTCTTCACCGGCAAGGCCGACGCCATCCCCACGGGCGCGACCTTCATCCAGGGGTCCGTCACCGATGTGCCGCTCGTCAACGAGCTGGTCGGCGACCACAGCCTGATCCTCCATCTCGCCGCCCGGAACATCATCGCCTCGACCGCGAACCCGCTCGATGACTACGCCACGAACATCGGCGGCACGCTGAACGTGCTCATGGCCGCTCGCGCCTCCAAGGTCGACCGGGTCGTGTACTCGTCATCGGCGTCGGTCTACGGCAACCCGCGCAGCATCCCGATCAACGAGGACGATCCGCTCTGGACGCTGTCGCCGTACGCGGTCAGCAAGCTCGGTGGCGAGAACTACTGCACGGCCTTCGCGGAGAGCTACGGGCTGCGCGTGACGACCGTCCGCTACTCGAACGTCTACGGCCCGGGCCAGCGGCCGGACAACCCCTATTGCGGCGTCGTCTCCAAGTTCCTCGTCGAGGCGCACGCCGGCCGGCCGATCACCATCCACGGCGACGGCGAGCAGACGCGCGACTACACCTACATCGACGACGCCGTCGAGGCCACCCTGCTCGCGGCGGTCCACCCGCGCGCCGAGGGCGAGGTCTTCAACGTCGGCACGGGCATCGAGACGTCGGTGAACCGCCTGGCGGCATCGATCGGCGAGGCGCTCGAGGTCGAGATCGACCTGCGCCACGTCGACCGCCGCGACATCGACAACATCCGCCGGCGCGTCGTCAACATCGAGAAGATCCGCCGGATGCTGCGCTGGACGCCCCAGTGGACGCTCGACCGCGGCCTCGTCGAGACCGCCAACTGGTACAAGGCGTCGTCGTTCGCGGAGGTCGGGAGCGCCTCGCAGGAGCGCTAGACGCGGCTGGTCGCCCAGTAGCGTTCGGCCGGCCCGTCGACGCCGCCCATGACCCCCATCGCCTTGCCGTAGGCCCGCACCGCGTCGCCCATCTCGCGCGGGCCGTCGAAGAGGCGATCGATCTGGCTCTCGTACAGGCTGATGCCCGTGATCTTGCGTTCGATCTGGTCGCCGATGTCGGCGTAGGTCGGGAAGATGCTCACCTCGCTCGGCAGCGAGGCCACCACCTCCGCGCCGAGGTCCTCGAGGCGGTTGAAGTCGTTCCACCAGGCGTACGGGAAGTCCTCGTAGAACACGACCTTGCCCGCGTAGTCCGGTCCGGGCATGACCCAACGCCTCGCATCGTTGAGCAGCGCGACGCCCACGTCGCGGCAGAGCTGATGGTCGACGTGCCCGCCCACGCCGAGCGGCAGGTAGACCTTCTGCGGCTCCAACCGGACGATCTCCTGGCGCAAGAGGTCGAGCGGCGCCGTGTCGTCGGGGCGCGGTGCGCTCAGCAGCTGAGCGTCGCCCTCGTACCCGCGAAAGACCGCGTCGGGCAGGTCGAGGAAGACCACGGACGCTTCCGAGAAGTAGGTGAAGCGCTCGTCCTCGAGCCGTCGACGGGCCATCAGATCGCCGGCGGCGGCCGCATCGACGACGTCCTCGGTGAGGACCGCCCCCTGGGTCGGCAGGTCGTCGATGACCGGCTGACCGGCCAGCGACTCGGCGCGGATGCTGGCCCGGCGATACCACGACGAGCGCTGCCAGAAGCGCTTGGCCGCCTGGTCGGCCTCGACCTGGGTCGCCTCGAGCGTTTCGTCGTCGGCCAGCCACGCCGGCCAGATCGGGTAGTCGGGCAGGATGCCGGCGCGGTTGAACGCCTCGGTCGACGGCCAGTGCGCCTTCGAGCCGAAGCCCAGGGCCTCGCGCTGGTACGGCGTCAGGCCCTCGCCGGCGCCGTTGCCCGAGAAGACCGTCACGATCGTCACGTTCTGCCCGAGCTCGCGCAGGCTGGCGATCAGGCCGCCGCACGAGAGGGCGACGTCGTCGGGATGGGGCGCGACGAACACGTGGGTCATGGCCGGCCGAGTATACCGAGCGCCACCCGCCCGCCGCCGGTCACCGGACGGTCAGAGGAAGGGGTCGAAGCGCTCGTCCGGGAAGCCGCCAGGCCCGATGAGCGGCACGAAGACGCACGCGCCATGGGCCGTCTCCACCCAGTCGTTCCCGTGACGAACGGCGAGGGTCAGGATCTGCCGGTTGCGCGGCCCGACCGGGATCACGAGCCGGCCGCCGTCGGCGAGCTGGTCGCGCAGCTCGACCGGGATGGCCGGCGCGGCCGCGGTCACGATGATCCCGTCGTACGGGGCACCGGCCGGGTCGCCCAGGCTGCCGTCCGCGACGCGGATCTCGACCGAGCCCGGGAGGTCCAGCGACGCGATGCGTTCGCGGGCCTGTCGGGCGAGCTCCGCATGACGCTCCAGGCTGAGGACGTCGGCACCGAGCGCGGCCAGGATGGCCGCCTGGTAGCCGGAGCCGGTCCCGAGCTCGAGCATGCGATCGCCCGGCCGTGGCGCCAGCAGCTCCGTCATGCGCGCCACGATCCATGGCTGGCTGATCGTCTGGCCGGCATCGATCGGGACCGCTTCGTCGGCGTACGCGCGGCGCCGATAGCGCTCGCCGATGAACCACTCACGCGGGATCGCGGTCATCGCCTCGAGCACGCGTTCGTCGCGGATGCCGCGGGCCCGGAGCTGCTCGTCGACCATCCTCGCCCGTTGGCGGGCCGTGATGTCGGTGGCGCCCTCCTCGGTCCCCATGAGGGCAGGATAGGCCGGGCTGCGACCTACGGGCTGGGTGAGGCCGAGGGCGCGGCGGAGGCCGGCGCCGAAGCCGAGGCCGACGGAGCCGTGGACGCGGGGGCCGACGCCGACGCCGACGGCGACGGGCTGGCCGACGCCGGCGCCGAAGGCGAAGCCGAAGCCGAGGCGTCCGGCCGACGCGCTCGCGGACGGTGCGGCAGACGGACTCGGACTCGGGGTCGCGATCGGCGTGAACAGCCCGCCAGTACCGAACAGCAGGCCGTTGAGCAGGATCGCAACGAAGACGGCAACTGCCGCGATCACGAAGACCTTCGAGACATCCTCGCGGACGTGGACCGCCTTCTCGGACGGAGTCGGGACGTGGGTCGGGGCCGGTTGCGCGCCGCGCTTCTTGGTCGGGATGGTCGCCGCACCGGCAGCGGCTGCCGCCGCGGCGGGCGCCACATCCTCACCGGCGACTTCGCGAACGGCCGCGTCGTAGTCGTCGGGCTCGCCGTCGGCCTCGTCGTCGGACTCTTCGTCCTCGTCGACCGGCGCTACTTCGTCCTCAGCGTCAGGCTCGCCGTCGATGTCGTCTGGCTCGGGCTCCGCCTCAGTCTCGACGAGGTCGGCGCCGTCGGGCTCAACGACTTCGTCGGCGGGCGCGGCGGCTTCGATGGCATCGGCCTCGGCACCTTCCAGCGCATCGACATCGGGGTCAGTCGCGTCGGGGTCGGGCGTGCCCGCGGGTCGGTCGGTCATCCGTTCGTCGTCACTCCTTGCGCACGACCAGCCACGAGCGCCTGTGGTTGGCGGCGGGCGCCAGTGTACCCGGATGACCGTGTATCGCTCCGGCCGGCTCTCGCTCGGCGCAGCTGGTCGTACCGTGAGTAACGAGTACGACTCTTGACGTCTCGGTACGAATGTCACATCATGGTCGTACCAAACCGTGGAGACGAACCGATGACAGAAGCCCTCGCGCGACCGATCGAGGCCGAGGCCCGGATCCGGGCCAAGAACCAGGTGACGCTTCCCGATCGCATCGCTGAAGCGATGGACGCGCACCAGGATGATGTCCTGATCTTCGAGACGGACCCAAGCCAGCCGGGAGTCGCGGTCGTCCACCTCGTTCGACGCGGCTTCGCCGGCGCGCTCACCGGTACGTACGGGACGAGCGAGGACGTCAAGGCCTTCCTGCGTGAAGAACACGCCGCCTGGGGCGAGTGAGCCAGCACGTTGTCGATCGAGAGTCTCGAGTCGGCCATCCCGGCAGGCGATCGCATCCTGCTTGATACGACCACGCTTGCCGCATACCTCGACTCGAGCGAGGCCGTGCACCCGATCGCCAAGCACGTCGTCGAGGAATTCGTGGGGAACGGCCGAAACGAGGCGGTGATCTCGATGATCACCGTGATGGAGCTCCTCGTGCGGCCGATGCGGGCGACTCCCCCGGGGCATCACACCGTGATGGCCTTCATCCGCAACCAGCCGAACCTCGCCGCGGTCGAGGTCGACCTCCAGATCGCCCAGGACGCCGCCTTCCTGCGCGCTGCGCATCGCTTCTCGCCGCCGGACGCCCTCGTGGTCGGGACGGGCCTCGCGGCCCAGGTCGGGCACCTCGTCACCAATGACTTCGCCTGGGACCGTCGGCTCGCGTCGATGCAGGCACGGATCAAGGTCTGCGTCCTCGCGAGACACCTTTCCTAGTCCCGCGTAGCGTCAGGCCTCGCGCACCGCCGGCACGAACAGGCCCGCGAGGCCGGTGAACATCGTCAGGAGGCCGAAGGCGGCCAGCACGACCGTCACGCCGACCACCTCGGCGAGGACGCCGCCGAGCGCCATCGCGAACGTCATCGATCCGAACACCAGGGCGAACCGGAAGCCCGCCACACGACCCATCAGCTCCTGCGGCGTCCGTTCCTGGAATAGGGTCTGGCTCGGGATGAGCCAGATCATGTTGGTGATGCCGGCCCCGAACGCGAAGCCGATGACGAGCACGAAGTTGCCGCTCAGTGCGAGCAGGGCGATGAGCAGGCCGAAGAACGCGTAGCCCGCGATGATCATGTGGCCTTTGGCGAAGCGCATGCCGATGAGGCCGATGACGAAGCCGCCGATCAGGTTGCCGGCACCCTGGCCGGTCTCGATGAAGGCGTAGACAGCCTCCCAACCAAGCGGGTTGTCGCCGAAGATCTCCTTGGCGAAGACCGGCGTCAGGGCGATCAGTGCGCCCACCGTCAGCTGGGCGATGGCGGCCTGGACGGTATTGGCCAGGAGCACGGGATCACCGCGGAGGAACCGCCAGCCCGCCTTCATCTCGCCGAAGAACCCGGGTGCGTCGTCGACGGCGACGGCGGCGGCGACCGGGGCCTGGACCGGCTCGGGGACGGGCGCCTCCAGGACCGTCTGGACATCACGGACCATCGAGTCGATGGGCTTGCCGCCGGGAGCCGCCTCTGTCTCGGCATCGGTGGCCCTCGCGCCAGCGCGGGCATGGACCACGATCGTGCTCAGGAGGAGGGCGGAGGCCGCGTAGGTCGCCGCGTCCAGCCAGAAGGCGATCGGCAGCGACGAGCCCAGCGCGACGACGAAGAGCCCCGCCAGGGGATAGCCGATGACATCGGCCAGCGTCTCGCCCACCCACAACGCCGAGTTCGCCGTCAGCAGCTCGTCCGGTCGGACGATCTGGGGCAGGATCGCGACGCGCGCCGGCCGGAAGAAGATCGAGATGGTGGTCAGGATGAACACCAGCGGGTAGACGAGGATGATGTTCGTCACGATCGCCATCGGGATGAACAAGACGGTTGCCGCCCGCAGCAGGTCGCTCACGACGAGGACGTCCTTGTGGTCCCAGCGATCGACCAGCGTGCCGGCGATCGGGCTGAACAGGAGGTTCGGCAGCGTCGCCGTGACGAACACGAGGGCCGTCGCGAGCGCCGAGCCCGTGATCCCCAATACGGCCGCCGCCAGGGCGAGCTGATGGATGCGATCGCCGAACAGCGAGATCAGCTGTCCGGCCCACAGGGAGGTGAACGAGCCGTTGAGCCCGAGCCGGACATACGGGTGCCTGCGGACGCGCTCCAGCGTCTCGGGTGACGGGAACGGGAGGGTGATGGTCGGTGTGGCGCTCGCCTCCGTGGGCGCGATGTAGGCGCCCGGCAGGGGCGCCAAGGCCGGTGAGGCGAGACCCGGCGCAGACCCGCCGAGCATCCGCGGCCGTTGCAGCTCGGCCGTTCTCTGGAGCGACGGCGTCAGGCCCGTCTCGGGCTGGATGCCTCGATCCGTTTCCGGACCTCGGGAGCCGAGCCGTCCCGGCCAGGCCGGCGAGGCGGGCGTAGACCGCGGCCTCCTCGTGCTCCTCGAGCTTCGTCGGGACCCGGACGACGGCGGCGAACAGGAAGAACGCCAGGCCGGCGGTGAGGAACAGGTCGCCGAGCGAGGCGACGTTCTGGATGATCGGGATGGGGATCGGGATGATGTCGCCAAGGACGAGCGCCCGCACGAAGAAGTCGGAGGCCTCGCCCGGCACGATGATGTGCAGCGCGCTGGTCACGTCCTCAGGCGTCAGGCCGGCGGCCTCCAGGCTCGTGGCCCAGATCGGCATGTAGCCGCCGTTGAGCACGATGACCAGCCCGTTGAGCAGGACGCCGACGAACGTGACGCTGAGACCCGGGTAGAACCGGTTGACCCACAGGCCGATCAGGAGGAGAACGAACCCGGTCGCCAGCAGCGGGGCCCGCAGCATCTCGACGATGTCGACGCCCGCGTTGAGCAGCGCCTCCGTCCCGAACCGGACGATGACCGCCGCGACGAGCAGCAGGGGCCAGCGCAGCTGGATGTTGCCGAGATTGTCCAGGCGCCCACCCGCCCGGAGGCCGAGCAGCAGGCCGAGAAGGATCCCCGCGATCAGCACGGGATCATGATGCTGGAGCGGGGGGTGCCGGCGTCAGGACGAAACCGCGCGGTGCGACGCGACGGCCCCCGACCCCGGATCAGACGTGCTCGGTCGCGGACTTGGCGGTCTGGGTCGCCTCGACCGGGGCAGCGCCGGCCATCCGGGCGGCCGCCTGGCCGATGAGGGGGATCGGCTGCGGCTGGAACGTGCCGCCCGGGTCGACTACGCCTTCCACCCAGTGCGTCTTCACGAAGGCGTCGACGATGACCGGGTCAAACTGGATGCCCGCGAACTTGCGCAGCTCGCCGAGCGCCTGCTCCAGTGTCAATGGGGTCATGCGATACGGGCGCGCGGCGGTCATGGCCTCGAAGGCGTCAGCCACGTGGAGGATCCGAGCCAGTTTCGGGATCTCGTCGCCGATGAGTCGATCCGGATACCCGGATCCGTTGTACCACTCGTGGTGGTGCCGGATGATCGGCAGTTCGGGCGCCAGCTTCGTGACCGGCGCGATGATCTGCGCGCCCAGCACTGGGTGCGAATTCATGATCGTGCGCTCTTCCTTGTTGAGGCGTTCCGCCTTCTTGAGGACACTGTCTGGCACGCCGATCTTGCCGACATCGTGGAGCAGGCCGCCCCACTCGAGGGCCTCGAGCTCCGCGTCGCCGACCCGCATGACGCGCCCGATATCCACCGAGATCTCCTTCACTCGGACGGAGTGCTTCGAGGTGAACGGATCGCGCTTGTCGACGGCCTCCGCCAAGGCCCCGATGGTCTGCGTGAACATTTCGCGCATCTCGACGAAGCGCTCGTAAGCGAGTCGCGTCGAGTACAACGGGACCGCAAACAACGCCGTAGCCCACCAATGCACGGCGTACACAAGAGTCATTAGCCACGCCAGCGGAGCGAGAGCAATCACAGCGCTCGAGATACCCCGCGAGTCACCTACCAAGACGCCGAATACTGGCTGCCCCGTGCGCAGCCCAAGTAGGAGCGAGGCCAGAAGGAGATTCGACGACATGAAAACGGCTGCGGCAATCATCGCCGTGACGAACTCAGCGAGCGGTCCGACCCAGATCAACAAGAGTCCCTCGCGGAGCGCCCCTGCCAGAACTGCCGGGATAACCAATCCAGCGTGATTGGCAAGGGTGCCGTACCAGGGAATGCGCCCGCGAAGCTCGCGCATCTCGGTTGTGCCAATGGCCGCCACCCACCCCCCGACTGCCGGCCCTCCGAGGAACATCGACGCCATGATCGGCGCGACGGCGACGGCTTGGTGCGTCCCTCGCGGCAGCCGAACGGGAAATGCAGATCCCACCAGCGTGAGAATCGTCCAGAACGCCACGCCCAGCAGCAGTTCAAGTTCGGTTGGCAACGAGGAGGGTGACGAGGTCAGCCGTATCGCGATCGCCGGATTGGGCGGGACAAACACAAGTGTCGCGGCAATCAGTGCAAGCGCACCAACGGCCACGACACCGGCGAGATATAGCTTGAGAGACTTCGGCATTCTCAGGCCTGTGCGGTCAGCGTTCCTGATGACTGTAGCGCCTGAGTGGCGGAACGGTCATGGGCTGTCCGTACTAAATGCCTCGGAGCGAAGCTCCTCCAGCGAGTGCGATCATCGCGACGCTTGCGAGCGTCATTGCGATGCGCATGAAGTGGGCTTTCATGGTAGTGGTAACTACCAGCCCTTTGCGGACTCGGGTGCCACGCTCGTTCCTCCTTTGCGGCCCTCGCATCCCTGGGGGAACACGAAAACCGACCTGACTTTTGGTCGGTCGGTTGCACTAATCGCTCTGCCTCACCCCAAGTGCCCATTTCAGGTGTGGCTTCTGCGCGTCCGAGCGTATTTGCCTTGCTTCCTAGTACTGGGGTACTAGCAAGTAATCCGGACCTTAGGGATGCCGCACCCCCATGGTCAATACGGCACCTTACCTATCCGCTACAGGGAATCAAGTGGAGGCGGTTCGACGCCGAGCTCCGCGCGTATGTACGAGGCATAGTGGGCATATTGCTCGGCTGCCGCGGCATGGGCGCCGCTCGCGCGATACAGGCGGAGCAACGAAACCTCGATCTGTTCAGCAGTTCCATCAACGTCGAGCGCCCGCCTTGCGATCCGAATCCCACGGTCGTAGTGGCCCGACGTGAAGTCATCGTGGACCGACCTCTCGACGATCTCTAGGTACGTGGCGTGGAGCGAGTCGCGATACGAGCTGGCCCATTCCTCATATTCGAAATCGAGCGCGAAACGCCCACCGTACAGAAGCGTAAGACGCTCGACGTCGTCGGGGCTGGGGCGCGACGGCAAGTTGCGGACCAGTCGTCGGCATTGCACGCTCCGGGCGGTGACGAGCTCGGGATCCAGCCAGATCACGTCAGAGTCGTGGTGGACGTACCCGGGTGACAGGTCTTCCGAGTACTGCTCTTCGAACACGCGCCGCAGGAAGTACAGCGTCTGATTGAGTGAGTTGATGGCTATCTCAGGGTCCAACTCGGGCCAGAGCGCATCGAGGACCTGATCCCGTGTCGCTGACATCTCCGCCTTGGTCAGGAGGAAGCACAACAGCGCGAGGACCTTTCTCCGCACGGAAGTCCCTGCGATGTCGCGCCCGCCAACGGTGATGCTGACCCGGCCCTGATCCTCGACTGTTACCGGAGCTGCCAGCCGACGGGCGAGTGAACGGCCGAGGTTCGTCGCCTCGCTTGACCGCCGGCCAGATTTTGCCAACCGTCGAAGACGGGCGATGTCGGAATGATCGCCGATCGTCTCGAGCAGGCGGGCCGCAGCCACGTTCGGTCCATCGTTCGCTGTCGAGCGCTTCACGGAGTGCCGTGCGCCATCTCTCAGGGTGCAAGCTTGGCGGCATGCGCCAGGAGGTCATGAGACTCGGGACTCACAGATGCGAGCCGGATGGCTAGGAGGTCCGCCAGAAACGTCAGGTGCCATGGATGCGACATGCCAATCGTCCGGATTGCCTGATTGAGCGCTTCGATGCCAGAAGCAATTCCAACTAGCAGTTCTCCGACGCGACGCATTGAGTCGGCGCCCTGAAATGCCGCTTGCTCGGTTGCCTGGTCAGCCGCCTTCCCAGCGTCTTGGTCGCCGCGGGCAACCTTGAGGTAAGCATGAGTTACAGCGAGAAATGCCTCTTGGCCAACCAGAGTTGGCTGCCCGGCGGGGTAGTCAGCCAAGGCTTCTGCGGCTTCAACAAATCGCCGCTGTCTCAAGAAGAGCCTTGCCTTGGTGAGGGCGAGCAGCCTCCGATCGGCCTTGGTGATTGTCGACTGGTGCCCGACCCGGTCAAGGATTGCCAGGGCTGATGCCCGCGACGCATACGTGTCTAGGGTGTCCGCTGCCTCAGCATATGCCTCGGTATGCAGGTAGCCCGCGTCAGCATCGAGAAGGGAGTCGATTAACTCCCTGGCTTGCTGGATGTGGCCAAGCCGGGCGAGAATCTGCGCCTTCGCCATCGTCGCCGAAGCCCGCTCCATCAGGCCGGAAGCGCTCTCGAAAGCGTCTAGCGCTTCCTCAACCTCCCTCGCCGCATCCTGAAGTCGATCCTGAATGATCGAGTTGTAGGCCAGGTTGGCCATCGTGACACCGAAATGATGCGTGCGGTCCGTCCTTTGGTCACGTGCCATGGCGCGGAGCCGCCGGTTGATCGCATCCATATCAGATGCCGTCCTCGCGCGAATGATGGCGATCGTGACTTCTGCGATTGACGCTAGATTCTTGTCGGTTGCCTCCGTGAGCCTCTCTGCCAGGATCAATGCTCGGTCGCCATCGCCGGAGTTGAAATACAGCGTCACCAGGTTCAGGAGCGCGTGGTCGCGCTGGACTGGGTCGGTCGCTGGCGAGTCGAGGACGGCCTGTGATGCGGCGATCGCCGCTTCGTAGTCGCCGTGCTGCATGTCCACGCGGCTGAGGATCAGGTCGAAGCCGGGTGGTCGCAGGTCGGCCGGGATCGGTCCGATGAACGTCTCGGCCAGGGCGTACTGGCCCTTTCCCATGATCGTTGGGATCGCCTCGCCGACGACCTTCAGCACTGCGTCCGTATCGCCAGCTTCGCGATAGTGGTACGCGGCGACCCGCCAGTCCGTGGCCGCGGCGGCGGCCGCCGTCCGCCGGTGCAAGTCCGCGACCGCGGCGGCTCCATCCGTGGCACGAAGCCGTGCCTCGAGGAACTCGCGCACGAGGGGGTGATACCGCTGATGCGTCCTTGGCCCCCCAGACAACCGGCTCAGGAGGGTCAGTCGCTCCGCGGCCGCCGTGAGCCTCGCGACCTCCGCTGATTCCCGAGCCGACACCACCTCCGCGAGATCTGGCGTGACGACCTGGAGGATCGAGGTCTCCATGAGGAAGCGCTGCAGATCCTCGTCCAGATCGCCAACGACTTCCTCGGCCAGGTAGTCGTACATCTCATGGTCCGCGCCGTTCAGGCTCCGAACGAATTGACGGATCTCCGCAGGGGTGCGATCGCGCAGTGCTGCCTGGACGAGTTGCAACGACGCGATCCACCCCTCGGTCCGCACCGCCAGGTCCGCCAGGACATCGGCGTCCAGTCGCCGACCGTAGGTCTCGGTGAACAGTTGTGCGGTCTCGGACGGGTCGAATCGGAGTTCGCCCGTCCCGAGTTCCGCCACCTCACCGACCGCTCGCAGTCTGGCCAGCGGCACCGACGGCTGACGCCGGCTGGCGAACACGATCGTCAGGCGCTCGGGCGCCCGCGCGAGGAGCTCCCGCGTGATGTGCCGCACGTCGGCTGCGTCATCCACCAGGTGGAAGTCGTCGAGGATCAGGACGGCGCCATTCACCGTGATCGTCGGTAGTTCGCGGATGAAGCTGTCGAGCACGACTTCTCGCCCGGGACCGCTGGCGCCGATCTCAGCCAGCAGGCCGACCGTCGCCGGCGCGAATGCCGGATCGTGTTCGCGCCCTGCGGCGACCAGATGGTGCAGGAACGAGACCCAATCGCGATCGTCGTCGTCCAGCCGATACCACAGGGTCCGCATCCGGGACCGGCGCGAGAAGTCAGCCAGGAGCGTCGTCTTGCCGTATCCGGCATCGGCGAGCACGAGGACCACGCGGCCGTGGACCTTCGCGTGCAGCCAATCGAGCAGCCGCGGCCGTTCGAGGGTCTGATCGCGCAGCGCGGGACGCTGGACCTTTGCCAGCTGGATCGGGAAGCCGTTGACCTCGTCGCGCAGCGGGCCGCTCCTCGGTGGCGCGGGATCCGGCCCCCGCCCGGGACCTACGGGGATCGGCGACCGCTCCGGTACGGGGCGCAGAGATGGACGAGTCTCGGGCCGGCCGAACGATAGAGACCGTTCACGTGGGGTGTCAACGACCAGATCCGGGGGATGGAGGTGCCGCATGCGCGCATGGTGGCGCGCAACGCTCAACCCGCGATTCAGCTGCGAGTCAGCCCTCGTACTCGAAGCCGATCTTGACCTCGACGCGGTACTCGACGATCTCGCCGTCGGCGACGACGGCGCTCGATTTCACGACCTCGACCGTCTGGATGTTGCGCACGGTCTTCGAGGCGGTGGCGACGGCCTGACGGGCGGCGTCGCTCCACGACTTGGGGCTGGTCCCGACCATCTCGCGGATGATGATGACGCCCACGGGTGCTCCTCCTGGTCGGTCGGCTTCGGGGCGCCATCATGCCATGAGCCGGCTCGTCGGCCGGCGCCAGGACGCAGGTTCCGGGGCCACCCCTAGACGTGCGCAGGCGCCTCGAGCGTCCCGGCGCGGACCTTGTCGAAGCACGAGCTGCAGTACACCGGCCGGTCGTTGCGCGGCGCGAACGGGACGACAGCCTGGCCGCCGCACGCGCCGCAGATCGCGGCGTGGAACTCGCGGGGGCCCTCGTTGGTTCGGGCGCGCTTGGCGGCCGCTCGGCAGGACGGGCAGCGCTGCGGGTCGTTGACCAGGCTCTTGCTGGCATAGAAGGCCTGCTCGCCGGCGGAGAAGATGAACTCCTCCGCGCAATCGCGACAGGTCAACGTACGGTCTTCGTACACCCTCTCCAGACCCTCCTCGGCTCGCGCTCGCCAAGACCCGTCAAGACCGCGCCCCCGTGGACCGGACTGACGGTGCGGGCGCGCCTGGCTTTGGGCGGCGCGCCCGAGGTCGGTCCGGGCTCGGCCCGGGACTCATAGCGGAGAAGATACGCGCGCCGTCAAGGCCTTTGGTCAACGTTCTCCATAGCGCGCGACCAGGATCGGTGCGAACCTCGTGCCGTTCGAGGCGATTTCAGCGCGTTCCGTCGAGGGCGTGATGCGCGCACGGGCCGCGCTGCAACCTTCCCGATACACGGCGAGCGGACAATCCGAAGATGAACACGCAGCGCGCGCAGGAAGCGGCCGGGCGGCACATCGAGGTGCACTTCGCCGACGAGAGCGAGCTCATCGTCGTCGATCTCGCCGATGACGCCGACGCGGACGATGTCGCTGCCGCGCTCGTCAGTGGCCTCCGGGCTCCCAGCGCCGATGAGGCGGAAGGTCGCTTGCAGGCAGGCCTCGGGGACATCGGCGGTACCGTCACGCGCGCCCCGTAGGCTCGCAGGCACCCTCGTCGGAACCGCGCCGGGCACAATGACGTCCCGCGCCCATGTCACACCAACCACGCCGTACGGCGTCCCTCCTGCTCACGCCGGCCCTCGCGATCCTGATCGCGGCCTGTACCGCCGCCGGTGGCGCGTCCCCGGCACCCGCCAGTCCCGGATCCAGCGTGCGGCCCCATCCGTGGCTCCCGCCGCGTCGAGCAACCCCGACACGATCGAGCACAAGACCGGCGCCACCGACATCCTCCTGCGGTACGAGGAGGGCGGCGGGTTCATGATGCCGGCCTTCACGGCGGCCGCGGTCCCGCACTTCACGCTCTACGGCGACGGGACCGTCATCTTCCGAAACCCGATGGCCGAGGTGCCCCCGGCCGAGGGCTCGGTCTTCAAGATGAACCCGCTGCGCACCGCCAAGCTCAGTGAGGCGCAGATCCAGGAGCTGTTGCTGCTGGCCCTCAGCGAAGGTGGCCTCGCGGTCGCCCGACCGAACTACACGAACGACATGATCGCGGACGCTTCGACGGCGGTCTTCACGATCGAAGCCGGCGGGATCAAGAAGGTCGTCTCGGTCTACGCCCTCGGGCTCGAGATGGAAGGCGTCGCCGACGGCCCGGCCCGCGCCGCATTCAAGAAGCTCGCCGATCGCCTCTCCGACTTCGACCAGGGCGGCACGATCCCGACCGACGTCTACGAGCCCGAGGCCTACCGCGGCGTGTTGTTCGACGCCGCCGGCATCGAAGCCGCCGATGTTCGGGTCTGGCCGTGGCCCGATCTCACACCGGCCGACTTCAAGATCGACGCCGACCCGAACGGCAACCAGTTCCCGCACCGCACGATGACCCCCGAGGAGGTCGACCTACTCAAGATCACGGACTACCAGGGCGGCCTGCAGAACGTCGTGCTGACCGACCCCGACGGCAAGCCGTACACGTTCAGCCTGAGGCCGCTGCTCCCGGGCGAGACCGAGTAGGTCCCGCGCAGAGCGGGTCCTGTCACCGGGCGCCTCGCGGCCTCCGCGCGCTGCGGCGCACGCGCCGACCCTCGCTCCGCGACGAGCTCACCCGGCGACACCCGCCGTTCACGCCCCGATACGATGCCCGCGGAGGAACGTCAATGCGCAGTGCTCTAGGGCTCGCGGCATCGGCCCTTGCCGGGCTGGCTGCTGTCATCGCCAGCCTCGACGGCGACGGCGACATCGTGCCGTTCTTCGTCGGCCTCACCTTCGCGGGTGGCGTAGCCGCCTGGGCGGCGCACCCACCGTTCGCGGGTCCCCGCGCGCGGGTAGCAAAGGCGGTCGCGCTAGTCTGGCTCGGCGCCGCGATCTGGGTCGGCGTGCTGCTCGCGATGTATGTGACCATGTTTTGGCAGGGCGCGAGCACGGTGCCCGCGACGCTCGAGCCCGCCCAGCTGTATCTCGGCATCCCGGCGACCGTGTACCACCTCGCGGGGCTGTACGGCGGGGCGGTCTTGGTGCTGCTCCTGGCATTCGGTCGCCTCGGCTGGTTCGGCAACGCCGAGACTGCGGCCCAAGTCGAGTCCTCACGCTTATAGAGCCCGGTCCCGGTCGGGGTCGGCGGGTGGCACCGGGTGGCGTCCG
The DNA here is from genome assembly GCA_963850555.1 of uncultured Chloroflexia bacterium. Classification (GTDB taxonomy): domain Bacteria; phylum Chloroflexota; class Limnocylindria; order Limnocylindrales; family CSP1-4; genus SPCO01. The sequence continues at coordinate 41,583 of CAWKLT010000024.1, read as the reverse complement.
GCGGAGCGAGCGCCGGCGCGTGCGCCGCAGCGAGCGGAGGCCGCGCGACGGCCCGGGGACAGGACCCGCCGCCTACGCCCCGACCTCGGCGAACCGCTCCCCGGCATAGCTCACGAACCGCGTCTGGCGCTTCTTGAACCAGAGCTGGATCTCACCGGTGGGGCCGTTGCGGTGCTTGGCGAGCTTGAGGTTGATGACCTCGCCGTCGGTCTCCTGGTCCTCGGGGCCGCTGCGTTCCTTGTCGCGCCACAGGAACATCACGAGGTCGGCGTCCTGCTCGATGGCGCCCGACTCGCGCAGGTCCGAAAGCCGCGGCTCCTTGGACTCGCGCATCTCGGGCTGCCGGGACAGCTGTGACAGGGCGATGACCGGGACGCTCAGCTCGCGCGCGAGCGCCTTGAGCCCGCGCGAGATCTCCGACACTTCCTGGACACGGTTGGCGTCGCGGTTCGTCGTGGTCGCCTGCATCAGCTGCAGGTAGTCGACGATGATCAGGTCGAGGCCCGATTCCGCCTGGAGCCGGCGAGACTTGGTCCGCAGCTCCATGGCCGAGATGTTGGGCGAGTCGTCGATGTACATCGGTGCTTCCGACAGCGAGTTCATCGCGGGCGCGATCCGCGCGAAGTCGAGCTCCTCGAGGAACCCCGAGCGCAGCCGCTGCGAGTCGATGTTGGCGACGCTCGACAGCATCCGGAGCACCAGCTGCTCCTTGCTCATCTCGAGGCTGAAGACGCCGACGGTCTTGCGCTCCTTGACGGCAGCATGCTCGGCGATGTTGAGCGCGAAGCTCGTCTTGCCGACCGATGGGCGGGCGGCGAGGACGATGAGGTCGCTCGGCTGGAGGCCGGTCGTCAGCGCATCGAGGTCGGCGAAGCCCGTTCGGACGCCGGAGATCTCGCCGCGGTGGGCGTGCAGGTAGTCGAGCCGGTCGTAGGCGTCGTGCAGCAGCGACTTGAGCGGCGAGAACCCGGCGTCGACGCGCTTCTGGCTGACGGCGAAGAGCTCGGACTCGGCGCGGTCGATGGCCTCCTGGATCTCGGCCGGGTCCTCGTAGCCGATCCCGGCGATCCGACCCGCGGCGCCGATGAGATTGCGCAGGACCGCCTTGCGCTCGACGATGCGCGCGTATTGGGCCGCGTGGACCGCGGTCGGGGTCTCGTTGCTGAGGCTGGAGAGGTAGGCACGGCCGCCGATCGCCTCGAGCTCCTCGCGCCGCTCGAGCGACTCCGCGACGGTGACGATGTCGATGGGCTCACGGCGCTCGAACAGGTCGATGATGGCGGCGTAGATCCGGCCATTGGCCTGGCGATAGAAGTCCTCGGGCCGCAGGAACTCGGCGACCTCGACCACGGCATCGCGGTCGATGAGGATCGCGCCGAGCACGGATTGCTCGGCTTCGAGACTTTGCGGCGGCAGGCGATCGATCACGGTACGGCAGGTCTCCGACGGGACGAGTTGGGGGCGTCATCATCGGTTGGCGGCGACGGGATCAGGTCCACGAAGGTCGGGCGACAACGCCGCCGCGTCCACGTGAATCCCGTCGATGTGGACAGACTGTGGACGAATTCGTGGATATCCCCAGATCGCCGTGCTGCCCGGCCGATGCCCGGCGACTCGAGCGAACGCGAGAATCGGGCAAGCGGGACCGTTCGAGGCGAAGGCGGACGCGCTGAGCACGAGAGCGAGCGCACTAGAAGTGCGTGAGCGAACGCGCGGAGCCGCCAACGCGCGGCATCGGGCGTCCAGCGCCGCCGCCCCTAGTCGAGCTTTCGTATTACCCCGATCAGCTTGCCTTGGATGCGGACGTCGTCATAGAACTGGGGTGGGTAGGCCTGGTTGGCGGGCTGGAGACGGATCTTGTCCTTCTCCTTGAAGAAGCGCTTGAGGGTGACCGCGTTCTCCTCCACCTGGGCGACCACGATGTCGCCGTTGCGGGCGGTGGACTGCGGGCGGATGAGGACGAAGTCGCCGTCCGTGATGTGCGCCTCGATCATCGAGTCGCCGCGGACGCGCAGGACGTAGGCGTCGCCGCTGGGGGCGAGCATGTCCGGGACCGACATGGACTCCGACGCGTCCTGATACGCCTCGATGGGACCGCCGGCGGCGATCTCACCGATGATCGGGACGACGAACGAGTCCGGCGTGGTGGCCTGGGGCACGAGCTCGCTGGAGAGACCGAGCCGGATGGCGGCCGTGGGCGTGAGGCGGATCGCCCGGCTTTGCGCGGCGCCGCGCTCCAGGTAGCCGTCGCGCTCCAGGATCTGCAGGTGGTGGTGGACCGCGGACGTGGAGGCGAGCCCGACGGCCGTGGCGATCTCCCGTACCGACGGCGGATAGCCGCGGGCGCGCAGGGTCGCGGCGATGAAATCGAGGATCCTGACCTTGCGCTCGGCGTCGTGCTTCGTCACTCGCGCCTCCTTGCCCTGCATGATACCGAACGGACGTTCGATGTCAAGGCTGGCCCATCGAGCAGGGGTCCCATCGCTGGTAGACTCCCCGTCCCGCGTCGCCGACGAGCGCGGTCCGCCACGTACCAGGGAGTCGAACAGCGAGCATGGCCAAGGGAAAGAGTCCCGGATGGGTCGGCTTCAGCCGGATGGTGTCGTTGCTGGCGTTCCTGCCGGTCGCCACGCGCATCCCGGACTACGCCCGGCTGATCACGGCTCTCGTCTTCGATGAGCGGATGCCGAACGACCGCAAGGTCCTGCTCGGTGCCGCGGCCGGCTACATGGTCCTCGGGCGCGATCTCGTGCCCGACAGCCTGCCGCTCCTCGGTGGCCTCGACGACCTCGTCGTCGTCGTCCTGGCGGTCGACCTGTTCCTCGACGGCGTCCCGCCCGAGCTCCTCCACGAGAAGCTCGACGACCTCGGCATCGACCGCGTGGCCTTCGACCGCGACATCGCCCAGATCCGGCGCTTGACGCCGGGCCCCGTCCGTCGGACCATCCGGCGGGTCCCCGCCCTCATGGCCGGCGCGGGGCGTGCCATCGAACGATCCGGACTCGCGCCGCGCGTGCGGGGCTGGATCACCAAGGAGGGTCCCAGCACTTGAAGGTCATCCTGACCAGCGACGTAGACAAGCTCGGCAAGAGCGGCGAGATGAAGCAGGTCTCGGACGGCTACGCGACCAACTTCCTCATCCCCCAGGGCGTTGCCGTGCCCGCCGCCGGTGGCGCCTACCGCGCGTGGCAGCACGACATCGCCAACCGCGAGGACAAGCGGAAGAAGGAACGCGAGGAAGCCGAGATCGCGGCGACCCGCATCGCCAGCACCACCCTGACGATGGGCGTGAAGGTCGGCGAGGGCGGCAAGCTCTACGGCTCGATCACGTCGAAGGACATCGCCGACGCGCTCGCGCGGCGCGGCATCGAGGTCGACCGCCACAAGATCGACCTGGAAGAGCCGCTCAAGTCGCTCGGCACGTACAAGGTCGCGATCAAGGTCTTCACGGGGATGACCCCGGAAGTCACGATCGTGGTCGAGCCCAAGGGCTGACCAGCGCCCGGGCGACTACCGCAGGCGCCACACGCTGACCCCGTCCGTGTCGTAGACGGTCTCGAACAGCGGGCTCGACGCGAAGTCAGTCGGCTCGCCGTCGTCGCATTCGAGCACGCCGCCCGACGAGAGCACGTACGTCGCGCCGTATTTCGCCATCCGCTCGACGGCCACCTCCGGGCCATCGCAGTAGGCGGCGTGCACGTCCACCTCGCGCGGCGCCGGGTCGTAGCCCAGGTTCGACACGTACGGCCCGAACGTCGTGATCCGTAGCCGGCCGGCGAGGTCCACCGGCGAGTTGATGAACGCGTCGGTCAGGAAGACGGCGTCGTCAGGCGTGGACGTCTCGATCCAGCGCCCGGCCGCGGCCTGGGGCAGGCTCATGACCACCGCCGGATGCCACGCATGGTGGAGCGCGATCAGGCCCGGCGAGATCGCACAGACCGCCAGGACCGCCGCGATCACCGGGCGTGGCCAGCGGGCCACGAGCCACGCCGCGAGGATCGCCGCCGAGATCCACATCATCTGGAAGTACTTGTTCATGTCGAAGTCGACGTCGCTCACGCGCACGACGTTGGGGACGAGGAAGAGGGCCACGAGCCAGGCGGCCAGAAACCCACGATGCGGCACCCGGTTCGCGCCGCGCAGGAGCAGCAGCGCGGCGATCGCGAGCAGGACCGGCAGGCCAAGGTTCGTGACGTAGAAGAAGACGACGGCCGCCGGCCCGTCGGCGAGACGTGCCTCGCTCCAGCCCCCCACGAACCTGAATGCGCCCTCCGCCTCCTGCAGTGACGCGGCCGGCAACACGTACGGCAACGCCACCACGACCGGGGCCAGGAACAGCACGGCATCGCGGAGGACCGTCCGGGCGCGCCATGCGCCCGACGTGATCACGAAGAGCCCGACGATCAGGTAGACGGCCGGGAACGCGTGGAAGTGGAATGGAGCGAGCAGCGCCGCGAGGAAGCCCGCGAGCAGCACGCCCGCGGGCCGGCGACCCAGGCACGCGACGACGAGCAGGACGACCGCGACCAGGCCGGGGAGGCCGAACGTCGTCGCACGGTGCGGCAGGAACCCGGTCCCCAGGACCGAGGCGATGCGGAAGAACGGCCAGCCGTCGGACCACGAGTTGTCGTAGGGGTTCTGGGTGATCAGCCCGACGACATCCGTGCTGCCGGCGAGCAGGTCTGCGACGAGGCGCAACCAGCCCATGCCGCCACCGAAGCACACGAGGATCGCCGCGATCGTCGCCACCAGCCGGCGCCCCGTGAGCACGAGGGCGAGGGACCAGGTGACGAGGGCGAGCGCCGCCGCCATCAGCGCGCTCGAGAGGAAGAAGACCGGGATGATCGGCACGTTCGCCGCGGTCGCCGCGATCGCGCCGTGGAAGTCGGCGAACCAGTGGTAGGTCAGCGGCTCGCCCGCGAAGTACGGCACCTCGGGTGGGAAGTTGCCGTGGACGATGCTGTTGCCGATCGCGACATGGACCAGCAGGTCGCTCCAGTTCCAGCCGCCCGAGACCATCCCGTCGGGGGTCTCGCGCCAACCGTTCGAGCCAAGGATCACCAGCACGACGAGGCCGACGACGCCCGCGACGATCCAGGCCGGCGCGTCCTCGCGCAGTCCGCGACGCACCTCGGACGGGATGTCGGCGACGGCCGGGAACGACCAGGGGGCGAGCCACGGGTGGCGGATCCGGGTCAGCAGGGCGGTCGCGAGCACGAGCACGAGGACCGCGACGAGGACCGCGATCCGCCCGAACCCATCGAGCCGGCTGACGAGCTCGACGAGGTGGGCCGACAGGTAGGTGCTCGCCACGATGCCGACGCCGACGATCCCGGGCCGCGGCAGGTCCGGGGCCACACGGCGAACGAGGACCCAGCCCGGAACGGCGAACAGCCACGGCCACACGAGCACGACCGCGAGGATCGGGACCGACCAGGCCAGCACGAGCCCGGCCGCCAGGCCGAGGATCAGGCCCAGGGCTGGCGTCGATGGCAGTGGATCGAAACCGAAGCCGCCCTCGACGGACCCCTCGGCGGACCCCTCGGCGACGCCCGTCACCCGGATGAACCCGGAAGCCGTGGCCGACGAGCCCTCGACCCGAACGCCCAGACCAGCGACACGATCGGTCGCGACCACCCCGACTGCCAGGCCGAGGAGTGCATCCCACGGGACGAACGTCTGGCGCACGACGCTGGCGCCGGCCGGCACCGGCACGAGCTGGCCGGCCATCGCCCGGGCCGCATCGACGGAGGCTCCGTCGACGGTGGTCCGCCACGCCGGCCACCATGCGCGATCGATCCACAGCCATCCCGGCCGCCGGAGCGTCGACGTCGACGGTCAGCGTGCCCGGATCGCGGGCCGACGGCGGCTGCTCGACAGCGGTGGCGATCGTCCGCTCGGCATCCATCTCGGCATCATGCGGCCGGATCAGCGAGGCGTCCCCTGCCGGCTCGAGTCGAACGGCGTCCGCGGGGATCCAGTACGGCGGTCGGAGCGCGGCGTCGTCCCGGCAGATGGTCGCCTCCTCGGCCGCCACGACCGCCAGCGGGCGACCGGGGCACGGGCGGTCGAAGGTGACCACGGTGTCGACACCGACCGCACGCCGAAGGGCACCGTCCGGGTCGTCGTCCGTGAGGCGGTCGATGAGCCGGTCACTGGCAAGCAGGTCGAGCGAGCTGAACATCCGCAGGTCCGGGAGGCGTGCCGCCGCGAGCTGGTCCGGGGAACCTGCGTAGAACCCCCGCGGATCCACGGCGAAGAGACGCCGAGGCTCCGTCGCGGCGATGGCTCGGATGTAGTCGCCTTCGGCATACGAGAAGTCCCCGAGCGGGCGCGCCGGGTTGGGCAGCGGCCCAAGGAGGAGCAGCGGGATCGCCGCGACGACCGACGACGAGCGGTCCGAGCGCGAGCCGCTCGGTCGGCCAGCGACCGCTGCGCGCAACCACGTAGACCGCGGTCACGCCGGCCACGACCTCGAGGAGCAGCGGCCAGGGCACGGTCAGCGCCGCGACGGCCAGTTCGCGCTGGGCCGCGACACCCGCCTCGCCCAGGAACGACGAAGCGGCGAGCAGGAGGCGCTCGAAGACGCTCGGGAACGCGAGCGCGAGCACCGTCGTCAGCGCATAGGCCGCGATCGGGACAACGATCGCGATGGCGGCGCGACGGACGGCGTCGCGCGAGCGCCCGAGGCGCCCGACGCCGATGCCGGCCAGCACCCCCAGGGCGAGGGCCACGACGATGTAGGCGCGCGTCGGCGAACGCAGGCCGTTGAGGATCGGGATCTGCGTCCATAGCTCCGGGCGGAACGCCGCGATGATCGGGATCGCCAGGCAGACGATGGCGAGTACGACGAACGGCCGTGCGCGCCGGGTCCGGATGGCGACGGCAGCGAGTGCCAGCACCGCCAGACCCACGTAGGCCGACGCCTCGAACAACGCGAACGGTCCATCGGGATACCAGGTCGTCGACGTTCGCCAGGCGCCCTCGGTGGACCGGACGAAGGCGTTCTGGAACCCGAACGAGAGGATGTCGAACGGGGTCGACGCGCTCGCGAACAGGTCCGTCGCGGACAGCGCCTCGCTCCGCACCGAGAGCGTCGTCAGGATCGCGGTCGGTAGGAGCTGGACGGCCCCGACCGCCCCGGCGAGGAGGCCGAGCCCCACGATGCGCCCGAGCGTCGCCACCCGCGGGGCGGTCGCCAGCATCACGACGCCCGCGGCAAGGGCGGTCAGGAGCCACGTGTTCGGGTGCCCCGTCCATGCCTGGACGCCCAGGAGCAGACCCGCCGCCACGAGCCCGCCGCGTGTCGGGTGCGGGCGTCGCACGAGCGGCACCAGCACCCACGGCAGGTACGCGTAGGCCGCCACGAGGTTGTGCCACTCGAGTTTCGCCGCGATGGCACCGCCGAACACCGCGACGAGGGCGGCGAGGACCGCGCCGGACCGCGAGCCGGCGAGCACCAGGACCAGGGTCCCCGCCCCTGTCCCCGCGATCGTCAGGTGGAGCACGCGCGAGAGATCGAGTGCGATGAGCGGTGGGAACTGGAAGAGCAGCCAGTTGGGCGGGTAGAACGCGCCGATCTGCCCCTCGGCGTAGAGCGGGTACCCAAGGCCAAGGTCATCGTTCCAGAGCGGCAGCCGCCCCTCGCGGAGGGCGTCGTGGAAGAAGCTGGCGAGGGGGAAGTCGATCTTCGGGAGGTCGAGGTTCCAGAGCCATGGACCCGCCCGGGCCGTGGATCCGGGCAACGAGGATCGCGGCCACGAAGGACACCAGGGCGAGGGCCGCGATCGTTCCGCGCGTCGCCGGCGGCCGCCACGCGCGGATGGCGACGGCCAGGCGTTCCGTGCCCTCGGCGAGTGGCCGGAACGGCCGTGGCGGTCCAGAGTCGTCGGTCGCGGGCTCGTCGACCGAGGACGGCCCACCGGGACCCGCGGCCATGCCGGCCCCGGCTGTGGCCCATGGCAGGCTGGCCGGCCGGAGCGCGCGGATCGCCAGCACGGCCATCACGGCAACCGTTACCGCCGACAGCACGTAGATGCCGGCGGGGCTGTAGATCGTGGCGCCGAGGACCCCGCGACCGAGCCCCTCGTTGGCACCCGGCAGCGAGTACACCCAGTAGACGTCGAAGAAGACGATCGCCGACAGGGCGACATACAGGCGTCGCCACTCCGGGCCGGCGGCGAGGAGCGGGAGCCCGAGGGCGAGCGCGGGGTAGAGGTAACGCTCGTGGACGCGAGTCGGAAGGGCGAAGAACGCGACCGCGATGACCAGCGCCACGAAGACGATGGCGGCCCCATCCGAACGTCGGACCAATACCGACAGGGCGACCAGCACGGCCGCGACGAACAGCAGATTCCCGATCCACTGCCAGGTGAGCGCGAGACCCGCCGATCGCGAATGCCACGGCCGTGTCGTCGACGACGTGGCCTTCGGTCGCCCCGCTCGCGCCGTGGATCACGACGTCGAAGAACGGGTTCATCCACAGGTTGAACGCGTTCTGGGTCACCCCGGGAAACGCCTTCGATGCGGCGATGAAGCGGGCGACGAGACTGTGCGCCGGGTCGTTGGGGTCGAACAGCCGCAGGCCGAACGGCAAGCAGATGACGATCAGCGTCGCTGCACTGGCGAGGAGCGCCAGCCCGATCCGGCGCGGGTCGCGCGGCCAGGTGGCGCCGTCTCCGTCGGGAAGGCCCAGCAGATGACGCCGCAGGCCGACGATGGCGATGATCGGGATCACGAAGCCGTACTGGAACTTGATGAGCATCGCGACGACGCCGACCGCCGCCGCGGCCTCGGTCCGGCCGGTGACGAGCAGGTAGATGGCGCCGACGACGGCGAGGGTCGCGATCGAGTCGTTCTGGCCCCACACCGTCGACACGAGGATGACCGCGGGATTGAACAGGAAGACCGCCGCGGCGACCAGGCCGGCCCGCTGACCGAACAGCCGGCGCGTGAGGAGGAACAGGACGGCCGCGAGGCCAAGGTCCGCCAGGATGAACGGCAGCTTGATCATGAGCGGCGTGACGTCCGCGCCACCGAACGTCGCGCTCCAGGCGCGACCGGCGACGCCGGTCAGCCACAGGACGTACAGGTAGACCGGCGGGTAGTCCGCGAAGTAGCCGGAATCGGGCCGATAGAAGGCGCCCGGTCCGTTCGCCGCCAGTTCGCGCGCCCACTGGGCCAGGAGGGCGAGGTCGGATTGGTGCCCGCCGTCGGGCAGGATGACGACGGCGACGAGCAACCGGACCAGGAGACCGCCTGCGAGAAGGAGCAGCAGCGGCCGGAGCGTCGGCCCCTGCTCGTCCGAGCGGCCGGGAGCGATCACACCCACCAGTCGAAGTAGGTCGAGCCCATCCCCCACAGGTTGATGAGGACGCCGATCGCGATCGCGATCCAGGCCTCGAGCGAGATGCGACCCTGGAGGCCCCGAGCCGTCAGCAGGAACAGGAACGGGTACAGGTCCTGCGCGTATCGGAATCCGAACTGTTCGCCACCGGCGTCGGCGTGCAACAGGATCGGGATGAGGATGAGCGCGACGGACACCCACGCCCCGAGGTTGAACCAGTCGGGTCGTCTCGCCCTGATCGACCACAGGAACAGCGGGGTCGTCAGCAGGATCGACAGGCCGCCCAGGTGGCGCGACTGGATCCATGGGAATCCATTGACCTGGGCCGGAGCGCTCAGGAACAGGGCGTACAGCTTGCGCGGGATGTTGACGATGCTGAAGAAGCCATCCCGGTACTGCGTTTCCTGGAGGAGCCCCGGGATGAGCGCGTAGCCGGTCTGGAGCGGCGATCCGAACCGCATGTAGTTGTAGATGAGGTAGCCGACGACCGGCAGCGCCGCCCCGGCCGCGAGTGGCGTCCCGAGGTCGATGAACCGGCGCAGGCTCGGGCGAGCGTCCCGCGCGGGCGGGCGGGCCACGAGCAGCGACCCGAACACCGTGCGATCGCCCGTCGTCTCCCGGTGAGCGGCATCCGCGATGTAGGCCATGAAGAAGGGTGCGGCCAGCATCAGCGGCAGCCGCGAGATCACGGCCGCGCCGAACAGCAGGCCGATGAGACCCGCGCGGGCATCCAGCTGGCAGGCCCGGATCGCGAGCAGCATGAAGAACGTGGCGACCACGTGCGCGAAGTGCCACGAGGACCCCGCCTGGGCCGAGTACCAGACGATCGTCCCGAACGCGAACACCAGCGCGAGCACGAGGGCCGGGCGCCGCGCCGTGCCCATCCCACGCAGCAGGGCGTGCATGACCACGACGTTCGCGGCGCCGAGCAGGATCGACGCCCACGCCTGGTCGAAGCCAGGCCCGAAGAGCAGCACGGCCGGCAGCAGGACGATGGCGGGCATCGGCGGGTAGACGACGAAGGCCAGCCCGTTGAACGGGACCAGCTCGTTCAGGTTCGACGGCATCTCGGTCAGGCCGAGCCGACCGTGCAGGAAGGCATCGGCGAGGGGCACGAAGTAGTCGAGCTGGGCCTCGCGGCCGTTGTTCAGCCAGGCGTAGACCGCCACGGCCAGGACGAACAGGCCCGCCGGGATGAGGACACCGTCGACCAGCTCGGCCCGGTCGACCCGGTCGGCGGCGGGTTCGGATCGGCGGTCTGCGTCGAGCGTCATCGCCTCCTGCCCTGGTCACGCCGACATCGGTGGTGGCCGGCGCGATGATACCCGGGCCATGACCGAGCGAACGATCCTCCACGTCGACCTGGACGCGTTCTTCGCGGCGGTCGAGCAACGCGATCGCCCCGAGCTGCGCGGCCTGCCCGTCATCGTCGGCGGCGATCCGCGTGGCCGCGGGGTCGTGTCGGCGGCGAGCTACGAGGCCCGGCGGTTCGGCGTGCATTCGGCGATGTCGCTTCGCGAGGCGGTCCGTCGCTGCCCGGACGGCGTGTTCCTGCCGGTCGACGGCCGGCGCTACCAGCAGGCCTCGCGCGACGTGATGGCGGTCCTTCGGCGGTTCACGCCGCAGGTCGAGCCGATCTCGATCGACGAGGCGTTCCTGGACGTCACCGGGTCGCGCCAGCTCTTCGGCGACGGCGCCACCATCGCCCGGCTCATCAAGGCGGGCGTCCGCGAGGAGGTCGGCCTGACCGCGTCGGTCGGGGTGGCGAGGACCAAGCTCGTGGCCAAGATCGCGTCGGACCTGCGCAAGCCGGACGGGCTGGTCGTCGTGGCGAGCGGGGACGAGGCGGCGTTCCTGGCGCCGCTGCCCATCTCGAGGCTGTGGGGCGTGGGCGAGAAGACGGCCACGGTGCTGGCCGATTACGGGGTTCGCACGATCGGTGACCTCGCGGCCCTCGCGCCGGACGTCGTGGTCCGGCGGTTCGGCAAGCACGGCGGCTCGCTCGTGGAGCGCGCGCGCGGCATCGATGCCGACCCGGTCCACGCGGGCGACCCGGCGAAGTCCGTCGGCCACGAGCACACCTTCGACGTCGACACGAGCGACCCGGAGATCATCGAGCGGACGATCCTGGGCATGGCCGACGGCGTCGCCGGTCGGCTGCGCTCCGCCGGCGTGCGCGCATCGACGATCGCCGTGAAGATCCGCGACTCGTCCTTTCGCACGATCACGCGGCAGCGGACCCTGCCGGAGCCGACCGACATGACCGAGCCGATCTTCCACACGGCCCTCGAGCTCGCCCGGCCGGAGGTGCGCGGCATCCGCGTGCGCCTGCTCGGGGTCACCGCGTCCAACCTGGGCGAGCGCGAGCAGCTCGGGCTGTTCCCCAGCGACGATCCGCGGCACCGGGCGGCCATCGAAGCGGCGGACGAGCTTCGACGACGGTATGGCGAGGGCGCCGTGACCCGCGGTCGGCTGGTCGGTGCGCGGCTGCCGGCGCCCTTCGAACGCGATCCGCGGAACCCGCTCGATCCGCGCGCACGTGGCGTGCCGGTCGAGGGTCCGGAGCCCGATCCGGACGCCGCCATGGATCGTGACAGCCTAGGTGACACGGACCTCGACGACAGTCCACCCGACGACGCTTGACATCGAACACCTGTTCGGTCTAGTGTCGGGAAGTCATCGAACAGATGTTCTGTCGGCCGAGTGCCCCGGGCGACGAGATCCAAATCGTCTTGCCCCCGGAAAGGAACGAATGACATGGCATTCATCCGTGTCGCGCCGGTCCAGGTCCACGTTCGGACGGACTGGTTCAGCGGTCGCCCTCGTGAGGTCACCTGGGGCGACGAGCGTCTACCGATCACGCACCTCTCCGCCCTCCGCGAAGAGGCGGCCGCCTATCCGGTGATCACCGGTCCGCGCACCCTGTTCGAGGTGGAGACCCCTAAGGCGCGCCTGTCCCTCACGTACCAGCATCGATCGCGCCGCTGGACGGTCACGGCCGTCGACCGGGAGCGCCGCGCAGCCGCCTGAGCCGCACTTCACGTCGTAGCGGGGCGGGCGCGCCGGTACCGCGCCCGCCCCGACGCGGCCGCCGCCTGCGCGCCGCGTACGTCTGGCAACCTACAATCGGTGCGTGACCCCACCCACGGACTACTCCGATCGCTTCGGCGACATGACCCTCAGCGACTTCGTCGTCCGCCTCGGATCGTCCGAGCCGGTGCCCGGCGGCGGCAGCGCATCGGCGGTCGCGGCGGCGCTCGGCGCGAGCCTCGTGCGGATGGTCGCGTCGTTGTCGATCGGGCGACCCAAGTTCGCCGAGCACGAGGATCTCCTGGCGTGGGCGTTCGAGCGGGGCGATGAGCTCGCCGGTCGGTTCCTCGCCCTGGCCGACGAGGACGCGGCGGCGTTCGCGGACTTCGCCGCCGCACTGAAGCTGCCCAAGACGACGGACGCGGAGACCGAAGCCCGGCGGACCGCCCTTCGGTCCGCTGCGCGCCACGCGTCGGAAGTGCCGCTCGCCTGCGTCGAGGCGTGCCTGGAGCTGGCCGGCGTCGCCGAAGCCCTGGCCGGCCGGAGCAACCAGAACGCCTCGAGCGACCTCAACGTCGCTGCCCTGCTTGCCGAGGCTGCCGCCCGGGGAGCCGCCGCCAACGTGATGATCAACGTCCCGTCCATCGCCGATCCGGAGGTCGAAGGCGAGATGACCGCTCGGGTATCGGAGCTCCTCTCGGCGATCGAGGATCTCGCGACGCAGACGCGCGAGGCCGTCGGGAGCGGCGAACCCGGCGAACCGCGGCCGGCCCCGGAGCGCACCTGACCGTGGCGGACGGCCCGACCGCACGTCGTCTCGAAGGGAAGCCGATCGCCGACGAGATCCGCGCAGCGGTCGCCGAAGACGTCGTCGCATTCACCACCGAGCAGGGCCGACCACCCGGTCTCGCCGTCGTCATCGTCGGGCGCGACGCGCCCGTCGACCGTCTATCTCGAGCAGATCATCCGCGGCTGCGCCAAGGTCGGGATCGACGCACGCTTCGTGGAGCTGGAAGGCGAGGCGACGGAGGCCTCGGTCGTCGCCACGATCCGCGAGCTCAACGCCGACCCCCGCGTCGATGGGGTCATCGTCCAGATGCCGCTGCCGCCGACGATCCGCCTGCGCTCCGTCATCGACGCCATCGATCCGGACAAGGACATCGATGGCATCCACCCGCTCAACGCGGGGCTGCTGCGGCTCGGCTACGACGGGTTCCTGCCGGCCACGGCCCACGCCTCGGTCGAGATCCTGCGCCGCTCGGGCATCGAGATCGCCGGGTCGCGACGCCGTGGTCGTCGGTCGCTCGGCGGTCGTCGGCATGCCGGCCGCGTTCCTGCTCGTGAAAGAGGACGCCACGGTCACGGTCTGCCACCGCCGGACGCGCGACCTTGCCGCGAGGACCCGGGAGGCCGACATCGTCATCGTGGCCGCCGGGCACCCCGGCCTCGTCACCGGCGAGATGCTGAAGCCCGGCGCCGTCGTGGTCGACGTCGGCATCAACATCGTGGACGGCCGGATCGTGGGCGACGTAGAGTTCGAGTCCGCCGCGCGCGTCGCGAGTGCCATCACGCCGGTGCCCGGTGGCGTGGGGCCGTTGACCAACGCCCTGCTCCTGACCCATCTCATCCGCGCCGCCGAACGGCACGCGGCCGCGACCGAACCGGCTCCGGCCGCCGGGCGCTGACCCCGCCACGCTCGAGGAGATCGATGAGCTTCCCGTCCGACCTCGACATCGCGCGTTCCGTCACGCCGCGGCCGATCGTGGACATCGCCGCCGAGCTGGGCATCCTGCCCGACGAGCTCGAGCTGTACGGACCGACCAAGGCCAAGGTGACCCTCGCCGCGATCACGCGCCTCGAGGCCGAACGCCCGCGCGGGAAGTACGTCGTGGTCACGGCGATCACGCCGACACCGCTCGGCGAGGGCAAGTCGACGACGACCGTCGGGCTCGCCCAGGGCCTCAACCAGATCGGCCACCGGGCGTCGGTCAACATCCGCCAGCCGTCGCTCGGGCCCGTGTTCGGGATCAAGGGCGGCGCCGCCGGCGGTGGCTACAGCCAGGTCATCCCGATGGAGGACTTCAACCTCCACCTGACCGGCGACGTCCATGCGATCGGGGCGGCCCACAACCTCGCCGGCGCGTTCATCGACAACAGCCTCCACCACAAGAATCCGCTCGGCATCGACCCGCACGCGGTGCTGTGGCCGCGCGTGCTCGACATCAGCGATCGGGCGCTGCGCCACATCGTCCTTGGGCTCGGTGGCCGCCAGGACGGTGTCCCGCGCGAGACCGAGTTCGTCATCACGGTCGCCTCGGAGGTGATGGCCGTCCTGGCCCTCGCCACCGACATCCACGACCTTCGCGCGCGGCTCGGACGGACCGTGCTGGCCACCCGGGTCGACGGCACGCCGGTGACGGCGGACGACCTCGGGGTCGCGGGCGCCATGACCGTCCTGCTCCGCGACGCGATCAAGCCGAACCTGCTCCAGACGCTCGAGGGTGGCCCCGCCTTCGTCCACGCCGGCCCGTTCGCGAACATCGCCCACGGCAACAACTCGATCATCGCGGACCGGCTGGCGCTCGCGACGAACGACATCGTCTGCACCGAGGCGGGCTTCGGGGCCGACATGGGTGCCGAGAAGTTCTTCGACATCAAGTGCCGGGCGTCCGGGCTGGCCCCGGATGCGGCCGTGGTGGTCGCCACGGTCCGGGCGCTCAAGATGCACGGCGGCGTCGGCCGGATCGTGGCCGGCAAGCCGCTCGACCCGGCCCTGCTCGAGGAGAACGTCGAGGCGGTTCGGACCGGGCGCGTCCAATCTCGCGGCGCACATCGAGATCGTCCGCAAGTTCGGCATCCCGGCGGTCGTGGCCATCAACGCGTTCCCGACCGACACGCCCGCCGAGGTCGAGGCGATCCGCGAGGCCGCGCTGGCGGCCGGGGCGCGTGACGCCGTGCTTGCCACCCATTTCTCGGACGGTGGGAAGGGCGCGACCGCCCTGGCCGAGGCGGTCTGGGCGGCCGCCGAGGATCCGTCGCGCTCCTTCCGGCTCCTCTATCCGGACGAGGCGCCGCTCGGCGAGAAGATCCACACGATCGCGACCCAGATCTACGGGGCGGACGGCATCGACCTGACGCCCGCCGCCCAGAAGTCGCTGAAGCTGTACGAATCGCTCGGCTTCGGGCACCTGCCGGTCTGCATGGCCAAGACCCAGTACTCGCTCAGCCACGACGCGAACCTCCTGGGCCGGCCAGCGGGCTTCACGGTGCCGATCCGCGAGATCCGCCTGTCGGCCGGGGCGGGCTTCATCACGCCGCTGTGCGGCGAGATGCGGACGATGCCGGGGCTCCCGTCCGTGCCGGGCGGTCGCAACATCGACATCGACGCGGATGGGAACGTCGTCGGGCTGTTCTGAGCCCGCGCCCGGCGCCGTCGAGCCCGTCAGGATGCCCGTCGCCGACCCGCTACCAGGAAGATGCCGGCCGCCAGGCCGGTGAGCGCGACGAGACCGACCAGGATCGCGATGACGCCAGTCACCACCGGATCGGTGGTTCCGCCGGGATCGGGTTGCGCCACCGGGACCGCGGGCGGACCCAGCACCTCCGTCGCGGACTGGAGCATCCGTTGTCCTTCGGGCGTCGCGAGCGCGGCGTGGGGAGAGCACAGGTTGACCCCGAACGTGCCGCCTTCAGCCCGGTAGGCGGCGAAGATCCACTCGCTGTTGGCCGGTGGCCGCGCCGTCCCGCAGCTCCCGCCGAACGGATCCTCGAAGCCCTGGTTGTCGAGCCAGACCACCGCCTGCGGCGCGGCGCCACGGAACCAGCGAGTGAGGACGACGGGCGTGCCCTGGGCGGCAGGCTCCTGCACCACGCCCGTGAAGATCGCCTGCTCCGGGTCCCGCGCGGCGGTGGCCATGGGATCGGCATCCATGACGCAACTGCACGCGACCACGGAGCCCACGGCGACCGGCCGGACGAGCAGCCCCAGGCTGAGTGCCAGCATGGCGACGAAGATTCGACGGCGTCTCATGGGAGACCCTCCGGAGTCGGCGGGAGACGGAGCGATGGACGTGGACGTTCATCCGCAGGGACGGGCCAGCGGGCCGCGATGTTCCGTGGGTGAGCGGTCAGGCGCTCACCGGTCGCGGTGACCTGGCGCCCGGCAGGAGTGGCCTTCAGGCCGGCAACGTCGCGAGGACGAAGGCGGCGGCGACGGCCAGCCCCAGCACGACCCCAAGGATCGCGGCCCCCCAGGCCGGGCCATCGACCGGGCCGAGCGCCTCCTCGGCATGGGCGTGATCGTCGTGCCCGTGGTCGTCGCCGTGATCGTCGGTCGCGTGGTGGGCCACCGCGCCGGCGTGGCCCGGGGCGTCCGTCTCGTGCTCGTCCGTCTCGTGCTCGTCCGTTGCCATGGATGACCTCCGGATCGGATTGTCGCAGACCCGTTCTGCGCCGACGAGCCCGTAGACTCGGGGTCATGTCGTCCCCCGTGTCCGCCGAGGCCGTCGATGGCGGGCTGGTGGCGAGTCTTCGCGGCCTCGACCGGGACGGCCGGGCCCTGTTCGCGATGCGGACGTTGCGGATGTTCGGCTACGGATTCCTCGCCGTCGCCCTCGTCCTGTATCTCGACGCCCTCAGCCTCGACGCCTGGACGATCGGGGTCGTGCTCACCCTCACGCTCATCGGCGACACGATCATTTCGCTCTGGCTGACGACGCACGCCGATCGGCTGGGGCGGCGCCGCGTGCTCGTGGCCGGGTCGATCCTGATGGTGGTCGCCGGCGTCGTGTTCGCGGCCACGGACTGGGTGCCGCTGCTGATCGTCGCGGCGACGATCGGGGTCATCTCGCCGACCGGCAACGAGGTCGGTCCGTTCCTCGCCATCGAGCAGGCCGCCCTGTCGCAGACCGTGCCCGACACCCGGCGCACGGCCACGTTCGCCTGGTACAACCTCGTCGGCTACCTCGCGACGGCCAGTGGCGCGCTCGCGGCCGGGCTGGTCAGCCAGCTCCTGCTGGATCGGGGCGTGCCCACGGTGGACGCCTACCGGGTGGTCGTCATCGGCTACGCCGTGATCGGTCTGGGCATGACGGCCGGCTTCTGGCGGCTCGGCGGCGCCATCGAGCCGCCGCCCCGGGAACGAACGCAGGACGACATCCGCGAGCGCTTCGGCCTGCGTCGATCGCGACGCGTCGTCTTCCGGCTGTCGGCCCTCTTCTCGCTCGACGCGTTTGCCGGCGGGTTCATCCCGCAAAGCCTGATGGCGTACTGGTTCCACGTCCGGTTCGGCGTGGAGCCGGCGGTCCTCGGGGTCATCTTCTTCGGCGCCAACCTGCTGGCCGCCGTCTCGTCGCTGTCCGCTGCCCGGATCGCGGCGCGGATCGGACTCATCAACACGATGGTCTTCACCCATCTCCCCTCGAACGTCCTGCTGATCCTGGTCCCGCTGATGCCGACCGTGGAGCTGGCCGTCGCCGTGCTGCTGCTGCGGTTCAGCCTGAGCCAGATGGACGTGCCGACCCGGCAGTCGTACGTGATCTCCGTGGTGGACCCGGACGAGCGCTCCGCGGCGGCCGGCGTGACCGGCGTCGCCCGAAACGCCGGAGCCGCGATCTCGCCCTCGCTCTCGTCGGTGATGATGGCGAATGCCGGGCTGGTCGCCCTGCCGTTCTTCCTCGCGGGCGGCCTGAAGATCGTCTACGACCTGCTGCTGTACCGCGACTTCCGCTCGCAGCCGGGTTCAGGTGCTGCCGGAGGGTGCGCGCTAGGCGGGACGAGCCGCCCGCCGCGGCTTGATGATCCGGAACCAGATCCAGGCGAGCACGACGACGCCGATCACGGCCAGGATCGCGTACTCGAACTGCTTGAGGAAGCCGCCGATCGTCTCCCAGTTGGCGCCGAGCTGGACCCCGGCGAAGACGAGCAACGCCGTGAACGGCAGCGACCCCAGGAACGAGAAGAGCGTGAAGCGCAGGAGCGGCATGTGCGAGATGCCCGCCGCGAACGACACGAGCGAGCGGATGACCGGGATCATCCGACCGAAGAAGCTCGCCGCGTCCCCGTAGCGCAGGAAGAACGCGTCCGCCTTGTCGAGATCGGCGGCGGTGATGCCGATGAACCGGCCCCAGCGCTCGAGGATGGGCCGCCCGCCCCACGCCCCGATGCCATAGGCCACGAGCGACCCGACCGTCGCCCCGAGGGTACCGGCGAGGACCACGAGCCAGTACAGCCACCGCTGTCCGGTCAGCGGCTCGATCGCGGCGCCTTCGCCCACGAGGAAGCCCGCGAAGGGGAGCACCAGCTCCGAGGGGATCGGGACGATGACGCTCTCGATGGCGACCCACAGGGCCACGCCGAGGTACCCGACGGCCTCGTAGACCTGGGTCACCAGGTCGCGGACCGGCCCGTTCAGGAAGTCGAACACGGCCGGGAGCATAGCCGACTATCCTCGGCGACGTGACCGAACCGAAGGTCGTCCTGACCGGCGCGGACCTCGCGATCGCCGACGTGGAGGCCGTCGCCCGCGGCAGCGCGACGGTCGAGCTCGACGCGAACGCGCGGGAGCGGATGCAGGAGGCGCGTGACGTCATCGAGGCGCTCGTCGCCGAGGGCGCCGTCGTGTACGGCGTGACGACCGGCTTCGGCGACCTCGCGTCCACGTTCATCGAGCCGGCCCAGGCCGGCCAGCTCCAGGAGAACCTCCTGATGAGCCACGCCGCCGGCGTCGGGGCGGCGTTCCCGCGCGAGATCGTCCGGGCGATGCTGCTGCTCCGGGCCAACACGCTCGCCTTGGGGCACAGCGGTTGCCGGCCCCTGATCGTCGATCGGTTGTTGGCCATGCTGGCCGCCGGGGTCCACCCGGTCGTGCCCGAGCAGGGGAGCCTGGGTGCGTCCGGTGACCTGGCGCCGCTGGCCCACCTGGCCCTGCCGTTGATCGGGCGCGGGCAGGTCGAGTTCCGCGGCCAGGTCCTGCCGGCGCTGCTGGCGCTGCGCGAGGTGGGCCTGGAGCCACTGGTGCTCGAGGCCAAGGAAGGCCTGGCCCTGCTCAACGGGACCCAGATGATGGGCGCCATCGGGGCGCTGTTGCTCGCGGATTCGGACCGGCTGGTCCGGACCGCCAGCGTCGCGGCGGCGATGTCCGTGGAGGCATTGCTCGGGACGGACGTGGCGTTCGCGGCCGCCTACCAGCTCGCCCGACCGCACCCGGGCCAGGTCCAGGTGGCCACGGAGCTGCGGCACCTGCTGCGCGACAGCGGGCTGCAGCGGGCGCACCACGGGTCGGCCCACAAGGTCCAGGACCCCTACTCGCTGCGCTGCGTGCCGCAGGTGCACGGCGCGGTACGTGACGCCCTCGACCATCTCCGGCGCGTCCTGGACATCGAGCTCAACTCCGCGACCGACAACCCGCTCGTGTTCCCCGGCGGTGGTGTCGCCGACGCGGACACGATCGCGACCGGCGGCGGCCGCGTCATCAGCGGCGGCAACTTCCACGGCGAGCCGATCGCCCTGGCGCTCGATTTCGCGAAGCTGGCCCTGGCCGAGCTCGGGTCGATCAGCGAACGGCGCACCGCGCTGCTCGTGGACCATCGATTGAACGGCGGGCTGCCGCCGTTCCTGGCGCGATCGTCGGGCGTGGAGTCCGGGATGATGATCTACCAGTACACGGCGGCGGCGCTCGTGAGCGAGCACAAGGTCCTCGCCCATCCGGCATCCGTCGACTCGATCCCGACCTCGGCCAACCAGGAGGACCACGTCTCGATGGGGTCGATCGCCGCGCGCCACGCGCGGGCGGTGCTGACCGGCGTCGAGCGGATCATCGCGATCGAGCTCGTCGTGGCCGCGCAGGCACTCGACCTGCGGCAGGCCCTACGGGAATCGGCCGGGGAGGAGCCCGCGACGCCAGGGCGCCGGCGTGGCCGAGGCCCACCGGCGGATCCGGGCTCGCATCTCGCACCTGGACCGCGATCGTGAGCCGGGGCCCGACCTGGCGGCGGCGACCGCGATGGTCCACGACGGGGCGCTGGAGGACCTGGCTGGGCCGGGAGGCTTCGCGTGACGGCGCCGACGCCGGGTCGGATCGCCATCGTGGACGTCACGGACGAATCGACGTTCGCCCTCCTGCCACCGTGCGCCGACCCCGGGTTCGATCACCGGTCGTGCGACTACTGGGAGGATGCGGACCGCGGGTCGAAGGCGATCCGCCTCGACTGGATCGAGCCCGGCGGAGCCGTCGCGCCGGAACCGCCGCCCCGCGGCCGCACCGGCCAACCCGTTCCTCGCCGACCTCGAGGAACGTCGGGCGAACCCGTTCGCGGTCGATCTGGGCGGTGGCGGCGGGGGCGTGACCAACCCGCTCCTCCCCGACGACGATGCCCTCGACGACAACCCGTTCGCCCCGCGCCGTGCCCCTCGGCCGACGGTCGCCGACACGGCGCCGCGCAAGCTTCGGCTGCTGGCTCGCGGGCTCGGCGTGGCGGGCAGTTACGCGAAGGTGCTGCTCTCGGACGAGGTGCCCGCGGCGTACTGCCAGTTCGGGCCGCTGACGGCGTATCCACGGGCGCAACGGACGCGTGACCTGTACCCGGCCCTCCCGGATGCGCCGCTGCCGGCGGTCATCACCTGCATCGCGTCGACCGCGGCGGCGCGTGGCGCGGGACTCGCGAAGGCGCTCGTCGCGGCGGTCTGCGAGGACCTCGAGGGACGCGGTTTCGCGGCGGTCGAGACGTATCCCGCGATCGGGGCGCGACCGGACGCGACGAGCGCAGCCACCCCGGCGTTCTGGGAATCGGTCGGGTTCGTCACCGCGGCGCCGGATGAGCGGTTCCCCGTCATGCGCCGCGAGCTCGGGTGAGGCCTGCGAGGTTCGCTGCCGCTAGCGCCGTGATCCTGGCCGGCGTCTTCACCATCGCCGGTTGCGGACCGCCGATCCCGACCGTCGCGTCGCCCTCGCCTCCACCGGCAGCATCCGCCCCGGCCTCGCCATCGTCACTTGCCTCGCCGCTCCCGTCGGGCGCGGGGGCCGTCGCGCTCGACCCGGCGCTGCTCGACCTCCTCCCCGACGAGGTGGGGGGCCAGGCGCTCCAACCTGACGACGCGACCGCGATCGACCTTGCGGCCAACGGCGGTCTCGCCGCCGATATCGAAGCGCTCGCCGTCGGGCTCTACATCCAGCCCGGATCGTCCACGGCCGACAACCTGGCGATCGTGAACGTCGCCCGACTTCGGCCGGGTGTATTCGGAGACGCGTGGTTCCGGTCGTGGCGGAGCACCTACGACGATGGTGCATGCGAGGTCGCGGGCGGCGTCACGCCGGGTGCGGCCGTGACCGAGATCGGCGGGCACGAAACGCACATCGGCTCGTGCCAGGGCGGGGTGCACACCTATCACGTCCACCTCACGAACCCGGACCGGATCGTATCGATCACCGCCGCCGGCGAGGGGCGCTTCGGCGAGCGCGTCGTCGAAGGCCTGACGGAGTAGCCTGTCGGCCATGCCAGGAGCCGGTCCCCGTCCCGTCCGTGCGCCCCGTGGCCCCGAGCTGACCTGTCGCGGGTGGGCCCAGGAGGCGGCCCTGCGGATGCTCATGAACAACCTCGACCCGGACGTCGCCGAGGACCCGGATCACCTCGTCGTGTACGGCGGCACCGGCCGGGCGGTTCGCAGCTGGGACGCCTTCGATGCGATCGTCCGCGAGCTGCGGGTCCTCGCCGACGACGAGACCCTTCTGGTCCAGAGCGGCAAGCCCGTCGGGGTGCTGCGGACGCACGAGTGGGCGCCACGCGTCCTGATCGCGAACTCGAACCTCGTCGGGAAATGGGCGACCTGGGAGTACTTCCGCGAGCTCGAGAAGCAGGGGCTCACGATGTACGGCCAGATGACCGCGGGATCGTGGATCTACATCGGGACCCAGGGCATCCTGCAGGGCACCTACGAGACCTTCGCCGAGGCGGCCCGCCAGCATTTCAACGGGACGCTGCGGGGGACGGTGACCCTGACGGCCGGCCTCGGTGGGATGGGCGGCGCCCAGCCGCTCGCCGTGACGATGAACGAGGGCGTCTGCCTGGCCATCGAGGTCGACGAGGCTCGGGCGCGCCGCCGTCTCGAGATCGGCTACGTCGACCTGCTCACCCACGATCCGGCAGAGGCGCTCGCGTGGGCGCGGGCGGCGGCCCGCGATGGTGACGCGACGTCGGTCGCCCTCGTCGGCAACGCCGCGGAGATCGAGCCCGCCTGGGCCGCGGCCGGCGAGCGGTTCGACCTCGTCACCGACCAGACGTCCGCCCACGACGCGCTCGCCGGGTACGTGCCGGCGGAGATGACCCTCGCCGACGCGCTGACCCTGCGCTCCACCCAGCCGGCGGAGTACGAGCGCCGCTCGCGCGCGGCCATGGCCGCCCATGTCCGGGCGATGCTCGCGTTCCAGCGAGCGGGCGCGATCGTCTTCGACTACGGCAACAACCTTCGAGCCCAGGCGGCCGAGGCCGGGGTGGCCGACGCGTTCGACTATCCGGGGTTCGTGCCAGCGTTCATCCGGCCGCAGTTCTGCGAAGGTCGCGGGCCGTTCCGCTGGGCGGCCTTGTCGGGCGACGCCGCCGACATCGCGCGGACCGACCAGGCGGTCCTCGAGCTGTTCCCCGACGATGCCGGGCTGCGGCGCTGGATCGAGATGGCGCAGGCTCGTGTCCCGTTCCAGGGGCTGCCTGCCCGGATCTGCTGGCTCGGGTACGGCGAGCGCGCGCGGGCCGGTCTCGCGTTCAACGAGCTGGTGCGGACCGGCGAGGTCGCGGCCCCGATCGTCATCGGCCGCGATCACCTGGACGCGGGATCCGTGGCCTCGCCCAACCGCGAGACGGAGGCGATGGCCGACGGCTCCGACGCGGTCGCCGACTGGCCGCTGCTGAACGCGCTCGTCAACACGGCCGCCGGCGCCTCGTGGGTGTCGATCCATCACGGCGGCGGCGTCGGGATCGGGTACTCGCAGCATGCCGGCATGGTGGTCGTGGCTGACGGCACCGCCCTCGCGGCGCAGAAGCTGGAGCGGGTCCTCACGACGGACCCGGCGATGGGCGTCTTGCGCCACGTGGACGCGGGGTACGACCGGGCGATCGAGGTGGCCTGGGAGCGCGGCATCCGGGTGCCGATGCTCGGCGAGTAGCGGCTGCCGGCGCTGGCGCGCCTTACCGGTGCCAAGGCGCACCGTTGATGGTGCGGTCCGGGGCAGTTGTGTGGGCTTTGGTATGGCCTCGCCCGGTACAGTGATGCGATACCGAAGCGGCACTTGCTTCGAGGAGGAGGACGACCCGTCGTGTCCGTCAGTCACCGCGCCCCCGCACGCCCCCTGATCCTTGCCCTGATCGCCGCCATGGCGATCGCCGCCCTCCCGGCCGGCAGCGCGCTCGCCTTCACGGAGGACCCGGCAACGGTCTGGATCAACGAGATCCACTACGACAACACCGGGCACCGACGCCGGCGAGATCCATCGAGATCGCCGGCCCCGCCGGTACGGACGCTCACCGGCTGGACGATCGTCCGGTACAACGGGAGTGGCGGAGCCTCGTACGCACCACTCAGCACCTTGAGTCGGGACCTTCCCGATCGAACAGGACGGATTCGGCACGGCGTCAGTCTCGACCGTCGGGCTCCAGAACGGCGCTCCCGACGGCATCGCTCTCGTGAACGGAACGACGGTCGTTCAGTTCCTCAGCTACGAGGGAGCCTTCACGGCGACGAACGGGCCTGCCAGCGGCATGGCGAGCACGGACATCGGCGTCGATCAGGAGCCGGCCCCGGCGCATCGGGCTGTCCCTCGGCTGACCGGCATCCGGCTCGACCTACCAGGACTTCACCTGGACCGAGGCGCCACCGAGCGTGGGCGCCAAGAACCCCGGACAGACCTTCCAGGCTGATCCAGGCGATGAGGCGCCCTCCGTCTCGGCTGACCGACCCGCTCGACGAGCGACGACCGAACGTCGCCACCGACGCCAACATCGCGATCACCTTCAGCGAGCCCGTGACCGTCGCCGCGCCGTGGTTCAGCGATCGTCTGCGCTGACTCGGGTGCGCACGCTCGCCGCGGCGACCGGCGGACCCGACGATCTTGAATTCGCTCTACTCCCGCCGTGGACTTCGGCCGAGGCTGAGCTCTGCACAGTGACGGTCGACTCGCCCAAGGTCCACGACGTCGACACGGACGATCCGCCTGATGCCAGATGGCGTCCGACTCACGGTCAGCTTCACCGTCGCGACCCCGGTCGTCGTCAGCACGGACGTCAAGATCAGCCAGGTCTACGGTGGCGGCGGCAACGCCGGCGCCGACTATCGAAACGACTTCATCGAGCTGTTCAACCGCAGCGCGACGGACGTGTCGGTCGCCGGCTGGTCCGTCCAGTACGCGTCGTCGACCGGCAGCGACCTGGCAGGTGACGCCCGCTGACCGGGTCCGTTCCGGCCGGCAAGCACTACCTGATCCAGGAGGCGGCCGGCGCGGGCGGCACGCTCTCCCTGCCGGATCCGGATGCGACGGGAGCGATCGCGATGTCCGCGACCGCCGGCAAGGTCGCCCTGGTCGCATCGACCACCCCGCTCTCGGGGGCCTGCCCGACCGGTGCGCGCCATCGTCGACTTCGTCGGCTACGGCACGGCCGCCAACTGCTTCGAGGGCGCGGGCCCGACGGCGCCCACTCAGCAACACGACCGCCGCCCTGCGCAAGGCCGATGGCGCCACCGACACCGACAACAACAACGCCGACTTCGTCATCGGCGCCCCGAACCCACGCGCTGCGCACGACTCCGCCCCGCGGGTCGCGTCGACTTTCCCAGCATCGAGTGGGACGGGCGTTCCGTCCTGGGCGAACCTGACGATCACCTTCAGCGAGCCCGTCGATGTCAACGATGGCTGGTTCTCGATCAGCTGTGCCACCAGCGGTAGCCACGCCGCGACGGAGTCGGGCGGACCCGGTAGCTTCACGTTGAACCCGACCGCGAACTTCGTGGGTGGCGAGACCTGCACGGTCACCATCGTCGCGGCCAACGTGACCGACGAGGACACCGACGATCCGCCGAACGCCATGGCGGCGGACCACGTCTTCAGCTTCACGGTCGCCTCTGACATCACGTGCGGCGACCCGGCCACCTTCATCCACCAGATCCAGGGCAGTGGCCTCGCGTCGCCCCTGGTCAACCAGACCGTCGAGATCCAGGGCGTCGTGGTCGGCGCCTATCCGGGCGCGAACGGCTTCCAGGGCCTCCATGTCCAGGAAGAGGACGCCGATCAGGACGCCGACCCCGCCACGTCCGAGGGCATCTTCATCTTCGAACCCAACGGTGGCGCCACGTACGCCGTCGGGGACGCCGTCCGGATCAAGGGACGGGTCACGGAGTTCACGACCACCGGCGTCACGCTGACCGAGCTCACGAACCTCAACAACCTCGTCGTGTGCGCCAGTGGCCAGACGGTCACCCCGGCCGGCGTCAGCCTGCCGTTCTCGTCGCCGACCTTCGCGGAACGCTACGAGGGCATGCTCGTCGACATCGACCAGGAGCTGAGCGTCACCGAGACGTTCACGCTCGGGCGGTTCGGTGAGGTCGTCCTGTCCTCGGGCGGCCGCCTCATCACGCCGACCAACGTCGTCGCTCCAGGCGCCCCGGCGATCGCCATGCAGGCAGAGAACGACCGAAACCGGATCGTGCTCGACGACGGCGACAACCGCCAGAACCTCGACCCGACCGTTTACCCGACCGGCGGGCTCAGCGCCTTCAACACCTTGCGCATCGGTGACACGACCGACGGCGGCACCTTCGTCCTGGAGCAGCGCTTCGGGACCTACCGGCTCCAGCCGACCGCGACGCTGCCAACCTTCGAGCCGACCAACCCACGCCCCGAGGACCCGGACGGGGTCGGCGGCACCATCAAGGTGGCGTCCATGAACGTCCTCAACTACTTCACGACCCTCGACACGAACCCGGGCAGCGGCAACGGCCCCGACATCTGCGGTCCTTCCTCGCTGGAGTGCCGCGGCGCGAACACGACCTTCGAGCTCGATCGCCAGCGGGCGAAGATCCTGAGCGCGCTCATCGGTCTTGATGCGGACGTCGTCGGGCTGATGGAGATCGAGAACAACGACTTCGAGGCCGTGAAGGATCTCGTCGACGGGCTCAATGACATCCTCGGCGCTGGCACGTACGACTTCATCGACACCGGCACCATCGGGACGGACGCGATCAAGGTCGCGTTCATCTACCAGCCCGCGTCGGCCGTCCCGGTCGGCGACTACGCGATCCTCGACTCGACCGTCGACCCGCGCTTCCTCGACCAGCGCAACCGCCCGGCCCTCGCCCAGACCTTCGAGTCGACCGCGACCGGCGGGCAGGCGACCGTCATCGTCAACCACCTCAAGTCCAAGGGATCCGCTTGCGACGGCGACCCGGATACGGGCGACGGTCAGGGCAACTGCAACCTGACCAGAGTCGACGCCGCGGAGGCGCTCGTCGACTGGATCGCCAGCGATCCCACCGATAGCGGCGATCTGGATGCGATCGTCATCGGCGACCTCAACAGCTATGCCAAAGAAGATCCGATCGGGGTCTTCGAGGACGCCGGCTACGAGAACATGATCCAGACGTTCCTCGGCGACGAGGCCTACTCGTTCGTCTTCCAGGGCCAGTCCGGCTACCTGGACCATGCCCTGGCCGACGCGACCCTGCCGGCCCAAGTGACCGGAACCACCGAGTGGCACATCAACGCGGACGAGCCGATCGTGCTCGACTACAACACCGACTTCAAGTCGGACGGTCACATCGAGACGCTGTTCGCTCCGCATGCCTACCGCTCATCCGACCACGACCCGGTCCTGGTCGGCGCCGACCTCCTCGCGTACGACTTCGGCGGCTTCCTGAATCCCGCGTCCTCCTCCGGGGTGACGTCTCTCAAGGCCGGACAGACCCTGCCGGTCCGCTTCTCGCTGGGCGGCAACCGGGGGCTCGCCGTGCTGTATGGCGATCCCGCCTTCCAGCGGACGGACTGCTCGTCAGGTGCGGCGATCGGCTCGCCGATCACGGCCGTCGCCAGCGAGCCGTTCTCGTATTCCCCAGCCACCGACACGTACAAGTTCGCGTGGAAGACCCAGAAGGCTTGGGCGAACTGGTGCGGCACACTGACCCTCGTCTTCGCCGATGGCACATCCGAGGAGCTGGACGTCCGCTTCACGAAGTGATCGCGTAGCCGCCACATCGACGCCGGCCGGCGGGTCATCGCGACCCCCGGCCGGCGTCGTCACGTCGTGACGGACCTGCGGGCCAGCCCTTCGGAAAGGGGGCCGGGTCGCTAGCATCTGGACGTGCTCGTCGAATCGGTCCCGAACGTGTCCGAAGGTCGTCGGCCGGATGTCGTCGACCGGATGGCCGAGGCGATCTCGCTCGGTCCCCGGTGTCTCCTTGCTCGACCGCACGAGCGACGCGAGCCACAACCGCTCGGTGTTCACGATCGCCGGTGAGCACGACGGGGTGACGACCGCCCTCGAGAACCTCGTCGAGAGCGCGATCCACGAGATCGACATGGACGTCCACGAAGGCGAGCATCCGCGCATCGGCGCGGTCGATGTCATCCCGTTCATCCCGCTCGGCGACACGACGATCGATGCCTGCGTCGACCTGGCGCGATCGTTCGGCGAGCGCATCGCGACCCGGTTCGACATCCCGGTCTACCTGTACGCGCGCGCCGCGACCCGGCCCGACCGCGAGAAGCTCGCCGACGTCCGCCGCGGGCAGTACGAGGGCCTGCGTGCCGAGATCGGCCAGCGCGGCCGCGAGCCCGACTTCGGGCCGGCCCATCTGCACCCATCGGCCGGCGCGATCGCCGTCGGGGCGCGCCCGTTCCTCATCGCCTACAACATCAACCTCGACACGACGGACGTCGAGCTTGCGAAGCGGATCGCGCGGCGCGTGCGCGAGTCGGGCGGTGGGCTGCCACGGGTGCAGGCCAATGGCTTCGAGGTTCGCGAGCCGGAGCGTGGCCACCCACTCCGCGCCCAGGTCTCGATGAACCTGCTCGACTTCACCGTGACGCCGCTCTGGGTGGTCTGGGACGCGGTCCGCGACCTGGCGGCGGAGGACGGCGTGGAGCCCGCAGAGTCCGAGCTCATCGGGCTCGCGCCCCTGGCCGCGTTCCTGGACGTCGCCGACCGGGCCGAAGCGGACAAGGACATGCCGCTGGACGAACGGCTACGGGCCGCCGCGACGTACCTTCGCCTGCGGGACTTCTCGCCGACGCAGGCGCTCGAGCTTCGCCTGGAGGAAGCGCGCGGATCGCCGGACCCGCGCCGCGCCGGATGAGCAGCTCGTTCCGCGTCATCGAGGGCGGCCGCACCGGTGAGCCCACCCCGGGCTTCCTCGTCGTCGGCGCTTCGGAGGTCGTGACGCTGGAGGGCGGCGTGCGGCGCGGCCCCGAACAAGGGGAGGTCGGGCGCCTCCTGGCCGACGATCCGGCGGGGCCCGACGCCCCGTCCGTCGCGGGCTGGGAGGGCCGGATCGTCGCCGTCGGGCCACGCGCGGCGGTCGAGGCTGCACTGGAGGCCGAGGGCTTGCCGCTCGGTCGGTTCGCCCGGATCGACGCGGCGGGCGGCGCGGTCACCCCGGGCCTCGTCGACCCGCACACGCACCTGGTGTTCGCCGGGTCCGCGCGAGGCCGAGCTCGTCCTGCGTCAGCGGGGCGCCTCGTACCTCGACATCCTGGCGGCAGGCGGCGGGATCCTGTCCACCGTCGCCGCGACGCGCGCCGCCTCGGAGGGCGAGCTGCTCGCCCACGGACGCCGCTGGCTCGATGAGATGCTCGGCCACGGCGTCACGACGATCGAGGCGAAGTCGGGCTACGGGCTCGATCTCGAGACCGAGCTCCGGCTGCGTCGACGTCGCCTACCGGCTGGGACGCGAAGGCCCGATGGATGTCGTGCCGACCTGGCTGGGTGCCCACGCGGTCCCGCCCGAGTTCCGGTCGCGCCCGGACGGGACGGAGGCGTACGTCCGATCGCTCATCGACGAGCAGCTCCCCGGGATCGCCGCCCACGGCCGGGCTCGCTTCGCCGACGTCTTCTGCGAGACCGGGGTGTTCACGCCGGAGCAGTCGCGGCGAGTCCTCGAGGCCGCGCGGGGGTTCGGCCTGGAGCCGCGGCTTCACGCGGACGAGCTGGCGCCTTCGGGCGGCGCGGAGCTGGCCGCCGAGCTCAAGCCGCCTCGGCCGACCACCTCGCCACGCCGTCGAAGGCCGGCATCCGCGCGATGGCCGCGGCGGCCGAGGCCGGAAATCCGGTCGTGGCGACGCTGCTCCCGATCACGACCTGGTTCCTCATGAAGGACCACCACGCCCCGGCGCGCGCGTTCGTCGACGCCGGCGTGCCCGTGGCGATCGGCACGGACTTCAATCCCGGGACCTCACCGGCACCGAACCTCGCGCTTGGCGATGTCGTTCGCGTGCGTGAACCTGGGCCTGTCGCCGGATGAGGCGCTCTCGGCCGTCACGATCAACGCGGCCCGCGCCCTGTCGCTCGAGGACGAGATCGGTTCGCTCGAGCCCGGCAAGGCGGCGGACCTGGTCATCTGGCGGGTGCCCGACGACGGCCCAGATCCCGTACTACCCGGGCGCAGACCTCGTGCGGACCGTCATCAAGCGTGGTCGGGTGGTCCTGGACCGACCCTGACGCGACGGTGAGCCGCGGTGGAGGCGGCTGTGCGAGAATCGACCGGCATGGAGATGACGTGGTACGGCCGGACCTGTATCCGGCTGCGTGGCAAGGACGCGGTCGTCGTGGCGGATCCCTATCAGGCGGTCGTCGGCCCGACCGGGCGGGGCATCACCGGCGACATCGTGACCTTCAGCCATCCCGATGACGCCCCGCTCGCCAAGGCGAAGGGCAAGACCTCGCGCGACGGCAAGACGCGGCTGCCCTCCAGCCTGGACGACGCCTTCGTCCTCGACGGGCCTGGGGAATACGAGGTCAAGCAGGTCCTGATGACCGGCATCCGCACCTACCGTGACGATGCCCGCGGGGCGACGAAGGGGAAGGGCGTGTCCTTCGCCGTCGAGATCGACGGCGTGCACGCGATCCACCTCGGCGATATCGGGCATCTCCTGTCGGAGGAGAAGCTCGGCGACATCGGGCCGATCGACATCGTCTGCGTGCCGCTCGGCGGCGAGCTCAGCCCGATCAACGCCGCCGCCCTCGTCGCCCAGTTGGACCCGCGGATCGTCGTGCCGATGCCCCTCTGCGACAACGAGGCGGACTGCGCCGAGGTCCTCGCCAGGTTCTTCCACGAGATGGGCGCCGAGCCCGTGACCCAGCCGAAGCTGTCGGTCACCTCCTCGAGTCTCCCGGTCGAGACGACGACGGTCCTTCTCGAGGCGCGCGGCAAGCAGGTCTGAGGCGCCCGCGTCCGTGTCCCGAACGGACATGGAAAGACCGGAGGCGCCTGCCCAATCGGCGCCCCCGGTCGGAGGGAGGGAGGATGGAACCTCTCGGTTCTGTCCGTTGACTACGCTACGGGCCCGTGATTCACGGTCGAGCCGCCAAGCGATTAAGAAAGCGACATCGACCCCCGGATCTGACCTCCACCGAGCCCGTGCCACAATCCCGCCCATGACCCACCACGCCCCCATGCGTCCGCTCGCGCTCGTCGCGGCGGCCGCCCTGTTCTTCGCGGCCTGCGATCCGGCCGCGCCCAGCGCCACGCCGACCGACGTCGACCGCCAGCCCGTCCGCGTCGCCGTCGAGTGCCCCACCGAGCGCGGTCTCGAGCGCCGCGGCGGACGCCATCTACGACGCCATCGAGGAGCAGGTCCTGGAGATTGCGCGGCCTGAAACCGGTGGACGTCAAGCGCGAGACCATCGACGGCGAGGCGCTCAAGGCGTTCAACGTCGAGTCCTTCGACGAGGACAACCCGCCCGACTACGTCGCCGCCAGCGAGCGGCTGTACAAGGCCTTCGGGCTGATGCGAGCCGGACCAGTCGCTCCGGCAGCTGTTCCTCGACCTGATCGACAGCCAGGTCGCCGGCTTCTACAAGCCGGACGACAAGGCCCTGTACGTCGTCTCGCGAACCGGCAGCATCACCGGCGCCGACAAGATCACGTTCGCCCACGAATACGACCATGCGCTGCAGGACGCCAGCTTCACGGTGTTCGCGGACCAGAAGGACCTGCTCGACGAGACCGACCGAGGCCCTCGCGCGCGCGGCCGTCTACGAGGGCGACGCGACGTTGCTCATGGTCCTGTGGGCGGGAGGCAACCTGACCCCGGAGGAGTTCGCCGAAGTCCAGGCGGCCGGGGCCGATCCCGAGTCGATGGCGGTCCTCGCCCGAACGCCGGCGATCCTCGTCGAAAGCCTGCTCTTCCCGTACACCGCCGGCCAGGCCTTCATCCTGCCGGTCCAGACGGCTGGCGGCTGGGACGCGGTCAATGCCCTGTACGACGACCTGCCTCGCTCGACCGAGCAGATCCTCCACCCCGACAAGTACCGGGCGGGCGAGGAGCCCGTCGCGGTCAAGCTGCCCGCCGACGCTCGCGACCGAGATGGGCGACGGCTGGACCGAGGCGATGCAGGACACGTTCGGCGAATTCCAGATCGGCGTGTGGCTGCGCCAATCGGGGATCACCGCCAGCGATGCGTCCGCCGCGGCCGCCGGCTGGGGTGGCGATCGCCTGGCCGTGCTCGATGGTCCGGGCGAGGACTGGGCCGTGGTGATGCACTCGACCTGGGACACGGACGAGGACGCGACGGCCTTCCGACAAGCGGCCGGCGACGCCGTCACGACCGTGCCGCACCCCGGCACGGTCATCGCCGACGGCCGTGACATCACGGTGGTCTTCGCGTCGACCGACGACGTCCTCGACCGCGCGGTCGCGGCGGCGGGCTACTAGCCGGACAGCGCGGCCTAGGCCGCCGCCTACATCGACTCGGGCGCGGAGATCCCCAGGAGGCCGAGGGTCCGCGCGAGCGTGACCTGGGCGGCGCGTGCGAGTGCGAGTCGCGCCGCGGAGCGCTCCGGCTCGTCGGGGTCGACGACGCGCGCGTCGCGGTAGAAGGCATGGAAGGCGGTCGCGAGCTCGATGGCGTAGGCGGTGACGCCCTGGGTCTCCTCCCCGATGACGGCGTCCTCCACGACCTCGGGGAAGCGAACGATCGCGCGCGCGAGCGCCGCCTCCGGCCCGCCCCCGAGCGTGCCCGCGACCGATGACGCCGGCGCCATGCCCGCGTCGGACGCCTTGCGCAGGATCGAGGCGATCCGGGCGTGGGCGTACTGGACGTAGTAGACCGGCAGCTTGCTGGCCTCCTCGTGGTCGCCTCGCTCCAGGGCCTCGCGCAGGCCGCGCATCTGCTCGATGTCGAAGTCGATGCTCGTCGTCGCCGCGCGCGAGGCGAAGAACCAGCGAGCGGCATCCACCCCGACCTCGGCCAGGAGCTCGTCGAGGGTGATGAACGCGCCGGCTCGCTTCGACATCGACACGTCTTCGCCGTCGCGCACGAAGCGGACCCATGAGTAGAGCAGGACCTGGACCGCCGCTTGGTCGTAGCCCATGGCCGCCGCGGCGTTACGAACGCGAGCGACCGTTCCATGGTGGTCGGCTCCCCAGACGTAGATCAGGTGATCGAAGCCGCGGCTGAACTTCTCGGTCACGTAGCCGATGTCGGCCGCGAAATACGTCGGCCGCCCGTCGGAGCGGTAGATGACGCGATCCTTGTCGTCGCCGAAGGCCGTCGAACGGAACCACAGGGCGCCGTCCCCCTCGAACACATGACCGTTCTCTCTGAGGCGCTCGACTGCGCGCTCGACCCAGCCCTCCTCGTGCAGTCGTCCTTCGCTGGTCCACACGTCGAAATGGACGCCGAGCCGTTCCAGGCTGGACTCGATCCCCTCGCGGACGCGCCCCGCGGCCCACCGCCCGAGCACGGCGGCCGTGTCGGCCCCGTCGGCCGTCGCTTCAGCCCAGAGGTCGTCCGGCACGGCGGACGCGAGATCGCTGACGTAGTCCCCCTGGTAGCCCTCCTCGGGCACCGGCTCGCCGCGCTTGATCGCCGCCACCGACCCGCCGAGGTTGTCGATCTGGGCCCCTGAGTCGTTGAAGTAGTACTCGCGCGTCACGTCCTGGCCCCCGGCCTCCAGGACCCGGCTCAGGAGATCGCCGATGAAGGCCCCGCGCGCGTTCCCGAT
Source organism: uncultured Chloroflexia bacterium (assembly GCA_963850555.1). Classification (GTDB taxonomy): domain Bacteria; phylum Chloroflexota; class Limnocylindria; order Limnocylindrales; family CSP1-4; genus SPCO01. Next base: position 8,009 of record CAWKLT010000024.1, on the reverse strand, counting down.
CGTGAGTGGCCCGGTCGGGTTGGCCGAGACGAACTCCACGTTGACCTTGCGCGGGCCGGTCGGGCTCACCCGCCCCCAGGCATCGGGCTCATCGAGGATGCCGTCGACCGTCGCCGCCAGGGCGTCGGGCCGCAGCCGGATGTTCATGAAGCCGGGCTTGGCGACCTCGACCGCTTCGATCGGGGAGCCGGAGCCCGTCTCCGCCGCGTCACGAACGAGCTTGGCTGCCAGGAGCGTGGCGAGCTCGAGCGGCGAGCGCTGGTATGGCCGTGCGAGCTTCATGGCCAGGTTGCTGGCGAGGTCGCCGTGCTCCGGATTGGCCGGGCGCTCCACCTCGATCGCCGGTCGCGGGGCATCGTCGGGCAGCGGCGACAGGGCGCCGGACTCGATGGCGGCGGCCCACGCGCGCTCCAACGCGGCGCGGACCTGGCTGCGCAGCGGAGCGGGGATCAAGGGGGCGTCTCCTCCGGTTCTGCGGGGCGGGCTGCCCCAATCGTACCGGCGCGGCCGGTGCCTGGAGTACCAGGGTCTCCCAGGACCCGGGTGGTGCGCGCACGCACCAGTTTCCGGCCTCGCTGGGCGGAGGCTGACAGTCCGGTGGAGTCGCGCCCATCCGACGGTACTAGACCAAGGAGTACTTGCCGTGCAACTATCGGGCCAGACCTCTCGGTGAACGGACGTTCGGGGAAAGCCACCGGGAGAAGCACTCATTCATCCGAGGCCATCGCGCCTCTGCTCGGGGACCATCAGATGCTGTACTCGCGATCTCGCACGCGCCATCGCCTTGCCCGACGGCTGTCGTGGCTTGTCATCGCCATCCCTTACGTCGGTGGCGCTGTTCGCGCCGGCTCGTATCGGTCCTCGGCCATACGCCGAATCGTGACCCTGACCTGCCAGGGGGGCCTCCACGTCAACCTGACGGTCATACAACTCGAGACAACCCCAACACCGTTGCCATTTCGATCGACGGCACGTCCGGTGTCGGGTTCACCCTTCACGTTCGGCTCGTCGTTCAATCGGACCTGACCTTCGGTCGACCCCGCCGACCGCCTCGCACACAGCGACGGTGGCCGTCACCGCCTGGGACGATCCGACGGGGAGCAAGGGCTGGACCAGAGACGTTCAATCGGTCGATCGAGGCCTGCCAACGCAGCCGACCCAAGCGCCCACGGAGGCTCCGACCGAAGCCCCGACGCAGGCTCCGACCGAGGCTCCGACGGAAGCCCCCACGCAGGCTCCGACCGAGGCCCCCACCGAGGCTCCGACCGAAGCTCCCACGGAAGCCCCGACGCAGGCTCCGACGGAAGCCCCGACGCAGGCTCCGACCGAACCGCCGACGGGTGGCCAGTTCAGCGTCCCGTCGTTCAGCATCGAGTGCGGTGGTTCCATCACGGTCACCAACTTCGCGTCCGCGAACGTTGATGACGTGCTGATCACGCCGGGCGATGTGGTCATCAACGCCGACGGGACGTACCCGTTGGAGCCGGGTGACTACAGCGCAGTCGGTCGTGTTGGTGGCGAGGTCGTCACCGACGCGGTCCCCTTCACCATCGAGGCATGCCCGACCGCTGCTCCGACGGAAGGCCCCACGGAAGCCAGCATCCTGATCGCCAAGCTCGACAGCCGCGGCACGGATACGCCCGAGGACGACGTCCTCCTGGACGGCGCCTCCTTCGAGGTCTACCTCGACGACGGCGACGAGGCATTCGACGACGGCGACGAGCTCGTCTTCGGCGCCGCGGCGACCTCGGAAGGCATGCTGGACACCGACCTGCTCGAAGCGGGCTGGTACTGGATCGTCGAAGTCGTGGTGCCCGAGGGCTACACCGGCAGCGATCCGATCCTCGTCGAGCTCAATACCGATCCATCCATCACCTGCATCTGGGACTCGCATGGCCTGATCGAGTGCGAGGACAACGAGGGCAACGTCGACGACCTGAGCTGGACGATCGTCCTCGTGGACAACACGCCCGTCTCGACTCCCACCGAGGTGCCGCCGACCGGTGGCGTGGGTGGCGCGACGGGTACCCCGGGCGCCGGTGTCACGCTTCCGCCGACCGACACCCTGACGGGTGGACCAGAAGGCCTGGCCGGCGACGGCTGGCGCCTCATCCTCCTGGCCATGGCCGGTCTCATGGCCGCCGCCCTCCTCGTGACCCCGGCAACGGTCGCGGTCCGACGGGACGACGAGCGCGACTGACCGTCGAGGTGCGCGGTGGGCGCACACGCAGTTCCCGAACACCGACGACCGTCGGGTCCGCAAGGGCCTGGCGGTCGTTCACGGCGGCGCCCAACCGGCCCAGGCCGAGGATGTCCGCGGATTGACGGCGTCGCGGTCATCGCCGTGACCGGTCGTGCACGAAGCGGGCTGCCGGTCGGTGCGGGTTCGCACCGAAATAGGACTTATGGTTCAGACTTCGAGGTGAAATTGATAGGAGATAGGTACTAGACGGCCGCCTCGCGGCGTGCCACCATCCGCCAACTCGACGTGTCGGTTCTGGGGGCCGTCCGATCGGCTTGTTTGATCAGTAGCAATAGATCGAGGCCAATCGGCCTCCTCGTGTGGGGACCTATCGAATGACCGCTATCCCGCGTTACCGCCATCGCCTTGCCCGACGCCTGTCGTGGCTCGTCATCGCCTCGCTGACGTCGGTGGCGCTGTTCGCACCCGGCGCGCTTTCGGTGTCCGCCGCTTCGGTGGCACCGATCGCGATCAACGACGGCAACCCCACCTGCGCCGACTTCAAAGTCACGTACGGTGGCGGCCAGAACTGGCTCGAGACGAAGGACGAATCGCCCAGTAACGGCACGCTCACTGTCGGCCGGCTTCGGGACCATCACGATCTCGAACTTCGTGCAGTCGAGCAGCGGCACGCCCGGCAGCTTCAACTGGACGTCGACCTTCGGGATCGATGCCGTCTTCGTGAAGGCCGGCAGCGACAAGCACAACCTGTACGTCTACGCGCCGACGGCGGCTTCTGCCGATCCCTCGGCGACACGGGTCTCAGCCCTCAGGCCGGCCAGGGCAACGGCATCAGCCACATCTCCTTCTGCTACGACACCTCCAACCCGCAGCCGACCGAGGCCCCGACCAACCCGCCGACCGACGCTCCGACCAACCCGCCGACCGACGCTCCGACCAACCCGCCGACGGACGCTCCGACCAACCCGCCGACCGAGGCTCCGACCAACCCGCCGACGGATGCCCCGACGCAGGCCCCGACCAACCCGCCGACGGGGGGCCAGTTCACGGTCCCGTCGTTCAGCATCGAGTGCGGTGGTTCCATCACGGTCACCAACTTCGCGTTCGCGAACGTTGATGACGTGCTGATCACGCCGGGCGATGTGGTCATCAACGCCGACGGGACGTACCCGTTGGAGCCGGGTGACTACAGCGCAGTCGGTCGTGTTGGTGGCGAGGTCGTCACCGACGCGGTCCCCTTCACCATCGAGGCATGCCCGACCGATGCTCCGACGGAAGCCCCAACGGAAGCCCCGACCGAGGTTCCTCCGACCGGTGGCGTTGGTGGTGCGACGGGCGCGCCCGGTGGCGCGACGGCCGGGACCACACTGCCCCCGACCGACTCGCTCGGTGATCCCGCCAAGGCCCCCGGCAACGATGCCTGGAGGCTCGTCCTCCTGGCTCTCGCCGGCACCCTTGCCGGAGCTCTCCTGCTGACCCCGGCCCGCTCCGTCCGCAAGGACCGCTGACCGGAGGTGCGCAGGGCGCACCGATCGAACCCCTAGAGACCGCCGGATCCCCACGGACCGGCGGTCTCTCTTTGCGTCCCGTGGAGGGTCGATCGCGGGCCGCGCCATCCCGGGATGGCGCCTCCGAAATGCCGCCGGCCACCCCAGGATCGGGTACCAGGACCCTCGGTGCAGGCCCGCAACAGAACCGCGAATGCGGTCTGGTGTGGTCCGCACGGATAGAGGCACTTAGGGGCGGACCTGACCAGTATCAATGGCCCCCCCTGGTCCATACGATGCCGGCAATTGGTCCTGTGTCCGCCTGGTACTAACGCCCAGGGACACGGGCGCGGTCTCGGACCGCAGCCATCATCGGCGCCTTTGGCGCCAGCAACCGCCGCGAGCGCCCTGTCAAGGCGCCGCTGCACAGCAGAGGGTCGGGGGACCAGAAGGGAATCAGCCGATGTCTCGGGGACTTTGGTTTTCGATGAACGCGCGGACACGCAGGAGTCTGACCCTGCTGTGGACCGCGTTGTTCTTGTTCTCGTTGGCGCTTCAGTCCGTCACGCTGGCCACGCCGACGTCGGTCCTGGCCGTGCACGACGAAGGCGTCTTCGAGCTCGACGGCAATGCGCTCGAACAGCGCCAGCGCCGGCGACGACTGGGCCGCCGTCTTCGGCGACACCGACGCCGCCTTCGACATCCGTCTTCATCGACCGACGCCGTCGGTGCCGGCGACAACATGCTTCACCGGTGGCGGCTCCAAGGACATCACCGACATCCCGCACTGGCAGCTGCACCAGCGGCACCGTCCAGGACAAGAACGACATCGCGCATGCGTTCGCTGCCGCGTACATCGCGGGAGCCGACAACGATCTCCTCGTCTACTTCGGCCTCGACCGCTACGCGCAGAACGGCGCGGCGCAGGCCGGGTTCTGGTTCCTCCAGGCAACCCGATCGTCGCCCGAGCGGCAGCAGCCTGGGCACGTCCCACTCGGTCGGCGACGTCCTCGTCCAGATCGACTTCGAGAACGGCGGCACCAACCCGGTCGCCCGCGTGTACGAGTGGACCGCTTCGGGCCTCGACCTCGTCTCGAGCGGCGCCTCCTGTACGGCGGCCGGCGCGGACGACGACCGGTGCGCGATCTCGAACACCGCGAACAGCAACCCCGCCTGGTCGTTCAACCCGAAGTCGCGGCGCCAACAACGTGTACCAGCCGGGGCACTTCCTCGAGGGCGGCATCAACATGACCGACCTCGGACTGGATGACAGCTGTTTCTCCACGTTCCTCGCCGAGACGCGCAGCTCGCCGTCCGAGGACTCGACGCTCTCCGACTTCACCTACGGGTCCTTCCCGCTGTGCGCCACGCCCGACATCGCGACCCAGGTCAAGAACGACCAGGGCCAGGGCTCGGGCATGGTCACGATCAACTCCGGTGAGTCCGTGACCGACACCGTCGTCGTCAGCGGAAGCAAGGGCGTCGCCACGGGCACCGTCGACTTCTTCGTCTGCGGTCCGACCAACTCCCCGCAGAACTGCAACAACGGCACGGGCATCGGCAGTGATATCGCACTGGTCGGCGGCGAGGCCGAGTCGAGCGTCTTCACGCCGACCGCCAAGCCGAGCACCGGTCAGCCCGACTACTACTGCTTCCGCGTCGAGTACACGCCGGCGGCTGGGTCCAAGTACCTCGCCGACGAGCACACGAACGACACCACCGAATGCGTCAAGGTCATCCCGGCCGACGTGCGGGTCATCAAGTCCCCGAACGAAGGCACGGCCAACGCCGGTGAGTCGATCGAATTCCCCCTCCAGTGGGGCAATGTGGGCGAAGGCAAGGCCACGGGCGTCGTCGTCACCGACAGTCTTCCCGGCGACTGCCGGACTGAACTGGAGCATCGTGGGCTCCACGGGCACCGGATCGACCTGTTCGATCGCCGGCGCCGTCGGTTCCCAGGTCCTGACCTGCAACGTCGTCTCGATCAACGGCAACACGCCCGCGAGCGCGGACGACCTCGACGACAACAACCTCAACAGCGGCTCGGTGACCGTCAGGAGCGGCACGACGCCGGCCTCGTGCGCCGTCATCAACAACACCGGACGGATCACGTCGACGAACGACGGGACCCACGAGAACCCGGGCCAGATCACCGTCCAGTGCCCCGACGTCAGCGTCGTCAAGACGCCGAACAACGGTCAGGTCAACGCGAGCGATGCGGCTTCGTTCTCGATGCTCGTGTCGAATGCCGGACCGGGTGCCGCCAGCGGCCTCGTCCTGAGCGATCCCCTGCCGGCCGGCCTGACGTGGGCCCTCGGCACCCTCACAGGCAACACCGATGGCGTCTCCTGCTCGGTCACGGGGAGCGTCGGCTCGCAGGTCCTGTCCTGCTCCGACTCGAATCTCATGACCGCCGGCCAGGCCTTCACCGTCACGGTCACGACCACGACTTCGGCGCTCCAGTGCGCGACCTATCCGAACATGGCCACGGTCGATGCCGCGAACGAGTCCAACGACCCCTCGGTCACAGACGACAACACCGACCCAGGCGCCATCACCGTCAACTGCCCGAACGTGAAGGCTCTCAAGGCATCCGACAAGTCGCCGGTCAACGCCGGTGATCCGATCGGCTTCACGGTCACGATCCAGAACACCGGGACCGGCACCGCCTACGGCGCGACCGGCTCCGACACCCTGCCCGCCGGCATCAACTGGACGATCGATGGGGCCGCCAACGGCTGGTCGATCGTGGCCGGCGTGCTGACCTTCGGGCCGGCCGACCTCGCCGCCGGTGCCTCGGCCGCCGTCCACATCGTGGGCACGACCGATGCCGCCGACTGCGGTCTCGTCCCGAACACGGTCACCGTCGACGCGCTCAACGAGTCCAACCTCCCGGCCGCCACCGCTGACAACAGCGCTTCGGCCGAGGTCACCGTCAACTGCCCGAACGTGAAGGCTCTCAAGGCCTCCGACAAGTCGCCGGTCAACGCCGGTGATCCGATCGGCTTCACGGTCACGATCCAGAACACCGGGACCGGCACCGCCTACGGCGCGACCGGCTCCGACACCCTGCCCGCCGGCATCAACTGGACGATCGATGGGGCCGCCAACGGCTGGTCGATCGTGGCCGGCGTGCTGACCTTCGGGCCGGCCGACCTCGCCGCCGGTGCCTCGGCCGCCGTCCACATCGTGGGCACGACCGATGCCGCCGACTGCGGTCTCGTCCCGAACACGGTCACCGTCGACGCGCTCAACGAGTCCAACCTCCCGGCCGCCACCGCTGACAACAGCGCTTCGGCCGAGGTCACCGTCAACTGCCCGAACGTGAACGTCGTCAAAGAGGCCGTGGACGAGGGCATCAGCGCCGGCGAGGTCGGCGAGTTCTCCATCGTCATCACCAACATCGGGTTGGGGACGGCGTATGACGTCAGCCTCACGGACACGCTGCCGGGTGGCGTGGCCTGGAATGTCGATGCCGTCGCCTTCAACGGCGTGGCGGTCGTCGACCCCGGCCTCCTGTGCTCGATCAGCGGCAGCATCCTGAGCTGCCCTGACCTGGGCGACCTGGTCCCGGGGGACAACATCTCGATCGCGATCTCCGGGGACACCGATCTCGACGACTGCGGCCCGCTCGTCAACACCGTGACGATCGACGCGTCGAATGAGTCGAATGTGCCCGCGATCACGGCCGACAACACCGACTCCGCGACCATCGTCGTCGACTGCCCCCTGCTGGGCATCGACAAGGATGCGGATCATGTCGATCCGGTCCTGATCGGCAACCCGATCGGGTTCAAGATCACGATCGGCAACAGCGGCGCCGGGACGGCCTTCGGGGTCACGGTCTCGGACACGCTCGATAGCGCCTATGCGTGGTCGATCGAGACACCCGTTGCTGGGTGGAGCCTCGTCGGCAATGTCCTGAGCTTCTCCGGTGACCTCGCCGCTGGCACGACCTCCACCGTCCACGTCGTAGCCCCGACCTCGGTCGGCAATGGCGACCAGTGCGGGGAAGTCCCGAACACTGCCGTTCTCGATCACGCGAGCATCGACCCGACGCCGGCGAATGCCAGCGAGGAGGTCCAGTGCCCCGAGATCGACATCGTGAAGGGCGCCAACGACGACCTCGTCGAACCGAACCAGACCGTGACCTTCCTCCTGGATGTGGAAGTCGTGGATGGCCCGGTCACGACGGCGGTCATCACCGACGACCTTCCTGACGGGCAGACCTACATCGCCGGCAGCGGCCGTTCCAAGGTGAGCCCTTCAGCCATCTTCGCTGCCGATGAGCCGACGGTGTCGGCCGACGGCCGGACACT
>CAWKLT010000023.1:0-195642 GCA_963850555.1 uncultured Chloroflexia bacterium | reverse complement strand
TCCCGAGGCGCCGTCAGCCTGACGCGGCATCGCGGCTCCTGAGCCGGTAGTCCGGAAGCAGTGCTGACATCGGATCGATCGAGCCGAAGGCGCGCTACCTCGACGCCGCCTCCGCGCGAAGCGTGCCTTCGAAGAAGACGTGTGGCTCCTGTTAGCGTCGTCGTAGTCTCACCCGAGATGGGCGCGCCCGATCACGGACATCCCGGCGAACTCGCTCGACCTCGTGAGCGGCATCGCCGTTTCAAATGGCCGGTCGACGACAAAGACAGGGCCTATAGACTTGGGTCTCATTTCTGGCCGGGCCTCGAGACCCAGCGATCCACATATGCGAACAGCCAGACTCAGTCGATCTCCAACATGAGGGATGACGTCGCGGGCGCTGGTTCGGCCATGTCCAAGCCTGCCGCCGGGCGGCAAGTGCGCTGGGCCGAGCGCAACGAGCGCAAGGGCTGGAGAGTTGAGTTCACTGTCGCTGGTGGGCGATTGCGACTCCATCATCTTCTCGCATCGCCCGACGGGCGCAACGCACGAAATCTCGCCCGCACCCTGAATCAGGCGTGCTTCTGGGATCACGGACGACGGCGAGGTTCCCGCGCTGGGCAACGACGTGTCTGCGCTGGGCGACTGTTACACGCAAAGTCCTACAGCGAGGTACCCGGCCTCCTGTCAGCGACCGGGCAGAGTCGATCATCCGGCAACACGCAGGCGCAGGACCATCGCAGGAACATGAACGAAGTCCTCGCCGCTATTGCGTGGTCAGACGATAGATGGCTCCTGAGCTCTCGGTTCCACCTCGATCCGACTTACGAGCGGCCGCTCTGGCACTGGATCATGTCGAACGTGCGCGGCATCGCGAGGTGGAATAGCCCTCGCAAGCACCACTTGAGGCTCTGGCAGGCGACCTCGACCAGCGGGTGAGCGCTCGCTGGGTCGACTTCTTGTACTGCCCGCCCTGGCGTGCGGCCCCGCTCATCATCGAGATCGATGGCGAAGGTCACCGGAGGAGGATGGGTGCAGACCGCGCTCGGGACGAGGCTGTCCGGGCATCTGGCCTGGAGACGCGGCGCTACGACGGTCGGGCGGCAATGCGTCTCGATGGACCGCTTCTCACGAGCCTCCGCCAGGAGGCAGGTCCATGAACCCTCGAAGACAGCGTCCTGGCATCGGGCATTGCCGGCCACCTCCTGCGGAGGCTCGTGAGAAGCGGTCCATCGAGACGCATTGCCGCCCGACCGTCGTAGCGCCGCGTCTCCAGGCCAGATGCCCGGACAGCCTCGTCCCGAGCGCGGTCTGCACCCATCCTCCTCCGGTGACCTTCGCCATCGATCTCGATGATGAGCGGGGCCGCACGCCAGGGCGGGCAGTACAAGAAGTCGACCCAGCGAGCGCTCACCCGCTGGTCGAGGTCGCCTGCCAGAGCCTCAAGTGGTGCTTGCGGAGCGATCCACCTCGCGATGCCGCGCACGTTCGACATGATCCAGTGCCAGAGCGGCCGCTCGTAAGTCGGATCGAGGTCAAACTCAGGAGCTAGGACCCATCTATCTCGACCACTAATAGCCGGCGAGGACTTCGTTCATGCTCCGTGATGGTCCTGCGCCTGCGTGTTGCCGGATGATCGACTCTGCCCGGTCGCTGACAGGAGGCCGGGTACCTCGCTGTAGGACTTTGCGTGTAACAGTCGCCCAGCGCAGCACGTCGTTGCCCAGCGCGGGAACCTCGCCGTCGTCCGTGATCCAGAGCACGCCTGATTTCAGGGTGCGGGCGAGATTTCGTGCGTTGCGCCCGTCGGGCGATGCGACGGGATCATCGCGTTGCAATCGCCCACCAGCGACAGTGAACTCAACTCTCCAGCCCTTGCGCTCGTTGCGCTCGGCCCAGCGCACTTGCAGCCCGGCGGCAGGCTTGGACATGGCCGAACCAGCGCCCGCGACGTCTCCCCATGTTGGAATCGACTGAGTCTGGCTGTTCGCATATGCGGAACACATGGTCTCGAGGCCCGACAAGAAATGAGACCCAAGTCTATAGGCCCTGTCTTTGTCGTCGACCGGCCATTTGAAACGGCGATGCCGCTCACGAGGTCGAGCGAGTTCGCCGGGATGTCCGTGATCGGGCGCGCCTATTTCGGGTGAGACTACGACGACGCTAACAGGAGCCACACGTCTTCTTCTAAGGCACGCTTCGCGAGGAGGCGGCGTCGAGGTAGCGCGCCTTCGGCTCGATCCATCTGATGTCAGCACTGCTTCCTTACTACCGGCTCAGGAGCCGCGATGCCGCGTCAGGCTGACGGCGCCTCGGCAGGCGCCGCCGCGCGTCGACGCTCCAGGCCGTCGAGGATCAGGTCGAGCCCGAACGCGAACTCCACGTCGTCGTCGCAGCGGCCGAGGACGCCCTCGTGGCTGACCGACATCGCCAGCTCGGTGACGCGGGGGTAGCGGGTCGCCATCGCCGGGCCGAGGAGCTCGGCCACGTCGGGGGAGGGCTCCGCCCGGCCGGAGTCGTCGAAGAGGTCCTGGTTGAAGCCGAAGATCCGGCTGTCGAGGACGTGCAGGGCGTGATGGGCCAGGTCGAGCGAGAAGCCGCCGTCGCGGAGGATCGCCAGGACGGACTCGATGTAGCCGATGACCGCGATGCCGCCGGTGCCTCGTTCCTCGAACACGCGCCGGGCCCAGGGGTGGCGCAGCATGACCGCCCGGGCCGCCATCACCTGCTCGCGTAGCGCGGTCTTCCAGTCGCCGGCGGCGGCCGGCCGTTCGATCTCGGCGACGATCAGCTCGATGATCCCGTCGAACAGGTCGTCCTTGCTCCGGACGTGGCGGTAGAGCGCCATCGCGTCGACCCCGAGCTCCTGGCCGAGCTTGCGCATGCTCAGCGCCTCGAGGCCGTTGCGATCGGCGAGCTCGATGGCGACGCGGAGGACGCGGTCGCGGTGGAGCGGCGCTCGGCGTTCGGTGCCGTCGACGCCGGTCTGATTCACCACGTTGATCTCCCACTTGACGAGTGTACGGGTCGGCGCTATGTTTACGGCGTAGTCTACACCGTAGACACCAGAGACCCGAAGGAGCCCGTCGTGACCGAAGCAACCGCCGACAAGCCGATCATCGTTCCGCGTCCGATCGTCCGCATGATCTGGGTGCTGCACCGGGCTGCCTACTCGATCACCGGTGGCCGGTTCGGCCTGCGGCCGACGCACGAGAAGCAGTGGGGCATGCTCCGACTGACCTCGGTCGGGCGCAAGACCGGCAAGAAGCGGGTCGCGATCGTGGGCTACATCGTCGATGGGCCGAACATCGTGATCCCGGCCATGAACGGCTGGGCCGACCCGGAGCCGGCGTGGTGGCTCAACCTCCAGGCGGATCCGAACGCGTCCATCGAGCTGCCCGACGGCCGGCGCGAGGTGACGGCCCGTGCCGCGGTCGGGGACGAGCGCGACCGGCTGTGGGCGAAGTGGCTCGCGCTCGAGAGCTCGGCGTTCAGCGACGCGCAGGCGGCCCTTCGGTCCCGCGAGACGGCGCTCGTCGTGCTGGAGCCGAGGACGAGCCGCGAGGTGGACGGCTAGGGCCACTCGGCGACCGGGCCCTCAGCGCGTCGCCGACGGCTGGGTATCGACGGCGTCCTCCGGCTGGAGCCGCACCGTTGCGAGGATGTCGTTGAAATACGCTTGGTCGTATCCCGCGACCGGCTCTAGCGCGAGCCTGCCTGCCTCCAGAAGCGCCCTGAGTGCCCTATCGCGGTGACGGCTCTTCGCGGCCGTCGCGAGCTGCCAGGAATGCCTGCACGTCGGATCGTGTCGCGAACCAATGTCGCCCGATCAACACGGCCGGGATGCGGCCCGTCTTGATGTACCACCTGCGGACGGTGTATGGATCGATGGGTCCCCTCACCCCGACCATCGCCCCGATTTGAGCTGTGTCGAGCAGGTCGGCGCTTTCTTCGCTCATTTCTAGTGATGGTAAGTCGAACGACATCTAGGGGCCATCTTCCTCGAGGCGGAACCACATACCTGGGGCAAAAGGCAGCCGCGATGTCCCAACTCGAAGGACATCCGGAGTCCGCGGTAGGTGGACGTGCTCACGACGATAAGGCTGACATCCTCATGGACCCCTCACAACAGCCCGTAGATACTGAAGTCTTGACACTACGACGTCGTACTGTCATGATACGGCCATGCCGACAGAGACCGACCCCCGCTACACGCTGACCGAGCTGGCCGACCTGGCCGGCGTCACGCCGCGCACGGTCCGGTACTACATCAGCCAGGGCCTGCTCGCCGTCGACGTGTCGCCGGGACCCGGTCCCAAGTACGACGACACGCACCTCGCCCGCCTGCAACTCATCAAGCGCCTGCAGGCCGAGCACCAGCCCCTCGCCGAGATCCGCCGTCGACTCGAGGGCCTGGCGGATGCCGAGGTGCTCGCAATCGCCGAGGAGCGAACGCCGCCGCCGCCCGACTCCGCGCTCGACTACATCCGCAGCCTGACGGCCCCGACGCACGTCGCTCGCGCGGCACCGGCCCTTCTGAGCCGAGACTACATGGCCGACCCCGCCGAGCCGGCGACCCCGGCCCCGGCCCCGCCTCCGGAACCCAGTCACGCGCCTCGAGCGCTCCCAATGGGAACGCATCGACCTCGCGCCGGACATCGAGCTCCACGTCCGTCGACCGCTTACGCGCCAGACGGCGAAGCAACTCGATCGACTCATCCAGATCGCCCGCGACCTGTTCGCGAAGGAGAACCAGCCATGACCCGCCTGACCGCCCGCACCGACCGGCGCCTCATCCGTTCCACCAGCCGCAGCAATCGCTTCGTCCTCGTCGAGGTGACCGCGCCGTCGGCGCCGCGAACCACGGAGCGCGCGCCCGTCAACCTCGCCTTCGTCATCGACCGCTCGGGCTCGATGGGCGGCGAGAAGATCGAGCTCGCCAAGCAGGCCGTGCGCGAGGCCGTCGCGACCCTGGGCGAGCGCGACCGCTTCAGCATCGTCGCCTACGACGACCAGATCGATGTCGTCGTCGAGAGCACGCCGGCCACCGACGAAGCGCGCCGCAATGCGATCGCCCGCCTGGCGGAGGTCGACGCGCGCGGCAGCACGAACCTCGGCGAGGGCTGGCTGCGCGGCTGCGAGCAGGTCGCCGCGCACCTGACCGAGGAGGCGATCGACCGCGTCCTGCTCCTCACCGACGGCCTCGCCAACAAGGGCATCACCGACCCCGACGCGCTCGCCCGCCACGCCGCCGAGCTGCGCGCCCGGGGCGTGTCGACGACGACGTTCGGCGTCGGCAACGACTTCGACGAGGCGCTGCTGCAGGCCATGGCCGACGCCGGCGGCGGCCACTTCTACTACATCGCGAGCGCGGTCCAGATCCGCGACCACATCGCGAGCGAGGTGGGGGAGACCCTCGAGGTCGTCGCCCGCGACGTCGCGCTGGAGGTCCTCGCCGGCGAGGGCGTCAACGTCGAGACGCATCAGCCCGCATCGCGTCGAGGCACGCGGCAGCCGCTCGGTCGTCACGCTCGGCGACCTCGTGTCGGACCAGGGCGTCGACGTCGTCCTGCGGCTGACCTTCCCGTTCGGCGACCTCGGTCGCGAGACCGGGCTCATCGTCAACCTCACGGACCGCGACGGCGTCTTCGCCGCGGCCGGCGTCGGTGATGCCCGCCTGACCTGGGCCTACGCCGACCACGCCGCAAACGACGCCCAGCCGCGCGACCAGGAGGTCGACCGCGCCGTCGCTCGCCAGTTCGCTGCCCGAGCGCGGCAACACGCCGTCAAGGGCAACCGCGTCGGCGACTTCGACGAGGCCCGCTGGTGGCTCCATTCGACCGCCAAGCGGATCCGCGGCTACGCGGGCCGCGATCCGGAGCTGCGCGCGCTGGTCGCCGAGCTCGAGGCCGAGGCCCAAGCTTTCAGCGCCCCGATGCCCGCGATGGCCCTCAAGAGGGCCCACTTCAACGCCAGCAACACGGCCCGCTCGCGCGACCTCACCGGCAAGGCGCTTCGGCGCTCCTGATGGCGAAGAAGAAGCGCTCCTGGCCAACGCCTGCGGAGGCCAGGAGCGCGCTCTACATCGACTTCGAGGGTCGAACGGGCAAGCCGCCGGTGTTGCTCGGACGTACCAGGAAGTCGAAGGTCAAGCACGTCGGCTCAGTCAAGCAAGTGATCACCGACGAGTCCCTTCGCCCACTCGGGGAAGCGGAGGGGCTCGAGGTGATGTCGCTCTCGGACGCGGTCGAATCGATCCTCATGCAGGCCGAGAAGAAGCAGCGCCTGATCGTTGCTTGGAGCAACCACGAGTTGAACGTCGTCGAGCGCGACTGCCCAGAGCACCTCGAGCGGCTCCGGGCGCGCTACGTGAATGCCAGGACGCTCATCGTCCACTGGCGAAACGCACGCCACGGTGGGCACAAAGCCGGACACGAACACCCTGTCGGCATATCTCGCGTTTCTGGGCTACCCGGTGCCGGCTGGCGCCGGTCCTGGCCAGGCGGGCAAGACGATCAAGTTGTTGCAAGACGCCTTCGCCAAGGGTCGTCGTGTGGACCAGCTGACCGAGAACCAGCGCGCCCGATGGGCAGCGTTGATCGCCCACAACGACCACGACTGTGCCGGCATGCGTCGGATCCTGGTCAAGGCCGCCGACGAGATGGCTGGTTCCTACGGAGGACAAGTGAGATCGTCGGGTACACGAGTGAGTGGAATCCCCTCAATCCCGCCGGTTCGATTGTGCTCACACCCGACATGCCGCTGGTGATGAGTCGGCCATCGAGGTCGAATCGACAAAGCCCACGGCGCCATGCGTCGTGGGCTTCTTGTGTGCTGGACCTTATCGACTGGACATCATCAGACGGTCCAGAAGATGACTGCGCCGAGCTTCAGCTCGATACGCCCTGACACGGGCGAGTCGTTCCGGATCGGCATCGTCGCGGAAGTGGGTCCGGCACGAGTCACAGGCCGGGTGTCCATCGAGGTAGAGGGTGTCCGCGCCGCGGCCCCCGCAGTATGCGCAACGCTTGCTGAGTAGTCGTGCCTGCATCGAGATGCCTCCGGGTGTGGTGTTCGTCGGAGACCATCGTCGTCGAAGCCGCAGGCGGTGCCATCGTCACTACCGTGCAGACCGTCCACGACGCCGCTGCCGGACCCATGCAATCGCCGCCGAGTCGACGAGGCGGGGTGCCGTCGGTTCGGACTGCTTGTTAGCGGCAATCCCGGACCGCCGAGTCTGCCGAGTCGAACCGTGGGCGCCGAGTCCTTCGTGACCGAGGATCGTTCTGGCGGAAACGCCCTGCTGTTCCGGGGACCACCACCCCCGGTCCTCGGAACAGTTAGTTGACCAGTCGGGCAAGCGTCTCGGGATGCTCGAATGGTCGGTCACATCCTGCCGGTCGTGCTCGCACACGTCCGAGGCAGGTCCGCGGGCGGGGTCGGTGGGCACTCCGACTCCGCCCGCTTCGCCCAGGGCTCGATCGCCGGCCGATCGGCAGGCGGGGGTAGACTGGTTGCGCACTGAACGACATCGGGCCCGAGTGGACGCGAGGGCCTTCGTGCCGTCGGCGCGTCCGAACGCCGCTCCTCCGCGAGGCCTTGCCGATGGCCGGGGCACCGACACCTCCAGGAACCACGACGCCGCCACCCACCGACGGTGGTGCGCGCGCGGAGCCGCCCGGATCCGACACGCGCACCCGCCTGACCCGGCTCGCGCCCGTCGGCCTCGGCGCCGCCCTGACCCTGGCCGCGGTCCTCCTGTTCAACCTCCTCACCCCGAAGGCGCCCGCCGCTCACCCAGCAGAACGTCGACGACGCCATCGCCAGCGCCCTCGCCTCGCAGACGCCGCCGCCGGCCTTCTCGCAGGTCGTCTACCAGCGGGTCCAGCCGTCGCTCGTGCTCATCAAGACCGAGGGCGACACCGACCCCGACACGACCGACGAGGACGACGACGGCCTCGGCAGCGGCGTCGTCGTCAGCCTGGCCGGCGACATCCTCACGAGCCTCCACGTCGTCGATGGCGCGACCGCGATCGAGCTCACGTTCGCCGACGGCTCGACGTCGCCCGGCGAGATCGTCGGGGAGCAGCCGGAGAACGACATCGCCGTGCTCCGCGCCCTGGAACCGCCGCCGACCATGGTCCCGGCCACGCTCGGCAACCCGGGCGCCGTCACGCAGGGGAGCGAGGCCTACGCCCTCGGCTCGCCGTTCGGGCTGCACGGCTCGGTGTCGGCGGGCGTCATCTCCGGGCTCGATCGCTCGTTCACGATGCCGGGCTCCGGGCAGACGCTGACGGGCCTCTTCCAGATCGATGCCGCGGTCAACCCGGGCAACAGCGGCGGCGCCCTCGTCGATCGCGACGGGCGGCTCATCGGCATCGTCACCGCCCTCGTCAACCCGACCCAGGACGACGTGTTCATCGGGATCGGCCTGGCCGTCCCCATCGATGTCGCCGGCGGTGCCGCCGGCCTGCTGCCGTACTAGCCGAACCAAAGGGAGAGCGACGCGTGGATCAGCACGACGGTCAGGATCGAGCCGCCCCCATGGAGCGGCTGCTGTACGAGGTCAAGAAGGTCATCGTCGGCCAGGACCACCTCCTGGAGCGGCTCGTCATCGCGCTGCTGTGCCGCGGCCACATCCTCGTCGAGGGCGTGCCGGGCCTCGCCAAGACGATGGCCATCAAGACCGTGGCGGACACGATCGGCGGCGAGTTCAAGCGCATCCAGTTCACGCCGGACCTCGTCCCGGCCGACCTCGTCGGCACGCGCATCTACAACCAGAAGACCGGCGAGTTCGGGACGTCGCTGGGCCCGGTGTTCACGAACCTGCTGCTCGCCGACGAGATCAACCGGGCGCCGGCCAAGGTCCAGAGCGCGCTGCTCGAGGTGATGCAGGAGCGGCAGGTCACGATCGGCCGCGAGACGCACAAGGTCCCGGATCCCTTCCTCGTGCTCGCGACCCAGAACCCGATCGAGACCGAAGGGACGTACGCGCTCCCGGAGGCGCAGATCGACCGATTCATGATGAAGGTCGTCGTGGGCTACCCGAGCGAGACCGAGGAGTTCGTGATCGTCGACCGGATGACCGGCGTCGTCCCGAGCGCCCACCAGGTGCTGACCACCGAGGCGCTCCAGGAGATGCAGCGGGCGGCCGACGAGGTCTTCGTCGACCCGGCGCTCAAGTCGTACGCGGTCCAGCTCGTGGCCGCGACGCGGACGCCCGGCAAGCACGACCTGGCCGACCTGCAGCGCTTCATCCAGTTCGGGGCGAGCCCGCGGGCGTCGATCAACCTCATCCTGACGGCTCGGGCGCTCGCGTTCGTGCGCGGGCGGGACTACGCGCTGCCGGAGGACGTGCTCGACATGGCGCTCGACGTGCTGCGCCATCGGCTGGTGCTGTCGTTCGAGGCGCTCTCCGAGGACGTCTCGAGCGACCGCATCCTGAACACGATCATCGATCGGGTGCCCGTCCCGGTCGTCCCGCTGCGATCCGATGACCGCGTCCGCGTCGGCGCCTGAGCGCGTCCTCCAGCGCCTCGACTGGACGGTCGTCCGCCGGCTGGACGGCCTGCTCCAGGGCGACTACCGGAGCCTGTTCCGGGGCAACGGCGTCGACTTCGCCGACCTGCGCGAGTACGAGTACGGCGACGACATCCGCCACATCGACTGGAACGTCACGGCGCGGATGGACACGCCGTACGTCCGCGAGTTCCTCGAGGATCGCGAGATCACGGCCTGGTTCCTGCTGGACCTGAGCCCGTCGGTCGACTTCGGGTCGGTGGAGGCGGAGCGGTTGAAGCGGAGCGTGCTGGTGGACGCCGTCACGACGCTGGCCCGGGTGCTGACGCGGCACGGCAACAAGGTGGGCGCGGTCTTCTACGGGTCGCAGGTCGAGCGGACCATCCCGGCGCGGGGCGGGCGGGTCCAGGTGCTGCGGCTCATCAACGACCTGCAGGCGCATCCGCGGCACGCGGTCGGCGCCGTTCACGGATCTGGGGTTGCTGCTCGACGCCGGCCGGCGCTGGATCAAGGGTCGCTCGCTGGTGTTCGTGATCTCGGACTTCATCAGCGCGCCGGGCTGGGAGCGGGCGCTCCAGGGGCTGACGCGGAAGCACGAGGTCATCGCGATCCGGCTGTACGACCGGCGGGAGCGCGAGCTGCCCGATGTCGGGCCGATGCTCATGGACGACGCCGAGACGGGGGAGCAGCTCTACATCGACACGCACGACCCGAAGTTCCGGCGGCGGTTCGAGGCGGCCCGCGACGCGCGCGAGGCGGAGCTGGCGGCCGCGTTCCGGCGCGCCGGGGTGGACGCGTTCGCGCTCGCGACCGATGACGACCTGGTCGGGGCGATCGTCCGGATGGCCGCGCGCCGGAAGCGGTCGAAGCGGTAGCCCGTGTCGTTCATCTGGCCGCCGCTCCTGCTGCTCCTCCTGGCGGTCCCGGTCGGGGTGCTGCTGTACACGTCGCGGGAGCGGCGGCGGGCGGAGCGGGTGGCGCGGTTCGGCTGGGGCGGGGCAGGGGAGACGTCGCCGTCCGCCCCGCGACCCCGACCGTGGACCCGCCGCATCCCGGCGGCCCTCACCGTCCTCGGCATCACGATCCTCGTCTTCTCGCTCGCCCGGCCGCAGAGCGTCATCGGCGTCCCGCGCCTCGAGGGCACGGTCATCCTCGCGTTCGACGTCTCGGGCAGCATGGCGGCCACGGACGTCGCCCCGACCCGGATGGAGGCCGCCAAGACCGCGGCGCTCGCGTTCATCGAGGGCCAGCCGAGCTCGGTCCGCATCGGGACCGTGGTCTTCAGCGACACCGGCTTCTCGACGCAGACCCCGACCGCCGACCGCGCCGAGCTCGTGGCCGCGATCGAGCGCCTCGGGCCGGAGCGCGGCACGTCCCTGGGCCGCGGCATCCTGGCGGCCCTCCAGGTCATCGAGAAGGACCTCGACCCATCGAAGACCGACTACTACCAGAACGCCTCCGCCCCGCCGCGGCCCGAACCGACCCCGGTCCCGGCCGGCGTCTACGAGCCGGCGGTGATCGTGCTGCTGACCGATGGCGAGAACACCGCCGACGCCGGACCCGTTCGAGGCGGCCCAGGCCGCCAAGGACCGCGGCGTGCGCATCCACACGGTCGGGATCGGCAGCGCGGCCGGGACCACGCTCGAGGTCGAGGGCTTCCTCGTCCACACCCAGCTCGACGAGGCGGCGCTCCAGGACATCGCGGCCCTCACCGACGGGACGTACCACGCGGCCGCTGACGGGGAGGACCTCGCGTCGATGTACGACGACATCGGCAGCCGGCTCGTGGTCCGCACCGAGCCGTTCGAGCTGACGTCGCTCCTCGCGGCGCTCGGGTTCGCGCTGCTCCTGGTCGGTGGCGTCGCGTCGCTGCGCTGGTTCGGGCGGATGCCATGACGTTCCTGTGGCCGACCCTGCTCGTGCTCCTCGCCGTGCTGCCGATCCTCGTCGCCATCCGCATCTGGGGCCTCCGTCGCCGGCGCAGCGGCGTGCGGTTCTCGAGCCTGTCGCTCGTCCGCGTCGCCGCCCCGGGGTCGTCCCGGATCCGTCGCCACCTGCCGTTCGCGCTGTTCGTGCTCGGGCTCGGGAGTCTCGTGCTCGCGATGGCCCGGCCGGCGGCGATCGTCCCGGTGGCGTCCAGCCGGACGACGGTCGTCCTCGCGATGGACGTGTCGCGGAGCATGTGCGCGACCGACATCCCGCCCAACCGGCTCGTCGCCGCCGAGGAGGCCGCCTCGTCCTTCGTCGAGAACCAGGACAGCGGCACGCAGATCGGGATCGTCGCGTTCGCCGGGTTCGCCGAGATCGTCCAGGTGCCGACGAACGACGAGGAGGTGCTGCTCGACGTCATCGCCTCGCTCGCGACCGGGCGCCGCACGGCGGTCGGCAGCGCGATCCTCGAGGCGATCGACGCCATCGCCGAGATCGACCCATCGATCGCGGCGAGCATCGATGCGTTCGATCCGGGCGCGAGCGCGCCCCCGAGCGTGCCGGAAGGGCGCCTACGCGCCGGCGATCATCGTCCTGCTCACCGACGGCGCCAGCAATGCCGGCCCGGAGCCGGTCGAGGCCGCCCAGCAGGCGGCCGCTCGCGGCATCCGGGTCTTCACGATCGGGTTCGGGACGGAGGATCCCGGCGGCCGGCCGCCACGCTGCGGGGCGCAGTTCATCGGCAACGAGCCCGGCGACAGCGGCGCGCAAGGGTTCGACCCGGGCTTCGGCGGTGGCGGCTTCGGCGGCGGGGGCGGCGGGCTCCGCCGGGCGATCGACGAGGAGACCCTGATGGCCGTCGCCGAGGCGACCGGCGGTGAGTACGCCCTCGCGGAGAACGCCGGGCAGCTCGACGAGGTCTTCGCCGATCTCCCGACGGACCTGATCGTGGCGCACGAGGTCGTCGAGATCAGCGTGGCGTTCACGGCGGTGGCGGTGGTCCTGATCGGCCTCGCGATCCTGCTCGGGCAGGCGTGGCGTCCGCTGCCGTAGGTGATTCCTGACATGTGGTGTCATGAATCGGACGCCACAATGGCCTCCAACGCAACGCAACGCACAGGGAGGCATGCAACGCATGGCGAGTGCACCGATCATCCTGGTCCCGGGGTTCTGGCTTGGATCGTGGGCGTGGGACGAAGTCGCCGAGAAGCTGCGAGGCGACGGCCACGACGTCACGGCGCTGACGCTGCCGGGCCTCGAGTCGAAAGACGCCGATCGGTCGGCGATCACCTTCGCGGACCACGTCGATGCGATCATCAAAGCGATCGAGGCGGCCGATCGCCCCGTCGTGCTTGCGGTCCACAGCGGCGCCGGGTTCAGCGGCTACGCCGCCAGTGACCGCGTGCCCGAGCGGATCGCCGCGATGGTCTACGTCGACACGGCGCCGGGGAAGGGCGCGGCTCGATGCCGAGATCGAAGGCTCCGAGAAGCCGTTCGTCTGGGACGAGATCAAGGAGGAGGAGAACCTCGACGGGCTCAGTGAATCGCAGCTCGCGACGTTCCGCGATCTGGCGATCGCGCAACCGGCAGGCGTGCTGAAGGAGGGCCACGAGTTCACGAATGACGCCCGGAAGGATGTCCCGTCCACCGTCATCGCGACCGGCTACACCGCCGAGGCCTACCAGACGTACGCGAAGGAGCACCCCGACTGGGCGTTCCTCGCCGGCATCCCGGAGCTGCGAAACGTCAGCTGGGTCGACCTGCCGACCAGCCACTGGCCGATGTGGTCGAAACCGGCGGAGCTCGCGAAGATCATCGGCGACGTCGCGACGGCCGCCGGGACTGCACGGTGACGCGCGGCCTGCTCGATGACGCGATGGCCCACCACATCTGGGCGACCGAACAGCTCATCGATGCCTGCGCCGAGCTGACACCGGAGCAACTCGGGACGCCGGTGCCGGGGACGTATGGCTCCATCCTCGCCACCATGGGCCACCTCGTTTCTTCGGACGGCTGGTATCTGTCCTTCCTGCGCGAGGGCGTCACCCAATTCGACGACGAGACGGCGTTCAGCATCGACGACCTTCGGTCGGCGATCACGAGCAACGGGGCGGCCTGGATGGAGTTGCTCGCCGAAGGCCCCGATCCCGACACGGACATCCCGGAGATCGACGACGGCCTCGTGGTCCACTCACCGATCGGCGTCCGCCTCGCGCAGGTCGTCCACCACGGCACCGATCACCGCAGCCAGGTCTGCACGGCGCTCACGAGCCTCGGCGTCGAGCCGCCCAGCATCGACGTCTGGGCCTACGCCCGCGCGACCGGTCGCGAGACGTCCGAGCCGGCGCCGGGGTCGTAGATCCGCGAGTCTGAGTCGTCTAACGCCGACGCAAAGCTTCGATTTCGAAGTATTCGGCTGGGAGCGCGGGCACGACGACCCGCGCCTCCGCATCGTCAGTCCGAGCAGCAGATGATGATCGGGACTATGGTCTTGGCGAACCCGTTGTCCCAGGATCAAACCAGGAGGGGGACCGTCATGTTCGGCCGTCACAAGGACGAGAGTCCGCCAGCCAACACGTTCATGATGCGGCAGTCGATGTTTTCGATCGGCGACGACTACTGGATCGAGAACAGCGCCGGGCAACGCGCCTACAAGGTCGATGGCAAGGCCCTCCGGATCCGCAAGACGCTCGTCATCGAGGACGTCGCAGGACAGGAAGTGGCCACGGTCAAAGAGAAGCTCGTCAGTGTTCGCGATGTGATGACCATCGAGCGCGGTGGCCAACCGTTCGCGACCGTCAAGAAGGCCCTGTTCACCCCGCTGCGCGAGCGGTTCGAAGTCGAGTGCGCGAACGGCGTCAAGTACGACGTCAAGGGCAAGATCACCGACCATCAATACGAGTTCGAGCGGGACGGCAACCAGGTCGCAAACGTCTCGAAGAAGTGGTTCCGGGTCCGGGATTCCTATGGGGTCGAGATCGGCCCCAACGAGGATGTGCCGGTCATCCTGGCTGCCACGGTCGCCATCGACCAGATGACGCACGAGGTCAGCTGAGCCTCGCCTTCTCCTACGCGACGAGTCGCTTGTACCTGATGCGGTGCGGCTGGTCGGCGGCGGTGCCCAGCTCCTTGTGGCGGAACGCCTCGTAGTCGCTGACGTTGCCCTCGAACAAGCGGACCTGGCTGTCGCCCTCGAAGGCGAGGATGTGGGTCGCGATGCGGTCCAGGAACCAGCGGTCGTGGCTGATGACCACGACGCAGCCCGGGAAGGACTCGAGGCCGGCCTCCAGCGCGCGGAGCGTGTCGACGTCGAGGTCGTTCGTGGGCTCGTCGAGCAGCAGCATGTTGCCGCCGGACTGGAGCAGCTTGGCCAGGTGGACCCGGTTCCGCTCGCCGCCCGACAGCTGGCCGACGAGCTTCTGCTGGTCGGTGCCGCGGAAGTTGAACGACGACACGTAGGCCCGAGCCGGGAGCTCGCGCTTGCCCGACCTTGATGATCTCGGCGCCCTGGGTGATCTCCTGGAACACGGTCTTGTCGGCGTCCAGGTCGTCGCGGCTCTGGTCGACGTAGCTCAGCTGGACGGTGTCGCCGATCGTGATCGAGCCCGCGTCGGGCGCCTCCTGCCCGACGAGCATCCGGAACAGCGTCGTCTTGCCGGCGCCGTTGGGCCCGATGATCCCGACGATGCCGGCCCGCGGCAGCGAGAACGTCAGGTCCTCGATGAGCAGCCGGTCGCCGTAGCCCTTGCGCAGGTCCTTGACCTCGATGACCTGGTCGCCGAGCCGCGGCCCGGGCGGGATCGCGATCTCGAGCTCGCGGGTCGTGTCCTTGGCGTCGTTCGCCTCGGCGAGCAGCTGCTCGTAGGCGCGACAGGCGGGCCTTGCCCTTCGCCTGGCGCGCCTTGGCGCCCATGCGCACCCACTCGAGCTCGCGCGCGAGCGTGCGCTGGCGCGCGTCGGCCGTCTTCGTTCTCGCGCGCCAGGCGCTCGAGCTTCTGCTCGAGCCAGCTCGAGTAGTTGCCGCTGAACGGGATCCCGCGGCCGCGATCGAGCTCGAGGATCCACTTCGCGACGTTGTCGAGGAAGTAGCGGTCGTGGGTGATCGCGACGACGGTGCCGGCGTACTCGTCGAGGAAGCGCTCGAGCCATTCGACCGACTCGGCGTCGAGGTGGTTGGTCGGCTCGTCGAGCAGCAGCAGGTCGGGGTGCTGGAGCAGCAGCCGGGCGAGCGCCACGCGACGCTTCTCGCCGCCGGACAGGGTCGTGACGTCGGCGTCGTCGGGCGGGCAGCGCAGGGCGTCCATCGCGATGTCGACGTTGCGCTCGACGTTCCAGGCGTCGGCGGCGTTGATCTTGTCCTCGAGCGCGCTCTGCTCCGCGCCGATCGGCGTCGTAGTCGGCGTCGGGGTCGGACCACTTGGCCATCACGGCGTTGTACTGATCGATCAGGCCCTGGACCTCGCCGACGCCGTCGAGGACGTTGCCCTTGACGTCCTTGCTCGGGTCGAGCTGGGGCTCCTGGCTCAGGTAGCCCGACGGTGAAGCCGGGCGTGAGGCGCGCCTCGCCGGTGAACCCGTCGTCGAGCCCGGCCATGATCCGCAGCAGGCTCGACTTGCCGGCGCCGTTCGGCCCGATGACGCCGATCTTGGCGCCCGGGTAGAACGAGATCGAGATGTCCTCGAGCACCGTCCGGTCGGGCGGGTAGTGCCGGGCGAGCTTGTACGCGGTGTAGATGAATTCGGCTGGCATGGTCGGTAAGGGTAGCGGCGGTCAGGAGATCGGACGCCAGGTCGCGGGGACCGTGCCGGAGGAGCGACCGTCGACCTCGGTCTCGAGCGCGCCGTCGCGCGGCCGCCTCGATCATCGACCAGGTGATGGATGACAGCGGGACCTTGATCCGTTTGATCCAGCCCTCGGCGCCGTTCCTTCGCTGGCTGATGTAGAGGAAACGGGCTGTTTTCGGGCCGTGCGTGAAAGGACCCAGGAAGTTCGGGTCGGATCCGCCGCCGCCGTCGGAGGCGTTCACCTCGCACTCGAACGCGACCGCATCCTTCGATTTCGAAGTATCCGCGTGGAGCGTCTCGGACTTGTCCTGGATGCCAAAGCTGGTGCCCGCACCCGTCGGCGGGTTCGTGACGACGATGCGGAGGCGCACGACGGTCGCCTTGGGTTCGGCAGGCATGGTGGGGCAAGGGTAGCGGGAGCCCAAGTAGGATGCGGTGCGACCATCGCGACCGAGGAATGGAGGCTCCCCATGGCATCGATCCTGCGTCCGAAGGCGCTGCGGGCGGGCGATGTCGTTGCCGTGGCGGCCTTGTCCGGCGGATTGGACGAGAGTGAGGCGGAACAGTTCAAGCGGGGGGTCGAAGCCATCGAGGGGATGGGGTTCGAAGTCCGCGTATCGCCGCTGGTCGACCTCTCCCGGCAGTGGTGGTGGGCTGCCGCGCCGCCGCGGGAGGTTGCCGAGGAGTTCAACCGGCTCCTGCGGGATCCGGAGGTTCGGGCGATCTTCGCGCTGACCGGCGGCCGGACGACGCTGACCTATCTCGACCTGATCGACTACGCGGCGGTCGAAGCCGACCCCAAGCCGGTGCTGGGCTTCAGCGACATCTCGGTGCTGCAGCTTGCGCTCCATGCGCGGACCGGCCTGGTGTCCGTGCAGGCCGACCTGGTGACGCACGGCTTCGGGTACTGGCACGAGTCCGACGAGAGCCACCGCGCAAAGCTCGCGGACATCTACTTCCGGGTCTTGACGAGCGACCGCCCGGCGGGCGTGCTGCCGGCCCGAAGTCAGTGGGAGTGCTGGCGTTCGGGCCGTGCGCAGGGTCCGCTCATCGGCGGGTTGCTCAACCGATTGGTCCGGATCCAGGCCACGCCCTACGCTCTGAGCCTCGACCGTTTCGATGGCGCCGTCCTGTTCTGGGAGGAGATCGGCGCGGCGACGTCGGCCGTCTGGAACGATTTGCACGTCCTGCGGCATGCGGGCGTGCTCGATCGGATCGCGGGCATGGTCGTGGGTCCGACGAGCACGGTCGAGATCGCCGAGGGCGGACCCGCCACGCTGCGCGAGGTCGTCCTCGAAGTGGTGGGGGAGCGCGACATCCCCGTGCTCGGGAACGTCGACATCGGCCACGACCCGCCGAACGTGCCGCTCCCGCTCGGCGTCCGCGCCGAGGTCGATGCCGATGGGCTGACGCTGTCGCTGCTGGAGGCCGCGGTCTCCGCATCCTGAGCGTCCTCGGGTGCGCCGAAGTTTGCGCCACAAACTAGTTGACAACCGCGAGCCGGTCGGTTAGGTTTGCCGCGTCAACTAGTTTGGAGCGAAGGGAACACCCATGGAACGACGACAGCTCGAGGCCGCGGCCGCCAACTATCCATACCTGCAGGGGCTGTGGATCGATCCCGCTCGGGATCGGGATGATCCTGGCCGGCATCTCGAACCTGCAGAACCGACCGACCGGGCCGGTGATGCTCGCCATCATCATCGGCGGGCTGGCGATCGCGGCGGGAGTGGCGCTGCTGATCGGCCGCTACTACCGCGACCACTACGGCTCGGTCACGCCGACGCGCGACCGGACCATCCGCCAGGCCCTGGCGATCGGCGCCTGGATCGCGATCCTCGCCATCGGCGCGAACGAGAACCTGTTCTGGTCACCCGACGGACCGCAGTGCATCTACGCCTCCGCCGTTCGCGCTCGCGACCCTGGCCTACTACGCGATCCTCGTCGGCCTGCGGCCGCACCACGTGATCATCTGGGGCGCGGTCTTCGTCGCCGGCCTGCTTCCGATCTGGGGCGGCCTGGGCGCCGATCGCGATCCGCTGGCGATGATCCCGCTCGGCCTGCTGCTGATGCTCTCCGGCGTGCTGGACCAGCGGCTGCTGGCCCGATCGTTCCGGCAGGCGGGCAACGAGCAGCTCGAGGGCAGCCGTGTCGGCGGGTAGCGAGGTCGTCCTGGACCGGCTCATCCACGAGCCGGCCAGGCTGGCGATCCTGACGATGCTGTCGTCGGTCGCAGCCGCCGACTTCGTGTTCCTGCAGCGCTCGACCGGGCTGACCCAGGGCAACCTCTCCAGCCACCTGACGAAGCTGGAGGAGGCCGGCCTGGTCCGGATCGAGAAGTCGTTCGTGGGCAAGCGGCCGAACACCAACGTCGCCCTGACCCCGACCGGCAAGGACCGGATCGCGGCGCACTGGGACCAGCTGGACCAGCTGAAGCGGCGCGCGGGAGCGTCGAGCGGGGCATAGCGAGAGGCCCGGACCGGCGAACCGATCCGGACCTCCGCGCGACGCCGGACAGCTACGCGGTCGCCATCGGCGCCTCGCCCACGCCCACGGGCGCGTCGGCTCGAGCGTCGTCGATCTCGGCACCCGTGGCCCGCGCTCGACCCGGCAGGGCCAGGGCAGCCAGCGCACCGAGGCCGACGACCGACGGCTCCGAGCTGCATCGACGGGACGAGCCCCTCGACGAAGTCGACCGGCGAGACGTACGACCCGTTGGCCGTGAACACGGCAGCGAGGACCGCCACCCCGAACACCCCACCGAGCTCCCGGATCGCGTTGTTCGCGCCCGACGCCTTGCCCTCTTCCTCCGGCCGGACGGCCGACAGGACGACGTTGGCGATCGGGGCGAAGAACAGGCCCATCCCGGCGCCGGCCATGATGAAGGCCGGGCACCAGGGTCAGGTACTCGACGGTCGGCGTGACGAGCACCGACAGCCACGCGAGACCGGCCGCCTGGAGGGCCATGCCCAGGACCAGCAGCGGGCGCGTGCCGGTCCGGGTCGAGATGAGCCCGGCGATCGGCGCGACGATGACCGGCATGAACGTCCACGGCAACGTCCGCAGGCCCGCCTCGAGCGGGCTGTAGCCCTGGACGACCTGGAAGAACTGGGCGAGCAGGAAGATCGAGCCGAACATCCCGAACGTCATCAGCATCGAGACGATGTTCGCTGCGGTGAACGCGCGGGAGCGGAACAGGCGGAGCGGGATCATCGGGGCGTCAGTCCGGGCCTCCCAGGCGACGAATGCCGCGATGAGCAGTGCACCGACACCGAGCGTAAGCGACGGTCTGCGTGCTGGTCCAGCCGAGGTCGTTGCCGTTCACCAGGCCCCACACGATCGCGAACAGGCCGGCGCTGACGAGTCCGAGACCAGGCAGATCGAGACGGCCTGCCGGTCCGTAGCTCTCCCCGAGCCGGAAGATCGCCAGCGGGATGGCCACGAGTCCGATCGGGACGTTGACCCAGAAGATCCACTGCCAGTCGAGGCCTTCGGCGATGGCGCCACCGACCAGGGGACCGATGGCGATCGCGAGACCCGCGATGCCGCCCCAGGCGCCGAGCGCGACGGCTCGCCGTTCCGGGCTGACCGCGGCGGACAGGATGGTCAGGCTCAAGGGGGTGAGGATCGCGCCGCCGATGCCCTGGATGGCGCGGGCGATGATCAGCTCGCTCGAGGTCGACGACAGGGCGGCCGCGGTCGAGCCGGCGGTGAAGATCGCGAGGCCGATGATGAACATCCGCTTGCGACCGAATCGATCGCCCAGCGCGGCGCCGGTCAGCAGTAGCACGGCGAAGGTCAGGGTGTAGGCGTTCACCATCCACTCGAGCTCGGGGAGGGTGGCCGCGAAGTCGGCGCGGATGACGGGAAGGGCGGTCGTCACGACGAGGTTGTCGAGGGCCGCCATGAAGACCGCGATGGCGGTGATGACGAAGGTCCAGGCGGTGCGCGTCATGGTGAGGGTCTCCTTGTTACTTAGTAATCACTTAGTTACGCGGTGAAAAAAGGGGCCGAGCGGCGGCCATCCAGTCAGTCGGCACCTCCGAGCTTCTGGAGGGTCCAGGTCATCGGCTCACCCTCGAGCTGGACGGCCGCGCCGACGTTGAGCAGCATCCCTTCGGCGAAGAAGTGATGGATATCGTGGTCGGTGGCACCTGACCGCTGGGCGACGAACCGGTGGAGGGCAGCGAACGCGTCGCGAACGGTGGCCTGGACGTCGGGGTCGCTGCAGGCTGCGTAGGCCTGGAGCTGGGCCATGAGTAGCGTTCGATCGGCGAGGAGCTGCATGTAGGCCGTGCCCATCGCGTCGAGGGCGCTGTCGCAGTCGGACTCGGTGACCTCACCCCGGTCATAGCGATCGGCGGCGTCCTCGAACGCGATCCGCGTCCGCTCGAAGCAGTGCAGGGTCACAGCGATGAACAGGTCCTTCTTGGTCCCGAACAGCTGGAAGACGTAGGGCTGCGACACGCCCGCGCGGCGGGCGATCGCGTCCGTCGACGCGCCGGCGAGGCCCTTCGCTGCGAACTCGTCGACGCCGGCCGCCACGATCGCCTCGCGGCGCTCATCGGCCGACAGGCGAGGGGAGCGCCGAGCCCCGTACTTGACCGCGACTTCACTCATGCCACGTAACTTAGTGACTACTAAGTAATCTGTCAAGAGCCGACATGGATCAGGATGACGTGGCACCCTGAACGGCGATGAGCGACCACGACCACGAGCATCACCACGAGCACGTCCCCGTCCCGTACAAGGACGCGGTCGAGGGCTTCCGACTCGACAAGGACGAGTTCTTCAAGACGATGTCGGGCAGCCCGATCCCGGAGGCCGAGCGCGCCGCCTTCGAAGGGCTGCCGTACTACCCGGTCGACGAGGCGCTCGTCTTCGACGACCGTGTCCTGGAGCCGTACACCGGCGACGAGCCATCGAACTTCCAGATCCCGACCTCGGACGGGAAGCTGCGGCCGGCGCATCGGGCGGGTGTGCTGCGCTTCGAGCTCGGTGGCGCGCCGCGCCAGCTGACGGCTTACACGTTCGATGGCGGCGATGGGGAGTCGCTGTTCGTGCCCTTCCTCGACCAGACGAGCGGCACCGAGACCTACGGCGCCGGCCGCTACCTCGACCTCGAGCCCGAGCTGGACGGCACCTACTCGCTCGACTTCAACCTCGCCTACCACCCCTCGTGCGTCTACGACGCGAAGTTCTCGTGCCCGCTGACGCCCGCCGAGAACCGGTTGCCGATCAGGATCGAGGCGGGGGAGCGCCTGGCGCCGGATGGCCCAAGTCCTGGGTGACACGGCCGGGCGAGGCCTGGAAACAGACGCCAAGGCATTCCGTCGCATCTGCGTCATCGGACGCGCGGGATCAGGCAAGACGACGGCCGCCCTTGCTCTCGGCAAGGCGCTCGGCATACCAGTAGTGCATCTTGATCAGCTCTACTGGGGCAGCGACTGGCGGGCGGTCCCTGATGGCAGCTTCCACGCGGCGCACGCGGCGGCGATATCCAAGGAGGCATGGATCCTCGACGGCGGCTACGTGTCTACACCGTCCTTCGCGGAGCGGATCAACCGAGCGGAATTGGTCGTGATCACGCAGGCGTCGCTTGTTCGATGTCTATCACGAGTGCTCTGGCGAACGATCGCGTACCGCGGCCGGCCCCGAGGTGATCGTCCCGAAGGCGCGAACGAAGCCTTCAGCTTCACGTTCCTCGTCTGGATCCTCCGTTGGACCCGCAAGCATCCGGACCTGCCGGCCGAAATCGCCGCGATCGACCCAGGGAAGCCCATCGCGATCGTCCGGAGGGTGGCTGACCTCCGGCGTGTCGTCGCGGCTTAGTCGAGCGTCGCCTCGTACCAACTCCGGACGGGCTCGTCGAGCCAGCGCAGATTTGCCCGGGATCGGCCGAGATCGCGGACCCGAGACGGGGAACCGCCGCCGCTCGGGGTCCAGCAGGATGTGCCGAGCGCCTTTCTCCGAGCTGAGGTCTAGTCGGCGCGCTCGTAGTCGAGCAGCACGGCCCCCGACGAGAACGTCCGCGTCCCCGTCAGCCGCAGGCGCAGCGGCTCCTTGAGCGACGCGAAGATCGATTTGCCCTCGCCGATCGCCATCGGAATGATGAGGAACCGGTAGTCGTCGATGAGGCCGGCCTCGCTGAGCGTAGCGAACAGGTCCGCGCCGCCGGCGACCGCGATCTGCGGGCCGTCGCCGGCCTTCATCGCGCGGACCGCCTCGACGACGTCACCCTCCACGAGCGTGGCGTTGGGCCGAAGGTCCGGCCGGCCGCGCGAGACCACGCGCTTGGGCGTCTCGCGCCAGAAGGTCGCGAACTCGCGCTCGACGTCGGTCGTCGCCGGGTCGTCGAGGTCGAGCTCGTCCCAGTAGTCCATCACGCCATACATGACCCGGCCCATGACCTCGTCGCCGGTATCGCGCATCAGCTCGTTGGCGAAGCGATGCACCTCCTCGGCAGGGCTCGAGGTCGGCGAGGGCGCCCTCGAGCCTGTACATCCCATCGGTCGTCAGGTTGATGAAGAACACGACCCGCCGCGTCATGCGATGCCCGCCTTCTTGTCGAGGACCTGGAGCAGGTCGTGGGCAGCGAGCTCGACCGCCTTGTGGCGCCACTCGGCGGCCCGGAAGTGGCAGGCGATGATCCCGGATCGGTGGACCCGCTTGAAGTCGCCGACCACGAATGCGAACCGGCCCTTGGTCTCGTCGGTCGCCCCATCGGTCAGGCCGACGTGCCACCCGGCGTAGTCGTCCCAGGAGTGCTTCGCGAGGTAGGCGTTCTCGTCCTCGGCGCTCGGCTGGGACTCGCCCCAGTCGCTGTCGAGCACGTACTGGCGCGCTTCGATGAGCTTCTTGATGTTCGCGACGGCCTTCTTGTTGAGCGTGTAGCTAGCCATGCGCCCAGTATCGGCGTTCGGTCGCGTCCCGTGCTTCGCGACGGCGACTACGGCGGACGGATGACTTATGGACTACGGCGTTCGACGTAACTTTCAGCGTGAACGGTGCCTAAGTGCACCAAACACCTCGTATCCCCCTTGTTCCGCAACGGCACGCGACTACCATCCGCCCAAGCGCGCGTGCCCCGCATCCTTTCATGTCCCTCATCCCGGCGGTGACGCGTGCCATGGGAGGATCGATGCGCGCGTTCCCACTGGCGACCTTCGGTCGACGACGCCGCGAAACGGTGGCTGTGGCGCTTGCCGCCCTCTTCGTGATCACGATCGGCGCGACCGCCGCCGCCCCTGCGGCCTGGGCATCGACCCCAGTCACGATCACCGCCAACGGGCAGACATCCAGTTCCCAGAACTTCGATGTCTCGGCGGCGGACGACGGGGCGGGCAACGTCTCGGGGACCGTGAGCCTGTCAGGGCCGTCGTTCTTCAACGGGTCGGTCGCGTGCATCTATGTCGAGGACGACAACGCGATCGTGCGCGCCTCCAGTCCTGACGGCTCGGGCGGCGCGATCTGGGTCACCGTCTATGTGCACGACGCGTCAGGGTTCGGGGATTCCGTCGCCATCGAAGGCCCGGTCTCTGGCTTGACCCCGACCTGCCCGACCACGCCGCCGATGGGCGGGCTTCCACTCCTGCCGACCGGTAGCGTCACGATCGCGACAGGCGGCTCCTCGGGCGGGCCTGCGAACGTGACCGCGCTTGGCTCGGTTGCGCAGTTCGGCTCTTCAACGAGCTTCGACATCACGGCCGCCGATGACGGCGCCGGCAACGT
This sequence comes from uncultured Chloroflexia bacterium, assembly GCA_963850555.1. Taxonomy (GTDB): domain Bacteria; phylum Chloroflexota; class Limnocylindria; order Limnocylindrales; family CSP1-4; genus SPCO01. The sequence continues at coordinate 171,702 of CAWKLT010000023.1, read as the reverse complement.
GACGGGCACGTTCAATCTGTCGGGTTCGACGACCTTGAGCGGGACCGTGACGTGTGTATCCGTATCCGGGAACACGGCGATCGTCGGCGGCGAAGGGTTCATGCCCGGCGCCGGAACCGTCTGGATCACGATCCACTCTCGTCGATGCCGCGCCCGGGGCTGGGGGCGACAGGATCGACACGGGGACGCCAACCAACATGCCCGGCAGCGAACCCACGTGCACCGGCTCGCCGTCGAGCCCTCCGACTGCCATCCAATCCGGCGACGTCATCATCGGTGGCGGGTCGACCCCGGGCACGACTGACGTCAGTGTCGTCGGCAGCGGCTTCATCAACCGTGGCTTCGGCGGTCGGGGACAGCTTCGAAGTCGTCGCGATCGCGGACGGAGCCGGCGCCGTCAGCGGCACGGTCCGCATGAATAGGTCGACCGGACAGTTCGCGAATGGGCAGGTCGTTTGCCTCTCGGTCGTCGGCGATCAGATCGTCGTCGGTGGAGAGAGCACGCCATTCGGCGGGGGCGGTGGATTCCCGCCTCCGTCTCCGACCTGGTTCACGCTCTACCTCACTGACAACGGAGCCGACGGCAACCTGGACACGGTGGCGTTCGATGGCCCCACGGGTATGACGGAGCCGGACTGCGATTCGACCAGCCCTCCGCAGGAGACCTTGACGAACGGGCAGGTCACCATCCTTCACGGCCCGTCTGATGCCGGCACCGCCAGCGGTGAAGGCACGCATCCGATCGGTGGCTTCGGGACGCGGACCTTCGAGTTCGATGCCACGCGTGCCCCGGATGGCACCGTGACGGCAATTTCTCGATCCAGGAGTCGCAAGGTTTCAGCCTCTTCGGCCAGGTCGTCTGCGTCGACATCCGGGGCTCGCACGCCATGGTCGTCGGACGAGGACAGAACTTCGGCGGCGGTGGGGGAGGCGGCGGCAGTCCCTACACGTATACGACCTTCTTCATCGATGACGGTGGGCCGGCACGATCCGGTGACCTCATGTCCGTCAATGCCTACCGCAATGAACCGCCATTCGGCTGCCTGGCTCCGCAGGAATACGAGAGCGAGCCGTTCATCAGCGGCGACGTCAACGTGAACGGCTCGGGCGTCTCGTTCTATCCGGCCGCTACCGTCGTGGCGACCGGCGCCGTCCAGAACTTCTCGTCGGGCGGGACGGACTCGTTCGATGTCACGGCCATCAGCGACGGTGCCGGCAACTTCACCGGCAACATCTCCATGAGTCGCTCGTTCGGCTCGTCCAGCAACGGCTCCATCACCTGCCTGTCGGTCGTCGGCAACGAGATCGTGGTCGGCGGCAGAGCACGCAATTCGTTGGTGGCGGATCTCCCACCGATGGTCCTCTGGTTCACGCTGTACCTCACGGACAACGGACCGAACGGAACGCAGGATATGGCTGCCTTCGACGGCCCCACCAACATGCAACCGCCCGACTGCTCATCGACCGCTCAGTTCCCGCAAAACCTGTCCTACGGCCAAGTCACCGATCGTCGACGGCCCGTCCGAGATCGGGACCGTCAGCGGCAGCGGCACGAGCAACATGGGCTCCGGCTACACGCGGACGTTCGCGTTCGACGCCGGGCGGAATACCGCCGGTAATGTCACGGGCACCTTCTCGATCTCGGAGTCGCCGAATGGCTTCAGCCTTGCGGGATCCGTGGTCTGCCTCGACATCCGCGGCGAGCACGCCCTGATCGTCGGACGGGGTCCGAACCCCTTCGGCGGGGGACCATACCTGTACGCGACCATGTTCATCGACGACGGCGGTCCCGCAGGTGCCGGTGACCTGATGTACGTCAATACCTACGACCAGATCGAGCCGTTCGCGTGCCTCGCTGCGCAGGAAGGTCCTGGGCAGTCGCTCGCCTCCGGCGATGTCGACGTCAATGCCGGCGTGGAGCCCACACCGACTCCGACACCCACGCCTACGCCAACCCCGACACCCACGCCTACGCCAACCCCGACACCTACGCCAACCCCGACACCGACACCGACACCCACACCCACTCCGACACCAACTCCGACTCCGACACCGACTCCGACACCCACGCCCTCGCCAACCCCGACACCGACACCCACGCCAACCCCGACACCGCCCGGCGGACCCGCTGTGGTTCCGCCCGGAGGGAGCCTGTCGGACGACCCCGAGGGTGACGGTCCTGACGCGATCAATACGGTGACGACCAACGTGATCACGCCCGTCGGTGGGCTGACGGAGATCGTCGCAAGCGAGTCGACCGACCCGCCCGCCCAGGGTTATGGCCTCGTCGGCCTCGCCGTCGACATCACGGCTGACCCTGCCGCGGACGCGCAGCACCCCCTCGTGTTCGTGTTCCGGATCAACGTTACGGCGATCCCGGCCGGAGACACCGCCGCGACCATCGCCTTGTTCCGCAATGGCGTCGCCGTACCGAACTGCACCGGTCCGGCCGGGCACGCGGCACCAGACCCGTGCGTTTCACTGCGCCAGACCTTGGCCGACGGCGATATCCAGCTCACCGCATTGACGACGGCCGCGAGCCTCTGGTCAGCGGGCGTGCCCAGCCCGACGCTCGGCCCGATCGCGCCATCCGCCGTCGTTGTTCCGATCAACACGCCGGTCTCGACGACGGCCACGCTGACCGACGCCGGCTCCCTCGGCGGCCATACGAAGACCTGGAACTGGGGCGACGGCACCACGTCCGCTGGCTCCGTCGCTGCAGGAGCCACGGGCACCGCGTCAGTTGCCGGCTCCCACACCTATACCGCCGCCGGTGTCCACACCGTCACGCTCACCGTCACGGACCCTGGTGGCCAGGCGACGGAGCAAAGCTTCCTCTATGTCGTGTCATACGACCCGAACGGGCCGTTCGCCACAGGCGGCGGTTCGATCGTCCCGGGTGGTTCGTCGTCGGATGGCGGCGACCTGCTGCCGGGCATCGACGGCACGTCCAAGGCGAATTTCGGCTTCGTCGTGAAGTACAAGAACGGCTCGTCGACCGTGCCGAGCGGAAATATGACGTTCAACTATTCGGTTGGTGACTTCCAGCTCTCGAGCACGGCGTTCGATTACCTCGTCGTCACGAACCAGAACTGGGCGAAGTTCACTGGCCTGGCAACCATCAAGGACGCTGCCGGGCTCTATCCGTTCAAGGTCGAGGCCAGGGATGCCGGCTCTAACGGCGACCGATTCACGATCAAGATATGGGCGCCGGGCGACGATCCGGCGAACGATGAGGCGATCTACAAAGCGTCGGGCGACGTGCAGGGGCAGGTGACGATCCACCGCAAGTAGCCCGTACAGGACGTCGTTGCTCGTTGCTCGGGAGCACAAACAGGACTTTCGTCCTACTCCTTCCGGCTCAGGACCCCCCGTACCATCCGGCCACGCACTCAAGAAGGAGTCCGGGGAATGAATAGAACCATCAGGGCCGCACTCGCGGCGCTCGCACTCACCGCCTTCGCCGCCGCGCCGGCCCTCGCCGCCAAGCCACTCGTCGAGACGTTCGAAGAGAGCGGCACGTTCACGATCCCGTGCGGGACCGTCACCCTCGTCGAGGAATACAGCCAGACGGCCACGGTCACGACCTGGTTCGACGCCAACGGCGACATGACCCGTGGCCATGCCCGCGTGCGCTTCGACGGCACGATCACGGCACCCGGATCGACGCTCCGACTGTCGGACGTCGGTCGGTTCACCAGCTTCATGGACTTCGGTCGACGGAACGGAGCGCCAGGTCGGCATCGTCTACAAGTTCAGTGCGCCGGGCCTCGGCGTGGTCGCCCACGACGTCGGCCAGATCACGTTCTTCCCGGACGGGTCGGTCCGAGACCAAGGGACCGCACGACGTGTGGGACAACGGCCTCGAGGCGCTGATCTGCCCGCTGTTCGAGTAACGATCCGGCGGCGGCCGCGGCGCGGTAGCCGGCGGCGGCCTCAGTAGCCGGCGGCGCCTCGGGCCAGGGCTTCTGATACTCGACGCGGTCGTACTCCTCCTGCGCCGACGACAGGTCCTTTGCCCACCGCCCGATGATCGTGTCCGCGTCCTCGCAGTCCTCGCCGACCAGTGACCGGTTCAGTCGCTCGAGATGGTCGAGGGTGATGTCGACGTGGCCCGCCTCGTGGTCGCGGATGAACTCGACGATGTCGCGCCACCACGCGAGCAGCCGCTTGGGCACGCGCTTGGGCGCGACCCAGCGCGGCATGTGGACGGCGAACTTGCCCCGGATCGTCGATCTCGCGATCGTGCAACTCCCGCTGGTGACGCGCTGGTCGACGCCGTCCTCGATATCGGGGAACGCCGAGACGGTGCAGGCAGCCGGCCGAGCATCGCCCTCGTGCCATTCGTAGTTGATGGCGCCGCACGACTGCACGCCGCCGTTCGCCAGGCTGGCGGCGAGCTCGGCGACGGTGTCGCCTTCGATCTCGAAGTAGACGACCTCGGCGCCGTTGACCTTGACGCTGATCGGTGGCAGGTTCGCGACGCCACCGGCCGTATTCGGCGGTAGCTCGACATCGGGCAGGGGATCGTCGCGCACGGCGACGGCTTCGCGACGGCCGCTGAGCTCGTAGGCCGCGGTCTGCGCGACGCAACCGGCGGCTGAGCCGACGGGGGTCGGATCGAGGTCCAGCTCCAGGGATCCCCGCATCTCGGTCGTCTCGACCGCCGAGCCGGAAGCCCGGACCGTCGAGAGCCACAGACGCATGATCGAGGTGACCTTCGCGCCACCGCGGATGGCATCGCCATCCTCGTCGAGACAGGGTCCCTCGTTCTCCGCCTGTGCCGCCGAGACGTAGCGGTTCCCGTCGCGTTCGAGCGTGGCGATCGAGACCGGCTTGCTGCGACCAAGCGGCGTCATCTTGACTTCGATCGATGGGCAGGGCTCGTCGTCGCAGTCGGGGGTGACGACGTAGGCCTCCTCGTCGAAGGCCGCTCCCGGGACCAGGGCCGATCGATCGTCGAGCGACAGGATCTTGCGGATGCGCCACACGCCGCCGACCGGGCCGAGGTCCGCGACCGGCGCCTCGGAGGCGGCCGGGGTCGGGGCGGTGCGCGGCGAGGCGGCCGCGGCCGGGCTGGGCGTGGCAACCGCCGTGGTCGGCGGCGGGCTCGCGGAGGGTGCCGGGGCGCCCTGGCAGCCGACGACGATGACGAGGCTGAGCGCCAGGCCGATCTGGCTACTTGCCGCGTGGCGCGTCAGGGATCGCGGGACATTCGTCCGCGGGCCGACCGAGTGCCTCCACCCCCACAACATCGACGCATCCTACGGCCGGTGCCGCTGCGATGCAGTCCCCGGCATCGATCTCCGGCGAGCGAAACGTTGCGCGGGCGCAACGCCCCGCTAACACCCCGGGCGTAGAATCGAGCGCGACTCCCGACCCGCCCACGAGTCGAGGCGCATCGCCTCCTCGGACGGGCCGAGCATGGCAGGAGGGCCGCTCATGCAGGCATTTCTCGTGGAGTTGACCAACAAGCCGGGTCGCTCGCGGATGTGGCCGAGGCTCTCGCCGCGAAGGGCATCAACATCACGGCCGTCAGCGGCACGGCATGCGGCGACGGTGGTCGCGCCGCGATCATGACCAGCGACGAGGCCACGACCCGCACCGCGCTCGATGCGGCCGGGAAGAAGTACACGGTCATGGACGCGACCGATACCGCCATGCGCCACGAGCCGGGCACCCTGGCCAAGGCCGCTCGTCGACTGGCCGACGAGGGCATCAACATCGAGGCGATCCTGCCGATCGGCATGGAGGGCAACGAGGTCCACGTCGCGTTCGTGACCAGCGACGCGGCCAAGGCCCGCCAGGTCCTGACCAGCGCCGGGATGGCGTCCCGCTAGCGCGTCACTCTCGAGGCACTCGGTCGAAGGGCGGAGCTTGGGGGCCCCGCCCTTCGAGCGTCTCAGTGCCGTCAACGCTCCCCGGCGAGATACGCGTGCCAGAGCAGGCGCGCGGCGACGGCCCGCCAGGGTCGCCACGCCTCGGCGACCACCGCCTGCTCCGGCCCGGTCGGCAAGCCGGCCATGCCCTTCGCTCGTCGCATCGCGCCCGCGAGGGCGAGGTCGCCGGTTGGCCAGATGTCGGGACGGCGCAGGGCCATCAAGAGGTAGATGTCCGCGCTCCACCGCCCGATGCCGACGACGCTCGTGAGCATCGCTCGCGCGTCGTCGTCATCGGCCGCGGCGACCGCATCGAGGTCCAGCCGGCCATCGAGCACGTCGCGAGCCAGCCCGACGAGGTAGCGCGATTTCTGGCGGGTCTGGCCGGCCGAGCGCAGGCCTTCTTCCCCGATGGCGACGATCGCCCCCGGCTCCACCCGGCCCGTCGCCAGGACGAGCCGCCGGAACGCCGCGTCCGCCGAGGCGAGCGAGATCTGCTGCTCGAGGATGATCCGGACGAGGGTCTCGAACCCCGGCTCGCGACCCCACAGCGGCGGTGGCCCGTGGCGCTCGGCGATGCCGGCCAGGTCGGGGTCGATCGCGGCGAGGGCCTGGACGGCGTCGGCCAGAGCCGGCCTCGTCCAGGGCGGGCGACTCCACGTCGGGCTGGATGACGGCCACTGCCTCAGCGTCGCGTGAGCGACTGGGCGAGCTCGGTCAGGGTCTCCACGACCGCGGCTGCTCCGGCGCCACGCAGCGCCGCGTCGTCGACCGCGGCTCCGGCCGTCACCCCGATCGGGATCATGCCGGCGGCGACGGCCGCGACCATGTCCCAGGTCGAATCGCCGATGTACCAGCAGCGGGTCGGGTCGACGCCCACCTCCTCGGCCGCCCGGAGCAGGAGATCCGGCTCGGGCTTGGCGTGCTCGACATGGCTCGCGTCGACGATCGTCGGCTCCGACTCCAGTCCCAGGGCCTTGACCGAGGTCGCCACCTGGGCCTTGCGGCTCGAGGTGGCGATCGCCCACGGCAACCCGCGCGCTTTCGATGGCGTCGACGAGCTCGCGAACGCCGGGGAGCGGGCGAGGGGAGTGGTTGAGTTGCTGGTAGATCTCGCCGGACCGCTTGTCGATCGCCTCGGCGCGGTCCTCGTCGAGCGTCTTCCCGGCGAGCGCGGCGATCTCGCGAGCGAGTCGCTTGCCGTCGACGCCGATGAGCGGCGCGAGGCGTTCGTGCGTGCTCGGGAGTCCCGCGTCTTCGAGCGCGTGGAGCCACGCCTCGATTCGCGTCTCGACCGTGTCGATGAGGGTGCCGTCGAGGTCGAAGAGGACGGCCTCGGGCAGGGGCAGGGCGTCGATGTCGGCGGGGTCGGTGGGCACGACCCTACGGTAGCGGGTCACGAGCGGTTCGGGCCCCGTCCCGGCTGTGCCGGCCCGGTTCCTTCGGGCCGAACCCCCATGCCGACCACACCCCCACGCAGAACACGCCGATCCCCACGATCCCGATGACCAGCGACGCCGACACCCGGTCCGCGAGCGGACCCGCGATGAGCGTCGGCGCGAGGCTGGCCGCGCTCACGATCGACGCCAGCACCCCGAACACGCGCCCGCGTACCTGCGAGGGCATCGATTCGAGCAGCGCCGTCTGCGCCGACACCGAGACCACCGCGTAGGCCGCGCCCGCCATGGTCGCCACGGCGACGACGAACGGCAGCACGGACACGCCGAAGCCCGCGAGCACGACGCCCAGCCCGCCGGCCAGGGCGAGGGACGCCGTCAACAGCCCCAGCACCATGTGCCCGCCCTCCGCGGCCCGCCGATGCGACACATGGTCGTCCGAACCGGCGCAGCCCGAACACCCCGATGACGACGCCGATCCCCAGCGGCACGATGATGACGGCGAGCTGGGTCGGCTCGAGCCCGATGGTGATGGCGAGCCCGGGCCCCAGCACGCCGAGGACCCCGGCGACCGACGCGCCCGCCGCCTGGTGCACGATCGGCCGGCTGACCTCGCGGTCGCCCCGGATGACCTTGATCCCCTCCTGGAGCTCGTGGATGACGCGCATGCCCGCGTCGCGCCCCGACTCCTGCGCCTCGCGGTTCGGCGGCGCGCTCGGCAGCCCGATACAGGCGACGGTGGCGGCGACGTACAGGCGCGGTGACGACGGCCAGCACGGCCGACGGCCCGGCGACCGTGACGAGCAACGGGCCCAGGAACGCGAACCCCACGCGCGAACGACGCCTGCAGGGTCAGGTTGAAGATGCCCATCGCGCTCTGGAGCTGGGCGCGCGGCACGACCCGCGGGATCATCGACCCCTCGGCCGGCGTGAGCGCGACGCTCGCGAGGCTGACCCCGAGGTTGAGCGCGAGCAGCATCGGCACGTTCGCGCCGGCGACCGCGAGCCCGGCCGTCAGGAGCGCGCGGGCGATGTTCGGGACCACGAGCGCCCAGCGCAGGTCCAGTCGATCGACCACGACCCCGGCGAACGGCGACAGGATGATCTGCGGGAGCACGAACGAGGCCACGAGTGCCCCGACGGCGGTGTTCGAGCGCGTCGTGTCGAAGACCAGCACGGTCAGCGCGTAGAGCGCCATGTTGCCGCCGACCTGGGTCGCGGCCTGGATGAACCACAACCGCGCGAAGATCGGGTCGCGCAGGATCGACCGCGCGGGCGCGCTCTCCGTCATGCGCGAACCTTACGGTGCCGAGCGATGGCGACGAGCGATGGTGCGGCCGGGCAACGCTTGTGCAGAACGAAGGTTCGCGGCCGCACCGCCGGCGGCTACCTTACGGGTCATCCAGGTGGAGTCCGGGGCTCCACGGGCCGGTGAGGAGGAGTTTCATCGATGCGTCGTTCGGTTCTATCCAGCCTGGCGCTCGCGAGCGCGCTGATGCTGATGTTGGCATCAAGCGCCTTCGGGGCACCAAACCACAGGACGATCCAGATCCTCGACAACTGCGACGGGCCGTCATTCAATGAGGCGCTCGGGCCTGGTGCGTGCTCGCGCCCGGGCGGTCTGTCGTTCGAGAACCTGAATCGGAGCCTCGCGCGTGGTGGCGCTCCTTCCTGGCGCTTCTCCCCGAGCCAGGCCACGCCTGGCAGCGGGTGGCTCCGTCACCGCCATCAACCGCGGCGGCGAGTTCCACACCTTCACCCAGGTCGCCGCGTTCGGTGGCGGCTGCGTCCCGCCGATCAACGATGCCCTCGGCCTCACGGCTGTTCCGGAGTGCGCGGATCCCTCACTGTTCGGGACCACCGGCGTCATCCCGGGCGGCGCGCCTGGAGGTCGGGCCGCTCGTCGTCGGGCGCCTACCGCTTCATGTGCCTCATCCATCCGTGGCAGCGGGCGACCGTCACGGCCCGCTGACCGGATCTCCAGCATCCGTAGGCGAAACGCCGGCCGAGTGGCCGGCGTTTCGATTCCGGGCCGCCCGCGCCGAGATGGCGCGATATCCTCCGCCCGATGATCCTGCGCATCGTCCTGGGCCGTCTCCCGTCCGGCACCGACGCCAGCGCCCTGCTCGAACTGCGGGGCGGCTCGCCCGGGCGGCGCGGGACGTGCCCGGACTCGACAGCCTCATCGTCGGAGCGCGCCAGAGCGCTGCTGTCCGGCGAGGGCGGGGACGTCCCGGTCGAGGCGGCCATCGTCACGGTCTGGCGCGACGTGGACGTCGATGGCCCGGGCGACCGGCATCGACGAGCAGGACCGGTTCCTCGGGACACCGGCTGCGACTGCCGCTCTCCATCGAGCGCGCGGTCCACTACGAGATCGTCGGGCGAACGTTCGCCGCCTTGCCGCCCGAGACGACGACCCATCTGCGCATCGTCACGGTGCGGGCGCGGCCGAACGAGGAGGCTCGACTCATCGAGACGCTCCGCGAGCGGCTCCCGCAGCTCGTCGAGAAGGGACTCGTGGCTTCCCACCTGGGCCGGCGGGTCGTGTCCGGCGAGTTCGAGGCGGTGACGGTCGGTGTCTGGCCGGACGAGGAGACCCTGCAGGCGGCCACCGGCGGCGGCCCCGAGCGGCCGTTGTTCGAGCAGGAGCTGTCGCACTGGTCCGACCGGCTGCAGCTCGAGACCTACGACGGGATCGAGATCGCGCCGAGGCTCCCCGCGGCCAGCGGGCCGCCGATCTTCATCCTGGACGACCAGCTGCGGATCGTGGATGTCACCGCCACGGCGGCGGCGGCGCTCGGCCGGGAGCCCGACGACCTGGTCGGGCGATCCCTGCAGGAGCTGTCGCGGACCGACCCTGAGGAGTTCGCCCGGAACGTCGACTCGCTGCGGCACCACGGCTCGGTCGCTGGGGAGGCCAAGTGGCACGTCCCCGATTCGGGCGAGGTCTTCCTGCGCTACGTGGCGTGCCAGGACGTGCCCATCCCCGGGCGCCACACGGTCCTCGTCCACCGCTGGAACGAGCCCGTCCCGACGGACGCCGACCTGGATGCCGCCCTCGACGTGGCCTTCCCGCTCAAGACGGGCAGGCGACGGGCCTGAGGCCCGCGCCCCGGCCGCTCGCCCGGCCGCCCACACGCAACAGGAAGAAGCCCCTCCCGGAGGAGGGGCTTCTGACGTGGAGGTGGCTGATCAGCGGTTCTGCTGGACCGGTCGGTTCTGGTTGACCGGCTGCTGATCCTTGTCGAGCGGGCTCGTGCCGCTGGGCTGAGCCGGATCGGTCCGGTCGCCCCCCTGGAAGTCGCGCTGCGAGGGATCGTTCCAGGCGCCCTGCGACGACGTCGTCGGGTCGCCCTGCTTCCAGCTGTCCTGGCCCTGATAACCCTGATCCGAACCGGTCTGGCCATGGGTTCCGACCTGGCTCGACTCGCGCGGCATGCTGCCCGTGGTCTGCTTGGTCTGGTCCTTGTTCTTGCCCACGTTCGTACCTCCATCGGTTCCTTCGGGGGTCGGGTCCAGTGTTCCCCACGCACCGGAACAGCCGACTCAACCCTCTCCGAGAACGGCTTGCGGGCACCTTGCGCAACGGTTGGGAGGACCTTCGTCCCTCGAACCCACGTTCGAGCGCCCGCTACACTGGCCGACCATGACCGACCCCATTCCTGCCGTCTGGGTCATCCTCCCGACCTACGACGAGGCGGAGAACATCCGCCCGATCACGGCCGCGATCCTCGAGTCGCTGCCCGCCGCGACGATCCTCGTCGTGGACGACGGCTCGCCCGACGGCACCGGCCGGATCGCCGACGAGCTCGCCGCCGCGGATCCGCGGATCCGGGTACGTCATCGGACGGCGAAGCAGGGTCTCGGGCGGGCCTACCTGGATGGGTTCGGGGTCGCGCTCGGCGGGGGCGCCACGATCGTGCTCCAGATGGACGCCGACTTCAGCCACGACCCGGCCGTCCTGCCCGCGCTCGTCGCGCCGATCGAGGCCGGCGAGGCGGATCTCGTCATCGGCTCGCGCTACACGAAGGGTGGCGGCGTGGTCGATTGGGGCATCGGCCGGCGGCTCATCTCCCGCGGCGGCTCGACTCTTCGCCCGGATCGTGCTGGGCCTGCGCCCGAGCGACCTGACCGGCGGGTTCAAGGCGTGGCGTTCGACCACGCTGGCAGCGGTCCCGTTCGACGGCGTCCACGCCGGGGGCTACGTCTTCCAGATCGAGATGACCTACCGCGCCAGCCGGGCCGGGGCGCGCATCCGGGAAGTGCCGATCACCTTCCGCGACCGGCGGGTCGGCCAGAGCAAGATGTCGCGGCGGATCGTCGTCGAGGCGCTCGTGGTGGTCGTGCAGCTGCGGCTCGATGAACTGGTCGGCTGGGTCGGGCGGCGACGGCGCGCGAAATGACGGACGGGCCGGAGTCGGGGCCGGCACCGGGGCCGCTGGGTCGCGCGGAGGCCTCCGCCAGGGCGCTCGGCGAGGGCGCGACCGACGACCTGCCGCCCGGCGTGCGGGTCGTCATGGACGTGCGATCGCTGCAGGAGCCCGCCCGCGCCCCACGGACCGCGGCCTATCTCGACGGCCTGCTGAGCGGCTTCGACGCGGCCCCGCGTCCGGGTGAGTCGTTCGCGTTCCTGCTCGCCTCGGACGAGGATGACCCCACGACGCGTTTCGAACACCTCGAGGTCGTCGGCCGGCGCCTGCTGCCGCCGACCCGGCTGCTCCGCCAGGCGGCGTTGACGGTCGACCCGTTCGTCCTGCGAGGTGCCTCGGTCGGCGCGGCGTGGCGGGCGGAACGGAGCGGGGCGGCGGGCGCCGTGTATCACGCGGCGGGCAACGCCGTGCCGATCGCGTCCGGCCTCCCGACGGTGGTGACGCTCCTGGATCTCGCGCCGTGGGAGCTCCCCGAGGCCTTCCAGCGCGGGACCGCGTCGCGCTTCGGCCAGCGGCTGCGCGCCCGGTTGCTGCGCGACGCCGCGGCGGTCCTCGTCGGCACCGAGGCGGTCGCGAAGTCCGCCCGTCGGCTGCTGCACCTGCGACGGGAGCGGATCCACGTCGTGCCGCTCGCGCCGCGACCCGCGTACGCGGCCGTCCTCGAGCACGCGCTCGGGCGCCGCGAGACCGCCCGCGCCGCCGCCGATCGACTCGGCCTCGGCGATCGATACCTCGTCTATCACGGTCGCCACGACATCCGGCAGGACGGGGCGACCTTGATGGCCGCACTCGCCTCGCTCGCGTCGACCGATCGGCCGGCCGGACTGGCGGAAGCGGCGGACTGGCCGCCGCGGCTCCTCGTCGTGGACGCCACGCCCGACGATCGCGCGGCGCTCGCCCGGATCGCCGCCCGCCACGGCGCCGCCAATCAGCTCGTGTACGCGCCGATCCTGCCCGCGGACGACACGGCGGCGATCGTCGCCGCGGCACGGGCGGTGGTGCTGCCCGTCGTGTCCGAGGCAAGCGGGCTCATCGCCATCGATTCCCTGGCGGCCGGTGTCCCGGTCATCGCCTCGGCGGTCGGGGCGTTACCGGAGATCGTGGGATCGGCCGGCATCCTCGTCGAACCACGCGATCGGGAGCGGCTGGCGGTGGCGATGGCGACCGCCTGGAGCGACGAGCCGGTCCGAGCGGGGATCGCGGCGGCGGCGCGGTCGCGCGGGACCGGCGCCTCCGGTGGGCCGCGATCGTGGGTGGACGTCGCGAACGAGGTCCGGGCGATCTACGCGAGTGTCGCGCGCTAGTTCGGCGAGGCGCTGGCGGCGGGAGTGGCGCTGGTCGCCGGCGAGGCGCTCGTTCCGGGCTCGGGGTTCGCGGCCGGGACCTTGCCGTCCTTGATGGTGACCTTCGATCCCTTGGGCAGGACCTGGACGAAGGTCTGACCGACCGTGAGGGTGACCGGCTCCCCGGCGGCGTCGTAGAACCGGGTGGGCTTGGTCATGCCGGTCTTGCGCCAGGTGCCCTTGATCGTGTGGCCGTTCGTGGCGATCCAGGCCGTCCCAGAGCCGACGACGTCGGCCTCGAGCCGGTGCTTGTTGCTGCCGTCGTTCAGCGGCCCGAAGGACATGAGCATCACGACGACGTTCTTGGGTGCGACCTGTTTGCCGTCGGCGCGATCGATCTGCTTCTTCGACCCGCTGACCGATCGCTTGTAGGTGTTCGTCTTGCGGTCGTAGCGGTAGGTGATGTCGTTCCAGGCGTAGGACACCGCGATCCGGCCGCCGTTCGGCCGATCGGCCGGCGAGGCGTCGGGTCCGAAGCGCCACGCGGCCTTGTATGGCTCGTCCTTCGCCCCGATCCGCTTGGCCAGCTTCCGCAGCTCCTTGCCCGTCGTGTAGACGTTGTGCGGCGCGAAGCGATCCGTCGAGCGGTGGTAGTAGATGTTGCCCCAGCGGAACTCGTCGGCGTTGTAGACCAGCTGGCCGTTGCCCTGATTCCGCAACGTCTGCAGCGCCTGCGGCGACCCACCCGAGTGCCCGTACATCGCCCCCCATTCGGCCGCCCACGCGATGTAGTACTGCCGCGCGCTGCGCACCGGTCCGACGGCGCCCGGAATCTCGTCCTGGAAGATCAGCATGTATCGGGGGATGCCGCCCTCAGCGGGCGCGTGCCACACGACGGACGCCGCGTTGAAGCCGGATTGCGGCCGCGCGTCGGGGTGGTCGTCGATCATGATCGCGATGGCGTGCCGCTTCGCGACGGCCGGCCGAGACGTAGCGGCCGGTCAGGGGCGCCCGGCTGAGCGGTTTCGGTGTCGGCCTCGGGGTCGGCGTCGGGGTGGGGACCGGCGTCGGTGAGGGGCTCGGCGTCGGTGATGGGCTTGCCGTGGGGGAGGGGCTCGGCGACGCAGCCGCCTGGAGCGACGAAGAGGGGCTCGGCGACGGCGCCGCGCCGGCCGCGAGCACGCCAAGGCCGGCCCCGGCCAACAAGGCGAGCGCGAGCCCGCCGATGACGATGATCGTGCCCATCCCGGATGGACGACGTTGCATGGATCCCCTCATCTGCCGACTGACTCCACATCAGGTCGACCGCGCGCAGGATAGCGGACGGACGCGCGCGATGCGATGTGGCGGTACGCTGGCGCTTCGCCGCCGGAAAGCATGCGCAGGACGCCCGCAGCTGGAGGGGAACCGATGACCACCGAACCGACCACGCCCAAGGTCACCCCAGCGCGGGTGAAGACATCTGAAGCGATCACGCCGCCCGAGACGCTCAAGGCCGACCGGGTCGAGATCTCGCAGGGCGGTGCCGACCACGTCGAAGCGACCTCGGTCTCGGTCAACCAGGGCGGCATCGGCACGGCCGACGCGACCACCATCGACGTCCATCAGGGCGGCATCCAGCGCGCGACCGCGACGGACATCGCCGTGAGCCAGGGTGGGATCGTCCTCGCGCAGGGGAACCGCGTGACGCTCGAGATGGGTGGCGTCGGGGCGGCGGTTGGCGACGAGGTGCGAGTCACCCAGTCGATGGCCGGCTTCGTGGCCTCGCGCGGGGACGCGACCGTCGACCAGAGCCTCGTCAACACGCTCATCGCCGACCGGGTCACGATGCGCCAGCCGAGCGCGGTCCTGGTGCTCATCGCCCGGCAGGTGGATGGGACCGTCACGCCGCTGCTCGACTGGCGTGGCGCGATCGCCGCCGGGGCGGCGGCCGGGCTCGTCCTCGGAGTGTTCCGGGCCATCCGCCGCTGACAGACGCGCTGCCGGCCGAGCGCGCGCCGGCCAGCCTTACGGCGTGGTCTCGATCGTCGCGTCGAACTCCGCCGCTGGGGCCGGCGCATCGAACGTCAGGCGCAGCACGTGGCCAACGCCGCCCAGGGAGTCGCCTTCGCAGGCCGGCCGGAACATCCGCAGGGTCCGTCCGTCGGCGTTGATCACGAGCTCGTGGCGGGTGTCGCACGTGCCGCCGGACCAGGTGAGGACGACCGTGGCGGGATCCGCCGGGTCGTTCTCGACTCGGACCAGGTCCTGCTCGACGTCGACGCCGTCCCCCGGGTCGCCCGAGATCGCGTCGGTCATCGTGGACGATTCGTCGATGATGTTGATGAACGCGTCGTTCCCGACGTGCTCGATCAGGTCCACGCGGAGCGTGGCAGGCCCTGACGGCGCCTGAGACGGCGTGACCGAGGGCGACGGGCTCACGACCGGCGGCACGACCGCCGGCTCCCGATCGAACCAGCCGCCGATGGCCGCTCCCGCGACGGCGGCCGCGAGCAACAGGCCGACCGCCGCCACGAGCGGCAGCGGCTGAGCCAGACGGCCGAGTCCGAACCCGCCACTCCCCATCGGGTCGCCGCGGAGCGCGGCGAGGGGATCGCGACGGCGCGGGTGCGTCCGGGCATGCGCGAGGGCCGCCTCGATCGTCCGCTCCGGCACGCGACCCTGGGTGTCCTGGAACCACGCGGCGATCCGCCGGTCCTGCTCGTTGGGGGTGGTCATGCCGAGCGCTCCTTCCCTTGGTCGGCGCGGGCGTGGGCTTCGAGCGTGGCGCGGAGGGCCTGGCTCGCGTAGTGGAGGCGGGAGCCGGCGGTCCCGACCGGGATGCCGAGCACGTCGGCGATCTCCGGTGACGACAGGCCGGCGTAGTGGTGGAGGGTCAGGATCGCGCGCTGTTCCGGCTTGAGCTGGCGGAAGCCGCGCTCGACCTCGTCCCGATCGGCGACCGAGCCGAAGTCGTCGGGCGCTCGGGACGCGTCGGCGTCGGCGGGGAGCAGCCGGACGAGCGCTCCGCCGCCCGGACCCCGGCGCTCGCGCTTCGCGGCGGCGATGCTGGCTCGCGCGATCAGTCGATAGGTCCACGCGTCGAACCGCTCGGGATCGCGCAGCCTCGGGAGCTCGTCCCAGATCGTCACGAGGGTCTGCTGCACGGCGTCCTCCGCGAGGTGGTGGTCGCGCAGGATCCGGTGGGCGATCGCGAACAGGCGGTCGGCCGACAGGCGGACCAGGCCCTCGAAGGCCTCCTGGTCACCGCGCGCGGCCCGTTCCACCAGATCTCGTTGCACGATCGCTCGTCTCCTGCTGGGTCGTTCGCCGAGTATGGGGAGGTCGCCGGCCGTTTCCTTCAAAGATGCCTTGGCGCGTTTTGTGCACCCCACGCTCGTATCGACGAACGAATGGTCCGAATCATCGGATTCGGGGTCGCTCGTTTACCCGGGCGTGCGCCTCAGGCACATTCAGGGAACGAACACCCGCGAAGCGCAGGTCCGGTCGCTGATAGGGGCATCCGGTGCACGACCGACGGTGGAAGTCCCGGCAGGGATTCTCAGGACCGTCTCAGGCTTCCGGGCTGTACTGGTCGTCATGGACAGCTTCGACCGCCCCTCCGATCTCACCCCAGGCAGCACCTCCGCCTTCGTGGTCGAACCACTCAAACCGATCCGACCGTCCTCCCCGGGCGGATCGTCAGCGGCGACGCTCGTCGGTGAGCCCATCGCGACCCCCGTTGGAACGGCGACCTCCTCCCGTCCGTTCCGTGGCCGATGGCTCGCCGGCGTCCTCGCCGTATCCATGCTGTCCGCGGTCGTGGGTTCGTTCGGGACGGTCGGGCTGCTCAGCGGCCTCGGAGCCACGGGCACGGGGCCGGACAGCGCCACGAACACGAGCGCCACCACGCCCGCCAGCGTCTCGTCCGCGGACGCGGTCGTTGCGGTCGCCGAGTCGGCCAGCCCGGCCGTCGTGACGATCACACGTGGACTCGGCCGGCCAAGCCGGATACGGACCGTTCTCGGTGCCGTCGACCGGCGTCGGATCGGGCTTCGTCTTCGATGCCTCCGGACTCATCCTCACGAACCATCACGTCATCGAGGGCAGCGACCAGATCACCGTCACGTTCAAGGATGGTTCTGAGCTGGCGGGGACCGTCATCGCCAGCGACAGCACGCACGACCTCGCGGTCGTCAAGGTCGATCCGACCACGCCGTTGCCCACGATCCCGATCGGCGACGCCTCGGCCCTGAAGGTCGGCCAGCAGGTGATCGCCATCGGCAGCCCGCTCGGCACGTTCACCGAATCGGTCACGTCCGGGATCCTGTCGGCGACCGGCCGGACGATCGAGGTCGGGTCGCCGAACAGCCGCCAGACCAGCACGATGACCGGCCTCCTCCAGACGGACGCGTCGATCAACCCCGGCAACAGCGGTGGCCCGCTGCTCGATAACAGCGGTGCGGTCATCGGCGTCAATTCCGCGGCCGCCCAGAGCGCGCAGGGCATCGGGTTCGCCGTCCCGATCGACGTGGCCGCCGACATCATGGCCCAGGCTCGAGCGAAGGTCGGGATCGCCTAGGCCGAGGGCCGGCCGGCGCCTCAGCCGGCCAGATCCGGAATTCGCGGCATACTGGGCGACCGTCATGGTCCTCCCCGCCTTGTCATCCCTCCGCCGACCCCTCGCGCTGCTCCTTCTCGCGGCCATCGTCGCCGCTGGCTGCACGCCGGACGGTGGCGGCGCGACGCCGACGTCGGAGGCTACGACCGCGGTGGCGCGGACCGCGGAGCCGGCACCGACCGCGACCCGCGACCGGGGAGCCGGCACCGAGCGACGACGGCGCCACGGCCGGCGAGCCAGGCCCCAGCGCGACCGTCGAGCCGACCCCGACCCCGACCCCGACCCACGACCCGAGGCCGCCGAGGCTGAGCGCAAGCCCTTCGCGATGAACCTCTACCGCAAGGGCGATTTCGTGGCCCAGTACACCTTCGAGTGGTGCGTCGGCGCGAGCCTGCAGATGGCGCTCAACATGGCCACGGACGACTCGCGAACCTCCCGCACGGATCAGCAGCGGCTCTGGGAGATGGCCCGCGACACGAGCTTCAGTCCGTTCGGCGGTGCGAATCCGCGGGGCTGGACGGCCACGCTCAACGAGCTCGGCATCGGACCGTACGAGCTCGTCTCGATCCCGACGTTCGAGGGCGCCCTGGACGTGGCCGCCGAAGCCATCCGGGCGACCAAGCGACCGGTCGGCCTGGTCATGTGGCGCGGCCGGCACGCCTGGGTGATGAGTGGCTTCGAATCGACCGCCGATCCGCGCGCGTTCGACGATTTCGATGTCACCGGCATCCGGGTCCTCGATCCGCTCTATCCGCACGGCAGCTCGGTGTGGGGCCGCAGTCCGAAGCCGAACACGCTGGTCTCGCCCGAGACGCTCGGCAAGCAGTTCGTGCTGCGTGACAGCACGCGCGTGAACCTCGGCGTGCCGCCCGGCTACCTGCTGGTCCTGCCCGTTACGTGATCGCCGGACGGGTCCGAGCGCCCCTCGCGGCCTTCCTGGCACTGGTCCTGGCCGCCTGCGGCGGCGTCGCCCCGACCGCCGATCGGGTTCCCGTGAGCGAGCCGAGTACCGCCGCCGCCACCGTCCGCCCGACGATCGTGCCGATCCCGGGTCACGAGGTCTACGGCTTCGTGCCGTACTGGGAGATGGACGATTCGATCGTCGACCATGTCGGCGCGACCGACCTCACGACGCTGGCCCTGTTCTCCGTCACGCATCGGCGCGACGGGGAGCTGGACGACTCGCAGAACGGCTATCGGAGGATCTCGGGCGACGTCGGTCGGCGGATGGCCCGCGCCGCGCACGACCGTGGCGCGCGCGTCGAGCTCGTGTACACGAGCTTCGGCCCGGACAAGAACCGCCAGTTCTACACGGAGCCCGAGGCCCAGACGCGCTGGATCGAGGTCCTCGTCCAGCTCGTCGACGAGCTCGGGCTCGATGGCATCAACGTCGACGTGGAGAGTCTCCCGGCGGAGCACCTGCTCGATTACGGGGCGTTCGTCGGTCGACTTCGCGACGCCCTGCGGGCGCGGCTGCCCGATGCGCAGGTCTCGGTCGCGACCCAGGCGAACGAGCTCGGGGCGGGGATGGCTGCGGCCGCGGCTTCGGCCGGCGCGGACCGGATCTTCCTGATGGGCTACGACTACCACTGGGCCGGGTCCAACCCGGGCGCCTCGGCGCCGATCGATCGGCTCGACGGGGAGCCGCGCGATCTCGTCTGGTCGCTCGACCTGTACGGGGCCCTCGGCGTGCCGGTCGAGCGGACGATCCTTGGGCTGCCGCTGTACGGGATGACGTGGCCGGTCATCGGCCCGGGCGTCGGGTCGCCGGCCGCCGGGCGCGGTGACAACTGGGTCCCGCGCTGGAACCTATCGACCTTCGCCGACCCGTCGTTCGAGCCGATGCTCGAGCCGGTCCAGAGCGTCGAGTTCTACTCGGAGCCGATCCCGGGGGCGTCGTCGGCGACGCCGGGCCGAGGCCCCTCCCAGGGCGCCAGGCCCTTGTCGAGCGGTGGTCCGTCGGCCAGCCTGCCCGCGATCGAGCCGGAGCCCGGCTGGAACGCGGTGTATTACGACTCACCGCGGAGTCTCACGCCGAAGCTGCTCCTCGCCGACGAACGTGGTCTGGCCGGCGCAGGCTTCTGGGCCATCGGCTACGAGCGCGGCCTGCCCGACTACACCGACCTCATCGCAACGTTCCGCGCCGGCGATCTCCAGGCGCCGTGACCGCCCGTACTCGGCGCATCCGGATGCCTGTCCCGGCCTGAGCCCCGATTGCAACTCGGCTGCAAGGTCGCCCGACGAGGGGTCGAGGCCGCTGTCGAGTCGCCTGACTACGCTGAGGCAACGCTGTCGCCCGGGTCCGACCCCCAGCCCGTGTGCGCGGAGGAGCATCGATGGATACATCGCGCATCTCGTGGCGCGTTCTTGCGCTTGTCTGTGCACTGATCCTGGCGATCAGCGCGTGCGGTACCAATGATGGAGGCGGGTCGGCGGCGCCTGACGCCACCACCGCCACGGAACCAGGCGCCTCCGCTGCCCCCGCCGGGTCGGCCGCCGCCGTGAGCGGCGAGGTGACCGTTTGGGCGATGGGCAATGAGGGCACCAAGCTCAGCGTGATGGCCGACAAGTTCATGGCGGCCAACCCGGATGTGAAAGTCAGCGTGACCCCGGTCGACTGGGGCCAGGCGGTCGCCAAACTGCAGACCGCCATCGGTGGCGGCGAGACCCCGGATGTGAGCCAGATGGGCACCGACATGATGGGCCAGTTCGTCGAGACGGGCGCCCTCGAGACGGTGCCTGCCGATATCGACCCGGCCGGCTTCTTCGAAAGCGCCTGGCAGACGAACGTCGTCGACGGCCAGGCCTATGGCGTCCCGTGGTACGTCGAAACGCGCGTCCTCTATTACCGAACGGATGTGGCCGAGAAGGCCGGGATCACGGCCGCGCCGGCCACCTGGGACGAGCTCAAGGCGATGGCCAAGGGCATGCAGGCCGAGGGTGGCGCCGAGTACGGCATCGCGCTCGGAACGAAGAACGGCCAGGAGTACCTGCCGTTCGTCTGGTCGAACGGCGGCGACGTCATCGGCGCGGACGGCGCGTTCGCGCTCGGTTCCCCGCAGGCGGTCGAGGCCCTGACCTTCTACGACTCGTTCTTCGAGGAAGGCCTCACCCCGACGACCGTGCCCGAAGGCTTCGACATCACGCCGGCCTTCGTCGCCGGCACGCACCCCATGTTCTTCTCCGGTCCGTGGCACGTCGGCCTCATCACCGAAGCCGGCGGCGCCGACATCGAGGGCAAGTGGGCGATCGCCCCGATGCCCAAGAAGACCACCGGGACCTCCTTCGTGGGCGGCAGCAACCTCGTCGTCTTCAAGGACAGCCCCAACAAGGACGCGGCCTGGGCGTTCGTGAAGTTCATGGCCGACCCCGCGAACCAGGTCGCCTGGTACGAGGAGGCCACCGTGCTGCCCGCCGTCCAGAGTGCCTGGGATGATCCGGCGATCTCGGGTGACGAGAACGTCGCGGTCTTCGGCGAGCAGCTCCAGGACACGAAGGCCCCGCCGGCCATCTCGACCTGGAACGAGGTGTCGACGGCGATCAACGACAACCTCGAGAAGGTCACGACCGGCGACGTCGCCCCCGCGGACGGGGCGAAGTCGATGGAGGAGGAAGCCACCGCCATCGGCACGGGTCAGTAGGTCATGACCCAACGCGCTGACCCGGTCGGGCCACCACGCTCGACCGGGTCGGTCCGCCAACCCGTCGCCGCCCCCGCGCTCGCGGGCGCGATGGCCACCGCGACGACGCGCCGCGAACAGCACATCAGCCTGCGCCAGCACCTCACCGGCTGGGCGTTCGCCCTGCCGTTCGTGATCATCTTCCTGGTGTTCATGGCCGGGCCGATCCTCGCATCGCTCGCCTTGAGCTTCACCGACTTCGGCCTGCGCGACCTGCGCAACCCGCTCGGGACGAACTTCATCGGGCTCGACAACTACATCGAGCTCGCGGGCGATCCGACGTTCCGCATCGCCCTCTTCAACACGGCGTACTTCGTCCTCGTCGGCGTGCCCCTGACCCTTGGACTCGGGCTGGCGGCGGCACTCGCCCTCGACCGGGGGATCCGGCGGTTCCGGACCATCTTCCGCGTGGGCTACTACCTGCCCGTGGTCACGAGCATCGTCGCCGTCGCCGTCGTGTGGCGATTCGTCCTCAACCCGGACTACGGCCTGCTCAACATGACCCTCGGCGCGATCGGCATCAACGGGCCGGACTGGCTCGGCTCGCCGACCCTCGCCATGCCCTCACTCATCGTGATGGCCGCCTGGCGAAACCTCGGCTTTGCCATGGTCCTGTTCCTCGCCGGACTCCAGACCATCCCCGTCCAGCTGTACGAGGCCGCCTCCATCGATGGCGCCGGTCGCTGGGCCGCCTTCAAGTCGGTGACCCTGCCGCTGCTTCGGCCGACGCTGTTGTTCGCGGTAGTCATCACGACGATCGGGTACCTCCAGGTCTTCGAGGAACCGTTCGTGATGACGGACGGCGGCCCGTTGGACCGGACCCTCTCGGTGTCGATGTTCATGTACGAAGAGGGGTTCGAGTTCTTCCACCAGGGCTACGCCGCCGCGATCGCGTGGGTCCTGTTCGTGCTGGTGGCGATCGTCGCGGTCGTCCAGTTCCGCCTCTTGCGGTCGCAGACATGACGGAGACGCCCGGATGACCGCCCTGACCCGCGCCGCTCCGCCGCCCCCCGCGGGCGCCCCGCAGCGAAGCCGCGCCTCGATCGTCCTCTATGTGCTGCTGACCCTGGGCATCATCGCCATGGTCGCGCCCTTCGTCTGGATGGTCCTGGGCTCCTTCAAGGCGCAGGGTGAGTTCCTGCGGCTTCCCCCGACGTGGCTGCCCGAGGCGCCGACCACGAACAACTACCAGCGGCTCGTCGACCAGCTGGACATGCCGCGCTTCTTCTTCAACTCGATCGTCGTCGCCGTCGTGGTCACGATCGGCAACCTGATCTTCGCGCCGATGCTTGGCTACGCCCTGGCCAAGCTCCAGTTCTTCGGCAAGGGCGTGTTGATGGGGCTGGTGCTCGCCACGTTGATGCTGCCGGGAGCCGCCCTCCTTGTGCCGCTCTTCGTGCTGATGAGCTCGCTCGGTCTCGTCAACACCTACCCGTCGCTGATCCTGCCATTCCTTGCCGGCCCGTTCGGCGTATTCCTGACCCGCCAGTTCTTCGCGGGCCTGCCCGACGAGCTGCTCGAGGCCGCCCGGATGGACGGCGCCAGCGAGTTCCGGATCTTCTGGACGATCGCCATGCCCCTCGCCGGACCCGTCCTCGCGACGCTCGGCATCCTCACGTTCCTGGGCACCTGGAACTCGTTCATCTACCCGCTGGTCATGGCCCAGGAGCCCGAGATGTACACGCTGCCGGTGGCCCTCGCCACGTTCGCCACCGGCCAATACCAGGCAGACCACGGGATGCTCATGGCGGGCTCCGTGGTCCTGATCCTGCCCGTCCTGATCATCTTCGTGGTGCTCCAGCGCTGGATCACTGAAGGCATCGCGACGACCGGTCTGAAGGGCTGAAGTTCCCCACCGCGGCCCAAGCGACTCGTCACACACGGAGGTATCGATCATGCGCCAGCGCCGACTCCATCCGCTCCTCGGCGCCCTGTCAGCGCTCGTCATCGCGGCCGCGGCCTTTCCGGCGTCTGCGGCAGGCGCGAGCTCTGGCCTGAGCGCCGCTCAGCGTGCGACCCTGCTCGGGTACGCGGAGCACACCTGGGCGTCGTTCGTGGCGATGACCGATGCCGAAACGGGGCTGCCGGCCGACAGCCTGGCCGCCGATGGCACGCCGAGCGTCCAGACGTCGACGACGAACATCGGCGCGTACATGTGGAGCACCGTCGTCGCGGATCGCCTCGGGTTCATCGAGCACGACGAGGCAGTCGCACGCCTGGAGACGACCCTCGGCTCGCTCGAGACGATGGAGCGGCACGAAGCTAGTGGCCAGTACTTCAACTGGTACGACCACACGAACGGCGAGGTCCTCACCGTCTGGCCGCCGAGTGGCGATCCGGTGGTGCCGATCCTCTCGTCCGTCGACAACGGCTGGCTGGCGACGGGGATCCGCGTCGTGGCGAACGCCATTCCGGAGCTGTCCGCGCGCGCTGGCGCGCTCTTCGAGAGCATGGACTTCGGCTTCTACTACCGGCCGGAGCGGAACCTGATCGCGTTCCACTTCACGCCGAGCACCGGGTCAGTTCACCTGTTGCTACGACACGATCGTGAGCGAGAGCCGCATCGCGAGCTACGTCGGGATCGGCAAGGGCGAGATCCCGGCGAAGGAGTACTTCGGCGCCTGGCGGACGTTCCCGGAGACCTGCGACTGGAACTGGCACGAGACCCAGCCGGTCGGGTTCCGCAAGACGTATCTCGGCGTCAACGTGTTCGAAGGGGCCTACCCATACGAGGACTTCCGAGTCGTCCCGGGCTGGGGCGGGAGCATGTTCGAGGCGCTGATGCCGGCGCTGTTCGTCCCGGAGGAGAAGTGGGCCCCGCGCAGCTGGGCCGTGAATCACCCGCTCACCGTCGCCGCGCAGATCCATCACGGCCTCGTCGAGGCGGAGTACGGCTACTGGGGCTTCTCGCCCGCGAACATCCCCGAGGGCGGCTACACCGAGTACGGCGTCGACGCGATCGGGATGCGTCCCGACGGGTACAAGTCGAACAATGACAACACGCTTGTCGACCGCGGCTTCGGCGATTGCCCGGGCCGCGTGCCGCAGCCCGACCCGCCGCCGTCGGCGTACACGAATGGCGTGGTCACGCCGCATGCGGCGTTCCTCGCCCTGCGCTGGGCGCCGGACCGCGTGATGGAGAACCTGGCCAACCTGCAGTCGGACTTCGACATCTACGACCGGTGGGGTTTCCGCGACTCGGTGAACGTGGATACGGGCGTCGCTTCCGGCGTTCTACCTCGTCGCTCGACCAGGGCATCATCATGGCCGCCATCGGCAATGCCCTCGCGGACGACGTCCTGCGCGAATCGTTCGCGACCAAGGAGTTCCGCAAGGCCCTCCAGCCGGTGATGGGCATGGAGACGTTCAACGCCGGGCCGCGGGCCGCCGCCGACCAGTACCTCCGCCCGTGATCACGGGCTCGTCCGCACGGATCGCCTGGTTCGAGACCCTCGGCGCGTCGACCGAGCGCGACCGACCCGCGCCCGACGTCACCCTGCCGGCACCGACCGAGGTCCGTGCCGAGCGCGGCCGTGGCCAGGTGACGGTGTCCTGGTCACCCGTGGATGGTGCGGTCGGCTACCTCGTCCACCGGGGCTCGGGCGAGGGCAACCTCGAGGCGATCGACCACAAGGGCGGTGACGTCCTCGCCGTCCCCCACGGGCCGTACGTCGATACGACCCCGGGTGTCGAGGGCGACAACGTCTATGCCGTGGCCAGCCTGTCCAGCATCGACGCGCCGGTCGGCCCGGTTTCGGCGCCGGTCAGGCCCGCCCCGACCGCAGCGCGAAGGCGAGGTGAGCGTCGTCGTCGATGCCGCGCGCTCGATCGGCCCGGTCCAGCGGCCGTGGCGGCCGATGATCGGCTCCGAGCACCTCGCGCTGCTCCTGCGCGGCGAGGGACCGGGCGGGCTGCCCGTGGGCGAGGATCTCGCGCTGGCGTTCCGTATCGTCCGGCGAACAGCTCGGCGTCGAGGTGGTCCGGGCGCACGCCATCCTCCACGACGTCCTCGGCGTGTATCGCGAGGACGAGGACGGCACCCCGCGGTACGACTTCGACGAGGTCGACCTCGTCATCGATCGCCTCCTGGCGACGGGCCTGCGGCCGCTCGTCGAGCTGTCGTTCATGCCGAAGGCCCTCGCCGCCGATCCGGAACCGAGCGTCTTCGACTACATCGGCCTCATCTCGCCGCCACGAGACCTGGATCGCTGGGCGGACCTGGTGGAGGCCCTCGTTCGGCACCTCGTCGCGCGCCACGGCCTCGACGAGGTCATCCGCTGGGGCTTCGAGGTCTGGAACGAGGCGAACATCAAGGTCTTCTGGGCCGGCCGCCAGAGCGACTATTTCGACCTGTACGACGCGACCGCACGAGCCGTGAAGGCGGTCGACGAGCGGTTGCCGGTCGGCGGTCCGTCGACCGCGGCCGCCGGCTGGGTCGACGACCTGCTCCATCACGCCGCCGAAACCGGCGTGCCCGTCGACTTCGTGACCACCCACACCTACGGCGCGCCCCCGCTCGACCTGCGACCGATCCTCGAGCGGTACGGCCGCACCGGCATCCCGATCTGGTGGACCGAATGGGGCGTCAGCCCGACCCACGGCGGGCCGGTGAACGACAGCGTGTGGGGCGCCCCGCTCGTCGCCCGCGGCATGCGCTCCGCAGCCGGTCGCGTCGATGCGCTGTCCTACTGGGTCGCCTCGGATCAGTTCGTGGAGCTCGGCGTGCCCGAACAGCTCTTCCACGGAGGGTTCGGCCTGCTCACGGTCGGCGGGCTGCGCAAGCCGCGGTTCTGGGCCATCGCGGTCCTCGAGCAGTTGGGCGACGAGGAGTTGGCCAGCCGGGTCACCGGGGACGGCGGCGGCAGCCTGGTCGAGGCGTGGGCGAGCCGGGATGCGCGTGGCGCGGGTGATCGCGTCGCGGTCGCTCTCTGGAACGGCTCGCTCGATCAGACCAAGACCGCCGGAGACGAGGCGCTCGGCCGCCACGTGACGCTGGACATCACGGGGCTCCCGGCGGGTGAGTATCGGGTCGAGCATCGTCGAGTCGACGACGACACACTCGAACATCGCCCGCACCTGGGAGGGGATGGGCGGCGGCGACTGGCCGACGGCGGGCCAGTGGGAGCGGCTCCGCGCGGCGGACCGTCTCGAGTCGCTCCTCCCCGACGAGCTGGTCTCGGTCGGGTCGGACGGGGTCGCGCATCTCGCGTTCGACCTGCCGATGCCGGCCATCTCGTTCGTGGAGATCCGCCCGGCGAACTGAGCTTCAGTCGCGCAGCGAGAGGGATACGGTCGACGCATCGACCGGACCGGTGAACTCGATCACGAGATGGCGGATGATCCCGGCCATCCCGCAACCGCCGAAGTCATGCTCCGTGGCGACGTTGAGCGCCATGGCATCCGTTGACCCATCCAACGTCACCAGCACGTGGCGGTCGCACAAGCCGCCGATCCAGATGACGGAGAGCGCGTCATCGCGCCCCGGCACTGGTTGGACGCCTTCCAGCGGCGCATCCGCGTTGCCGATGGAAACGGCACGGACGCTGCCCGTCAGGTCCGCGACCCGGAACGGCAGCTGGGGGAGCTCGGCGGTCGGCGGGAAGACGCCATCGATCGCACGCGGTCCGGGTTCGTCGGTGGATTCGCAGGCCGCGAGACCGGCCATGGCCAGCACGACGACGAACAGCGCCAGTCGAGTTCGCAGCGCCGCCGATCGACCAGACATCCGCGGAGTATGCCGTCCGACGTCGCTGAGGCGACTTCAGGCCATCGCGGCGCGCCATCGGGCCCAGGAACCGGAATGCGCCCACAATGGGTTCGATGCCACGAGTCGCCCGGCCCAAGCCGGCCCCACCGAAGTCCGTCAAGCCCAAGGCCGCCAAGCCGAGACCCAAGGCCGCCAAGCCAAAGGTCGACCTGCCCGCCCCGCCGAGCGAGGCCCCCACGTTCGTCCCGCCCGCCGATTCCCCCGCCCCCGACGGCTTCGCCAGCTTCGACCTCGACGAGCGCCTGCTCGCCACGGTCGCCGACCTGGGCTACGAGGAGCCGACGCCGATCCAGCGCGAGGCCATCCCGCTGCTGCTCGGCGGCCGCGACATCCTCGCCGAGGCGCCGACCGGCACCGGCAAGACCGCGGCCTTCGCCCTGCCGATCCTCCAGCGCATCACGATCGGCGCGGCCGGCCCCAACAGCACCAGCGCCCTCGTCGTCGTCCCGACCCGCGAGCTCGCGATGCAGGTCGCCGAGGCCTTCCACGTCTATGGCAAGTCGCTCGGCACCCGGGTCGTGCCCGTCTACGGCGGCCAGCCGATCGGGCAGCAGCTGCGCGGCCTCCGCCGCGGGGTCGATGTCGTGGTCGCGACCCCGGGTCGCGCGGTCGACCACCTCAAGCGCGGCAGCCTGAGCTTCGACGCCGCGCGCATCGTCGTGCTCGATGAGGCGGACGAGATGCTCGACATGGGCTTCGCCGAGGACCTCGACACGATCCTGTCGGCCACCCCGGCGGATCGCCAGACCGCGCTCTTCTCCGCGACGATCTCACCGACGATCACGCGGATCGCCAAGCGCCACCTGCGCGATCCGGCCCGGATCACGGTCCATGCCGAGAAGACCACCGGCGACGGCGTGGCCCGGGTCCGCCAGACCGCCTACGTCGTGCGGCGGGTCGACAAGCTGCCGGCCCTCTGCCGCATCCTCGACGTCGAGGATCCGGCGTCCACGCTCGTGTTCGCGCGAACGCGCGGCGAGGTGGACGACCTGGCCGAGGCGTTGAGCAGCCGTGGCCACGACGCCGGCGCCCTGCATGGCGGCCTGGCCCAGGAGGCCCGTGACCGGATCATGGGGCGTTTCCGCGACGGATCGCTGGACGTGCTGGTCGCGACGGACGTCGCCGCCCGCGGCCTCGACATCGACCATGTCAGCCACGTCGTCAACTTCGACGTGCCGTCCGACCCCGATGCCTACGTGCATCGCATCGGTCGAACGGGCCGGGCCGGACGCGAGGGCGTGGCGATCACGCTGGTCGAGCCGCGCGAGCATCGATTGCTGCGCAACATCGAGTCGGCCACGAGGTCGAAGCTCCAGATCGCCCGGCTCCCGACGGTGGCCGACCTCCGCGAGCGCCGGCTCGAGCTGGTGCGCGCGAACCTGCGCGATGCGCTCGAGACCGGTGGCCACGATCGATTCCGGGGCGTGGTCGAGCCGCTCACCGAGGAGTTCGATGTCGTCGACATCGCGCTGGCGGCGGTCAGCCTGATCGAGGGCGCCGAGATCCGCGACGAGGACGAGGTGGAGCTCGCCCAGGCGTCGCTCCAGCAGCCAGGACCGGGCCCGGGACGTGGCCCGAGTGGTCCGGCGGCCGCGGCGGCCCGGTGCCGGCGTTCCCCGGTGCCGGGCGCCCGGGTGGCGGGCCGCGCGGTCCCGGCCGACCGGCGGTGGACCGCCGCGTGGCGGACCCGGAGGCCCCGGCGGGTTCCGCGGTGGCGACTCCCGTGCTCCGCGCGGCCCCGAATCGGATGGCTGGGAGCAGCTCTGGATCGGCGGCGGCCGGCGGGCCGGGCCTGCGACCGGGCGACCTGGTCGGTGCCATCGCCAACGAGGCGGGCGTGCCCGGATCCGTGGTCGGCGCGATCCAGCTGTTCGACGATTTCGCGCTCGTCGACGTCCAGGGCAACCTCGCGGACTCGATCGAGCACGCGCTACGCAACGCGACGATCCGCGGCCAGAAGCTCCCCGTCCGCCGCGAGCGGTCACCCAGCCGGCGCTGAGCGGCGTCAGCGGCCCAGGAGCTGGTCCACCGGCGCGAAGTCGTCGCTGAGGATCGTGGCATCCCCGATGAACTCGGCCACCTCGGTCGGATCGGCCAGGATCCCGGTCGACGCGTTCTCGCCCCAGGTCTCGAGGCTGGCCGTGACCGCCGCCACGTCCAGCGGCTCGGCGCTCGCCACGAGCACGACGTTGCCACCGGCCTCATTGGCGAGCGTCGCCCGCCCGCTGATCACGGCGACGTGCTCGAACAACCGGCTCGCGGTCGCCGCTTCCGCGCGCACGAAACCCAGCGGCGGGTAGTCGATCAGGTTCATCACGTACATCCCGCCCGGGCGCAGCACCCGCCCGATCTCCTCGAGGAACTCGGTCGTCGTGAGGTGCCACGGCACGGCCAGCCCGCCGAACGCGTCCCCGACGACGAGGTCGACGCTGTCGTCCGGCAGCCGCTCGATCGACAGCCGCGCGTCGCCGACGACGACCCGGATCGCGTCGCTGGGCGCGAACCCGAGCTGCTCCTGGGCGACCGCCAGCACCCGCGGATCGAGCTCCAGCACCGTCTGCGAGGCCACCGGCCGCGTCGCCTCGAGGTAGCGCGGGAACGTGAAGCCCCCACCACCGACGTGGAGCACGTCGACCGGCCGGCCCAACCCGTCCAGGTACGGGCCGACGACGTCGGAGAAGCGCCGCTCGTACCCGAACTTGAGGTTCGTCGGATCGGCCAGGTCGACATAGGCGTGCGACAGCCGGTCGAGGACGAGGACCCGGCCGTCCGGGTCGCCGGGATCGACCTCGACCGCGATGCAGTAGTACGCGCTCTCGGTGTCGCACGGGGAGGGGCCCGCGAGCGCCAGCCCGCCCATCGCGACCGCGGCCAGTGCCACCACCCCGGTCCGTGCCGTCCCGCCGCCGCCGCGCCCCAGCGCGACCGTCAACGCCAGCCCCACGACGACGAGCAGCCCACCGACCCCGACGATGAGCACGCGAGTCGGCACGAGCCCCAGCAGCACGAAACCGGTGAGGAACGTGCCCGTGATCGCCCCCACGGTGCCGATCGCCGAGAGCCGCCCCACGATCGAGCCGCTCGTCTGGAGGTCCGTCAGCGTCGCCCGCACGATCATCGGACCGACCGCGGACAGGATCGCGGCTGGCAGGACGAACCCGACCGCGGCGAGCGTCACGATCGCGATGAAGCCCTCGCCGAGGTCGGCCGCGCCAAGCCAGCCGACGATCGGTACGGAGGCGATGGCCGCGGCGCCACCCAGCACGAACGACGGTCCGAGCAAGCGCTCGGGCCCGAACGCGTCAGCCGCCCGGCCCCCGATCCACGCCCCGAGCGCGATGCCGGCCAGGATCGCGCCGATGATCCCGGTGTACGTCGTGAGCGATACGCCGACGTACGGGGCCAGGAGCCGGCCGGCGGCGATCTCGAGGACCAGCACGCTGGCCGCCGCGAGGAAGGTGAGGATCGCGGCGACCGGCCAGGTGAGACGGCGACCTCGGCGATCCGCGGTCGGGACGGCCTCAGACAAGCGGTGCGACTTCCTGGGCGAACCGCTCGGCGAGCGCCGGTACCTCACTTGGGTGATAGAGCCCACAGTCCATGGTGGGGATGGTAGCGGGCAGCCAGCCGTAACGATGACGTGACGAATGGCGCCTACGGTACGAGCGACATCAGCCTGAGCCGGCACCGCCCGGCGCAGCAGGAGGAGCCGTGAGTTTCCTCGAGCGGGTCGATCAGACCATTCGCCGGAGCGGGGCCTGGCGCTCGTTGTTCCGGCAGCCGTACCCGCGCGACGAGCGGTCGCGGGCGTACGCGGTCATGAACAACGTGTTCCTGCACATCCACCCGGTGCGCGTCCGCCAGCACGCCGTGCGCTTCGCGTACACCTTCTGTCTCGGCGGCCTGACGTTCTTCCTGTTCCTGGTCCTGACCATCACCGGCGTGTACCTGATGTTCTTCTACGTCCCGAGCGCCACGCTCGCCTACACGAACATCCTCGATATCCAGAGCCAGGTCACGTTCGGTCTGCTGACCCGCAACATCCATCGGTGGGGCGCCCACCTGATGGTGTTCTTCGTGTTCCTGCACATGATGCGGGTCTTCTACCACGGGGCCTACAAGCCGCCGCGCGAGTTCAACTGGGTGGTCGGCGTCGTCCTGCTGTTCCTGACCATCATGCTGAGCTTCTCGGGCTACCTGCTGCCCTGGGATCAGATCGCGTTCTGGGCCATCACCATCGGCACGAACTTCGGGTCGTACTTCCCGATCGTGGCGACCCCGGTGAACCGCCTCCTCCTCGGCGGCGTGGAGGTCGGGCAGAACACGCTGCTGCGCTTCTATGTGCTCCACATCATGGTGCTGCCGCTGCTCACCGCCATCTTCCTCGCCGTCCACTTCTGGCGCATCAGAAAAGACGGCGGGATCTCCGGCCCGCTCTGATCGCCGGGCGATCCATCCAGAGGTTCGGGCGCGACCTCCGGATCGCGCCCGGCCCCGTGTGCGACTACTCGATGACCAGCTGCAGCCGGCCCGTGGAACCGCCGAAGCCGCCGGCCTGGACGTAGTACGTCACGCCCTCAACGGTATCGATCGTGACCCGCGCCTGGAAGCTGAAGACGGGCTCGGACACGTCGTCGACGCAGTCGACTTGCGTAAACGACCCGGGCGACCCTGTGTAGACCCCGACGATCGTGTCGAAGGTGCTGCCAGCGCTATCAACAGTGACTGGGCCGCCCGTCCCGACGAATGTCCACCATGCGGTGTATTCGATCGGCAAGGGGAACGCGTCGCCAGTCTCGGGATCGATGAATGAGCAGGGCTCCTCGGGTGCCTGCGCGTTGCCACCCGTCACGACCCGGTACGTCCGCCCGAGACGGGCGGCGATCGCACCCTCCGGCGCATCATTCGCCAGGGGACCGGGCTTCGGGCCGCTGGGCCGAACATCGTGCTGGAACACCTGGTCGAACGACGCGACGCAGTGCTCATCGTCCATCGTCAGGGTCTGGTCGCCGCCCGGCGTGCTGACGTCCAGGGTGCCGCTCACTGCCAGGCGTTCGCTCACGAACTTCACATGGTTGGGGCCCGTGCCGTCCTTTGTCCGCACGACCTCGCCGGTCGGCGCGAGGGTGGCCGAGGCGGTGCCAGTGCCGATCGCTACGTCGCCATCGGGCTGCAGGAATAGCTCGAATGTGGCGTCGAACGCGGTGTCGGACAAGGACGCGGCTTCCGAGAAGCCGGCATACTCGCCGCTCGCGTCGACCACGAAGAGTTCGCTGAAGGCCCCGAATGCGTCTCCGCCCGCAAACAGGTCGACGAAACCATCGGCGGTCGTCCACGAGCAGGACAGGTTGATGTTCTCGAATCGCTGGATAAACGCGGACGGGTTGGTCGTGAAGAAGGTCAGGTCCTGGACTGCCGCGGAGCAGCCCGCGAGATCAAAGGCTTCGGCGCCCGGCACGGTCAGCGTCCCGCTGACCAGCATCGGCTGAATGGTCCCCTCGATCTTCGTCCAACGGTTTCCCTCACGGAATCGTTCGTCCACCAGCTCGGGCGAGCCATCCGGCGTCAACGTTGCTTCGAGGACGGCTGTCCCGGCCGGGTCGCCGGTACTCAGCTCGACGAGCTCGAACGTCGCCGACATGCTGCTATCGGTGGCATCCACCTCGGCGCTGATCGACACGAACGTCGGGTCGTCGCTGAACGGCTCGGCTGGGGCCTCCCAGAACACCAGCTCGCCGAATTCTTCGAATTCGGAGCTGTCGACCGCGAAGGCGCTGACGAACCCGTCGTCGTTCGAGAGGCCGCACTCAATGACCACGGCGTGCTCCGTGACCCGCTGGGCGGGCGCTGCGGTCACCACCGCTGGCAGGACGATTGTCAGCAGGGCAATGATCGTCCCGAGGACGAGTGAACGACGCATGATCTGGACCCCCTTCGCATAGGACGCACCACCGAATGGCGCGAGCATAGGCGTCCGGTGTCACGGTGGCGTCTCGAAAAGCCCCTGTCATCGACTTGCCGCCCCGGGCGCAACGAATCTGCAAGAGGAGCGGACGCGACGGCTCGCTTCGTTTGGGGCGTTCGAGGCCCTCCGCCTGCTGGAATAGGGGAACGTCATCCCCGTCCAGCCCAGGAGGCACTCATGAACGCGATCACCATGCTCGAAGAAGACCACGTCAAGATGCGGAAGCTGCTCGAAGAGCTCGAGTCCACGACCGAGCGCGGCGTCAAGACGCGAACCGAGCTCTTCGCGACGATCAAGGGAGAGCTCACCGTCCACGAGATCATCGAGGAGGAGATCTTCTACCCGGAGCTGAAGGCGCACCCGAAGGCCAAGGACATCGTCCTGGAGGGCTACGAAGAGCACCACGTGGTCGA
The DNA here is from genome assembly GCA_963850555.1 of uncultured Chloroflexia bacterium. GTDB lineage: Bacteria > Chloroflexota > Limnocylindria > Limnocylindrales > CSP1-4 > SPCO01. The sequence continues at coordinate 138,288 of CAWKLT010000023.1, read as the reverse complement.
CCTGGTCATGAAGGAGCTCGAGGAAACCCCGGTCGACGACGAGAGCTGGGGCGCCAAGGCCAAGGTCATGAAGGAGAACGTCGAGCACCACATGGAGGAGGAAGAGGGCGAGATGTTCAAGCAGGCCCGCTCCGTCTTCGATCGCGCTGAGCTCGAGGACCTCGGTGAGCGGATGGCGGCCCGCAAGGCCTCGGCGCAGCGGGAATTGAACATCCCGGCGACCGCGGGCAAGTCCTAGTCGAGGTCCCCGAGTAGCTCCGCGAGCATCAGGGCGTTCGTCGCGCCGTAGTTCGCGTAGCAGTTGTTGAAGAGGACGTGGGTCTCCTTCGCCTGGCCGGCGGCCTCGCGCACACGAGGAACCCACTCCTCGAGCTCGCCCTCGTCGTAGAGGTAGCGGAAGCGCTCGACGGTCTTGATGCCGGGCTTCTCCCAGGTCTCGGTGCGGCGGCCGTGGAAGCGCACGAGCGCGAGATCGGGTGAGGTCGCGGCGACGATCGGCGGCACGCTCGACTTGAAGCCCTGCGGCCCATCGACCATCACCATCGGGATCTCGCGGTCGCCGAGGAACTTGAGCGTGCGCTCGATGTTCTTGTCGTTGAACCAGGACGCGCTGCGGAACTCGACGGCCGGCGTCATCCCGACGTCCCGCAACCGGGCGACCAATTCCTCGATCGTGTCGCGGTTCTCCGACGAGGTGAAGAACCAGCGCGGGTACTGGAGCAGGATCGAGCCGAGCTGCCCGGCCTCCTGCAGCGGCTCGAGCCCGTCGGCGAACCACGCCCACACGTCGTCCTTGAGCGCGTCGGGCAGGTCCTTGGCGTAGATCCGGGCCTTCTCGGCGACCTCGCCGGGAAGGGCCTCGCGCAGGTCCTTGGGCAGGCGCTTCGTCTCGGTCGGCTGGCCGGTCATCAGGGCATGGGCCTTGATGTCGAACGTGAAGTCGGGCGGCGTGCGCTCGACCCACAACTCCGAGGTGCGCCGGACCGGCAGCGAGTAATAGGTCGCGTCCACCTCGACCAACGGGAAGCGCGACGCGTAGAACTGGAGCCGCTCCTCGGCGGAGTCGGCGCCGGTGGGATAGAAGACGCCCGATGCCGTCATCGTCGGGTCGGTCCATGACGCCGTCCCGATGCGGATCGCGCCGCCGCCCTTGATGTCCAGGGGGTTCGCGGCGATATCCGACGGTCCGTCGAAGGTCGCCGCCGCGGCGTCCGGTCCCGGGTCGTGGACGTTGTCGCTCATGCTCGCAGGGTACCCGGCGGCACGCCAGGAGTCGTCACCATGACGCCGCCCGAGCCCGACTACGATGCACCCGTGGACGACCACAGCCGCGCGATCGACCTCCACCTGGAGCTCACCGACGACGAGGAGCTCGAGGAGCTGGAGCGCGCCCTCCTGAAAGCCCGGGCGACCGAGCTCGGGGAGGTCCGCCGACGCGACATCCGGCTAACGGCCGGCTACGGCGACGCGACGACGCGAGACGTGCTTGATGACGAGAGCCGCCGGGCCCGGATCCGCCACGACGTCCTCGACAAGCTGCTCGAAGCACTCCGCTTGGGTCGCGGCACCGGCGCCTGAGCCCAGTCTTCTCTCCGCGTCCTCGGTCAGCGGCCCGCCGAGGCTGCCGCGGCGCCCCGACTCGCGGTCCGGACGCCGCGCGAGGGCAGGAACATCGACGCGATCGTGACCCCGACCGCGACGGCCGTAAGCAGCCCGAACCCGGTTGACACGCCGGCAGCCGTCACGGTCCCACCAAGGACCGCCCCGGCGAGCGTCGCCCCGATCGCGCCGCCGATGTATCGCCCGGTCAGGTACGTGCCGGCGGCCATCCCCACGCGTTCCGGTTCGATCGCCTCGAAGGCGGCCGCCTGTCGAGGCGCACCCGCCAGCCCCAACCCGAACCCCAGGATCGCCAGCATCATGCCCAGTAGCAGGGTGGAGGCCTCAGGCGCGACGAGCCACAGGACCGCCAGCCCGACGACGCACGCCAGCATGCCGATCACCGCGGGCTTACGGCGTCCGACGGCATCGGACATCCGGCCGCCGATCGGCGCCGCGATCGCGCCCAGCGCCGAGATGCCGAGCAACACGAATCCGCTCGTCTGGGCGTTCCCCGCCTGCAGCTCCTCGACAAGCAGCGGCACGAGCACCAGGGTGCCGTGGAGGATCACGGTCGCCCCGAACACCCCGACCACGGCCGCCGTGAAAGACCTCGACGCGAACAGCTGCGGATCGACGGCCGGGTGCTCGGTCCGGCGCTCGACCAGGACGAAGACCGCAAGGAGCACGGCCGCCGCGACGACGGCGGGCAGCGCCGACTCACCGCCCTCGAGCTCGCGAAGCCCGAGCAGCAGCGCGACCAGGAACGCGGCAAGGAGGCCGAGGCCCGGGAGGTCGATCGGTCGTGGCGCCCCGCGGATCCTGACGGCCGGCGGCCTGGCGAGGGCGCCAACCGCGACCGCGGCGAGGATGGCGACGGGCACGGCCACGATGAAGATCCAGCGCCATCCGAGCCCGGCGACCAGCAGCCCGCCGATGAGCGGGCCGATGGCCGCGCTTGTGGAGACCAGCATGTCGAACAACCCGAACGCCGAGCCGCGTCGATCCGGCGGGGCCATCTCGCGCAGCAGGGCCACGGAGCTCGTCGAGACGAGCGCGCCAGTGACCGCCTGGAGCACCCGCGACAGCGCGAGCACCTCGAAGGACATGGCCGCGGCCGCGAGCGTCGAGGCCAGCGCGAAGCCGACCACGCCGAAGAGGAACACCCGGCGATGACCGAACCGGTCCCCGAGGCTGCCGCTCGCCGGGAGCGCGATCGCGACCGCGCCGAGGTAGAGCGTGACGAGGGATGCGACCGTGGCCGCGCCCACCCCGAACTCCTCCATCACGCTGGGCAGCGCGACCGCGAGCATCGTGGAGTTGAGGGGTACGAGGATCGCCCCGGACGCCAGTCCGAGCATCGCGCCGGTCATCAGGCGGGGCTGACCGCCCGCCGGAGCCGTCTGGTCAGCGCCCTCGATCACAACAGCCGGACGAAGCCCGTGGTCCCGTTCAGCTCGAGCTGCTGTCCGTCGGCGATCCGTGTCGTGGCATCACCGGTGCCGACGACCGCCGGAAGATCGAACTCGCGCGCCACGACCGCCGCGTGGGAGAGGACGCCACCCGTGTTCGTCACGAGACCACCGGCGATCGAGAAGAGCGGCACCCAGGACGGGTTCGACGAGGGCGCGATGATGATGTCGCCTGGCTGCACGCGGGCGAAGTCCTCCGGGCCGATCACGATCCTTGCCGGCCCACGGACGACGCCAGCCGAGGCGCCAGTCCCGCGCACGATCGCCTCGTCCTCCTTCGCGAAGCGCTCCCCACCGAATCGACCGGACGGTTCCTCGTCGGACGGTTTCCCGATCTTCGACGGTGGCGTGACGCGGCGCCAGTGGTCGTACTCATCCTTTCGTGCGGCCACCACCGCTCGCCGGTCCTCGGGCTCACGGAGGAGGTCGGGCACCTCGGCCCGGCGAAGGAACAGCACGTCAGTCGGCCGGTCGATGACGCCCCCCGCCGCGAGGCGAGCACCGACCCGCATCACGAACGTACGTAGTCGAGCCGCGGCCATCCGGTCGATCCAGTAGTTGTGCGTCTCCGTGATCGGACCGATCTGACGCGCGACTTCGAGCAGTCGTTCGAATTCGGCGAGCTTCTCTGGCTGATCGGCGAGTCGAGTCCGAACGCCGTCCGCGAGCACGTCCGCTTCGCGCGCGAGGCGCGCGGCACGCGTGACGGCTGGCTCGACCGGATGCTCGAGACGCTTGCGGATCTCGGCGAGCAGCATCTCGGGCTCCTCGCCCCATGAGGCGAGCGCCAGGTCGTCGAAGCCCTGGCCGAGGTGGCCGTGTTCGGCCAGGAAGGCGCGCAGCTCGGATGCGAACGCATCCCCACCGGGGAGCGCAGCCAACTGCTCCGGGCTTGGCGCCGGGGTCGCGCGCAGAGCGCTCGCAAGGTCCGGGGACGCGGCAGCGGTCTCCGTCAGGCGGCCGAGGCCGGCGTCCACGTCGACCAGTTCGTGGATCGTGCCCTGGATCAGCTTCAGGGCCTCGCCCGGATGCGGCTTCTCCACGACCGATTCATAGAAGTTCGCGAGGTCGTCCATGACCTGGTATGGGCCGGTGATCGCGTAGAAATGGATGGCCCAAGCCCGTTGTGCTCGCTCCCAGGCCGCATCCCATGCCTTGGCAAGCTCCGTAGGCGGCAGACGATCGACCTCGACGGCCGCGATCGCGGCATACAACTCACGGAGCTCCGGGACGGCACGCTTCCAGTAGTCGAGCGCGAGTGGCGTGTGGGCGCGGCACTTGGCCGTGTACTCGTCGACGACCGCTTCGTGCTCTGATTCGGGGCCAAGCGGGACCCAGGAGAAATACCAGTACCCGTTGACGACCTGGGCCCGCATGCTGATCGGGACCTCGAGCCGCTCGTAGCGGTAGCCGAAGCCGTTCCCGATGAGCCCCACGTAGTCCTGCGACAACGGGACCAGGCAGAACGGCGAGTGCATCTCGTCCCGCCGCCACGACCGCTCGATGTCACTCGGGTCGGACCACGCGATCGGGAAGGACGCGGCGACGGACGCGTTCATGCTCGGAATGTGCTCCTGCGTGCTCGGACCGAAAGAGTTCGCGACAGTCTAGCAATCGCTCGTGGCCGCATCGGTATCCTGACGACCTACCCACGAGCCATGGGGACGCACGAGATGACTCGGAATCTGCTGCTGGTCGGAACCTCGAAGGGAGCCTTCATCCTCGATGGCGACGCGTCGAGGCGATCGTGGTCGCTGCGCGGTCCGCTCTGTAACGGCTGGCCGATCCACGACCTGTCCGTCGACCCGGCCGATGGGGCGATCCTCGCCGCGGGTGGATCGGCCTGGTACGGGCCGGCCGTCTTCCGGAGCGAAGACCTCGGGTCGACCTGGACCCATTCATCGGAAGGGCTGACCTACGGCGACGACGGCCCGAAGATCCCGACGATCTGGAATGTGACCGCCGCGCACGGCTCGATCTGGGCCGGCGCCGAGCCGGCGGGTCTCTTCCGGAGTGACGACCGCGGCGCGACCTGGTCGCACGTCTCGGGTCTGCGCGATCACCCGAGCCGTCCCGGCTGGGAACCCGGAGCGGGTGGCCTCATCTGCCACACGATCGTCCCGCACCCTGACGATGCGGAGCGGATGTGGGTCGCCATCAGCGCGGTCGGGACGTTCGCTACGGAAGACGGCGGGTCGACCTGGGAGGCACGAAATCGCGGGGTGGCCGCCTGCTTCGCGCCGGATCCGTATCCGGAGACCGGCCAGTGCGTCCACAAGCTCGTGATGGCCGCCGGCGAACCCGACAGCCTCTATCAACAGAACCATTGCGGCGTCTACCGCTCGGCCGACGCGGGTCGGAGCTGGGAGGACGTGAGCAAGGGGCTCGTGTCCGAGTTCGGGTTCGTGATGGGCGCGCATCCGCGTGACCCGGCCACCAGCTGGGTGATCCCGCTGTCCCATCCGGAGGAAGGTCGTCTGTCGCCCGACGGCGCGCTCGCGGTGTGGCGGACGCGCGATCGCGGCGATACCTGGGAGCGCCACGGTGAGGGGCTGCCGCAGAAGAACGCGTTCGTCGGCGTGCTACGCGAGGCGCTCGCCGTCGATCGACAGGACCCTGCCGGCGTCTACTTCGGGACGAGCACCGGGCAGCTCTACGGCTCGATCGACGAGGGGGTCAGCTGGTCGCTCGTCGCGGACCACCTGCCGCCGATCTGGGGCGTCGAGGCGGTCGCGCTCGACTGACCGCTATGGCGACGATCATCCTGCCGCGTTCGCTCATCGCCCTGTTCCCGGCTGCCCCGCGACGCTGTGATGTCGACGCGACGACGGTCGCCGAGGCGATCGACCGGCTGGATGAGCTGGCGCCCGGGATGCGCAATCGCATCGTGGACGCAGGACCCGTGATCCGGGAGCACATCAAGGTGTTCGTGGATCAGCAGCCCGCGACGCTGGGCACTCCGCTAGCCCCGGATTCGACGCTCCACGTGATCCCGGCGGTCTCGGGAGGCTCAGGCGACGGGCCGCTCCGCCTGATACTCCTGCGCGTGCTCGGACCGGTCCTTGTCCACGGTCGCGGTCACGATCTCGAAGGTCTTCGCGACGCTGTTGCCGTTCTCCTTCGCGGCGCGCTCCACGTCCTCGTAGGTGATGTTGGATTCGCCCATCTCTCGATGCGCATCCATGCAACCGCAGGTCAGACACATAGCGTGCTCTCCTCTCGATGGCGGCTGAGGCTGGCTTCGGCCGGCCGCTGTGGCGCCCATCATCGAGAAGGAGCCATTGCAATCGCATCAACCGGTCGGCGCCAAGTTTGTCGACATGTGTCCATGCCGTCCGGACCGAATGACCATCGAGCCGGCGAGGGACCCAAGGCCACACTCGTGATACGACCGAAAGTGGACAGCGACCGGTCCGAATACGAGGCCAACGACATGACAGCACCGACGCCGACGAGGCGTTTCCGACGCCACGCTACTGCGGTCATCGCAGGCGCCCTTCTCCTCCTGCTCGTGGCACAACCCGTCCTGGCCGTCGAGTGGGGCAGCACCACCCGACTCTCGTCCCTCGAGAATTACCGGCCGCGCATCTTCCGGACCGGTCCCTCGAGTGCCTTGACGGTGTACCAGCGCGGCACGAACGCCTACGCGCGCCGTAGCGTGGACAGCGGCAAGACGTGGTCGGCGCCCGTGAAGATCGCGTCCGCGATCCGCCTCAACTTCTCGGCCGCGGGCTATGGCTCGAAGGTCGATATCGCCTACGTCCGCCAGGTCACGACCTCGACCGGGACCACATCGAATCGTCTCTACTACCGTCGAAGCCTCGATGGCGGTGCCACATGGCAGGCCTCCCGGGCGATGACGTCGAGCTCGTCGAACATCGTCGACCAGGCCGTCGCCCGTCATTCGAGCGGGCGGGTGACGATCGCGTGGACCGGCTACTCGACCGGCCGGCTGTACCTGCGAACCAGCGCCGACGGCGGCGCCACCTTCGGATCGGCCCGGTACATCGGCAAGACCGCCAACTGGGAACCCGGCGCGTATCCGATGTATTACGCGGAGCCCACGATCGCGATCGGCACCGGCGTCACCTACATCGCCTATCTGTCAGCGACCAACACGATGTCGGTTCGGCGCACGACGGACAACGGGATGACCTGGTCCTCGCCGATCAAGATGACCTCGTCCACCGACGCGCCGTTCGAGCTCGTGGCGACCGGCAGCAACGCCCTGCTCGCCTATACCTCCACCGCATCCGGGACGATGCAGGCGGTCTATCGCCGAACGACGAACAAGGGCGCGACCTGGTCGGGCGGCAAGGCCCTCTCCGCAAGCACGAACGGCCGCTTCAGCATGTCGCCCCAGTTCGCGCTCCACGGTGGCACGCTCGCGGTCGTGTTCAAGCACGGGACGCCCGGTGCCTCGCCGATCTGGTATCGCCAGAGCTCGGACTTCGGCAACTCGTGGACGCCCCTCGCGCGCATCAGCGAGGTCCAGGTGACGGACTCCGATCCCGAGCCCGCCGGGGTGGCGATCCTCGACGGCATCCGGCTCGCCGGCTACAACGAGAATCGCGGCGTCGGCAGCGAAGGTCTCTGGATCCGCCGAGGTCAGTGACCGGCGGCTCTGCACGGCATCTCTGAGCACGAGGCAGGAAACCCCTAGACACACATGCCCCTGAGCGCCGATACTCCGCGGTATGACACAAACGCACGAACGTGCCGGTTCGCGCCTGCGCGTGGGTCAGGCCGCCGAGATGCTCGGTGTGTCGGTCGAGACGCTGCGACGCTGGGAGGCCGAGGGACGACTCCAGATGGAGCGATCCGAGGGCGGCCAGCGCCTGGTCGACCTCGACGAGATCAGCCGGCTCCTCGACGAGCGACGCAAGGCATCGACTGATCGGCCGATCGTCGCCCAGTCCGCCCGAAACCGATTCCCCGGCATCGTTACCCGCATCGAGAAGGATCGGGTGGCGGCGGTCGTCGAGGTGATCGCCGGTCCGCACCGGATGGTCAGCCTCATGACGGCCGAGGCCGTCGAGGAGATGGGCCTCAAGGTCGGCGACGAGGCGGTCTGCGTCGTGAAAGCCACCAACGTCATCGTCGAGATCCCGTCTGGCAGCGAGTCGCGAGCATGAAGTCCCGTTTGGCTCGTCGTCATCTCGGTCCTCGCCGTCGTGCTCACGGGCTGCTCGAACGCCGGGGCAGCGGCTTCGGCGAGTACTCCTGCATCCGTCGCCCCGTCGGCTGCGGCCGGTGGGGAACTGGTCATCTACGCCGCCGCCTCACTCAAAGGGGCCCTGGACCAAGCCAAGGTGGCCTACGAAACGGCGAACGCGGGGACGACGCTCACGATCTCGACCGACTCGTCGTCCGCCCTCGCGACACAGATCGAGCAGGGAGCGCCCGCCGACGTGTTCCTGTCGGCCGACACGACCAATCCCCAGAAACTCGTTGATAAAGGGCTTACCGATGGCGACCCGGTCACCTTCGCCACGAACAAGCTGACGATCATCGTGCCGACGGCCAACCCGGCTGGAGTCGCCTCGCCGATGGACCTTGCGAAGTCGGGAGTCAAGGTCATCGCCGCGGGCGACGAGGTGCCGATCACCAAGTACGCCACGCAGCTCGTGGACAACCTCGCCAAGGAAGCCGGCTATCCGGCCGACTTCACCGCGGCGTATGCCGGAAACGTCGTGTCCAAGGAAGACAACGTCAAGGCGGTCGTCGCCAAGATCGAACTGGGCGAGGGAGACGCGGGCATCGTCTACGTGACCGACGCCAAGGCGTCCGACAAGGTCACGCCGATCGATGTTCCCGACGCAGCCAATGTCCCCGCCACCTATGACGGCGTCGTCGTCAAGGCATCCAGGAACGTCGCCGGGGCCAAGGCGTTCCTCGACTGGTTCGCCGGTCCCGACGGTCAGGCCATCCTGTCGGATCTCGGGTTCCTGCCGCCGACATCGTGATCGAACGTCTCTCCGGGGGGCCGACCGGGAGTACTGGGGACGTGGCTGGTCGATCGCGGCCATCCACGTCCCGGTCGGGCTGGGGTGAGCGCTCGATCGCTGCGCTGGCCGCCCTCTTCGCGCTGTTTTTGGGACTACCGGTCCTTGCGCTCGTGGTGCGGGCGATCGTCGATGGATCCCTCCGCGTTGCCATCGCCTCGCCGGTGGTCCTGGAAGCCCTCGGGTTGAGCCTGGCCACCACGGCGACCAGCCTGATCGTGACGGTCGCCCTCGGGCTGCCGCTGGCGATCGTCCTCGCCCGCCGCGAGTTCCGGGGAAAGGGCTGGCTGGAGGCGATCGTCGACCTGCCGATCGTGCTGCCACCGTCCGTCGCCGGCCTGGCGTTGTTGCTCGTCTTCGGTCGTCGTGGGCTTCTCTCCGCGCCCTTCGAGTTCCTCGGGGTCTCGGTGCCGTTCACGACGATCGCGGTGATCCTCGCCCAGATCTTCGTCTCGGCGCCGTTCTTCGTTCGCTCGGCTCGAACGGGCATCGCCGGGGTCGACCACGACCTCGAGGACGCCGCCCGCGTCGACGGCGCGTCGGAACGCCAGCTGTTCCGCTCGATCACCGTGCCATTGGCGAGTTCTGCGCTCGCTGCCGGCCTGGTCATGACCTGGGCGCGCGCCCTCGGCGAGTTCGGCGCGACGATCATGTTCGCGGGCAATGTGGAAGGCAGGACGCAGACGCTGCCGCTTGTCGTGTACTCGGAGTTCCAGGGCGGGGATCTGGACCAATCGATCGCTGCGGCGGCGATCCTTGTGCTCGCCGCGTTCGGAGTGCTCGTGGCCGTCCGCTTCTTCCATTGGGGACGGGTGCTCGACATTCGAGGCGTGTCGTGATGCGCTGCCGGTGCTGCGGCATGTCGCTGCCGCGACTCGACGCAGGGTTTCATCCTAATTGGTGTACGCGGCGCAGAATCGTGCGGGTGTAGGCTGGTGCGACACCACAAGCGGGCCGAGAGGTCACCCGCATGTTGAGCACTGCGGGACATCCTTCCGATCCACGGCTGCCGGACGTTGTGGTCTGCGTTTAGCCCCATCGGTGGGGGGGCTCAAGCCAGAATCAAGGGAGGTAAGACGTGGCAGGTAAGACAGTCGTCCTGGCGTTCTTCAAGGATGAAGACACTGCGGATGATGCCGTCGAGTCGCTGAAGTCCTGGGACAAGGCCGACGACGACATCAAGCTCAATGCGATCGGGCTCCTCGCCCTCGACGACAACGGCAAGATCAAGACCCACAAGCTCGGCAGGCGCAACGTCGGCAAGGGCGCAGGCATCGGCCTCCTGCTCGCGGTGATCGCCCCGCCGACCCTGCTCGCCGGTGTCATCGGCGGCGGTGTGCTCGGCGCCTTCCATCACAAGGGGCTCGGCCTCAGGCCCGCGGACCGCGACCGGATCGCGTCCCAGCTCACCGGCGGTCAGGCCGCGGTAGGCGTGCTGGTGAATTGCGACATGGCGATCGACGTCTCGGCCAAGTTCAGTGAGCTCGGTGGGACCGCCGAGGTCCACGAGGTGACCGAAGAGGCCGTCGCCGAGGTCGAGACGGCCGTTCCGGCCGTCGAGGCTGCCGAGATCGCTGCAGGCGACGATCTGTCGATCCTCGACGGAGTCGGCCCGAAGTATGCCGACACACTCCGGGCGGCCGGTGTGACCACCTTCGCAGCGCTCAGTCAGATGACGCCCGAGTCGATCGGCGAGACATTGGCCAAGGGCAACGAGCCGTTGATCGCGGGCCACACCGCCGACACCTGGCCCCGCCAGGCCAAGCTCGCCGCCGACAAGGATTGGTCCGCGTTGCGGCGGTACATCGACTCCAAGAAGAAGGTTGCCGCCGGCTAGACCCCCGTCGGCGGGTCGATCCGCCAGAAACCGCTCGACGCGCCTCCGGCCACCAATGGCCCGAGGCGCGTCGGTGATTCCAGAGCAGCGCGACGCTGTCGGATTTCGAGGAGATCACCACCCTGTTCCCCATCCCGGAGGCGGGCGACCGCGAGAACCACGTCTACGTCTCGGTCGGGCATCAACAGATGATGACCGACGCCATGAAGCCCCTCGGGCTCTCCTTTTGGCAGCTGACGACCCCCCGGCCCATGGCCGAGGCAGGCGGGCGTCTGTTCGTCGACGTGACCCATGCGCTTGCTTCGCCGACGAGCCGCGCCGGCCTCCTGGCCCTCGCGAAATCCGATCCGCTGATCGGGGACGCGCTGCAGACCATCGTCGATCGCGGCGACTTCGTCCGGTCGCTTCCCGACGAGACGCCCGTCAGGGCGCCGGCTGGCGGCGCGCCCGCCCCGATCGCGTCCGATCCGGCGATCGTCGCCGACCTCATCGCGCGCAATCAGGCATCGATCGCCGCGTTGAAGCGCGACATCCGGGGGAAGTCTGGATCCGCGCTGCTCGACTTCATCCTGGCGGACATCCAGGAGCTGAGGCGGATCCTGTTCGATCCGCAGAGCCATCAGGTGTTCATGTCGGCGATGGAGGCCGCCACGTGGCTCAACGAGCAGCTCCTCGACTGGCTGGGCGAGAAGAACGCCTCCGACGCGCTCACGCAGTCCGTCCCCCACAACGTCACGTCGGAGATGGGGCTGGCGCTCCTGGACGTCGCCGATGTCATCCGCCCGTATCCGGACGTGGTGGCGCTTTCTCGAGGAGGTCGACGACGAGGGCTTCCCGGACGAGCTGCCCGAGCTGGCGGGCGGGCGGGAAGCGCGGGACGCTATCCAGGCCTGGCTCGACAAGTACGGCATGCGCGGCGTCGGCGAGATCGACATCACGAGGCCGCGCTGGAGCGAACGCCCCTCCATGCTCGTGCCCCTGATCCTCGGTCACGTCAAGAACTTCGAGCCGGGCGCCGGCGAGCGCCGCTTCGAGCAAGGACGGCAGGAGGCACAGCAGAAGGAACAGGAGCTGCTCGAGCGTTTGCGGGCCGTGCCGGACGGGGAGCGGAAGGCCGAAGAGACCAAGCGGATGATCGACCGGGTCCGAACGTTCATCGGGTACCGGGAGTATCCGAAGTACGGCATGGTCAGCCGCTATTTCGTGTACAAGCAGGCCCTGCTTGAAGAAGCCGATCGTCTCGTCGAGGCCACGCGTGCTTCGTGAGCGGGACGACATCTTCTACCTCGGTTCGAGGAGCTCCAGGACGTCGTCCGCACGCATCGGGCCGACGAGGGGCTCATCCGTGAGCGCAAGGAGGCGTTCGCGTCGTATCAGGCGCTCACGCCGCCCCGCGTGCTCACGTCGGACGGCGAGGCAGTCGCCGGGGCGTATCGACGCGACGACATCCCGGCCGGCGCTCTCGTCGGCTTACCGGTTTCCGCCGGGACCGTCGAAGGCCGGGCTCGCGTGCATCATGGACGTGGCGGAGGCCGATCTCGAAGCCGGCGACATCCTGGTCACGGCCTTCACGGATCCGAGTTGGACACCGCTGTTCGTCGCGATCGCGGGGCTGGTGACGGAGGTGGGTGGCCTGATGACCCACGGCGCGGTGATCGCTCGCGAGTACGGCTTACCGGCCGTCGTGGGCGTGGTGAATGCCACCCGGCTGATCCGGGATGGGCAGCGGATCCGCGTGCATGGAACGGACGGGTACGTCGAGATCCTGCCTCGGCGTCGATACACCCCAGGGGTATTGACAGAGGGGTTGACAAACGAGCCTCGAAAGGAGCACAATACGGCTCTACCGGGCTTGTCAAGACTTGACAGGCCCACAGGTGTGTTCGGGACCAGGCGAGTGGCCCGACACGAGATCTGAACGGCGCCGACTGGTCCTCGGCGCGAAGGAGTGGATTTGTCGGTCGGCGTCACTGCCGAGGTCAAGAGCAAGCTTTCGGTCGTCGATGTCGTCGGCGAATCGGTCACGCTGAAGAAGGCTGGCACTACCTACAAGGGCCTCTGCCCGTTCCACGGTGAGAAGACACCGTCGTTCGTCGTCACCCCTGCGCGCGAGTCGTGGCACTGCTTCGGCTGCGGCCTGGGCGGCGACATCTTCAGCTTCGTCATGCAACGGGACGGCGCGACCTTCCCCGAGGCGCTCCGCACGCTGGCCGCACGCGCCGGCGTCGAGATCGATGAGCGGACGAAGCGGGAGGACGCCCGCCGTGCCCGATTGCGCCACGTCCTCGAGACGGGCGTCGCGTTCTACCACGCCGTCCTGACCGGCTCCAAGGCCGGTGAGGGGGCCCTCGCCTACCTCAAGGGCCGCGGCTTCACGGACGCCACGATCGAGACCCACCAGCTCGGCTGGGCGCCCAACGGCTGGGACCAGATGGCCCGCCAGCTCCAGGCCAAGCGCGACATTCGAGCCGAAGAGCTCGTCGAGGTCGGCCTCGCCAGCCCCAGCCAACGCGGCCGCGGCGTCATCGACAAGTTCCGCGCCCGCGTCCTGTTCCCGATCCGCGACACGAGCGGTCACGCGGTCGGGCTCGGTGGCCGGCTGCTGGAGGGGGAGGGGCCCAAGTACCTGAACTCCCCGGCGACGCCGCTGTTCGACAAGAGCCGGACGCTGTATCTCATCGACAAGGCCAAGGGACCCATCCGCAAGAGCGGCCAGGCCGTGATCGTCGAGGGCTACACCGACGCGCTCATGGCCCACCAGGCGGGCTTCGACAACGTCGTCGCCAGCCTCGGCACCGCGCTCACCCCGAACCAGATCGGGCTGCTGACCCGCTACGCCAACCGGATCGCGCTCGCGTACGACGTCGATGCCGCGGGCGAGAAGGCGGGCACGCTCGGGGTCACGGCGCTCGCCGGGCTGATCGGCCAGCTCCAGGGTGATGTCTCGGGCGTGAAGCTCGAGGACGTGCGCGTCGTCCGCCTTCCGGACGGGAAGGACCCCGACGAGGTCGTCCGCGAGGACCCGGCGGCGTGGGAGCTGGGCGTCGCGAAGGCCAAGCCGCTGGTCGAGTACCTCATCGGTCATCACGCCGGGCGCTTCGACCTCAAGACCCCGACCGGCCGCATCGGCTTCGTGGACGCGGTCATGCCGGCCATCCGCGACATCGCCGATCCGCTTCGCCGGGACGAGGCGCTCCAGCAGGTTCGTCGGGAGTCGGGCGTCGAGGAGCGCGTGCTTCGGCAGGTCCTGGACCGTCGGATCGCCCAGACCGCAGGGCAGGGGACCAATCGCGGTGGTGAGGCCGCAAGCCGGATCACCGTGGACGCCGTGCTGGCGTCTCCGGACGCCTTGCCCATCGGCGACATCCTGCGGGCGGTCACCCCGGTCGAAGCGGAGCTGCTCCGGCTGCTGCTGCTCGTTCCGGACCAGCAGCTGCGAGTGACTGACGAGCTGGGTCCCGACCAGCTGCCGAGCACGCTCGCCCGTGAGCTGTACCGCGCGATGGTCCTCCAGCGCGCGCCGGACGACCAGGGCATCCGACCGCCATTCGATGGCGCCGCGCTGCTGCTCGCCGTCGACGATGAAACGGCATCGCTCGCCCGGGCGTTGTACGCCAAGACGGGCCCAGATGCCCGGACGCTCGATCCGCGCAAGCTCGCGTACGAGATCACACGCCTGCTTCTCGAGCTGGAGGATGACCAGTTGCGCGAGCGCAGTGAATACAACGAAGCCGCCCAGGCGGAGGCCGAGCGAGCCGGTGACACCGACTCGATGGAACGCCTGCTCCTGGAGCGTCGCCAGATCAACGAAGCACGCCGGTCGCTCGACCGGCGCCGAGAAGACACCCGAATGCTTGCCCGGCCCAGCGTGGCCGTGCACGCCTGAACCGGTCCCAAGGAGGAAACCTATGCCCGCCGATCCGCTCGACAAGCAACTCGTAGAGGCCGTGCTCTCACGGCCACGCCGCGCCAAGGCCGATCTCGAAGAGGCCAAGATGGCGGGCATGCGCCCCGCTCGCGGCGCCACGGCCGTCGCCGCGGCCGAAGATGACGATGACGACGAGGACGAGGATCTCGACCTCGGCCCGGAGGCTGCGGCCGCCCCGGACGCCGATGCCGAGGTGAACGTCGAAGTCGTCGCCGAGGACGGCTCCATCGATCCCGCGGCCAAGCTGCCGCTCGAAGGGCCGACCAAGCTCGACCCCAAGGAGGTCGAGGAGCCGACCGCCGAGGATCTCGAGGCCATCAGCGCCGACATGATCGGCATCGATGACCCGGTCCGGATGTACCTCAAGGAGATCGGCAAGGTCGCCCTGCTGACCGCCGAGGAAGAGGTCGTCCTGGCCAAGGCCATCGAGCTCGGGGAGCAGCTCGTCGACGAGCCGTGGAAGGGCATCGCCTCGCTCCACCAGTGGACGCTGCACGACACCGAGCGCAAGACGCGGACCCAGAAGCCGCAGCATCGCCTGCCGTACGGCGACGAGGCCCATGCCCTGGTGCGGACCGCGATCTCGGCCAAGGCCGCCAAGGACCTGCTTGTCCCATCCCCCGACTTCCACCTGATCAAGGCCGGCCGTGACGCGCAGTCCGAGGGCACCAAGGAGCTGCTCAAGCAGGCGAAGAAGCTCGTTCACACGTACAACGAGCAGCCGAACCCGGACAATTTCATCGCCCTGCTGGACTGGGCCTTCATGGCCGTCCACAACGGCGATCTCGACTCCCGCGACAACGTGGGCCTGCGCGCGATCTGGGACTGGACCCGTGAAGGCGTGGCCTTTCCGGCGCTCGAGCGCTACATCATGGCCGGCAACGAAGCCGAGCTCCTCAAGAAGATGGGCTACGACCCCGAGGTACCGGCGAACACGAAGCTGCGCGACCGCAAGGGCGTGATCGTGGGCATCGGTCGCGACGCGCGCGAGCAGCTGACCTCGGCCAACCTGCGGCTGGTCGTGTCGATCGCGAAGAAGTACATCGGGCGCGGCATGTCGTTCCTGGACCTCATCCAGGAAGGCAACATCGGCCTGATCCGCGCGGTCGAGAAGTTCGACTACGAGAAGGGCTTCAAGTTCTCCACGTACGCGACGTGGTGGATCCGCCAGGCCATCACGCGCGCGATCGCGGACCAGGCGCGCACGATCCGCATCCCCGTCCACATGGTCGAGACGATCAACCGGCTGATCCGCGTCTCGCGCGGGCTCCTGCAGGAGCTCGGCCGGGAGCCGACGGTCGAAGAGATCGCCGAGGCGATGTCCAAGGGCCAGGAGGTCCAGGTCACGCCGGAGAAGGTCCGCGAGATCATCAAGGTCTCGCAGGAGCCGGTGTCCCTCGAGACCCCGATCGGCGAGGAGGAGGACTCCCACCTCGGCGACTTCATCGAGGACCGCGGCGCCCTGGCCCCGGCCGAGGCGGCCTCGCACCAGCTGCTCAAGGAGCAGGTGGAGGCGGTCCTCGACTCCCTGACGGGCCGCGAGCGACGCGTGCTCCAGCTCCGCTTCGGACTGGAGGACGGCCGTGCCCGGACCCTCGAGGAAGTGGGCAAGGAGTTCAACGTCACCCGCGAACGGATCCGCCAGATCGAGGCGAAGGCGCTGCGCAAGCTGCGCCACCCGTCCCGGTCGCGCAAGCTCAAGGACTACCTCGAGTAATCCTCACGGGGCGTCGGTCGGGGTGGCGCGGGCCTCAGGCCGGCGCTTCGGGCTCCGGCGCGTAGAAGGCCGTGGCGTTCGCGACCGCCTTCGCCGCGGCCTCTGGGTCCGCGCCCGCAGCCTCGTTCGCGGCACCCCACGCCGCGCTGCTTCGGGTCGCGAACTCGCGTCCCTCCTCGGACAGCTGCCAGGCCACGGGATCGGCCACGGTCTCTGCCAGCTCCGTAGGTAGAGCGACAGCCCGAGCAGGCCCTGGTCCCAGCCGATCCCCACGGCGCCCGGCCCGAACTGCGCCCAGACCTCGTCGGGCACGACGGCTGTGTGTTCGAGCTCGAGCGTCGTCGATCCCTCGCCCGCCGGAGCGAGCCGCACCTCGAGCTCGGAGACGCTCGCCGGATCGGTGACGTCGCCGTAGACCCAGGTCACCCGGAACTTGTTCGGCCGCTCGCAGGTGAGGATCTCGCCGCCGGCATTGCCTTCCAGCTGGTATCGACCGCCCACGCGGTAGTCGCCGCTGATCGGCAGGAACCAGCGGGCGATCCGCTCCGGGGTGGTCAGCGCGTCCCAGACGTCCTCGATCGGGGCCTCGTAGGTGCGGCGGAGGCGGATCGCGCGGCCGTCACCGGCGGCGATGCGGCCGCTGCCGACCTCCCGCTGGACGGCTTCGATCTCGCGGACGATGTCGATCATCAATTCGGGTCCTCCTTCGATGTGTCGGTTGCCGCGGCGGCGAGGCGCCGTTCACGCTTGCCGCGCGCGAGCTCGGTGGCGAGTGAGTCGAGACGCTGCTCCCAGAAGCGGCGGAATGGGTCGAGCCACGCGTCGACTTCGTGGAGCGGCGCCGAATCGACGGCATAGAGCCGCCGGGCGCCCTCGGGCCGGACCGTCGCGAAGCCGCTCTCGCGCAGGACCTTGAGGTGCTGCGAGACGGCCGGCTGGGAGATCCCGAACTCGGCCTGGACCACGGCGGCGATCCTCCCCGAGGTCGACTCGCCCTCGGCGAGGAGCTCGAGGATCCGCCGCCGAACGGGGTCGCCGAGGACATCGAACGCATGCACGGGGGGGAGTCTACAAGTTGTGACTTATATAAGTCAAGACTGTATATCCGGGACGCCGGTGGCGGCTAGCTCCGACTCCGCAGGGCCCATCGGTCGGGCGTGAGCCCGATCGGTGAGTCGCCCATCAGCCTTTCGGGCGCCGCGGCCCCCTCGACCGGTGCCAGGCGACCCGTCATCCAGTCGCGGTACCAGGGCGCCCACGTCCTGGCGCCACCATCGTGGAACTCGGCGTAGGACCGGCCGTATGGTGGCTCGTCCACCGGCCGGGCCGAGGTGAACGCCGCCGCGTCGTGGAGCGGTGGGAGCTCGGCCTCCGAGACGCCGAGCGCCCGGTACACGGCCTCGACCTGGTGCAGCCACTCGTGGACGTAACCCTGCTCGGGGTCGGGGTCCGTGAGGAGCGTCCGCCAATGGTCGGTGGAGATCGACGAGAACCCGGCCCCGAACGTCGCGTCCGATGGCCCGATGCTGCACCCCCAGCCGCATTGCGGCACGGACGCTTCGCACGGCCACAGCGCGTAGACGGAATCGTAGGTGGCGCCTGTGTCCGCGACAGCTTCGAGCTCGGGGCGGACCTCGCGGGGGCCGACCCACCATCGGCCGCGCGCCGCTCGATGACAGCGAACGGACCGACCGCCGAACCTCGACGACGTCGAACGGCTCGAGGGTCGCGAGGTCGTCGCTCCAGGCACGCACGGTCGCCGGCAGGCGCTCGACGACGTCCATCACCGCCGCTCGCTCATCGCGGGTCATGACCCGGCGCGCCGTCGCCCGCTGCAGCCCCGAACCGTAGCGGGCGTCCAGCACGGGGTAGAGCAGGACGAGCGTGCGCCAGGGCTGGGTCATGGCCCGAGCGTACCCGGCGCGCCGACCGGCTGCTAGCATCGGCGGCCATGGAGACCCAGCGCGGCACGACCGCCGATCCGGGCCGGCTGATCGGCGCGGACTGGCTCGCCAAGCACCTTGCCGACCCAGACCTCCGGCTCGTCCACGTCTCGCCCAACCGGCGCGTCTACAACCGGCGCCACATCCCGGGCGCCGTGTATGCCGACCTGCATCGGGAGATCGCCCTTCGCGGCACGGCGCCTGAGACCGGGGACGCGGAACGCGAATGGCTGATCCCGACGCCCGAGCAGACCGCTGCGGTCCTGCGCCGCTGGGGCGTCGGCGAGGGCGACCGCGTGGTCTTCTACGACGACGTCGGGCTCAACCGACAGGCGATCCGCGGCTACTGGCTGCTGCGCCTGTACCGGTTCCCGCAGGACCGGATGCACATCCTCGACGGCGGCATCGAGGCCTGGCGGCGGGCGGGCCACGCGACGACGACCGAGGTTCCGGCGGCTGCTCCGGCCGAGGCCGAGCGCGCGCCGGTGACCCTCGGCGACCGCGACGACTCGATCATCGCGACCTACGACCAGGTACTCGAGTGGAGCCGGGAGTCGAGCGCGGGCGACGATGCCCCAACGAGGATCCTCGACGTCCGGACGGCGGGGGAGTGGGTGGGCACGGACCTGCGGGCGCGGCGGGGCGGCCATATCCCGGGCTCGCGCAACCGCTTGTTCTCCGACCTGCTGACCGACGAGGGGACGTTTCGCCCGGTCGCCGACATGCTCTCGATCATCCGGTCCAGCGGCGCCGACCCGGCCGAGATCCGGGCGACGTACTGCCAGGGCGGGGTCCGCGCCGCCCTGGTCTGGTTCGTCCTGCACGAACTCGCGGGCTTCGAGGACGTCCGCAGCTACGCGGGATCGTGGGAGGAGTGGGGCAACCGCCCGGACAGCCCGATCGAGGCGCCGTAGCTCGTCGGCGGCGCCGGCGTCCCGGCCCTGCACCCGTGCCGCCCCCGCGACGGTGGGGTATCCTTCCGACCGGCCGCGCGCGACGCGGCCTCGCGGGCGCGATGCTCGCGACACGTTCCGGCGTAGCTCAGTGGTAGAGCGGGCGGCTGTTAACCGCTTGGTCGTAGGTTCGAGTCCTACCGCCGGAGCCAGACCTCCCGAGGCTCATGGCCAACGAACGAACGTATCCAGCCCTACCGTGCGCCGACCTCGATGGATCGATCGGGTTCTATGAAGCGCTCGGGTTCAAGCGGACCTACCGCCAGGTCCGGCCGAATCCGTACGCCGTCGTGGCCCTTGAAGAGATCCATATCCATCTCTTTGGCATCGAGGGGTTCGATCCCGCGCAGTCGTACGGGACCGCGATCGTCGTCGTCCCGGACCCTGACCGTCTGTATCTCGACTTTGCGGCCGGTCTGCGGGAGATGTTCGGCAAGCTGCCGGTCGCGGGCATCCCCCGGATCACCCGACCGCGAAAGAAGTACGGGACGGTGCGCGGGTTCAGCGTCGTTGACCCGGGCGGGAACTGGCTGCGGATCTCCAAGCTCGGCGAGACCGAGGAGGAAGACTCCGCGGAGAAGGCGGAGGGCCTGGCGCAGATCATCTACGTCGCGGCCCGCCTGGGGGATGCACATGGGGATGAGGCGCTCGCCCTCAAGACGCTCGAAAGCGGCCTGACCCGCTTCGGCGATTCCGCCACGCCGATCGACCTCGCACGGGCGTACCTGTATCGAGCGGAACTGGCCGTTCGGACGATGGACCCCGAGCTGGCTCGGTCGTCGCTCGCAGCAGCGCGGTCGATCGACCTGGCCGACGACGAACGAGTCGCCCTGGCCGATGAGTTCGCGCACGTGACCGAGCTGGTCGGTCAGGGCTGAGCGGCTACGACAGGTGACGTGGCCTCGTTCCAGGTCTCGATGGCCCGGTTGTCCCGTTCCCAGCCCAGGGTCCCGATCGTGGCCGTGCCGAGCGCGAAATGCCGGCCGGCGACGGCCGGCAGCTGGATCCAGCGAGCCGCCAGCACCCGCAGCAGGTGCCCGTGGGCGAATAGCAGGGCATCGCCGTCGACCCGCGGATCGAGACAGCGTTCGATGACCCGGTCCGCCCGGATGCCGACCTGCTCGACCGTCTCGCCACCGCGCCACGGCCCGGTCCAGATGCTCCAGTCCGGGATCTCGGTGCGGATATCGGCCGTGGTGCGTCCTTCGAACTCGCCGTAGTCCCACTCGCCGAGGTCCGGCTCGATCAGCGCGTCGGGGAACCCGGCCAGGCGGGCCGTCTCCGTGGCCCGCGAGCGCGGGCTCGAGAGCACGAGAGCGAACGCGTGGCCGGCGATCCGGCCGGCGAGCGCCTCGGCCTGTCGCCGCCCTTCGTCGGTCAGCGGGATGTCGCTGCGACCCGTGTGGCGTCCGGACGTCGACCACTCGGTCTCACCGTGGCGGACGAGCCAGATCTGGCGTTCCGGAAGCGGCTCACTCACAGCGCGGTGTCCGGGCGGACGCTCTCCTCGGGGGTCGCCGCGAAGAATTCGCGTGCCCTCCACCCGAAGAGCCAGGCGAGCGGCAGCGTCGGGATCGTCGAGATCCTCGTGTTGTATCGATAGACCTGGTCGTTGTAGAGCTCCCGGCGGTCGGAGATCATCGCCTCGAGCCGCTCGATCTCGTCCTGCAGGTCCAGGACGTTCTGCTGGGACTTGACCGCGGGATACGCCTCGACGACGGCGAACAGGGAGCGAACCGCCGCCGAGGTCGCCTCCGCGTGCACGGCCTGGGCCGGGATCGGCTCGGTGGGGGAGTAGGCCGCGCGGGCGCGGGTCACCTCGGTCAGCACTTCCTGTTCGAACGCCATCGCGCCGCGGACCGCGGAGACGAGCGCCGGCAGCTGGTCGTGGCGCTGCTTGAGCGCGACGTCGATGTTCGACCAGGCCTTGTCGATCCGCTGCCGTAGTGCCATGACAGCGTTGTAGCTTGCTACCACGATGAAGCCGACGATGACGGCGAGGAGCCCGACGGCGAACAGCGCGGCCAGCGACGCCGGCGTCACGGCCCGAAGGCTCCGCTGAACACCAGGGCGAGGCCCATCGCCGAGCCGACTGCCAGCACGGCCCCGAGCAACCCGATGATGAACAGGTCCTGGTTCCGCTCGGCGGCGATCCCGGGGAGCCCGTGGGCGATGAGCAGCGGCACGTCCGGAGCACTGGCGAGGACCAGCGTGTGCGGCGCGATCGAGAACCGTCGCTCGATCCGCGCGGCGTCCTGCGGCGCTGCCCAGCGGAAGGGCATCCGCCTCGGGATCCAGCTCCGGCGATCGCACGGGCCGCCCGATGCCGAACCCCGGGATCGCGGCGTTGCCCCAGGCCTCTTCGGGATCATCGGCAAGGAGTCCGGCGGCCCGTGCCTCGGCGAGGTCGGCTGCGACCTCCGGGTCGTCGGCGGCGACGCCGGACCCGGACGCCTCGTCGGCCTCGGCCGGGTCGGCGAGGTCCGAGAACGGCATCGCCCGGCCGATCACGGTCACTGCGTCGCCCGGGGCGAGTCGCGCCTCGCGATAGCGCCGGCGTCGTCGCGACCCACCCGAGAAGCCGCCCAGCAGGGATCCGCCACCCGCATCGTCGAGATCCGTGTTCGCCGCCGGCCGCACCGTCAGCAGGGCGGCGATCGCGGCCTCGCGGTCGATCTCTGCCGGCGCCACGGCGCTCCCGGATCGCATGGAGAGACCGGCCGGCTCCTCGCCGAACGATCCGGTCCGATCGTCGAAGCAGACCGGGGCGTCCCAGCGTGCCCCGCGCGGGAACACGCGCACGTCGCCCGACTCGTCGACCACCCGGAACCCGACGGCGCGTTCCTCGACCACATCGTCCACGTCGACGAGATCGTCGTCGCCGCTCTCGATCGACGATCGGTAGTAGACGCAGGGCGCGCTCTGGAGGGGCGAGACGAGCATCACCTCCGCCGACTCGATCCGGCCGCTCACGCGCACCTCACCGGCTGCGAGCGTCGCGATCCGCGACGTGCCCGTGTCGCCGATGCGCGCGGCCGTCCGGTAACCCCGCATCCCGCGGACGAGCAGCCAGAGGCCCGCGACGACACCCGCGATCAGCCCAGCTGCGAAGAGTGGTTCGGCGCCGTCCATGGACGCATCGTACGGAACCGGCAGCGGGCCGGTTCAGCCCGTCGGGCGTCCGGGACGGATCGACAGGACGAGCAGCGTCACCCCGAGCACGACGGACGCGATCGGCCACAGCCGCCCGAAGTCGAAGCCTGGGATCGCCTCGCGAGCCAGGAACAGCCCACCGATGACGATGAGGACGAGTCCCGCCGCGATCGGGCCGCGCCCGCTCACGAGCAGCCCTCTTCGGGGTCGAGCCGGAAGGACCCGGCGTTGGCCTCGATCTGCAGCTCGATCCTCGTGACCGCGGTGTCATACCCGGGCGTCTCCCAGGTGTCACCGACCTGGACGAGTCCCGCAGACCCGAAGTCGTAGGACGACAACACGCTGTCCTCGGTATGCAGGCGCAGGGCCACACCAGGCGGGGCGCAGAGCCGGATGCTGCCCGCATTCGCCTCGATGGTGCCGGTGGTCGACACCGCCGGCAGGTAGAGCCCGAGCGACCCGGCGTTGATCCCCACATGGATCTCGTCGATCTCGGCGACATCGCGCAGGATGCCCGTAGCCTGCCCGGCGTTGAGCTCCACATCGAATACGCCGAGCCGGGCACTCCCGAGGTCGGCGACGACCGAGCCCGCGTCGACGCCGAGGTGGACGTCGAGGCGCTGCTCAGTCGGCAGGCTGACCACCCATCGGTCACGTTCGCCGAGGAATCGGCCGAGATCATCGTCGGGAGGCTTGATGTAGAGGCTGGCGAGGTCGGCCGTGATGTCCGGTCCCAGGCCGGTGTCGTCGACGCCCTCGACCACCCAGGACTGGCCGTCCGTCGTGGCGAGCTCGACCGTCCCGCAGGCGACCTCGACCTCCACGACGGCATCCGTTTCGAACGAGCCCGTGCGCGACGGGAATGGCGTGCCGCCGCCGCCGGGTCCGCACACGCCCGACGGCAGGTCGCCGATCCCGCCGAACCCGCCGGTCAGGATCCCGGCCGCCAGGAGGCCCAGCGTCCCCGAGACGATCAGGCCGCCGAGCATCTCGAGCGACGTCTTCGTGAAGATGAGCCCGAGACCGATGCCGACCAGGATCAGCGGCCAGAACGTCCACCATCGATCGAGCACGGCCGGGTCGAGGATGCCGGTCTGGACCGCCAGTGGCACTCCGCCAGCCACGACGAAGAACACGCCCCAGCCCGCGAGGTCCCGGTGGATACGCACCGCGGCACGATACCTTGCCGGCCGGGCACGTGGCGACCCCGTGATCGGCCGGTGCGATCCGGACGACGGCCCTGTGCTAGCCTCGAACGCAGGTTCCAGGCCTACCGACGGTCACGCGGGAGGACAGCATGCGGCTGAGCGATTGGCGGCAACGCGCGCCTCACAAGGACGCCTTGACGCCCAAGGTCCTGGCGGTCATCGAGCCGATCCTCGCGTCGCTCGGCGCCGCTCCCGATCCATCGTGCTGGATCGTGTGGGGCGAAGACCCGGGCGTCCGCTACGTGATGCTCGTGCCGACCGACGCAGGCCTGCTGCAGGTGCTCGTGCGCGTCAACGTTCCAGGCGAGGGTCCGCGCGCCTCCGCGAAGGTCATCCGGTGGGGACGGCTCCAGGTCGGAGAGCTCGGGCTGGAGACGGTGAGCAGCCACCACCTGCTGGGCTTCCAGGTGGAGAGCCACATCCTGCGCGGCTCCGACGACGAGGGCGACGCCATCGCGTCGTTCGCGCTCGAGGTCTTCGCCCGGATCGACGGCCGGCCGTTCACGCCGACCGCGGTCAAGCGCCCACGATCGACCAAGAGCGGCGCCGGCTCGAAGACGGTCGCCAAGGCGGCGGCAAGCAAGCCGGCGGGCGCGTCGCCCAAGTCGGCCGCCGCCCGGAAGCCAGCGACCGGACGCTCCCGCCCTTGACCGACCTCGCCGAAGGCCATGCCCGCCGGGGAGCGGCCACTGCACCCGTGGCGGCGGACGATCCGCTACTGGGCCTCGCGGCTCGTCACGGGGGCGGTCACCCGAGCCTGGCTGCGGCTCGAGTGCGAGGGTTTCGAGCAGCTCCCGGGCGGCCCGGCGATCTACTGCTTCAACCACCTGTCGTGGTCAGACCCGTTCGTCCTGATGGCCACGCTCCCGATGCGCCCGCGCCTGTCGTTCTTCGGTCCCAAGGAGGAGGACATGGGCGTCGGCGGTCGCAACCGGCTCATGCACTGGACCGGGGCGACGATCCCCTACAAGCCGGGCAAGAACGACCTGCTCGAGGCCACCCGAAAGGTCGGTGCGGTCATCGGTGCGGGTGGGATCGTCGCGATCGCGGGGGAGGGGAGGATCGGCGCGATCGAGGCGGCCGTGCTCCCGCTCAACGACGGACCCGCGTATTTCGCCCTGCGGTCGCGCGTGCCGCTCGTCCCGATCGCCATCAACGGCACGAGCTGGCTGCGGTTCGGCGGTCGCATCCGGATCCGTGTCGGCGAGCCCATCGTGGGAGCCGGTCGGCCCGATCGGGTCAACGTGACCGCGATGACGGCCGCCCTCCAGTCGTCCCTCGCGGCGCTCGTCGCCGATGCCCAGCAGCCCGCTCGCAGCGGCCGCTCCGGAGCCTGGCTGTCGGAGCGGTTCAACGAGTGGCCCGAGGGCTCCCGCGAGGCGGCCCTGGCCGCCCAGCTCGACGGCGCGATCGAGCCACAGCCGCTGGCTGCCGCGGGCGGCTGACCGGGCGTCTCTGGCATACTCGGCGCGCAGGATCCCCCTCAGGAGCGACCGTGGCTGCAACCGGCCTGTCCGCCGATCCCACCGAGTACCGCACCCGCCTCAACGAGCAGACCGACCAGCAGATCGACCTGTGGGCGCAGGAGATGATGCGCGACGTCGCCAAGCGTCGCGGCGTCCTCCGGGTCCTCGACGACCTGCGTCGCTCAGCCCGCCTCTCGGAACGCGATATCGAACGGGTGTTCGCTTCCGGCGATGGTCCGCCGGCCGTGATCGGGAAGGACGCCCAGGGCCGCCAGATGATGCCGGCCGTGGCCCTGTATGCGCTCGTCCCCGGCCTGCGCGCGGACGCCGCCGACGCTCGGGAGCGTCTCATCGACTACCTGGTCGAGAACTTCCACGAGCTCGTCTACGTCTGACGGGCCCCTCGCCCGGGCCGCGGCGTTCATCCGGCTCGTCCATCCATTCCCGTCCCTGCTTGACGGCGTCGTCGTGGGCGCGGTCGCCGTCGCCGCCGGAGCGGATCCGGCGCGAGCGCTCGGCCTCGGGGTGTCGATGACGGCGCTCCAGGCGTCGATCGGGGCCCTCAACGACATCCACGACGCACCCGACGATGCCGGTCACAAGCCGGGCAAGCCCATCCCGGCCGGCCTGGTGAGCGTTCCTGCGGCCTGGGCGGTCGTGGTCACGGGGGCGGCCCTCGGGATCGTGCTTGGCGACGCTGGCCGATGTCCGGGTGGGGGTGCTCGCGGTCGTCGTGCTGCTCATCGGCTACGGCTACGATCTCGTCGCCAAGGGGACGGCCTGGTCGTGGTTGCCGTTCGCTCTGGGCATCCCGCTGCTGCCCGTGTACGGCTGGCTGGGGGCCACGGGCGTTCTCCCGTCCTTCTTCATCGCCCTCGTTCCGATGACGATGCTGGCCGGCGCTGCCCTCGCCATCGCGAATGCCCGAGCCGATCTGGAGCGGGACGTGGCGGCGGGGACGGTCTCGGTCGCGACGCGGCTCGGCCTCGAGGGGTCGTGGCGCCTCCACGCGGTCCTCTGGTCCCTGGTCCTCATCTTGGGGCTGGGCTTCCTGGCGTTCCGTGGTGTGGGACTCGTCCAGATCCTCCCGGTGCTCGCCGCGGCTGGCCTCATCGGGGTGGCGGTGGCGTGGTCACGCGTCGCCGGACCGGGCGTCAGGGAGCGGGCGTGGCAGTTCGAGGCAGCCGGAGGTGGGCTGGCCCTGTTGGCCTGGCTGGGGGCTGCCGTCCGCTGAGCGAGCTCCGACCCGTCCGGGAAGCCGTGGGAGCCGGACAGGACCATGGTCCTCCCTAACGCTGCCCCGGCGCCGTTCGTTCTCGTGAGTGCGCGGGGTCGAGACCCTGGGCCGGATGGCCCGCCCCGCGAATGGAGGCCCGACATCGTGCATCGGCTCACTCGCCACCTCCGCGGCCTGCTGGTCGCCCTCGCCGCGCTCGTCCTGACGACGGGAGCGGTGCTCGCAGCCCGTCCGGCTTCGGTCGAAGCTCCGCCGGATGCTGCCGGGGATGGACTGACACGCGCATCCGAGGCGGCCGGCAAGACGGTGCCGGTCCGACCCGAGGCGCCGGCCGAGCCCGAGGGCGACGAAGACGAGGACGTGGACGAGAGCGTCCCCGTGCCGACGAGCAGGAAGGGGCAGCCGAGGAGGCCGCGGGCGAACGCCCGCAGAACCACGGCTGGTTCGTCTCCGAGGCGGCGAAGGCAACGACCCCCGACGGGTTCGACAACCACGGCGCCTACGTGTCCGAGATCGCCCGCGGTGACGAGGGCAAGCCGGAGGCGGCCACGGCCGCGCGTGGGGCCGGATCAGCAAAGGCGGAAGCCGCAAAGGCCCGCAAGGCCGACCGCGCCCCGAAGGGCGCGAAAGGCGGCAACGACTAGGAAACGGTCCTCGACCCCCAAACGACGAAGCCGGCGCCCATCGGCGCCGGCTTCGTCATGTCCAGATCGGATCGGTCCGTCAGTCCCGGGTGTCACCCGTCCGGACGATGGCGATCGCGTTCTCCAGGCGGAGCTTCGCGATCGTGAGGTACTTCGCCAGGTTGGCCCGGTCGATCTCGGTGATCGAGGCCACGGCATCAGGGGAGCGAAGGACGTCGACCAAGGCATCGAGTGCCTCGCCCAGGTCCTGCTTGGCGTTGACGAGCGAATCGTCCGTGAGCTCCACGGCCGGCCGGGGTGCCGGCTCCGCGGCCGCGGCCTCCTCGATCTCGAGGTCGCCATCGTCGTGGCCGACGCCGTTGGTCCCCTCGATCCCGTTGCCGTCCACCCCGATGTCGTCGATGACCCGCACCGGCCGAGACCGGCGCCCCTCGATCTTGTCGCGAAGCTTGATCAGGGTCAGTTCGCCACGAGCGACCTGGTCGGCCAGCCGGCGGCGCTTCTTGGGGTCGTCGACCTTCATCAGCTCGTAGGCGTGTGACAGGGTGTCTTTGCGCAAGGACACCAGCTCGCGGATCTCCGGGGGCGCGTCGGCCAGCCGGAGCCGGTTCTCGAGATAGCCCTTGTCCTTGCCCAGCTTGTCGGCGAGCTTGCGGATGCTGTAGCCGTGCTCGCGGACCATCCGGTCGTACATCGCGGCTTCATCGAGCGGTGAGATGTCCTCGCGCTGGAGGTTCTCGATGATCGAGATCTCCAGGGCGGTGTCGTCGTCGATCTCCTCGATGAGGGCCGGGATCGTCTCGAGGCCGGCCTGCTTGGAGGCCCGCCAACGCCGCTCGCCCGCGACGAGCTGGTAGCGGTTCTGACCGATGGGTCGGACGAGGATGGGCTGCAGGACGCCGTGCTCGCGGATCGAGGCGGTCAGCTCGTCGAGCGTCTCCTGGTTGAAGGCGAGACGTGGCTGCTGCGGGTTGGAGTCGATGCGATCGACCGGGACGATCCGGACACCGACGCTGCGCGTCGGCGAGTCGTTCGACAGGAGGCTGACGATGGCAGGGGAGAGCTCACGCTCTTCCGACAGGCGACGCGCTGCGGTCGCTCGGAAATCAGGCCGTGCCAAGTTCGACCACCTCCCGTGCGAGCTCGCGGTACGTACGCGCGGCGTCGCTGCCCCCGGCATAGGTCGTGATGGGGCGTCCCACCAGCGGTGCCTCGCCGAGCTTCACGGTGTTGCGGATGATGCTGCTGAAGACGTGGTGGTCGCCGACGACCCGGAGCTCATCGAGCATGTCCCGAGCGAGGTTCGTGCGGCCGTCGTAGAACGTGGGCAGCAGCCCGAGGATCTTCAGGTCCCGGTTCAGCTTGAGCCGGATCGCGTTGATGACCTTGACCAGATTCGTCAGGCCCTTCATCGCGTAGTACTGGGTCTGGACCGGGATGATGACGCCGTTGGCCGCGACGAGGCCGTTGACCGTCAGCAGCCCGAGGTTCGGCGGGCAGTCGATGAGGACGTAGTCGTAGGCGTCGGTCTGGCCCTCGATCGCGTCGCGCAGGATCTGCTCGCGGCCAAGCGCCGTGAAGAGCTCGCCCTCGGTGGATGCCAGGTCGATGTGCGCGGGCGCGACGTCGATGCCCGCGCTCTCCGTGGGGCGGATGACTTCGGGGAGGGTCGCTCGTCCATCGGCGAGCACGTCGGCCATCGAGCGTTCGACGGTGTTGAGGTTGATCCCGAGTCCGGCCGTCAGGTTGGCCTGGGGATCCATGTCGATGCAGAGGACCCGGAGGCCCTCCTCAGCGAGGGCGCCCGCGAGGTTGATCGCCGTGGTGGTCTTGCCCACTCCACCCTTCTGATTGGCGATCGCGATCACATTGGTCACCAGGGCATCACCTCGAATCATCGGCCGGGCTCGCGCGCTCTGCGGGCGGTTGGGGCGGGGATGCGGTCATGCTACTCCAGCCCGCGCCCTAGCGGACGGGCTGGTTATCCACACGGATCGCGAGTTGTTCACCATTTCGGTGGATAAGTAGGCCCGTATGATGACCACTGTCCTTGCACAAAGACGGCCCACCGCAACCGGGAGGATCGGCATTGCCGACGAATGAAGAGCGAGCCGCACGCCTCGACGCGATGCGCGCGGAGTCGATGCTCGGTGGCGGGCAGGAGCGCATCGACCAGCAACACGAACGCGGAAAACTCACCGCGCGTGAACGATTGGAGCTGCTGCTCGACGCGGAGTCGTTCGTCGAGCTCGACGCCTTCGTCACGAATCGCAATCCCGAGGCCGAGACCGCGTTCCTCGGGGACGGCGTGGTCACCGGGCACGGCAAGATCGACGGCCGGCTCGTCTTCGTCTTCAGCCAGGACTTCACGGTGTTCGGTGGATCGCTGTCCGAGGCGTACGCCGAGAAGATCTGCAAGGTGATGGACCTTGCGATGAAGGTCGGGGCACCGATCATCGGGCTCAACGATTCGGGAGGCGCCCGGATCCAGGAGGGCGTCGTGTCGCTCGGTGGCTACGCCGACATCTTCCTGCGCAACACGCTGGCCTCCGGCGTCGTGCCGCAGCTGTCGCTGGTGATGGGCCCGTGTGCCGGCGGGGCGGTGTACTCCCCGGCGATCACCGACTTCACGATCATGGTCGAGGGCACGAGCTACATGTTCGTGACCGGGCCCAACGTCGTGAAGGCCGTCACCCACGAGGACGTCGACGCGGAGACGCTCGGCGGTGCGACGACCCATACGACGCGGAGCGGGGTGGCCCACATCGCGGCTCATGACGAGGCCGAGGCGCTCGGGTTCGCGCGGCGGATCCTGGGACACCTGCCACAGAACAATCTCGGCGACGCGCCACTGCGGGCCGACGTCCGATCCCACCGACCGGCAGGATGTCGCGTTGGATCGGATCGTCCCCGACGACCCGAGCAAGCCATACGACATGCACGAGGTGATCGAGCTCGTCGTCGACGACGGCGCGTTCCTCGAGATCCAGCCGGGCTGGGCACCGAACATCCTCACCGGCTTCGCGCGACTCGGCGGGCGCAGTGTCGGCATCGTCGCGCAGCAACCCGCGGTCCTCGCCGGCGCCCTGGACATCGACGCCTCGACGAAGGCGGCACGGTTCGTCCGGACCTGCGACTGCTTCAACGTGCCGCTCATCACCTTGGTCGACGTGCCGGGCTTCATGCCGGGCGTCGACCAGGAACACGGCGGGATCATCCGCCACGGCGCGAAGCTGCTGTACGCCTATTGCGAGGCGACGGTCCCCAAGCTGACGGTGATCACGCGCAAGGCCTACGGCGGCGCCTACGACGTCATGTCGAGCAAACACGTTCGCGGTGACATCAACCTCGCGTGGCCGACCGCGGAGATCGCCGTGATGGGCGCCGAGGGCGCGGTCAACATCCTCCATCGCGACACGATCGCGGCCGCTGCCGATCCGGCAGCCGAGCGCACCAGGCTCGTCGCCGACTACGAAGAGCGTTTCGCCAACCCGTACGCGGCCGCGGCCCGTGGGTACGTCGATGACGTCATCAAACCGTCGGAGACTCGGCCACGGCTCATCGCCGCGTTGGAGATGCTGGCCGACAAGCGCGACACGAATCCGCCGAAGAAGCACGGCAACATCCCGCTGTGACCGCGCCTTCGCGGACGGCGGGGGAGGCCGCGTCTTTGCGCAAAGACGGAGCCCGGCCGTTTGCGCGGATCCTCGTGGCGAACCGGGGAGAGATCGCCCTTCGCATCATCCGTACCTGTCGCGATCTCGGCGTGGAGGCCGTCGCGGTCTACTCCGACGCCGATTCCGATGCGGCCCATGTCGAGGCCGCCGACGCGGCGGTGCGCCTGGGTCCGGCGCCCGCGACGGAGAGCTACCTCCGCGCCGACGCGATCGTCGAGGCCGCGCTCGCGACGGGCGCCGAGGCGATCCACCCCGGCTACGGCTTCCTGTCGGAGCGCGCGGCATTCGCGCGAGCGGTGATCGACGCCGGTCTCACCTTCATCGGACCGGCGCCCGACGCGATCGACGCCCTCGGCGACAAGCTCACGGCGCGCCGGACGGCCAAGGATGCCGGCGTCCCGGTGGTGCCGGGGACGTACGAGGCTGCGGCGGTCGACCGACCCGACCAGGCGGCGGCCGTCGTGGCTTCGGCCGAGGACGTTGGCTTTCCGTTGCTCGTGAAGGCCTCGGCCGGCGGCGGAGGACGTGGCATGCGACGCGTCACGACGGCGGCGGAGCTGCCGGCCGCGCTGGCCGCTGGCGCGGCGGAGGCGCTGGCGGCATTCGGCGATGGCGCGGTGTACCTGGAGCGGGAGGTACGCCCGGCCCGCCACATCGAGGTGCAACTGCTCGGGGACGCGGACGGCACGATCGTGGCGCTGGGGGAGCGCGATTGCTCGATCCAGCGGCGGCACCAGAAGCTCGTCGAGGAATCGCCGGCGCCGGGGCTGACACCGGACGAGCGAGCCGAGCTGCACGACCTCGCCATCCGGGCCGCGCGCGCCGCGAAGCTGCACAACGCCGCGACGGCCGAGTTCCTCTTCGACACGGAGCGGCGGTTCTGGTTCCTCGAGGTCAACGCGCGCCTCCAGGTCGAGCACGGCGTGACGGAACTCGTGACGGATCTCGATCTCGTCGCGGAACAGTTGTGGATCGCGGCCGGGGCACCGTTGTCGGAGGCCGTCCTGACCGCGGCGGCGAACGCCCTGACCCCGACCCGCCATGCGATCGAGGTCCGGTTGGCCGCCGAGGATCCGGCGCGCGCGTTCGCGCCGTCGCCGGGACGGGTGGGCGAGTGGCGGATGCCATCGGGTCCGGGGGTTCGCGTCGATACGGCGCTCCGGGCGGGGGAGCGCGTGCCGCCCGACTACGATCCGTTGATCGCCAAGATCATGACGGTCGGCCCGGACCGGGATACCGCCATCGACCGGATGCGGCGGGCGCTCGACGAAGTGGCGGTGACCGGCATCCAGACGACCCTTCCATTCGACCGCGCGCTGATGCGCGACCCCGCCTTTGCCGCGGGCGAGATCTCGACGGACTGGGTCGCGACGCACTGGGACGGCGAGGCGCGCCGGTCGGAGGCCCTGGAACGAGCCGCCCAGATCGCCGCGCGCGTCGCCGACGAGGCGCTCGTCGCGCGTGTCCCGCCCGCCACGACCACCGCGACGGACCCGTCTTTGCGCAAAGACGGCAGTGGTTCGGCCTGGCGAGGCCGCGGGCCGCCTCGCAGCCGCCGATCGCTGGCCTCGATGACACGCGCACCTGGCGCGAGAGCCCGGCGAGTCACGCTCGCGCCCGCGTCCGCCCACCCGGGCGACGAGCCCGTGACCGTCGGGCCGGAACCAACGGCCTCTGACCGGTCCAACGTGGTGGTCGGGGCCGTGGGCGCCGTCGATCGCGACGGCCGCCTGGGAGTCGAGGTCGTCGTCGAGGGCTGGCGCTTCGAGCTGCTCGTCGAGGACGAGGCCAGGGCCGCCCTCCGCGAGCGTGCCTCGCGTGACGCGGCCGCGGGCGGAGCCGCTGGTGGCCCGCTGGAGATCCGTGCCATCATCCCCGGCAGGATCGCGTCCGTGGCCGTCGCCCCCGGCGACACGGTCGAGGCCGGCCAGACCCTGCTCGCGGTGGAGGCCATGAAGATGCAGAACGAGCTGCGGGCGCCACGGGCGGGCACGGTGACGCGAGTGCCGGCGGGTGCCGGCGCCACCGTGGAGCTCGGCGACATCCTGGTGGTCCTCGGATGAGCCAGCCGAACGAGCGGCCGCGACGCCCGGTAGGGGAGGGCCCGGACCCAGGCCGTGACCGATGGCGCGAGACGCTCCGGGCCAAGGCTCGTGAGGCGGCTCCGGAACGCCGCGAGCGGTTCGAGACGTCGTCCGGGATCGAGGTGCGCGACCTCTACACGGCGGCGGACCTCGAGGGGCTCGACGAGGATCGTGACCTCGGGCGTCCGGGCGAATACCCGTTCACCCGCGGGGTCCAGCCCACGATGTATCGGAGCCGCTTCTGGACCATGCGCCAGTACGCGGGGTTCGCGACCGCCGAGGAGACCAACCGCCGGTTCCGGTACCTCCTGGACCACGGCCAGACCGGCCTGTCGGTCGCGTTCGACCTGCCCACCCAGATGGGCTACGACTCGGACGCCCCGGCGGCCGAAGGCGAGGTGGGCCGGGTCGGCGTCCCGATCAGCAGCCTCGCCGACATGGCGGTCCTCGTCGACGGCCTGCCGCTCGGCGAGGTCAGCACCTCGATGACGATCAACGCGACCGCGCCCATCCTGCTGGCGCTGTACGTGGCGGCAGCCGAGGCCCAGGGTGTCCCACGCGAGCGGATCTCGGGCACGACCCAGAACGACATCCTCAAGGAGTACATCGCCCGCGGCACCTACATCTTCCCGCCTCGTCCGTCGATGCGCCTCGTGACCGACGTCTTCGAGTTCTGCGCCCGCGAGCTGCCGCGCTGGAACACGATCTCGATCAGCGGCTATCACATGCGCGAGGCGGGCGCGACCGCCGCGCAGGAGCTGGCCTTCACCCTGGCCGACGCGATCGCCTATGTCGAGGCGGCCGTCGAGCGGGGCCTTGACGTGGACGACTTCGCCGGGCGCCTGTCCTTCTTCTTCGCGGCCTGGTCGGAGCTGTTCGAGGAGGTCGCCAAGTTCCGGGTCGCCCGCCGGATGTGGGCCACGATCATGCGCGAGCGGTTCGGGGCGACGAACCCCAAGTCGCTGCTGTGCCGGTTCCACGTCCAGACCGCCGGGTCGAGCCTGACCGCCCAGTCGATCGACAACAACGTCGTCCGGACCACGATCCAGGCGCTGGCCGCGGTCCTCGGTGGAGCCCAGAGCCTCCACACGAACTCGCGCGACGAGGCGCTCGCCCTCCCGACCGAGGAAGCCGCCCGATTGGCCCTCCGGACCCAGCAGATCCTGGCTTACGAGGCGGGCGTCACCGAGACGCCGGATCCGCTGGCAGGCTCCTATTACGTCGAGAGCCTGACGAATGAGCTCGAGGCGGCCGCGTGGGCCTACCTCGACGAGATCGAGTCGCTCGGGGGGACGCTGGCGGCGATCGAGCGTGGCTTCCAGCAGCGGGAGATCCAGGAGGCCGCGTATCGCGTCCAGCGAGCCGTGGACAGTGGCGACCAGGTCGTCGTCGGCGTGAACAAGTTCCGCGACGACGAGGTCTCGACGCCACCGACCCACCGGATCGACCCGGAAGGGGAGCGGCGCCAGATCGAGGGCGTCCAGCGGGTCCGAGCCGAACGGTCGGCCGAGGCCTGGGACGCGGCCATGGACGAGCTCGAGCGGATCGCTCGCGCCGATGGCAACCTGATGCCGGCCATCGTCGAGGCGGTCCGCGCCTACGCGACGGTCGGGGAGATCAGCGACCGGCTCCGCGTGACGTGGGGCGAGCACCGCGAGCTCATCACGGTCTGAACGCGGGAGCGGAGGCGAACACGGATGAAGCACCGACTCGAGCCGGGATCGTGAGCGCGGGACGGCCGCTGCCGGCGCGCATCCGATCGCTCGGCAAGATCCATCACGTGGCGCTCATCGTGGCCTCGATCGAGACCGCGCTGGGTCTGTGGCGGGACATGCTCGGGCTCGAGCTCGAGACGATCATGGACATCGAGCAGGACCGGGTCCGCATCGCCTTCCTCACGGTCGGCGAGTCCAAGATCGAGCTCGTCCAGCCGACGGACGACACCACGGGCGTGGCCCGCTTCCTCGCGGCCAAGGGCGAAGGGTTCCACCACGTGTGCTTCGAGGTGCCGAACCTGACGGAGACGCTCCTGCGGCTCGAGATGGACGGCCTCGAGCTGATCGACACGGCACCGCGCAAGGGCGCCGAGGGACCCGTGGCCTTCATCCATCCGCGCTCGTGCCACGGCGTGCTGGTCGAGCTGATCGAGGCTCCCGGCGGGCCCGCCTGGACGGCTCTCGGGTTCGGCTGAGCTATCCTCGGGCGGCAACCATCCCGCAGCGCAACCCGGAGGAGCCCTCGATGATCATCTCCACGACGCCCACCCTCGAGGGACGCCCGATCGCCGAATACCGCGGCCTCGTGACGGGGGAGGCGATCCTTGGCGCGAACATCTTCAAGGACCTGTTCGCCGGGATCCGCGACATCGTCGGCGGGCGCTCGGGCGCCTACGAGCAGGAGCTGAACAAGGCCCGCTCGATCGCCGTCGAGGAGATGACGGCCGCCGCGGCGGCGCTGGGCGCCGACGCGGTCGTGGGCGTGGATCTCGACTACGAGACGGTCGGCCAGGGCGGCTCGATGCTGATGGTCACCGCGTCCGGAACCGCCGTCCGCCTCGGCTAACCCGGCACTGTCCTCGCGGCGCGCCGCCTAGTCGCGGAAGGCGCGGGAGTTCTTGGTTCGCTCTTCCTTCGAAGGCTTGGGCTCGCGTCCCGGGCGTGGCGGTCGCGGCGGGGTGCCCGGCGCCATCGGGGGCGGGGGCTCGACGGGGCCACGGGCCCGAGCAGCCGCGACCGCGGTGGTGAAGGCCTTGGCCGTATCGGGTGCGAGGCTGCCCAGCCAGGCGGCCTCGATCTCCTTGACGCGGATCGTCTCGGCGGCGCGTCGTTCGCGCTCGGCGCGGGAGTGCTTGGTCATCGTCGGTCCTCGATCATTCGTTGGGCATCGGACGGGCGGAGGTCCTCCGTCCGTGGAAAGCTCGAACGGGAAGTGTACGCCGGTTCAGCCCGCCGCCGGCTTCGTGGCGCGCAGGGAGAACATCAGCGGGAGCTCCCCAGCCCCGGGCGGCAGCACGAAACGGCCGCTGCCGGGCTCGCTCTCCACCAGGAAGTCGGTTGCCCATTCGAGGTACGGAAGCTCCTCGAGCGACTCGATCCGCAGGCCGGCGTCGATCAGGGCCGTGACGATCTCGCCCAGGCCGTGGTCCCAGCCATGTTCCTTCTGCTCCCCGATCTCGGCAGTGGGGTCCGCGTAGGAACCCTTGATGTCGAACACGAGCGGGTCGCGATGCTCCCAATAGGGGTAGAGCGGCCGCAGCTCGCCGGGCGCGACGTCGTCGGTCTCGAATACCTGGAGGACGGGATGGGCCTCCGTGATGAAGAACGTCCCACCGGGCGCCAGGAAATGGGCCACGACCCGCGCCCACCCGCGGATGTCCGGTAGCCAGCCGAGCACGCCACGCGAGGTGTAGACGACATCGAACTCGCCATCGAGGTGCTCGGGCAGGTCGTACAGGTTCGATTCGACGAAGCGGGCATCCTCGATGCCGATATCCGCGGCGATCTCCCGGGCGAGACCGATCGCGGCCGGCGAGAAATCGGCGCCCGTCACCCGCGCCCCGAGGCGAGCCCACGACAGCGTGTCGATCCCGAAGTGGCACTGGAGATGGAGGAGCGTTTTCCCGCGCACATCGCCGATCGCGGCGATCTCGTCGTCACGCAGCCGCACGCCGCCGGCTCGAAAGCCTTCGAGGTCGTAGAACTCGCCCTCCGCGTGGACCGCGGTCCAGGCCT
This sequence comes from uncultured Chloroflexia bacterium, assembly GCA_963850555.1. Taxonomy (GTDB): domain Bacteria; phylum Chloroflexota; class Limnocylindria; order Limnocylindrales; family CSP1-4; genus SPCO01. Next base: position 101,634 of record CAWKLT010000023.1, on the reverse strand, counting down.
CCCAGAGCCGCCGGTTTGCCTCGTACGACTCGGCGTGGTCGCCTCGGGCCGTCATCCGGCCCCCTTCGCCGCCTCCGCCGCGACGCGTTCCTCGGCGAAGTTGATCATGTCCAGTTCGCCCGGCGATCGCCCGGCCGCGGTCAGGAGCGCGGCTGCCTCGGAACGATGCTGGGTGCCGTGGTTCACGACGTGGACCAGCATCTGCCACACGGCGATGCCCTCGTGAACGTACGCGAGCAGGGCGTCGTCGATGCCGTCCAGGAAGGCATCGAAGTCGCGCCACTCCTGCTCCCAGCGGTCGCGAAGCTCGGCAAGCGACGGGAGCGGCTCGTCCTCCGGGATGCGGCTCCTCCGGACGACTGCGAGATGCCGTGGCGCCAGCGCTGGTGAGCGCCGAGCTGGTGGACCAGGATCGCGCCGAGACCGCGCTCGTCGATGATGTTGCTCGCGGACCAGGTCGCATCGTCGATGCCGACGGCCGCATCAAGGACCCGGCGGGTGCTCCAGCGGTCGTACTCGAACAGGAAGCGAATCTCGGACAGCTGCATCGGTCGAGCCCCGATCAGCCGCGGTAGCCGGCGTCGCGAAGGAGGCCGGGCAGCTCGGTGGGGGAGCCGGCCACCCGGAACCCGGCGGCTTCGAGCGCCTCGACCTTGGAGGCCGCGGTCCCGGCACCACCCGAGATGATCGCCCCGGCGTGGCCCATGCGTTTGCCCTCCGGAGCGGTACGGCCGGCGATGAACGCGACCTTGGGCACGTCCCGGAGGTGCTCGCCGGCCCACGCAGCGGCCACCTCCTCGGATGCGCCGCCGATCTCGCCGATGAGCACGATCGCATCGGTCTCGTCGTCCGCCGCGAACAACTGGAGCACGTCGAGGAACGTCGTGCCGATGATGGGGTCGCCACCGATCCCGACGCAGGTCGACTGACCGAGCCCGGCGTCCGACATCGCCTGGACGGCCTCGTAGGTCAAGGTGCCGGACCGACTCACGACACCGACCCGGCCTTCGCGATGGATGTCGCCCGGGATGATCCCGACCTTGGCCCGGCCGGGGGAGGTCGCGCCGGGACAGTTCGGGCCGATGAGGCGGGCACCGCGGGCGCGCACGACCTCGACGGCGGGGATCATGTCGAGCGCCGGGATGCCTTCGGTGATGCAGAAGATCGTGGCGATCCCGGCGTGCCGCCGCCTCCATCACCGCATCGGGGGCGCCGGCGGCCGGGACGAAGATCAAGGATGTGTTCGCGCCGGTCTCGCGGACAGCCTCGGTGACCGTGTCGAAGACCGGCACGGCGCCATCGAGCGCCGTCTGGCCGCCCTTGCCCGGGGTCACGCCCGCGACGATGTTCGTGCCGTACGCCCGCGAGGCCGCCGCGTGGAAGCCACCCTCGCGCCCGGTGATGCCCTGCACGACGAGGCGGGTCTCGCGACCGACGAGGATGCTCACGCGGTCGCCCCCTCGCCCCGGGACGCGGCCACGGCCTTGGCGGCCGCCTCATCCAGCGAGGCCGCCGTCTGGAAACGGGCCTCCTCGAGCAGGACGGCGGCCTCCGCCGCGTTCGTGCCGACGATGCGGACGACCATCGGAACCTCGCGGGTCTGCTGCGCGCGGGCCTCGATCAGGCCGCGGGCCACCTCGTCCCCACGGGTGATGCCGCCGAAGATGTTCACGAGGATCGCGTTGACCTTGGGGTCGGCCAGGATCAAGCGCATCGCGTGGGCCACCTTGTCCGCCCGAGCGCCGCCGCCGATGTCGAGGAAGTTGGCCGGTTCGCCGCCGGCCCGTTTCACGAGATCCATCGTGGCCATCGCGAGACCCGCGCCGTTGACCATGCAACCGATCGTCCCATCGAGCTTGATGAACGTCAGCCCGGCTTCGCGCGCCTCCTTGTCCTCCGGTGCCTCCTCGTCGGGGTCGCGCAGGTCCTCGAGGCCGGGGTGCCGGTCGAGGGCGGAGTCGTCCAGGGTGACCTTCGCGTCGAGACAAACGAGTCGCTCGACCACGGCGCCGTCAGGACCGGCCTCGCGAACGATCGCCAGCGGATTGATCTCGACGAGGTCGGCGTCGTAGGCCTTCATCGTGGTCACGAGCCCCTTGGCGATCGCCACGGCGGCCTTGAGGTGAGCGCCGAGTCCCATCGCGAACGCCAGCTCCCGCGCCCCGAAATCCTGGAGACCCAGGAGCGGGTGAGCATGGCGACGCACGATGGCGTCCGGGTTCGCCTCGGCGACCTGCTCGATCTCCACGCCGCCCTCGGCGGAGCCCATCAGCAGGATCCCGCGCTCCGCGCGGTCGAGGACCGCGGCGAGGTAGAACTCCTTGACGATGTCCGCGGCCGGCCCGACCAGGACCTTGCGCACGGTCATGCCCTTGATGTCCATGCCGAGGATCTGCGACGCGACGGTCTCCGCCTCGTCCGCGGAGCCCGCGAGCTTCACGCCACCGGCTTTCCCGCGCCCGCCGACGAGGACCTGGGCCTTGATGACGACCTTGTCGGCACCCGCGCCGAGGAATCGTTCCGCCGCCCGCCCGCGCCTCGGCCGCGGTGTGGGCGACCTCCCAGGCCGGGACCGGCAGGCCCTGGGCGACGAGCAGCGACTTGGCGTCGGCTTCGTGGAGTTTCACGCGCGGCAGGCTCCGGTGGGGTGGACGCTCATGGGGACCGCGATGGTACCGCGTCGGCCCCGGAGCGACGCGCCGCCGACCGAATCTGGAACGGAACGGGGACGTCGCCTCGCCATACTGGTTGAGCGTGGCCACGTCGGCCGCGCCACCGCCGAGGGGCGTGATGCAGCGAGACCTCGTGGAGCGAGCGCGGAAGGGCGATCATGACGCCTTCGCCGAGCTGGCAGGCGCCGCGATCTCCCGTCTGGACGCGGCCGCCTGGCTCATCCTCCGCGATCCCGAACAGGCCAAGGACGCCGTGCAGAACACGCTCGTCCGTGCCTGGCGCGACCTGCCGACGCTGCGGGATCCGGACCTCTTCGACGCCTGGGTCCACCGGATGCTCGTCCATGCCTGTATCGATGAGGCACGGCGGCTCCGGCGCCATCGCGTCGATGTCGAGCTCACGAACCTTCACGCGCCCGCCGTCGCCGGCATCGAGTCGGCCGTCGCGGACCGCGACCAGATCGAACGCGGATTCCTCCGCCTCGAGCCGGATGCGCGGGCGCTCATCGTCCTGCACCACTACCTCGACCTGCCCTTGCCGGAGGTCGCCACGACGCTCGGGATCCCGCTCGGAACGGCGAAGTCTCGTCTCCACCGAGCGCTCCAGGTCATGCGGGCGGCGCTCGACGCCGATGCCCGCTATCGACCGGAAGCCAGGGAGGGTCGTCCGGCATGACGACGAACGACGTCTTCGGACGGAACCTCTCGACCTGGCTGCACGAGGACGCGGAGCACCACGTGCCCGACCACCTCGCGGAAGTCCTGCAGCGCACCGCGGTGACCCGCCAGCGACCGGCATGGTCGAGCCTCGAAAGGTGGCTCCCCATGGATACGACCCTCCGACCGCGCCTCGTCCCGCTGCCCAGTGCGCCGGGCGACTCCTGCTCGTGGCGGCCCTGCTCATCCTTGCCGCCCTGGCGGTCATCGCCATCGGCGCATGGCAATCTCGCGCTGCCCGATCCGTTCGGGTTGGCGCGCAACGGCTTGATCGTCACCAGCCGCGACGGCGACATCCTACCTGATCGATCCGGACGCGACGACTCCCGGGTGATCTCGGGCGACGAGACGGCCTTCGACTTCTCGCCGATCTTCTCGCGCGACGGGACCAGGATGGTCTTCCTGCGCTCCGATGGGCCGTTCGACCGAGCCCGCCATCCTCACGATGGTCGTGGCGAAGGCGGACGGCTCGGAACCTCGGGCAGTGACGCCGCCGACCAAGAGTCTCGACTGGTTCGACTGGTCGCCGGACGGGAAGCAGATCGCGTACATGGCCGCGAAGGCCCTGTGGGTCGTCGATGTCGACGGCGGCGAACCGCGGAAGCTCGTCGGCACGGGACCCGCCCACTTCGCGACGTGGCTGCCGCCGGATGGCGACGACATCGTCTATCGACTGGAGACGAGCGGATCCCGGGCATCTAGGCGATCGCCGCCGACGGCAACAGCCGCGCGACGGCGCCTGTCGACGACGCCGCCGAACAACGAATTCGACTATCAGGCGATCGCCCTCTCGCCCGACGGCGCGCACGTGACGTTCACGCGCTGGTCGGAGGCCGGTCTCCCGCGGGTCTTCGCGCTGAACGTCGCGTCCGGCGAGGAGACCCCGTTCCCGATGTCGGCCGGGGTGGGTCAACGCGGGACCGCAACGTTCTCGCCCGATGGAGCGCTCGTGGCGTACGCCCGGATCTTCGCTGGCGGTGGCTTCCAGCTCGTCGTCGCCAACGGCGATGGGTCCGGCAACGAGCGAACGATCGGGCCAAGGAAGGCCGGTCCGCCGGGCGGGACCTCGGTACCTGCTTCCTGGGCGTTCACGCCCGACGGCACGGCGCTGATGGTCCGCTTTGGAGACGACGCCAAGGGGACCACCCACCTCCTCCCGCTCGATGGATCGCCGGCGACTGACCTTGGCTCGGGCGAGTTCGAGTTCCTGGACATCCAGCGCCTGGCACCCTGACGCTCTTCCCGTCCTCCTCCGGCCGGCCGCCCCACCCGGCGGCCGGCCGTGTCGCGCCCGCCGCCGCTACAATCGGGCCATGGCCCACCGTGTGACCCTCATCCCCGGCGACGGCATCGGTCCGGAGCTGGCGGAGGCGACGTGCCGCGTCCTCGATGCGACCGGGATCGGCTTCGAGTGGGAGCCCGTCGTGGCCGGCGAAGCGGCGATCGCCGAGCACGGAACGCCGCTCCCTGAGTACGTCCTCGAGTCGGTCAAGCGCAACAAGGTCGCGCTCAAGGGCCCCATCACCACACCGGTCGGCGGTGGCTTTCGAAGCGTCAACGTGGCGCTCCGCCAAGCGCTGAACCTGTACGCCAACCTCCGCCCGGCCCGCTCGATGGAAGGGGTGGAGAGCCGCTTCCAGGATGTCGATCTCATCATCGTCCGCGAGAACACCGAGGACCTGTACGCCGGCATCGAGCACATGGTCGGCCTCGATGCCGCGGAGAGCATCAAGATCATCACGCGGGCCGCCTCGGAGCGGATCGCCCGCTTCGCGTTCGACTACGCCGTCGCCAACGGCCGGCGCAAGGTCACGGCCGTGCACAAGGCCAACATCATGAAGCTGTCCGACGGGCTGTTCCTCGAGAGCTGCCGGACGGTCGCCGCCGACTACGACGGCAAGGTCGAATTCGAAGACCGCATCGTCGACAACATGTGCATGCAGCTCGTCCAGAAGCCGGAGCTGTACGACGTTCTCGTGCTGCCCAACCTGTACGGCGACATCGTCAGCGACCTCGCCGCGGGGCTGGTCGGCGGGCTCGGGGTGGCGCCGGGGGCCAACATCGGCACCGAGGCGGCCGTCTTCGAGCCGGTCCACGGTTCCGCGCCCAAGTACGCGGGCCTGGACAAGGCCAATCCGACGGCGCTGATCCTGTCGGGTGCGCTGATGCTCCGCCACCTCGGCTACCCCGACGCCGCGGATGGGGTCGAGTCGGCGGTCCGCGGCGTGATCGCCGAAGGCAAGGCCACGACCTCCGACCTGGGCGGGCCGGCCGGCACGGCCGCGTTCGCGGACGCCGTCATCGAGCGACTGGCCGGCGTGAGCGCGGCCCGATGACCGGGCTGCCCGCTGCCCTTCGGGCTCCCGCACAAGCCACGCGGGACCGCACCGAGCGGCCTGGGTGCCACGAGGCGGCGCGATCGGTGGTGGGTGGCTCCGACCGTCCAGGGCACCGTCTTCACGATCTGCGCGACGTACCTCTTCATCAGCGGCATCCTGCTGACCCCGCTGTTCGGGACGCCCTACGAGACCGAGTCCGGGCTCCTCTCGCCGCTGTTCTCCCCGGAGATCGCCCCGGACTGGCTGCCGACGTGGATCAGCCCGGGCCTGTTCATCCTGTGGATCCCGCTCGGCTTCCGGGCGACCTGCTACTACTACCGCAAGGCCTACTACCGCTTCTACTTCGCCGACCCGCCCGGTTGCGCGGTGGGGGAGCCCAGGGTCCACGACCGCTACTCGATGGAGGCGAAGTTCCCGTTCATCCTGCAGAACCTCCATCGCTACTTCCTGTACCTCGCGTTCTTCCCGCTCTTCTTCCTGTGGCTCGATGCCGCTCTGGCCGTCGTCCACGGCGGCGGGATCACGATCGGCCTCGGCATCGCGATCCTGTTCTTCAACGCGGCCCTGCTGACCGGCTACTCCCTGTCGTGTCACTCCCTGCGGCACATCGTCGGCGGGCGGATGGACTGCTTCTCCTGCTCGCGCCGGGCGAAGGTCCGCTACTCGATGTGGAAGCGGCTCACGTCGTTGAACCTGCGCCACATGGAGTGGGCCTGGGCGAGCCTCCTCTCGGTCACCTTTGCCGACGTGTATGTGCGGCTGGCCGCGACCGGCGTGATCGTCGATCCCACCATCGTCATCCGTCCCTAGGCGCGCACGACGACCCCGATGATCGAACCGACCCGTCCCCAGACGCGCCCGCACGACGTCGTCGTCATCGGCGCGGGCGGCGCCGGGTTGCGGGCGGCCATCGCCGCCCGGGATGCCGGCGCGGATGTCGGTCTCGTCTGCAAGTCACTGCTCGGCAAGGCCCACACCGTCATGGCCGAGGGTGGCGTGGCCGCTGCCCTGGCACATGTCGCCCCGGCGGACTCGTGGCAGGTCCACTTCCGCGACACGATGGTCGGCGGCAAGCAGCTGAACCACCCGCGCATGGCCCAGCTCCACGCGCAGGAAGCGCCCGACCGCGTTCGTGAGCTGGAGTACTGGGGCGCGGTCTTCGACCGGACCACGGACGGCCGGATCCTCCAGCGGCCGTTCGGGGGGCACTCCCACCCGCGCCTCGCCCACGTCGGCGACCGGACCGGCCTCGAGATGATCCGGACCCTGCAGGACCGCGCGGTCGCAGCCGGGATCGAGGTGTACATGGAGTGCACCATCACCCGGCTGATCACTGGCCCGACAGGCGTGACCGGCGCCTTCGGCTACTGGCGGACGACCGGGCGGCCGATCGTCTTCCCGGCCAAGGCCGTGGTGCTCGCCACCGGGGGGGTCGGCAAGGCCTACGAGGTGACCTCCAACTCGTGGGAGTACAGCGGCGACGGGGACGCGATGGCCTACGCCGCCGGGGCCGAGCTCATCGACATGGAGTTCGTCCAGTTCCACCCGACCGGCATGGTCTGGCCGCCCGGCGTCCGCGGCCTGCTTGTCACGGAGGCCGTCCGCGGCGAGGGCGGGATCCTGCGCAACGCCGAGGGCGAGCGGTTCATGTGGCGCTACCTGCCCGAGGAGCGCCGTCACGAATATGCCGCGACCGACGAGGAAGCCACCCGCTGGGTCACGGCGCTCTCCCAGGGCCGCGAGACCGACGCTCGCCGTCCACCGGAGCTCTCGACCCGGGACAACGTCTCGCGCGCGATCTACACCGAGGTCAAGGAGGGCCGCGGCACGCCGCACGGTGGCGTCTACCTCGACATCAGCTACCTGCCGCCGGACCACGTCCGCCGCAAGCTGCCCTCGATGTACGAGCAGTTCAAGGAGCTCGCCGACGTCGATATCACCAAGGGTCCGATGGAGGTCGGACCGACGACCCACTACGTGATGGGCGGGGTCCGGGTCGAACCGGACACGGGCGCGACGACGGTCCCCGGCCTGTTCGCGGCCGGCGAGGTGTCGGGCGGCATGCACGGCGCCAACCGCCTGGGTGGCAACTCGCTCTCGGACCTGCTCGTCTTCGGCGCCCGGGCGGGTGTCGGGGCGGCGGCGCTGGCCGCGACCCGCGACGGCGAGTCGCATCTGGACCCGGTCCAGGTCCAGGCCGCGGCGCGCGACCTCGCGGCGCCGCTCGAGCGAACGGAAGGCGAGGATCCGTACGCGCTCCAGCGCGACCTGCAGACGATGATGCAGCGCCTGGTCGGCATCTTCCGGACCGAGGACGACCTGAAGGAGGCGGTGCGGGAGCTCGACGAGTTGCGACGTCGCTGGGCCGCCGTCCGCGTGACCGGCGGTCGCGCCTTCAACCCCGGCTGGGACCTCGTGTTCGAGCTCGGCAACCTGCTGACCGTGTCCGAGGCCATCACCCGCAGCGCGCTGCAGCGGCGCGAGAGCCGTGGGGCGCACAGCCGGCTCGACTACCCTGAACTCGACGACGCGACGTGGGGTCGCCTCAACAGCGTCGTGGCACGGGGTCCCGATGGCACCATGCGCGTCGACACCAGCCCGATCCCGACGATGCCCGACGAGCTGCGCGGCCTGCTCGCCGGCGACCACTGACGACGGAGGCACGAATGCCGGACGCACATCTCCGGGTCTTCCGCGGCAGTCCGGGTCAGGACGGCCACTTCGACGAGTTCGACGTCCCGGTGGAGGAGGGGATGGTCGTGCTCGACGCCCTGCACTGGATCCAGGGGCACGAGGCACCCGACCTCGCGGTGCGCTGGAACTGCAAGGCGGCCAAATGCGGGTCGTGCAGCGCCGAGGTGGACGGCCGGCCATCGCTGACCTGCAAGACCCGCCTGTCCGATTTCGATCTCGACGAGCCGATCACGGTCGAGCCGATGCGGGCATTCCCGCTGATCAAGGATCTCGTGACCGACGTCTCGTGGAACTACGAGGTCAACAAGACGATCCAACCGTTCACGCCACCCGACGACGTCCCGCAGGAGGACTGGCGCTGGCAGCAGGAGGACATCAACCGCGTCCAGGAATACCGCAAGTGCATCGAGTGCTTCCTGTGCCAGGACGTCTGCCATGTCCTGCGCAACCACGAGACCGACAAGCCGTTCATGGGCCCGCGCTACCTGGTCCGGGCCGCGGGCCTGGAGATGCACCCGATCGATCAGGCCGATCGCCGCGACTACCTCAAGGACAGCGGCGGGATCGGCTACTGCAACATCACCAAGTGCTGCACCGAGGTCTGCCCGGAGCACATCAAGATCACCGATAACGCGATCATCCCGCTCAAGGAACGCGTCGCCGACGCCCACTACGACCCGTTGCAATGGGCCTGGCGGAAGCTCCGCGGCGGCGGCGACGACGAGCCCCGTTCGCGCGTCGAGCTGCCGGTCCTCCAGGGAGGCGAGCGTCCGCCGGACCCGTCCCCGGAGTGACGGAGCCCATGTTCCCGGAGCCGCCGTCGGGCTCCGAGGAACCCGGGTCGGTCGCGCCCACGAGCCTCCGGGTTCCTGATCCGGACGGACGGCGCGGCCCGCGGCAACCCGGGGCCGGCGTCAGCCGGCGCCGCGCTCTATGACCTGCGCCGCGGCGATGCGCGCGACCCCCGGGCCGCCCCCGACGCGTCGATCTCCGACTACCTCGGGGTGCAGACGAACAACGTCGCCGAATACACGGGCGTCGTGCGCGCGCTCGAGCTTGCGGCCGAGCTCGGGGCGTCCGAGGTGCACCTGCTGCTCGATTCCAAGCTCATCGTCGAGCAGCTTGCCGGTCGGTGGCGGGTGAAGGACGCGAAATTGATCCCGCTCTGGGCACGCGCCCGACAGACGCTGGCGGGCTTCACGCGCTGGTCGGCGGCGCACGTCCCGCGCGCCCAGAACAGCGTCGCCGACGCGCTCGCGAACGAGGCGATCGACCGGGCGCACGCCGGTGGTCCGGCCTCGGTCACCCGCCGGCCCGGCTGAGTCGGACGGACCGGGTTCGTGCGGGCTGTCCAACCGCGTGCATGCCATGCTCCTATCGACGAAGGAACTCTTGGGAATCGCCGTCGAGCCGGGCTCAGCTGCTGTTTGTGCATGGGGCGCACGCACCGCCCAGCTGACGGTCGTTCATTCGACGATAGCCGCATCGGATGCACGGCGATGCCGCGTGGGTCGAATCCGGAGGGCTGCCCGCCGGCCGGGGTAGACTCAGGCGTCAGCGAGGCGGTCGGATGGTCGCGCGGCACCGTCGGAGCGATCCGGCGTTTGCCGTGAGGAAAGTCCGAGCTCCCCAGCGCAGGGTGGCGGGTAACGCCCGTCCGTCGTGAGACGAGGACCAGTGCCACAGTGACGATGCCGCCGACCGGCTTTCGGGTCGGCCGGCGGAGTGAAACGCGGCAAACTCCACCCGGAGCAAGGCCGAATAGGAGGGCGCAACCCGTGCCGGGAAACCGGTTCGGGGGAGAGGTGCGCTGCCCAGCCCTCGGGTAGGCCGCAAGAGCCGTCGGGTGACCGGCGGCCTTAGATGGATGGCCATCCCCGCCGCGCGCTTCGGCGCGCGATGGGACAGAACTCGGCTTACAGACCGCCTCGCTGACACCGATCGGATCCGCGACGAGCGGTCGTCAGTCCTCGTCGGGTCGGAAGATGTGCGGCGCGATGCAGGAGTTGCAGATCGGCGTGGCCGACTCCAGGTCGCCCAGCGGGATCGGGAACTTGCGGTCCGGGAAGAGGCATTCCACGTCGTAGACGCGCTCCGAGGCGACCTCGACATCGATCAAGCGGCGGAACGTGCAGCGCTTGATGCGATGCGGCGCCAGACGATACGGGTCCGGCGGCGGCGAGATGACGGGTAGCGGCAGGGCCATGGTGATGGGGGTCCGAGGCCTCTTGACGGGGTCGAACGGGTAGTCCGATCGACTCAGGCGCCGGACAGTAGCACCGCCAGATGTGTCACGGCAAGGCGCGAAAGGTACTAGACTCCGCGCCGTTCGACCCGTCCAGCAGTGGGAGAGTGTGTGGCCGACGACCCCGGGAGCGAGTCAGCTCCGCGTCCGCGACGACGCCGACGGCCCGGGCTGGCAGGCGCATTCGACCTGTCGCCGGGCGGTTCGACCGAGCCGTGGAGCCGGTCCAGCCGGATCCGGACCAGGGTTTCGTCGACGAAACGCGCCTTCCCACGTTCCTCAACACGCCACAGGACGCCACGGCCAGGGCGGACGACAACATCCTCCGGCCGAGCCTCATCGTGCCGCACGTCGTCGTAGCAGGAGACCGTCCGGCCGCGAGCCCAGGGGATCTCGGTTGGCTGCCCATGCTCGATGGTCGCTCCGACGACCCGGAGATCTGTCCGTTCCTGCGGGCGGTCGATGCCACCGACCGGCTGGTGGCGCCGGTCGAGACGCCGGATCCGGCCAATCGGTGCGCGGCCCTGCACGATCCGGTGCCCCAATCGTTGCGACAGCAGGAGCTGGTGTGCCTCGCCTCGGGCCACGTCAGTTGTCCGCGCTACCTCCGCGGCGCCGTGGTCATGGCCGAGGCACCCGCAGCCGCGGTCCGGCCCGGGCGCTCGGTGAGTCCGGCCGTGCTGGGTTCCCTGCTCATCCTGATCATGGCCGCGACCGCATCTCTGGCATTCGTGCTGGTGCGCGGCGGGCTGGAGCTCGCCGTCGCGGCGCCGACCCGATCGCCGGCCGCATCGGTCGACGCCGTGGCGCAGGCCTCGACGACCCCAGTGACGACGGCCGCCCCGACGCCGCCACCGAGCGTGACGGCCCCGCCGTCGCTCACGCCTTCGCCGTCACCCTCGCCATCGCCCACTCCGACTCCGAGCCCGACGCCGAGCCCGACGCCCACGCCGCGACCCACGGCCACGCCCACGCCCCGGCCGGCCCCGACCTCCGACCGGTACGCGCTTCTGCGGCCGTGTCCCGGCACATCACGCTGCTGGATCTATACCGTGCGGGCAGGCGACAACCTCTTCAGCATCGCGAACTACTTCGGCGTGTCGCAGGACAGCATCTACGACCGCAACCCGTTCGTCCGCAACGGCCTCCGTCCCGGCCAGGACCTGCGCCTCCCGCCGCCGACCCGCTAGCCCCGACCGGCCCACCTCCGACCGTGCCGCGCGGCCGGATCGACACGGGGAAACGGCTATGGCCGATGCCTGGCCTCGTAGTGGCACGTTCGGCATGGGGAGTCGACTAAGGCCCGGATTCGAGCCTTTCGGATCCGAATCGCTGCCGCGACCAGCCACAAGCGTCTGCGGGTGACGATCCTGCCATCGACGCTCGGCCAAGTGCCACCGCGCGGGTAGCCGGTCCTGGCCGGCCTCGAGGGCACCCCGTTGCGGCCCCACCCGACGCCGAGGCTGTTCCCGACGCGATTTTGTGGATTGACGTGGCGGCTCAGGGCGCTACTATGCAGGGAAGTGGTCCAAAGTGGTGGGAAGTGGGGAACACCTAGGCACTCGAACCCCAGACCCACAGGACCAGGCCCTCGCAGTCCAAGGAGCCCGTACGGGTGTTCACCGGCGAGTACCGGCACACGGTGGACGACAAGGGACGGATCGCCGTCCCCGCGAAGTTCCGCGTCCAGCTGGGCGCGGGCGCGGTCGTCTCGCGATGGCTCGACGCATGCCTGGCCATCCATACCCAGGCCGGCTGGGACGAGCTCGCGGCGAAGGTCGCTGCGCTGCCCATCACCAGCGAAGCCTCTCGTCGCTTCCAGCGATTCGTGTTCGCCAACGCGGCGGAGGTCGAACTCGACCGGCAGGGGCGGGTCCTGCTGCCGGCATATCTGCGAGACCACATCGGCCTGACCAACGAGGCGGTCGTCGTGGGCTCGCGCGATCACGCGGAGATCTGGCTCCCGGCCACGTGGGCGACCTATGGCCAGGACCTCGACGACCCCCAGGAGCTGGCCCAGGCCTTCGAAGGGCTTGGCATCTAGCTCGCACTACATGCGCTTCCAGGGTCCGCTCGGGATCCGATCGACGATAGGTGGAGGAAAGATGGAGGCAACGCACATCCCGGTGCTGGCAGACGAGGTCATGTCGATGCTCGCGCCTGCCCCGGGTAGCCTCCAGATCGACGCCACCCTCGGCGGCGGTGGGCACACCGAGCGGATCCTGGAGGCGACCGACCCTGATGGCCGCCTCCTCGGTCTCGACGCCGATGGGGCGGCCATCGCCAGAGTGGACGGTCGCCTCCGCCCCCGATTCGGGGACCGCCTGGTCCTGCGCCAGGCCAATTTCCGCCAACTGGCCACGATCGCCCGCGAGGCGGGCTTCGAGACGGTCGACGGCGCGCTGTTCGACCTGGGCCTTTCGAGCGACCAGCTCGCCGACACCGAACGAGGCTTCGGCTTTCGGGCCGGCGGCCCGCTCGACATGCGGTTCGACACGAGCCGGGGGGTCCCCGCCAGCGAGCTGCTTGCGTCACTCGATGTCAATGAGCTGACGGCGCTCTTTCGACGCTACGGCGAGGAGCCAAAAGCCGGCCGCGTCGCGCGGGCCATCGTCGACGCCCGTCGGACCGCCCCGATCGCCACGGCGGAGGAGCTCGCCGCGCTGATCGAGCGCGTCCTGCCGCCGAACCCGCGACAGCCGCGTCGGACCCACCCGGCGACCCGCGTGTTCCAAGCCCTGCGGATCGCGGTCAACGAGGAGCTCGACGCTTTGGAAGCCGGGCTCTCGGCCGCGCTCGACCTGCTTCGCCCCGGTGGGCGCCTCGTGGTCCTCAGCTATCACTCCCTCGAGGACCGCATCGTCAAGCGCTTCCTCGCCGCCGAGCGGCGCGGTTGCGTCTGTCCCCCCGAGATCCCGGTCTGCGTCTGCGGCCGGAACCCCCGGCTGCGGCTCCTGACCCGCCCGTCGCTGACCCCGACGGCCGAGGAGATCGCCGCCAACCCTCGTGCCCGCAGCGCCCGGATGCGCGCAGCGGAGCGTCTCGCGGCATGAACCCGACCCGAGCGAGCCACCAACCAGGAGCAGGACGGAGGAGCCCCCGATGAGCAAGCGCCACCAGTCGAGCCGTCGCAAGTCCTACGGCCGCCGTCAGCACGAGGTGCGCGAGCGAAACGAGCGTGGTACCCATCACGACGCCGCGTCGTTCGAGCTGGACGAGTGGGGCGCGGCGGCGCCGTCCGATCCGCTCGCCTTCCTCGACCCGCGCTCACCGCGCTTCCGCTTCGCGCCGGGCGACTGAGCATGGCCGTCTACGAGGGCGCCCGCCCACGCACGATCGCGCTGCCGCGCCGGCCGCGGACCGCCGACGCGCCGTCGCTGCCGCGCCGTCGGGCACGGACGACGGTCCGTGCGCATCGCAGCTCGAGCCGGCCGGCGATCGTCCTGGGCGGCATCGCGGTCGCGTTCATGCTCGCCTTCTTCTCGCTGGCACAGGAAGTCCGCGTGTCGGCCACGAGCTACGACATCGGTCGCCTGCAGGTCGACCAGGAGCGGCTGGAGGCCCGCCGTCAGGACCTCGCCTCCGACCTGAGCCGGCTGGGCCGTGAGCCCGCCGTTCGCAAGCTCGCCCTGGATGGAGGCCTCGGCCAGCTCGGCCAGCCCGTCATCCTCCCGGCTCGCTGATCGACCGACCACGACGATGCTGGGCCGGACCGATTCCCGCCGCCGACTCCTGTTCCTGCTGGTCGTGTTCGGCGTGGGCTCGCTGGCCCTGGTCACCCGGACCGTGTACTGGCAGGTCCTGCGCGGCGACGAGCTCACGGCTCGTGCGGCTGAGCAGACCTCGGTCCGCATCGAGATCGGCGGACGGCGTGGCGACATCTACGACCGGACCGGGACCGTGCTGCTGGCCACGTCCGTGGCCCGCGACCGACTCATCGCCGCCGCCGCCCAGCTGACCCCCGCCCAGCAGCAGCGGACAGGGGACACCCTGGTTCGCCTCCTGGAGCTCGACGAAGCCGCCGCGGTCGACCTGCGAGCCAGGCTCGCCGGCGGCAAGCCCTACGTCATCCTCGCCCGCGGGATCACCCCGGAGATCTCCGAGCGCATCCGGCAGGCGGGGAACGCCAAACAGGTGGTCGGCATCTCCCTCGAGCCGGAGCCGGAGCGCGTGTACCCGCAGGAAGGCGGCGGTCCCGGATCGACGCTGGCGGCGCACATGCTCGGCTTCGTGAACCGCGAGAACGCGGGTCAGTACGGGGTGGAGCAGTTCTACCAGCAGGACCTTGCCGGCGAACCGCGCGTCCTTCTGGCGCAGCGCGACGCGAACGGCCGGCCCAAATCGGAGACCTCCGTCGTCCAGGCGCCCGGGGTCCTGGGTGAGGATCTGCGGCTGACGATCGACGCGGGCCTGCAGCTCGCCCTCGAGCAGGAGTTGCTGGCGGCGTGGATCGCCGACGACGCCAAGAGCGCGTCCGCCGTGGTCCTGGACCCCTACACCGGCGAGGTCTACGCGATGGCGACCTACCCGTCGTACGACGCCAACGACTATCGAGCGATCGCCGCGACGGAGCCGGGCCGGTTCGTCGATCCGGTCGTCTCGAACGTCTACGAGCCCGGGTCCGTGTTCAAGATGATGACCGCGACCACCGCGCTCGAGGCGGGCACGGTGACGCGCACGACCCGCATCAAGGACGTGGGCACGCTCCGGCTCGACGGTGGCGAGGCCAAGATCGACAACGCCGACCGCAAGGGCATGGGCTGGGTGACGTTCGAGGACGGCATCGCCTACTCCCGCAACGTGGTCGCCGCGAAGGTCGCACTCGGACTGACTGACACGACGGCCGGATCTTCCGCGATGGTGTTCGATACCTGGCGGAAGCTCGGGTACGGCGCGCGGACCGGGATCGATGTCGCCGGCGAGGTTGGCGGGCTCCTGCGCGATCCGGCGAACGTGCCGTGGGCCCAGATCGACCTCGCGAACGCCGCGTTCGGCCAGGGCGTCGCAGTCACGCCGATCCAGCTCGCGTCTGCGTTCGCCACGATCATCAATGGCGGGACCACGGTCAAGCCGCACGTGGTCCAGGGCATCGGCTCGCACGACGTCGCGGTGGCGCCCGGCAACCAGGTCGTGAAGCCTGCCGTTGCCAAGAAGGTACGCAAGTTGATGGACCACGTGGTGAAGGAGGTCCCGTTCTATCGCGACCGGACCATCGTCCCGGGCTACCACGTCGGGGGCAAGACGGGCACGGCGCAGATCTGGGACGCCAAGGCCAACAAGGGCCGTGGCGCGTGGAAGCACAACCTCTTCAACTACTCGTTCGTCGGATACATCGCACGCAAGAGCGATACGCCGGACCTCGTGGTGGCCGTCCGCATCGAAGAGGGCACCCCGTCGGTCGCTCGTGTCGGCCAGTTGGAGATGCCCGTGATGTCGTTCGAGCTGTTCCGCCGCATCGCCACCGACGCGATCACGACGCCCGATCTCCTGACCAATCGGCCGTCGACCACGACCCCCAGCGCCGCCGACCGGTGAGTGGCGGCTATGCGACACTGCCGCGCGTGACCGACGTCGACTCGTCGACCCCGGCGCCGTCCGACGCCGCGGCGCCCGCCCTCACGGCCGACGACCTCCTCCGCCACACCGGCGGACGACTCCTGGCCCGCTCTTCCCGACCGATCCGCGGTGGCGCCGTGGATTCACGCCTGGTCGCACCGGGCAACCTGTTCGTCGCGCTTCCCGGCGAGCGCACCGACGGTCACGACCACCTGCCCGAGGCGATCGAGCGAGGCGCCGCGGCCGTGCTCGTGACCCGCCCCGTCGAGGATGCCGCAGCCCTGGGCGACGTGACGGTCGTGCGGGTGGCCGATGGGCAGGCCGCTCTCGCAGCCGTCGCTGCGGGCTGGCGTCGCCGGTTCTCGCCACTCGTCGTCGGCGTCACGGGCAGCATCGCCAAGACCTCGACCAAGGAAGCGGCCGCCGCGGTCCTGGGAGCGGCCCGGCGGACCCTGCGGACCGAAGGCAATATGAACAACGAGATCGGGCTCCCGCTGACGCTGCTGCGGCTCGGTCCGGAGCACGAGGCGGCCGTCCTCGAGATGGGGATGTACGTCGGCGGCGAGATCGCCGAGCTGGCCGAGATGGCCATGCCGTCGATCGGGGTCGTGACGGCCGTCCAGCCGGTCCACCTGTCGCGGATCGGGTCACTCGAGGCCGTCGAGCAGGCCAAGGGCGAGCTGCTCGAGGCGCTTCCGGCCGATGGCACCGCGATCCTCAACGAAGACGATCCGATCGTGGCGCGGATGGACGGCCGATCGGTGGCGCGCGCGCTGCGGTACGGCTTTGCCGATTCCGCCCAGGTCCGCGCCGAGGCCGTGACGAGCGCCGGTGTCGATGGGATGCGCTTCCAGTTGCGGACACCTGCCGGGGAGCGGCCGGTGGCCATCCCGGTACTGGGTCGCCTGTCGGTCCACAACGCGCTGGCCGGTGCTGCGGTCGGTATCGCGGCCGGCGTCGAGCTGGACACGATCGTGACGGCCCTCCAGGGAGGCTGGGCCGCACCGCATCGCGCCGAGCTCGTGCGGTTGCGGGGCGCGACGATCGTCGACGACAGCTACAACGCGTCGCCCGGTTCCGTGCTGGCCGCCCTGGACCTGCTCGCCGGCATGCCCGGTCGCCGGGTCGCCGTGCTCGGCACGATGCTGGAGCTCGGCGATGGACACGGCGCGGGGCACGTGTCCGTCGGTGAGGCCGCGGGCGGGACCGTCGAGCTGCTCGTGGTCGTCGGCCCGGAGGCGTCCGGGATCGTGGAAGGTGCCCGCGCCGCCGGTCTGGACGCCGCTAGGATCCATCACGTCGAGGACGTCGAGGGGGCCCTGGACGTGCTGCGCCCCCGACTGCGTGACGGCGACACGATCCTCGTCAAGGCATCGCGCGGCATCGGGCTGGACCGCGTCGTCGACGCCCTCCGCCTCGAGCTCGGGGAGCTCCCGCGGTGACCGTGGAGCTCATCCAGGGGCTGCTCCTCGCCTTCGCCCTGATCGTCATCCTCATGCCGCCCTACATTCGCCTCCTCCAGGCCCTCGGCTTTGGCAAGCGGATCCGTCAGGAGGGCCCCGAGACCCACTACGTCAAGGAAGGCACCCCGACGATGGGTGGCCTGCTGATCGTCCTCGTGGTCCTCGGGATCTTCCTCTTCCTGCGCGAACCGGGCCCGGATACCTTCGCGCCGCTGGCGGCGCTGGCCGGGGTCGGCCTGCTCGGCGCCTTCGACGATTACCTCAACGCCCGAACGGGGGAGGGGATCAAGGCCCGGCAGAAGCTCATCTGGCTGACCGTCGTGGCCTTCGTGGCGGCCTACCAGATCCGCGAGACCTATGACATCACCGCGATCGCGGTGCCGTTCTACGGCCCGCTCCTGATCGAACCTTGGCTGTACGTCCTGTTCGGGGCCTTCGCGATCATCGCGGCATCGAATGGGGTGAACCTCACCGACGGGCTCGATGGCCTGTCCGGCGGCACGGTCGCCATCGCCTTCGTTGCGTACATGCTCATCGCGCTGCTCAACGACCCGACCCAGTCGGACCTGGCCCTGCTGTGCGCGTTGATCATCGGGGCGCTGCTCGGGTTCCTCTGGTTCAACGTGCATCCGGCCCAGGTGTTCATCGGGGACTCGGGGGCGCTCTCGCTCGGGGCGACGCTGGCCGTGACCGCGCTCATCACGGGCCAGATCCTCGTCCTGCCGCTGATCGGGATCATCTTCGTCGTCGAGACGGCGTCGGTGATGTTGCAGGTCGCCTACTTCCGGATCAGCGGCGGCAAGCGGCTGTTCCGGATGAGCCCGATCCACCACCACTTCGAGCTTGGTGGCTGGGACGAGGAGAAGATCACCATCCGCTTCTGGATCGTCGGGATCCTGGCGGCCCTGCTGGGCGTGACGCTGTTCCTCGCGACGCTCCAGCCGGATCGGCTGACGTGACGGGCGGCGTGACGATGCCTCCCCGCACGATCGAGCCGGACGCCCTCACGATGGCGGCGCATCCGGGACGGCCTGTTGCGCGCGGCGCCCGTGACGGTGCTGGGCCTCGCACGGAGCGGCATCGCCCTGGCTCGCTTCCTGACCGATGCCGGGGCGCGCGTCACCGTGTACGACGGGCGACCGGCCTCGGAGCTCGCCGACGCGATCGCGGCGCTCGAAGGCCGGGACGTGACCCTGGCGCTCGGGCCGGAGGTGGATCCGGCCAGTGCCTGGGCGGACGCCGCGCTCGTCACGACGTCGCCGTCGATCAACCCGGACTATCCGACGACCGAGCCGCGCCTGCGCGAGGCCCTGATCGCCCTGGTCGCGGCGCGTGCCGGCGGTGATCGCCGGCGCGCCGGCGCTCGTGTCCGAGCCCGACCTCTTCCTGCGGCTGTGCGAGGCCCCGACGATCGGGGTGACCGGCACGAAGGGCAAGACCACGACCGCGTCGCTGACCGCCGCGATCCTCGCCGCCGACCCGGCCCACCCGGTGGTCCTCGGCGGGAACATCGGTGTCCCGATCGTCGAGCGGCTCGGCGAGCTGACAGCGGACCATCGCGTCGTCTACGAGCTCTCCGAGCTGCAGCTCCCGACCCTGTCACGGGGAACCACCGTGGCCGTCTACACGAACGTCACGTCCGACCACCTGGACCGCCATGGCTCGCTCAGCGCGTACCGCGCGGTCAAACGGCGGCTGGCCGAGCTGGTGGCGCCCGACGGTGCGCTCGTGCTCAATGCCGAGGACCCGGTGGTCGCGGATTACGCGGGCCTCGGCACCGCCACGGCCGTGCTGTACCGCCGCGACCGACCGCTCCCTGGTGGCGTCGGCGTCGTGGATGGCTGGATCGTGTCGAACGGCGTAGAGCGGCTGCCCCTGGCGGGCGGTGGCGCAGCGCCGACCGGGCCGGACGGTCGGATCATGCCGTTCGCGGAGCTGACCGTGCCGGGTGCGCACAACGTGTCCAACGCGCTGGCCGCCGTCGCCGTCGGACTCCTGTTCGGTGTGGAGCCCGACGCGATCCGGGAAGCCGCCGCCGCGTTCGAAGGCGTCGAGCACCGGCTCGAGACGGTCGCGGTCATCGATGGCGTGCGCTTCGTGAACGACTCGCAGGGCACCCAGCCGGACGCGGTCATCGCCGCGCTCCGCGCCTTCGACCCACCGGTCGTGCTGATCGCCGGGGGGCGCGACAAGGGCGTCGATCTCGAGGAGCTGGCCGTGGTCGTCGCCGAGCGAGCCGTGGCGGCCGTCGTCATCGGCGAGACCGGTCCCGACCTCGAGCGGCGCTTCCGCGCCGCCGGACTCGAGCAAGTCGAACGCGCGAGCTCGATGGAGGACGCGGTGGCTCGGGCGGACGCGCTCGCGCGGGAGGCGGTGCCGGCCCACGCGGCGAGCGACCCGACCGCGGGCCCGGCGACCGTCCTGCTGAGCCCGGCCGCCGCCAGTTTCGACATGTTCCCCGATTACGCCGCCCGTGGACGTGCGTTCAAGGACGCCGTCGCGGCGCTCGCAGCGACCCGAACCCGGAGGGACCGATGAACCTCGCGCCGCCGATCCCGCGTTTCGGTCGAGGTCCCGGCCGACCCGGATGCGACCCCCGATCGGACGCGCGCACGCGACGTCCGCCGTTCGGCGAACCGGACTCCGGCGAAGAACCCGACCCAGGTCCTGCAGCGCGAACGGCACGACCCCGACTACCTGATCCTCATGCTGGTCGTGGCGCTGACCGCCGTCGGCATCCTGATGGTCTACTCCTCGTCGGCGATGCGCGGCTACGTGTCAGCGGGCGCAGACACGTTCGCGACGGTAGGCCCGCAGATCCAGTGGGCCGTGCTAGGGCTCATCGCGATGGCGGCGATGATGCGGGTCGACTACCGCTACCTGCGTCTCGTGTCGGTGCCGTTCCTCCTCGTCTCGCTGGCGCTGCTCGTGCTCGTGTTCGTGCCCGACTACAACATCGTCGTCGGTGGCTCCGCCCGCTGGCTCCGGCTGCCGGGTCTCCCGGCCGATCCACCCGGCCGAGATCGCGAAGCTCGCCATGGTCATCTACCTCGCCCACTGGTTCGCGAAGCGGGGCACGAAGGTGGGCGGCTTCTGGAGCGGCACCGTGCCGTTCCTGATCGTCCTCGCCCCGGTGCTCGCGCTCGTGTTCAAGGAGCCGGACCTCGGCACGACGACGGTCATCGCCCTGACCGGATTCACGATGTTCTTCGTCGCCGGCGCGAACCTGTTCCATCTCGCGGCGATGGGCTCGGCGGCGTTCATGGCGATGATCGTCGTGGGACTGCGCGGCTACCAGATGGACCGCATCCGGACCTGGCTCGATCCGTGGTCCGATCCGCTCGGAGACGGGTTCCACACGGTCCAGGGGCTGCTGGCGCTGGGCGCCGGCGGGGTCCTCGGGCGCGGGCTCGGCCAGAGCATGATCGCGGTCCCGAACGCCTTCAACGACTTCATCTTCGCGGAGATCGGCCAGGAGTTCGGGCTTGTCGGGGCGGTCGTCGTCATCGGGTTGTTCCTGCTCCTGGCCTACAGCGGCATGCGGGTGGCGCTGGCCGCACCGGACACGTTCGGGGCGCTGCTGGCGTCCGGCATCACCGCGTGGCTGTGTCTCCAGGCGTTCATCAACATCGCGGTCGTGGTCACACTGGTGCCGATCACCGGCATCACCTTGCCGTTCATCAGCGCCGGCGGCTCATCCCTCATCATCAGCTTCGCCGCGGTCGGGATCCTGCTCTCGATCTCGCGCGAAACCATCGAAAGGGGCACCTGGAACGACGATGCGAGTGCTGATCGCCGGCGGCGGGACGGGCGGGCACATCTACCCGGCGCTGGCCGTCGCCCGGTCGCTGCGCGCTCGGCCGGGCGCCGCTGAGCTCTCCTGGCTCGGCGGTCATCGCGGGCTCGAGGCGAGCATCGTGCCGGCGGCCGGGATCCCGTTCCGCCGGCTCGCGCTCCGTTCCCTGCGGACCGTGGACGTCGGCGTGCACGCAGTGCTCGACCCACTGCGTCTCGGGGCGTCGGTCCCGCAGGCCGGCGCGATCCTCGCCGCCCGCCGCCCGGACGCGATCTTCACGACCGGTGGCTACGTGGCCGTTCCGGTCCTCCTCGCCGCGGCCCCGCTCGGCATCCCGGTCGTGCTGTGGGACGGCAACGTGATCCCGGGTCGTGCCGTCCGGGCGACCGCGCGCCTGGCCGACGTGCTGGCCGTCTCGTTCGACGCCACCTGTGTGGCCCTGGCAGGCCAGCGCACCCGGACGTCCGTGCTACGTCACCGGCACCCCGATCCGCGACACGCGCGAGCTGGACCGCGACGAGGCCCGCGCCCGACTGGGCGTGCCCGCTGGGCTGCGGGTCCTGCTGATCTTCGGCGGGTCGCAGGCCGTCCGCCGCTTCAACGGCGCCGTGGCGGCGGCCCTGCCACGTCTGGTCGAGCGGGTCGCCGTCATCCACGTGACGGGCGAGGACGGGTACGCGGCCGCCCTCACCGCCCGCGAGGCGCTTCCCGAGGATCGGCGCGATCGCTACCGGCCGCATCCGTTCCTGCGCGACGACATGCTGGCGGCGCTGGCCGCCGCGGATCTGGTCGTCGGTCGGGCCGGATCATCGACGCTGGCCGAGGTGACCGCGCTGGGCGTGCCCAGCGTCATCGTCCCGTACCCGCACGCCGCGGGCCACCAGCGCGCCAATGCGCGCGCGCTCGTGGACGCCGGTGCGGCCCGACTGGTCGACGACGAGGCCTTCGACGCCGACGCGCTGCTCGACGCCGCGGCGCTGCTCGATGACCCGGCCGCGCACCTCGAGATGGCGGCGGCGGCACGGGCCCTGGGCCGGCCCGGATCGGCGGACGCCGTGGCCGACCTCGTGCTCGCCGTGGCGGCTCGTGAGCCGCTGCCCGACCGGGCCGTCATCGAACAGCGGGCTCGCGGGTCCGCCGCATGACCACGACCGCTGCCTTCGACGCGATCGCGGTCGGATCGGACATCCAGCGCCGCATCGGCGTCAAGACCTCGCGCGACGAGCCCCTGGCGCGCTTCACGACGATGCGCGTCGGCGGCCCGGCCGACCTGTTCGCGACCGTCCACAACGTGTTCGAGCTGCGCTCCCTCGTCCGATTCGCGCGCGCGCGCGAGCTTCCACACCTCGTGCTCGGTCGGGGGAGTGACGTCGTCATCAGCGACCACGGCGTTCGCGGTCTCGTGATCCAGGACCGCGCGGAGGGCTCACGGGTCGAGGGCGACCGCTACACGGCCGAGGCCGGTGTCCCGATGGCCCGCGCCGCGACCGAGACGCAGAAGGCGGGCCTGACCGGGCTCGAGTTCGGGCTGGCCATCCCGGGCTCGGTCGGCGGGGCGGTTTGGGCGAACGCCGGGGCGCACGAGTCCGACATGGCGGGCGTCCTGGTCTCGGCGCGCGTGCTCGACGGGCAGGGCGCGGAGGCGATCCTCCCAGCGGCGGACCTCGGGCTCAGCTACCGCGACAGCCGGTTCAAGCACGCGACGCCGGATGCGCCACCCGAGCTCGTGCTCGATGCGACCTTCCAGCTGAGCCCAGCGGACCCCGACGTCATCAAGGCGCGGCTCGACGAGATCCGCCGCTGGCGGCAGACCCACCAGCCGCTCGGGCTGCCGTCGGCCGGGAGCGTCTTTCGCAACCCGGACGGCGAATCGGCCGGCCGGCTGATCGAGGACGTCGGCCTCAAGGGCCACCGGATCGGCGGTGCGGTCGTCTCCGAGAAGCACGCCAACTTCATCGTCAACGACCAGAAGGGCACGGCCGCCGACGTCCGCCGGCTCGCGGAGCACGTCCGAGGGGTCGTCGCCGAGCGACATGGCGTCGAGCTGGCGTTCGAGATCGAGTTCCTCGGCGACTGGGATGGCTGGCCATGGCCGGCATGACGACCCCGGAGCGCGTGCACGCACTGCCACCCATCGTCGTCCTGCTCGGCGGCCCATCGGCCGAGCACGACGTCTCGGTCGTCTCGGGCACCGCCATCGCAACCGCGCTGGCCGATGCCGGCGCGAGCGTCCGCCAGGTCCTGATCGGCCTCGACGGCGCGTGGTGGTGGCTCCCCGCCGACCACCGCCGCGCCGAAAGGCCCGCAGCCGCATACGACGACCCGGCCGCGCTCGGGGGCGAGGGCCCGGTCGCCGTCGGCGCCGCGCTCGACCGGCTCGCGGCCATGGATCCTGCCCCAGTGGTGGTCATCGGCCTCCACGGGCCGTTCGGCGAGGACGGCACGGTCCAGGCGCTGCTCGATGCGGCCGGCCTGGCCTACACGGGCTCCGGTGTCGCGGCCTCCGCGCTCGGGATGGACAAGGCCCTGTTCAAGCGGATGTGCCGCGGGCTCGGCATCCCGGTCGTGGACTGGCGCGAGGTGCCCGCCCGACGGTGGGCCGCGGATCGGGCGGCCGTGGAAGGTGAGGTGGCCGCCTTCGCGGCCGGCGCTGCGGACCCGCGACTGATGGTCAAGCCCGCCGGTCTCGGGAGCTCCGTGGGCATGACCCTCGTCCACGAGCCCGGCGAGCTCGGCGCGGCGATCGACCTCGCCCTGCGCTACGACACGGTCGCGGTGGTCGAGACGTACGTGCCCGAGGCGCGCGACCTCGAGGTGTCGGTCATCGGCAACGACCACGCCCATCTCGAGATCTACGGCCCGGGCGAGATCGTCAGCGGCAACGAGTTCTACGACTACGCCGCCAAATACACGCCGGGCCTGTCGGAGACCTCGACCCGGGCAGAGGTGGACGACCGGACGCGGGCGATCATCCACAAGCTGTCCCGCGACGTCTACCGCGCCATCGGCGCCGAGGGCTTCGCCCGGATCGACTTCCTCGTCGCGGGCGACCGGATCGTCGTGTCCGAGATCAACACGATCCCGGGCTTCACGCCGATCAGCCTGTTCCCGACGATGCCGAGCGAGGGCGGCTACACCTTCACCGACGTGTGCGTCCGGATCGTGGAGCTCGCCCTGGAGCGCTTCGCGGCCCGGCCGGAGACGCACCTGCAGACGACCGACCTGCCCCGATGACCCAGCGCCCGCCGGCCCGCCGGGCCCCGCCGGCCCGACCAACGACGCGCAAGCCACACACCGAATCGCCCATCCGCCGGACGCGAACGGTGCGGCGTGCCTCGGCCGGCCTGTCCCCGGTCCGGGCAGGCGCCATCCTCGTGATGCTGCTGGCGGCCGGTGCCGTCTACGGCGTCGCGAACGCATCGGCCTTCCAGTTCGGACACGTGGTCATCGAAGGGGCAGCGTTCACCGACCCCGCCGACGTCCACCGCGCGCTCGAAGGGGTCCAGGGCGAGAACCTGTTCGGGCTGCGCACCGAGCTGATCGAGGCCGGGCTCGCCGACCTGCCCACCGTCCAGGGAGTGGATGTCGCCGTCAGCCTGCCGGAGAGCCTCGTCGTCCGCCTCGAGGAGCGCACGCCGATCCTCGTCTGGCGGGTCGGGGCACGGCGCTACCTCGTCGATGCCGACGGACGCCTCTTCGCACGCCTTGGCGAGGACGAGGCCCAGACCGCCGACGCAGCCGCCCTGCCCGTCGTGGAGGACCGGCGTGCCACCTCGGCCGGCCTGTCGGTCGGTGGCAAGCTCGAGGCCGTCGATCTCGACGCCGCCACCCGGCTGGCGTCGCTGAAGCCGGCCGACGTGGGCAGCGAGGCGAAGGGCCTGAGCGTCATGGTCGGCGATGCGAACGGCTTCATCGTCCGTGCGCGCCCCGAAGGCTGGTCGGCCGTGTTCGGCTTCTACACGCTCAGCCTGCGCACTCCCGAGCTGATCCCGGGACAGGTCCGCCTGCTGCGCAGCCTGCTCATCGGGCGCGAACCGACGCTCGACAAGGTCATCCTCGCGTCGGAGACGGACGGCACCTACACCGTCAAGCCGACACCCCGTCCCAGCGCGACCCCCGCGCCGTGATAGCCTTGCCGAAACCCGCTGAGCGAGGACGTCGACCACGTGCTGTTACCCCTGCTCGGGCTCCTCGTGGGCGTCCTGGCAGGGCTCGTCCTCAACATCAACGTCGGCTTCGAGCTCAGCCGCTACTCGGCCGTGGCGATCCTCGCCGCGCTCGATTCGGTCCTCGGGGCGGTGCGGGCGGAGCTCGATGGGGTCTACGACAATCGCATCTTCATCAGTGGCTTTCTGGTCAATGCGATCATCGCGGTCCTGTTGACGTTCATCGGCGACCGGCTCGGCCTGGACCTGTACCTGGTGGCCCTCCTCGCCTTCGGCCTGCGCATCTTCGATAACGTGGCGCTCATCCGACGCCACTTCCTCTAGGAGACCAATCGAACGGTGGAACGAGAAGCGGTCCTCGTCGGCATCGACGTCGGCACCAGCAAGGTCTGCGCGCTCATCGGCGAGGTGAGTCGCGATGGGCGCCTGACGATCATGGGCCACGGGACGGTCCCGGCATCCGGCCTCAAGAAGGGCGTCGTCATCAACATCGACCAGACCGTCCGCTCCATCGCGGACGCGGTCGAGCGCGCCGAGCGCCTGTCGGGCTGGAAGATCGACCGCGCCTTCGTCGGGGTCGGCGGGCAGCACGTCGAGAGCCTCAACTCGCCGGGCCAGGTCGCCGTCACGGGCCACCACCGAGAGGTCGCGCGCGAGGACGTCAACCGGGCGATCGAGGTCGCGCGAGCCGTGCCGATCCCGTCGAACCGGGAGGTCCTCCATGTCGAGCGGCGCGGGTTCAGCGTGGACGGCCAGGAAGGCGTCAAGGACCCGCTGGGCATGAGCGCGTTGCGGCTCGAGGTCGAGACCCACATCGTCACGGCCTCCGCGACCGCGGTCCAGAACCTCTCCAAGTGCGTGGCCGCGGCCGGCGTGAAGATCGATGAGCTCGTGGTCAACTCGCTGGCCTCGGCGGACGCCGTGCTCAACGAGACCGAGAAGGAGCTCGGGGTCGCGGTCGCGGACATCGGCGCCGGCACGATCGACCTCGCGCTGTTCCAGGAGGGCTCGCCGTTCCACACCCGGGTCCTGCCGGTCGGCGGCAACAACGTCACGAACGACGTCGCGATCGGGCTCAAGACCTCGCTGGCGGTCGCCGAGGAGCTCAAGATCCGGCACGGCTCGGCCGACCTCAAGGCGGTCAGCGAAGACGAGGAGATCAGCGTCAGCGTCCTCGGCGAGGAGGCCGGGCGGACGGTCAGCCGGCTCGAGGTGTGCCAGATCATCGAAGCGCGGATGCGCGAGACCTTCGAGCTGCTGCGCAACGAGATCCGGGCGGCCGGGGTGCGCCAGCTGCCGGCCGGCATCATCCTGACCGGGGGCGCCGCGCAACTGTCGGGGATCGCCGAGCTCGGCCGCGAGGTCCTCGAGATGCCGGTCCGGGTCGCCGGCCCGACGAACATCGGCGGGCTCGTCGACACGCTGCTGACCCCGGCCTACAGCACCGGCGTGGGGCTGCTCCAGTGGGGAGCGACCACGCTCGCCGGTGGGGAGCCGCTGCGCTACGAGTCGGCGCCCGCGATGGGCGGCCTCGGCCGGATCCGCGATGCCCTCCGGAGCATCTTCCCGTAGACACCCGGGAGCTCACGGTCCGGACCGGTTCGGCGCGTGGCGTGGCCGACCTGACCGCGGCCTGCACGGCCTTCCTTGGCGACATCGGCGCCGCTGACGGCCTGCTCTCGATCTTCGTGCCCCACGCGACGGCGGGTCTCGTCATCGTCGAGATCGGGGCCGGCTCCGACGACGACCTGCTGGACGCCCTGGATCGGCTGCTGCCGCGCGAGGAGCGCCTGTACCGGCACCGCCATGGCTCGCCGGGTCACGGCGCCGACCACGTCCTGCCCCTGCTGGCGCCGCCGTCGCTGACGGTCCCGGTCATCGACGGGGGCATGGCCCTCGGGACGTGGCAGTCGATCTGCCTGCTGGACCCGAACGCCGACAACATGGACCGGACGGTCCGACTGAGCTTCCTGGCCGGCTGAGGAGGCGCTCCGTGGCGCGCGTGCACCCCACGCCCCTATCGTCGAAGGAACGTCCGGGCAACGTCGGACCGGGTCTTCCGCCGCCATCCCGTGCATCTCGTGCACAAACGGCAACTGGGGGCGGTCCGATCGCTGATAGGAGCGCCGGATGCACACTCGAGCCCTCGGCGCCCCCCGCCCGACGTTCGTCGGCCGTCCGGGATCGGCCGGGACAAGACTGACGGTGCCCGGCGCACCGTCGGGTCGTCCGCGCTACCTTCCCGTCCCCACCCGTTGCGGGTCGGCGCTATACTCCCGCCCAACCCCAAGCCGATCCGGCCGGATGACTGCCCTGCCGGGTCCCGACGCACCGCCACACGTCGTCGCCCATGACCCCGAGGGTCGCCGGAGGAATACCCGATGCCGTTGCGTTCCGATTCCGAGAACTTCGCGCTGATCCGCGTCATCGGCGTCGGCGGAGGCGGCAGCAATGCCGTCAACCGGATGATCCGCGCCGAGATGATGGGCGTCGAGTTCATCGCCTGCAACACGGACGCGCAGGCGCTCCTGCAGTCGGACGCGCCGCACAAGATCCGGATCGGCGACAAGGTCACGCGCGGTCTCGGCGCCGGTGGCGACTCGCAGCTGGGCCAGCGCTCGGCGGAAGAGGACTCGGAGAAGATCGCGGCCGCACTGGCCGACTCCGACATGGTGTTCATCACCGCGGGTCTCGGTGGCGGGACCGGGTCGGGTGCCGCGCCGGTCGTCGCGCAGATCGCCAAGGACGCCGGCGCCCTGACGATCGGCGTCGTGACGAAGCCGTTCGCGTTCGAGGGCAACAAGCGCAAGCTCGTCGCCGAGAAGTCCGCCGAGGAGCTGAAGGCGCAGGTCGATGCGCTCATCACGATCCCGAACGACCGGCTCAAGGACGTCGTCCAGAAGAACACCAGCATCCTCGACGCCTTCCGCGTCGTCGATGACGTGCTGCGTCAGGGCGTCCAGGGAATCAGCGACATCATCACGATGCCGGGCTTGATCAACCAGGACTTCGCCGACGTCCGCGCGATCATGAAGGACGCCGGGTCCGCGCTGATGGGGATCGGCCGGGCGACGGGCGAGAACCGTGCGGTCGAAGCCGCGCAGCAGGCCATCGCCAGCCCGCTGCTCGAGCTCGACATCCACGGCGCGCAGGGCATCCTCTGGAACATCACCGGCTCGTCGAACCTGTCGCTCTACGAGGTCAACGAGGCGGCCGAGGCCATCAAGGAGGCCGCCGACCCGGAGGCCAACATCATCTTCGGGACGAGCTTCAACGAGCGTCTCGGCGAAGAGGTCATGGTCACCGTCATCGCGACCGGCTTCGACGGCGGCAAGAAGCGCCAGAGCGCCCATCGCGAGTCGACCGGGGTCATGGACGCGTCCAGCACCGGCCGCGCCTCGCACGAGCGCGACTTCCTCGAAGAGCTCCAGCGCCAGCGTCAGGAAGTCACCGACGGCAGCAGCCCGTTCACGGCTCCGGAGCGCGAGGACGAGACAGCCGCGCTCGCGGCCGTCCCGCGCGTCGAGCGCTCGGTCGGGGAGCCCGCCCCCGTGCGTCCCCAGACGACCTACGACGCCGACGACCTCGAGATCCCGAGCTTCCTGCGCCGCAAGTGACCCGCGCCGGCGACGGCCGGCTCCCGCGCTGACATGAACGAGCCGCCCGCCGACATCACGGCGTTCGCAGCGGCCCGTGCCCGAGTCCTGGCACGCATCGCCGCGGCCTGCGAACGGGTCGGTCGATCGCCCGGCGACATCACCCTGGTCGCGGTCTCCAAGACGGTCGATGCGGCGCGTCTGCGCGATGCCGTGGCCGCCGGTCTCACGCTCCTCGGCGAGAACCGCGTGCAGGAGGGCGCCGCCAAGGCCGTGGAGGTGCCCGGTGCGAGATGGCAGCTGGTCGGCCCGCTGCAGTCCAACAAGGCGCGCCGGGCCCTCGAGGTGTACGAAGCCATCCAGTCGGTCGAATCCGTCGGGCTGGCGGAGCGGCTCGACCGGCTCGCGCGCGAGGTTCGCGAGGCGGGCCCCGGGAACCGCTATCCGATCCTGCTCCAGGTCAACGTCGACGACGACCCGGCCAAGGCCGGCTTCCAGCCGGACGCCCTGCCCGAGGCGCTGGGACGCATCGCCGCTCTCGACGCGCTCGATGTGCGGGGCCTCATGACGATCGGGCGTCTGGTCGAGAGCGCCGAGGCAGCCCGTCCCACGTTCGCCGCGCTGCGCGGCCTTTCCGAGCGCCTGCGCGCGGGCGGTGCGGCGCTCGGACCGGACCTGTCGATGGGCATGACCGACGACTTCGAGGTCGCGATCGAGGAGGGGGCCACGATCGTGCGCGTCGGCCGGGCGCTCTTCGGCGAGCGGCCGCACCAGCACGGGGACGGGGCACTCGAACACACCCATTGAGAGGGGGCCGCAGGACGATGCGCTAACCCTCGTGCGGTAGACTCGCGCTCGTGGGAACGTCCTTCATCGCGACCTTTCTCCAGTTCCTGTTGATGGCGCTCTGGGGCCTCGTCCTTGGACGGATGCTCATGTCGTGGGTCGACCCGACCGGGCGCAATCAGATCTCGACCTTCCTCTTCCAGGCCACCGAGCCCATCCTGGCGCCGGTCCGGCGGATGCTGCCCCAGAGCGGGATGATCGACTGGTCGGGGTTCATCGTGTTGATCGTCCTCGGCTTCCTGTGGCGCGCCTTCTGAGACGATTTGAGCTCCCCCGACGTCCGCTTCGCCGTCCGCCTCACCCCGAGGGCCGCGGCCGACCGCGTCGATGGCGTCGTGAACGGGGTGCTGCGAGCACGCGTCGGGGCACCGGCGGTGGAGGGGGCCGCGAACAACGCCCTCATCCGGCTCATCGCCGACGAGCTCGGGGTCTCGCGCCGGGATGTCCGGATCGTGGCCGGCGCGTCGTCGCGGCAGAAGCTGCTGGTCGTCGACGGTGGGGACCCGGATGCCATCGTCGCCCGGTGGCCCGGGCTGAACATCTGAGAGGGGTCGGGTATCATCGGCCGGCGTCGCAAGGACGCCCCGGGCGATTAGCTCAGTTGGTCAGAGCGTACGGTTCACATCCGTAAGGTCACTGGTTCGAGCCCAGTATCGCCCACCACACCGACCCCCAAGGCGGTCACCCCCGGGCCTCGCGCCGTGTGCCATCGTAGGGCCATGGACGGACGCCCCGATATCGCGGCCTGCGAACGCAACCAGGTCGACTGGTTCCATGCGGAGGCCCGTGTCACCGGTGGCGATGTCTGGACCGACGGCCCGTTGCGCTGGATCCAGCCCGTGTCGGGCGGCGACCTCATGCTGCTGTTCCCCGAAACGCTTCCGAGCGACGCGCTCGACCGTGGGCTGGCGCGAGCGGACGCGGCGGGCGCCCGGTCGATCGGGGCCTGGATGCGGGTGGACCTCGACGCCGGGCCCCTGGCCGAACGAGGCTTCCAGCGGGGCTGGGCACCGCACTGGATGACCGCCCATGTGCGGGATGTCCCGGCACCCGCCGATCCGCGCGTCACGATGGAATCGGCGACGCCCGAGTACGACGATGTTGGTCGTACGCTGCTCGCCCGTACCAGGGACCAACCCCCTCGCGACTGGCACGCCGCCGCCCGTGTGGACGGCACGTTCGCCGGCCGGGCCTGGGCCCATTTCGACGGAGCGACGATCGGGATCTACGACATGGCCGTCTGGCCGGCGTACCGTCGACGTGGCCTGGGGGCCGAGCTGTTGCGGGCGGTTGTTTGGGCCGCGGCTGCGTCGTCGGGTGCGACCGACATCGTGCTCAACGCGACACCCGATGGCGAGCGCCTGTATGTCCGTCACGGATTCGTGCCCGTCGGCGATGGCATCACGTGGTGGCGCCACCGCTGACGTCCGTGAAGACCTCGACGATCTGAGCCGCTGAGCGGGCGGGGCAGGGGAGACGTCCCCCGGATCGGTACTAGCCCTCGAGGACCTCGCGCAGCTTGGCAGCGAAGGCTTCAGGCTCACCGCCCGGCTGACCGTATTCGCCGCCCATGAACCCGTTGTGGCCGCTCGGGAAGATCACCGGCTGAGAGCCGAGGCGCTCGGCGACTGCATAGGCACCGCGGCTCGCCATGATGCCCTCGGACTCCACGCCGGCGGCCATGACGATTCGCGTCGGCGCGGCACGCAGGGCATCGAAATCTGGCTCGTAGTGCGTCGTCCCGATGATGGTCTGGCCCATCAGTGGATCGGTGCGGTCGCCGTCGTCATCCGCTGGCATCCCGTACATCGCCGGATCGGGCGCAGGCTGCTGCGCGTAGTCGTCCGGGAATTCGCCCTGATGACTGACGACGGCGATGAAGTGGGCCATACCGGCGCCGGAGCCGTTGCGCGCATACGTTTCGTGGATGGCGCGAGACGCGGCCAGCGCGTTCTCGCGATCGGGCAGCACGGTGGCGAGCGGCGGCTCGTGCGCGACCAGGACCCGGACGTCGCCGGGATGCTTCGCGACCAAGGCGAGCGCATTCACCGCACCACCGCTGCTGGCGAACAGGTCGACCGGTCCTATCCCGAGCTCCCCGATGATCCGGTGGACGTCGTCGGCGTGCTCGTCCGGCACTGACTGCGACGTCATGTCGGGCTTCGTGCTTCGGTCGGACCCACGCGGATCGTAGGTGACGATCGTCCGGTCGGGGAAGTGCTGGATGAGGCTCGCGAATCCGGCGGCACCCATCGGGGAGCCGATCAGGAACAGGGGCGGCTCAGTGCTCGAGGCATTGGGCCGCAAGTCGTAGGTCAGCGTTGCGCCGGGCACCTCGAGGGTGCTGGTCGTCGCCTCGGTCATGGTGGTCATATCTCTCCTCGGGTGTGTCCGTTGGTTACCTACTCAGACTGCGGCGCGCCGCCGAACTCATCGGTCGCGCCTATGCGGAGCGGACCGCGTCCTCCGCCAGGATCGCGTCGATCTGGCCGACGGCCTGCTTCATGCCCTCTTCCTGACCCATGGCGAGGAGCTGCTCCATCGCCTCCGCGCTCGGGAACAGGTTCTCGATCGACATCCGCGTGCGCCCATCGCCGATCTCGTCGATCCGCACGCGCATCTCCCCGGTCGGGAAGTCCGTATTCGGCGATCCGTCGGCGTTGGCGAAGCCGTCGCGGATGACGATGGAGTTCGGCGCATCGGCCTTGAGGATGTCCCAGAAGCCGCGCGGCTGGTCCCCCTCCGGACCGGTCATGTGGTACTCGACGCGGCTGCCGGGTGCGAGGTCGTGCTTGGTGAAGGTGGCGGGGTAGGTCGGCGGACCCCACCAGCGCTCCAGCTGGCGCGGGTCGGCCCACAGCTGCCACACCCGTTCCGGAGTGGCGTCGAACTCGGCGGAGATGGTCATCGTCAGCGCTTCGGTGTCCTTCTGGACGGCGGTCACGGTCATGCGTCGGTCTCCTGCGTTTCACTGACGAGCGCGGTCATCCGGTCGACCCGTCCTCGCCAAAGCTCCTCGTATCGATCGAGCAGGCGTCGTGCGACGGCAAGCCCGTGGACATTGGTGCGGACGACCTTGCGGCGGCCGGTCCGCTGCTTGCTGACCAGGCCCGCCCGCTCGAGCACCGCGACGTGCTTCTGCACGGCTGCGAAGCTCATGGCGTAGTGGCCTGCGAGCTCGGCGACGCCCTCCTCCCCACCGATCGCGCGGCGGACGATGTCACGCCGGGTGGCATCGGCCAGGGCGCCGAATACGCGATCGATGTCCGGGGTGATCTGCATGGATACAACCATACGGTTGTATTTAGTTGCTGTCAAGCAGCGCGCAGGGGAGGCCTCATCGCGGTTGATCAGGTCCCCCGGCGATCGCTCCCGCCGCGCGAGGAGGATGAACGGCAACGACAGGGCCTGGACCCCCGCCGAGACGAGGTACGACGGCCCGTAGCCGTAGACATCGGCGACCCGGCCAAGCACGGGTTGGAAGACGACCCCGCCGGTCGAGCCCATCAGCGAGTCGAACGACAGGACGGTCGCCCGTTGCGCGGACGGGATGCAGCCGTTGATGAACGACTGCCGCAGCGGCCCCTCGATGGCGAAGACCAGGGCCCATCCGGTCAGCAGCGCAAGAGCGAAGACGAAGCTGCCGGTCCCGCCGATCAGGACGAGGAACACGACGTTGAGGGCGCCGCCGATGAGCAGCGCGTCCGTCCGCCGCCGAAACAGCCGTCGCGCCACGGGGACGAGGAGGCCGCCCAGGATCTGTGCGCCGGCGAAGATGGCCGCTGCAAGGCCCGCGACGCCGTACGCGCCAGTGTCGCCGTACAGCTCCAGGAGATACGGCTGGGCGGCGTAGAACGCGTAGAAGCCGACTCCGCTCGTGAATGGGGCAGCCAACATGAGCCAGCGCACGGGCGGATTGCGCCACCCACCGTCGATCGAGCCGCGGAGCACGCTCCGCACCTCGCTCACCGGGTCGGCACCGCGACGCGGACTGAAGCCGATGTCGTGCATGAAGCGGGCGGCAACGATGAGCGTCACGCCGAGCATCGCGGCCCGAAGGATGTACGGGACGCCGAGGTCGGTCGCCTGCGCGACCACGCCACCGAGGACGGTCCCAACGAGCATCGCGGCACCGCTGACGGTCTGAGCCCGCCCGAAGACCGTCTCGAGGCTGCCGCTGAACCCGGTCGCGCCGAGCGCGTCGACGAGCCAGGCCTCCGTGGCACCGGAGAAGAACGTGAAGCCGAGACCCAGCAGGATCGAGGCCAACGCCCACCCGACGAACGTGGCGTGGATCTGCCACATCACCAGATACAGGAGGGTCGAGGCGAGCAGGGTCACGGTACCCGAGCAGGAACGAGAAGCGCCGGCCGCGCGTGTCGGCGACGACGCCCGTCGGCACTTCGAAGATGACCTGGCCGACGGCGAAGAAGGCGTTCGCAGCGAACGCCTCCGTGTTGCTCAGACCCGCGTCGAGCAGGAAGAGCGTGTTGATGCCCCAGATGAACGACGAAGCCAGCGTCGTCAGCAGGGTGAGCACGAGGTACGTGCGCTGGACGGTCCGGGCGTCAGTGGTCATGAGCCGGAGAATCTACGCTCGGAAGCCCGCGTCACGCCGCGGCGGAGTTCCGCGTCCGATAGGTGACGACAACGACGACATCCTCCTCCGCGATGGAGCCCTCGGTCCTCCCCCGAGGGCTTCTTCGTGTCTCGGGCTGTAGGCCCCATCTCGCTACGCCTGGGCTGCCGGCGGCGCCGCCTCGCGCGCCTAGACCTCGCTGGCCAGTCGCCGCAGGACCGCGGGCAGGATGCCGCCGCCCTCGTAGTAGTCGACCTCGATGGGGCCGTCCAGCCGGGCGATCGCCTCGAACCGGGTCTCGCTTCCATCACCGCCTGCCGCCGGATCGCGGGTGGCGACGACGGTCACGGACTGGCGCGGCGACAGCCCTGCCGCGAGCCCCAGCACGGAGAACGTCTCGCGCCCGGTGAGGCCGAGCGACGACGCGGTGTCGCCCGGCTTGTACTGGAGCGGCAGCACCCCCATCCCGACCAGGTTGGAGCGGTGGATCCGTTCGTAGGACTCGGCGATCACGGCCCTGACGCCGAGGAGGGCGGTGCCCTTGGCGGCCCAGTCCCGTGACGATCCAGATCCGTACTCCCGTCCGACCAGCACGACCAGCGGCACGCCCTCGGCGGCGTATCGGATGGCGGCGTCGTAGATGAACATCTCCTCGACCCGAGGGCATGTGGACCGTGTAGGGGCCCTCCTTCTCTCCGGCCAGCCGGTTGCGCAGCCGGATGTTGCCGAACGTGCCGCGCATCATCACCTCGTGATGGCCGCGACGCGCGCCGTAGGAGTTGAACTCGAGCGGCCCGACGCCGCGATCCTGGAGCCACTGGCCGGCCGGCGACCAAGGGGCGATCGAGCCCGCCGGTGAGATGTGGTCCGTCGTGACGGAGTCGCCGAGTACGGCGAGCACGCGCGCCCCGGTGATGTCGCCGACCGCGTCCGCGGAGAACGACAGCCCCTCGAAGAAGGGCGGCTTCGCGACATAGGTGGAGGCCGGATCCCAGGCGTACCGGTCGCCTTCCGGGATCGGCAGCGCGCGCCAGCGATCATCGCCCTCGAACACCACGGCGTAGGTCTTCCGGAACAACTCCGGGTCGATCGAGTCTGCGATGACCGAGCGGATCTCATCGGGCGACGGCCAGATGTCGGCGAGGTGGACCGGCGACCCATCGCTCCCCACACCGAGGGGCTCGGTGGTCAGGTCGATGTCGACGCGGCCGGCGAGCGCGAAGGCCACGACCAGCGGCGGCGACGCGAGATAGCTCGCGCGCGCGAGCGGGTGGATCCGACCCTCGAAGTTGCGGTTGCCCGACAGCACGGCCGCCACCACGAGGTCGTTCTGCTCGATGGCCTCGGCCACGGGCGCGTCGAGCGGCCCGGAGTTGCCGATACACGTCGTGCAGCCGTAGCCGGCCAGCGCGAACCCGAGCTCCGCCAGCGGCGCCATGAGCCCGGCCGCCTCCAGGTAGCCCGTCACCGCGCGCGATCCCGGCGCGAGCGACGTCTTGACCGTGGGCGCGACGCTCAGGCCGCGGGCGATCGCGTTGCGCGCCAACAGGCCGGCGCCGACCATGACCGTCGGATTGGACGTGTTCGTACAGGAGGTGATCGCTGCGATCGCCACCGAGCCCGTCTGGATCGACACGGTTTCCCCGCCGACCGAGATGTCGACCGAGGGGTAGCGTCGCTGATCGACGGGTGACGCGTCGGCGACGACCGGGGCGGCCGGTCGGTCGACGGCCCCGTCCGCGCCGACGGCCGCGAACGGTGTCGGATCGGACGCCGGAAAGGACTCGGCCGACGCGGCCGTGACGGCATCGCCGTTGAGCGGCTTCTCGGGCGATGCGGGCGCCTCCAGCCCGTCCGGGTAGTTCGTCCGGAAGTTCTCGCGCAGGGTCTCGAGCGGCACCCGATCCTGCGGCCGGCGCGGACCGGCCAGCGAGGGCTCCACCGACCCGAGGTCCAGCGTCAGGAGCTCATCGAAGGTCGGGCCATCCCCGGGTTCCCGCCACAGGCCCTGCTCCTTGGCGTAGCGCTCGACGAGCGCGACGCGCTCGGCCGAGCGGCCGGTCAGGCGCAGGTAGGAGATCGTCTCGTCGTCGATCGGGAACATCGTGGCCGTCGCCCCGAACTCGGGGCTCATGTTGCTGATCGTCGCGCGGTCGGCGAGGGACAGGCCGGCGAGCCCGTCGCCGGTGAACTCGACGAACGCCCCGACGACGCCGTGGCGGCGGAGCATCTCGGTCACGACGAGCACGAGGTCCGTGGCGGTGGAGCCCTTCGGCAGCTCCCCGGCGAGCCGGACACCGACGACGTGGGGCATCGGCTGGTAGAGGGGCTGCCCGAGCAGGGCCGCCTCGGCCTCGATGCCGCCGACGCCGTACCCGAGCACCCCGAGCGCGTTGATCATCGTGGTGTGCGAGTCGGTCCCGACGAGCGTGTCCGGGAAGGCGACCCCATCGCGATCGTCGATCACCGGTGCCAGGAACTCCAGGTTGACCTGATGGACGATGCCGGTGCCGGGCGGGACGATCCGCAGGTTCCGGAAGGCCGTCTGCGCCCAGCGCAGCAGCTGGTAGCGCTCCCCGTTGCGGTCGTATTCGCGCTCGACGTTGAAGACGAAGGAATCGCTCGTCCCGAAGCGGTCGACGTGGACCGAGTGGTCGATCACGAGGTCCACCGGCACGAGCGGGTTGACCAGCGAGGGATCGCCGCCCAGGTCCGCCATCGCGTCGCGCATGACCGCGAGGTCCACGACCGCGGGCACCCCCGTCAGGTCCTGCATGATCACGCGCGACGGCATGAACGGGATCTCGGCCTCGGCGGCGACACCGGGTCGCCACGATGCGAGCGTCTCCACGTCGTCCGTCGCGACGATCCCGCCGCCCGCGTGCCGGAGGAGATTCTCGAGCAGGATCCGGACCGTGACCGGCAATCCGGAACCCGCCGTGAGGTCGTCGACCGCCGAGACGCGGTACAGGTCCGGGAGGCCCGGTCCGAGCGGCGCACGCGCGCCGAATGGGTCGATCCGTGACAACGCGTCCATCTCCGTCGGCTCGTTACACTCGATGCGTGCAAGCGTACCGCGCCCGACGGAAGACCGACCGATGAAGGCGTGGGGAGACCTCCCGGGCGAGCGTGCCGCGCGCGAGCGCGCCGAGCTGGAGGCCGCGATCGACGAGGCCGGCATCGATCTCGACCCGGTCCCATACGGTCAGCACCGCCACGGCGACGAGACGCACGCCGAGCGACCACGCCCATCCGCATCACCAGTCGGCGGCCGGCGAGACGCCCTACACCGGGATCGTCGGGGCAGGAGCGGTCGGGACGGCTCTCGGGACGGCCCTGAGCCGGGCCGGCTGGCCGATCCACGCCGTCGCCAGCCGTGACGCCTCGCGCCGGGAGCGATTCACGAGCCTCGTCGAGGGGGCGCGCGCGTTCATCGAGCCGCAGGCGCTCGTGGAAGAGGTCGAGCTGATCATCCTGGCCGTGCCCGACGACGTGATCGCGCCGCTGGCGGCCGGCGTCCGCATGTACGGGGGCCAGGCGATGATCCACACGAGCGGGGCGCTCGGGGCGGAGGTCCTGCAACCGGCGATGGCGGCCGGCACGCAGATCGGTTCGTTCCACCCGCTGGTGGCCTTCGCCGACACGGAACGGGCGATCGCCGCGCTCCATGGCGCGACCGTCGCCATCGAGGGCGACGACCAGCTGGCTGCGTTGCTCTCGCAGATGGCCGAACGGGTCGGCGCCACGGCCGTCCGCCTGGCACCTGGCTCGAAGGCCGCCTACCACGCCGCGGCCGTGCTCGCCGCCGGCGGGTTCGTGGCCCTGCTGGACGCGATCGCGGAGCTCGGCGCGGTCGCCGGCCTCGACGAGGCCGGCTCGCTGCAGATCTACGGGCCGCTCATCGAGGGCACGCTGGGGAATGCCCGGGCACTCGGGATCCGCGCCGCCCTGACCGGCCCGATGACCCGCGGCGATGTCGGCACGCTCGAGGCGCACCTCGCGGCGCTGGCCGCGCATGCCCCAGCGGCCCTGGAGCTATACGCCGCCGCCGCCCGTCGCGAGATCGCCCTGGCCGAGGCCCGGGGCGCACTGGCACCGGACACCGCGGCCGCCATGACGGCGACCGTCGTCGCGGCGCTTGCAAGGGCCGACTGAGGCGCTACCATTGCGGCCCATGGGACACAGCATCGCCGCGAAGTACGCGGCTCGGCCGGCGGCGCGATTCGTACACCCGTCGAGCCGGGCTCGCGAGCGGCGGCTGGGCCTCGTCCCGACCTCGTCGTTCTCCGCCGTGGCCGCGCGCCAGACGGAGCTGCGCGGCTCGGAGGCCGGACCCTACGCCCGCCTTCGGGCGGGCTGGCGTGGACCCCGCGCTGCCCGACCGCGCATCCAGAACGGCCGGCTTCGGCCCGAGGTCGAGATGCACTGGGCTCGTGCTGCACGATCCGGACCGGGTCGGCGTCCCCGCGCCGCGACGGCGCCGTGGCACGCCTGAGGACCGCGACCGCCACGTCGGCCGGCGGCATCGTCGTCAGGTATCAGGCCGGGCGACCCCAACTCGTGATCGGCAGTCGCCGCCGCGAACGCGACGGTCGGACCTGGACCCTTCCCAAGGGCACGCCCAAGCGCGGCGAGACCACCGAGGAGACTGCCCTGCGCGAGGTCGGCGAGGAGACCGGCCTGGACGTCCGGATCACCGGGCCGCTCCAGGACATCGAATACTGGTTCGTCCAGTCCGGTGCGCGGATCCACAAGACGGTCCACTACTTCATGATGGAACCCGTGGGCGGCAACCTCGACCGGCATGACCACGAGTTCGACCAGGTGCGCTGGATCGATTTCGGGGAGGCCGCTGCGATCCTGACCTTCGAGACCGAGCGCGCGCTCGTCGCCCGTGCGGCGGACCTGCTCGGCGTCGGACCGACCGATCGTGGGGATACCACCGCCAGCGCCAGCGCGGCGGAAGCCGCCTCGTGACCGACGCCGCGGTCAAGGGCCACGCCGTTCTCGAGACGCCGCTCGCGAACCGCCATACCGCGCTGCACGCTCGGATGATCGAATTCTCGGGCTGGCGGATGCCGGTCCAGTACACCTCGATCATCGAGGAGCATCGCGCGGTCCGCGAGCGCGTCGGCCTGTTCGACCTCTCGCACATGGGCGAGCTCCTCGTCGAGGGACCCGATGCCGGCTTGGCGCTGGCCGGCGCCGTCGTCACGAACCCGCCGGCTCTCGCGATCGGGCGCGCGCATTACTCGATGATCTGCGCCGCCGACGGCGGCATCATCGACGACCTGATCATCTATCGCCTCGCCGAGGACCGGTTCATGGTCGTCGCCAACGCCGGCAATGCCCAGGTCGTGTCGGACGCGCTCGCGGAACGCCTCGGAGGCGCTCGGGCCGTGCTCGACGACCAGTCCCTCGCGACGGGCCTCGTCGCGGTGCAGGGACCGCGCTCCGTGGATGTCCTGAGCCCGCACACCGATGTGGACCTCGCGGGCCTGCGCTACTACGCCATGGCCGAGGGCACCGTCGCGGGGATCCCCGCGCAGGTCGGCCGGACCGGCTACACCGGCGAGGACGGCTTCGAGGTGTTCGTCGAGACGAGCCGGGTCGGGGAGCTGTGGGACGCGCTGCTGGACGCTGTGCGAGGCGCCGACGGGCTGCCAGTCGGCCTGGGTGCGCGCGATACCCTGCGGCTGGAGGCCGGCATGCCCCTGTATGGCAACGAGCTCGATGCCGCGACGAACCCGTTCGAGGCCGGGCTGGGTCGCGTCGTGAAGCTCGACAAGCCGGGCGATTTCGTCGGACGTGCCGCCCTGGAGCGCGTCGCGGCCGAAGGTCCGAAGAAGCGCCTCGTCGGCCTGACCATGGAAGGCCGCGGCATCGCCCGTCATGGCTATCCGGTCCATGCCGGCGAACGACGGACCGGGGTCATCACCAGCGGGACGCAGTCACCCACGCTCGGCGTACCGATCGCGATGGCCTACGTCGCCCCGACGGACACCGAAGCCGGGACCGCCCTCGATGTCGAGATCCGTGACGCGCGCGTCGCCGCGCGGGTCGTGCCATTGCCGTTCTATCGGAGGACCACCTGACGTGACCGCACCAAACGATCTCCGCTATACCCGTGACCACGAGTGGGTCCGGGTCGACGGCGACGAGGCGACCGTCGGGATCACGCAGTACGCGGCCGACCAGCTCGGGGACATCGTGTTCGTCGAGCTGCCCGACGCCGGCCGCGACCTCGAGGAGGCCAAGCCGTTCGGCGTCGTCGAATCGGTCAAGGCGGTGAGCGACCTCTTCGCGCCCGTGTCCGGCGAGGTCACCGCGATCAACGGCGCGCTCGCGTCCGATCCGGAGCTCGTGAACAGCGATCCCTACGGCGAGGGCTGGATGCTCAAACTGCGGATCGCGAGCCCGGACCAGCTCGATGACCTGCTCGATGGCGAGGCCTACGACGAGCTCGTCGCGGCTGGCTGATCGAGTCGATGCCGTACGGACCTCACACGAGCGCCGACCGCCAGCGGATGCTGACGGCGCTCGGCCTCGAGAGCGTCGACCAGCTGTTCGCCGACATCCCGAAGGAGCTGCGGGCGTCGCCCCTGGACCTGCCGGAGCCTGAGCCCGAACTGGAGCTGGCAGCCCGCCTGCGGGACCTCGCCGGCCGCAACCGGACGGACCTCGTGTCCTTCCTGGGCGCCGGCGTCTACCGCCACTGGAGCCCGCCGGCCGTCGACCAGCTGTTGCTCCGCGGCGAGTGGTACACGGCCTACACCCCGTACCAGCCCGAGGTCTCGCAGGGGACGCTGCAGTCGATCTACGAGTACGAGTCCTTGCTGGCCGAGCTCGTCGATCTCGACGTGGTCTCTGCCTCGCACTACGACGGTGCCGCGGCCACGGCCGAGGCTGCGCTCATGACGTGCCGGGCGACCCGGCGCGAACGCGTGCTCGTCAGCCGAGGCGTCCATCCCCACTACCGGGCCACGCTCCGGACGTACTTCGGGGGCGGGCTCGAGCTCGACGAGATCCCCGTTGTCGCCGAGGGCGAGGCGGCCGGGACCACCGACCTGGCCGCGCTGGAGGCGATGCTCGCCGAGGCGGACCGGCCCGTGGCCGGGGTGATCGCCGCGAACCCGGATTTCCTCGGGCTCCTGGAGCCGATGCCGCGGATCGGGGAGCTCGCTCATGCCGCCGGGGCCCTGTTCGTGGCGGTCATCGAGCCGGTCTCGCTGGCGGTCCTCGCGCCACCCGGGGCGTACGGCGCGGATATCGCGGCCGGCGAGGGCCAGCCGCTCGGCATCGCGCCGCAGTACGGCGGTCCGTACCTGGGCATCCTCGCATCCACGGATGCGCTCGTCCGTCAGATCCCCGGTCGGCTCGTCGGCATGACCACGGACCTCGATGGCCAGCGGGCCTTCGTGATGACGCTTCGCGCGCGCGAGCAGGACATCCGCCGCGACAAGGCGGCGAGCAACATCTGCACGAACCAGGCCCTGCTGGCCCTGGCCGCCTCGATCTACCTCGCGACGATCGGCCCGCATGGCCTGCGCGACGTCGCCGCGGCCGGTGCCGCCAGGGCGGCGGAGCTCGAGGCCGGGCTGGCGGCCATCGGGATCGAGCGGCTCCACGGGGGCCCGTACCTGAACGAGTTCGCGGTCCGCGTCGCCGACGCGCGAGTCGTCCACCGCCGGCTGATCGAGCGCGGCTTCCTTGCCGGTCTGGTCCTCGCCGACGTCGAGCCCGACGATCCGAGCCTGGCCGACGGCCTGCTCCTGTGCGCCACCGAGCTCACCACCTCCGGCGACATCGCGCGGTTCGTGGCCGCGTTCGGCGAGGTCGTCGCCGGCCGGCCCCCGGTCGGGGTCGAGGGCGGCGCGGGCGGCGGTCAGCCGGTCGGCGCGGGTGCCGCGGCCGAAGCGGATGGCGCAAGGATGCCGGCTGCCGGAGGGACGCGATGAGCGTCACGGGCCCGAGGCTCCAGCCCACGCTCTTCGAGCGCAGCCGCCCGGGACGCGGTGGCGGCAAGATCCCCCACCCACCCAAGGACGCCCTCGATCGGCTGCCGGCCGAGGCCCGCCGCGCCACGCCCCCGGCGCTGCCGGAGATGAACGAGCCGGACGTCGTTCGCCACTACGTGAACCTGTCCCAGCTCAATTTCGCGGTCGACACCGGGTTCTACCCGCTCGGGTCGTGCACGATGAAGTTCAACCCGAAGCTCAACGAATGGGCGGCCCGCCTGCCGGGCTTCGCCGAGCTGCACCCGATGGCGCCCGACGAGATCGCCCAGGGCACGCTCCAGCTCCTGTGGGAGCTCGAGGCGGCGCTGGCCGAGATCTCCGGCATGCGCGCGGTCACGCTCCAGCCGGCGGCAGGTGCCCAGGGAGAGCTCACCGGCATCCTGATGATCCGGGCCTATCACCGCGAGCGCGGCGATCTCGGGCGGGACGAGGTGCTCGTGCCGGACAGCTCGCACGGGACCAATCCCGCCACGGCGTCCATGGCCGGCTACCGGACGATCACGATCCCGTCGGCACCGGACGGCGGCGTCGACCTCGACAAGTTCCGGGCGGCCCTCGGGCCGCGGACCGCCGCGGTCATGATCACCAACCCATCCACGCTCGGCCTGTTCGAGAGCCGCATCGGGGAGCTCCTTGCCGCCGTCCACGAGGCGGGCGCGCTGGCCTACATGGACGGCGCCAATCTCAACGCCATCCTTGGTCGGTTCAAGCCTGGCGAGGCCGGTTTCGACGTGATGCACTTCAACGTCCACAAGACGTTCAGCACGCCCCACGGCGGTGGCGGGCCGGGCGCGGGACCCGTCGGAGTAGGGGAGCGGCTGCTGCCGTATCTGCCCACCCCGCGCGTGCTCCCGCAGGACGACGGCACGTTCCGGTTGGAGCGACCCGACGAGCGGCCGACCTCGATCGGCCGGATGCGCAGCTTCGTGGGCAACACCGGCGTCCTCGTGCGCGCGTATGCCTATATCCGTGCCCACGGCGGCAGCGGCCTGCGCGAGGTGAGCGACGATGCGGTCCTCGCCGCGAACTATCTCAAGTCACGCCTGGCGGACACGTTCGACCTGCCGTACGACCGACCCTGCAAGCACGAGTTCGTGGCCTCGGCCGCGAGCCTGAAGGCGCGCACCGGGGTCCGGACGCTGGACCTCGCCAAGCGACTCATCGATTTCGGCTTCCATCCGCCGACCATCTACTTCCCGCTGATCGTCGACGAAGGGATGCTGATCGAGCCGACCGAGACCGAATCGGTCGAGACCCTCGACGCGTTCGCCGACGCCCTCATCGCGATCGCCGCGGAGGCCGAATCGACGCCCGAACTGGTCAAGATCGGCACCCCACACGGCCCCGGTCAAGCGGCTCGATGAGGCCACGGCCGCGCGTCAGCCGAAC
This sequence comes from uncultured Chloroflexia bacterium, assembly GCA_963850555.1. Taxonomy (GTDB): domain Bacteria; phylum Chloroflexota; class Limnocylindria; order Limnocylindrales; family CSP1-4; genus SPCO01. Next base: position 57,558 of record CAWKLT010000023.1, on the reverse strand, counting down.
CTGCGCTGGCGCCCGATGGCCGGTGCCGAGACCCCGTGCCCGGACTGAACTGGCGAACAAACCGCGAGCCAACCGAACGCTCGTTAGGTTCGAGGTTTGACAGCCTAGAGAGGGCTGTGGATAGTACCCGCAGCGCATCGGACCCGAACCGTGCTGCCGCTCGTCCGGAACCCTTGTCGAGTTGGGAGGCTCAGCGAGAGACCACCGCGATGAGCCACGGCACTCGCAAGCACGGCACTCGGACCACATGCGAAGAAATCGGGTATCCACCCGTTCGGAGGAGAACATAGATGCATAAGCGTCTCTTGGGTTTGCTAGCCACCGCTGCCATCGTGATGGCCGCGTGCGGCGGAGCAACCACCACTACGGCCCCGCCGGCCGCCTCGGGCCCCGTCGCGTCCGGTGACGCGTCCGCGCCGCCCGCTTCTGGTGGCCTGGCCGCCGAGCAGGTCGTTCGGATCGCCCTTCCCGGCGAACCCCCGACACTCGATCCCAACACCGCGCAGGACGCGAACTCGTTGGCGGTCCTTCGCGCGCTGCATCGCCCGCTCGTGTACATCGACAAGGACCTCAATGTCGTCGATGCCCTCGCCGAATCGCACGAGATCTCGGCTGATGCCAAGACCCTGACCTTCCATCTGCGCGATGCGAAGTACAGCAATGGCGACCCGATCGTCGCCGCTGACCTCGTCTACAGCTGGAAGCGACTCGTCGACCCGCGCACCGCGGCCCCGTACAGCTACGTGATGGCCGAGGTCGCCGGAGCCGGGGACCTGCTCGCCATGGCGGGCGCTGACCCGGCCACCCCGGACGCCGAGGTCGACGCGGCCCTCGAGAAGCTGGGCGTCGCGGCGCCGGACGACAAGACCTTTGTCGTCACGCTCGACACCCCGGCCACGTACTTCCTGTCGGCGATGACCCTGTGGGTCGGCGTGCCGATCCAGGAGAAGTGGATCACGTCCGAGGGCGCGACCGAGGCGGCGAACTACGTCAGCTCGGGACCGTTCATGCTCGACACGTGGGACCACAACAGCCAGATCATCCTGAAGCCGAACCCGAACTGGTACGGCGACGTCAAGCCGACGCTGACTGAGATCCAGATGCCGATGTACGCGGAGCCGGCAGCGGCCCAGGCGGCGTACGAGACGAACGAAGTCGACATCATCATGCCGGTCGCGAGCGAGGATGTTCCGCGGGTCCAGGAAGACCCGGTCATGGGCGCGGAGTTCCTGTCGGATCCGCAGCTCGGGATCACCTACTACAACTTCAACAACGGCAACGATCCGACGGGCAAGAAGAAGCTCGCTCGCTGCGAGGATCCCAAGGCCTGCCCGACGGCCAACAAGAACTTCCGGATCGCCCTCACCCAGGCGATCGACAAGCAGTCCTTCCTCGACACGACCTTCGCCGGCCTCGGCCAGGTCGCCAACAGCTTCGTGATGCCGGGCATCCCCGGGTATTCCGAGGCCATCAATCCGTATCCGTTCGACCTGACGGCAGCCCAGGCCAGCATGGACAAGGCGCTGGCCGAGCTCGGCTTCGCGAGTGCCGCCGAGATCCCGCCGCTCAAGTTCGGCTTCAACACGGGCGGCGGCCACGAGCCGCGAGTCGCCTTCCTCGCCGAGGCCTGGCGAACGGCGTTCGGCCTGGAGACCGAGCAGATCGGCAGCGAGTTCGGCGTCTTCCTCACCCAGCGCACCGCTGGTGAGTACGACATCGCCCGCAACGGCTGGGGAGCCGACTACCCGCACGCGAACAACCAGCTCAATGGCCTGTTCACCTGCGGTGGCGGCAACAACGACCAGCAGTGGTGCAACGACGAGTTCGACGCCCTGCTCCTGCAGGCGGCTGCGGAGCCCGACCAGGCGAAGCAGGCCGAGCTGTACGTGCAGGCCCAGACGATCATGGCCGACGAGGCCGCGTCGCTCTTCCTGCTGTTCCCGGCACGGCCGGCCCTCGTGAAGCCGTACGTGACCGGTCTCACCAAGACCCCGATGGACTCCACGTCCCCGGGCGAGCACTTCTACGAGACCATCCAGATCCTCGAGCACTGATCGTCCCCCGGACGATCTCCCTGTGGGGCCGGCCTCGGCCGGCCCCACGATCGATCAGGTCCTGAATAGTCGCCCGGCACGATCGAAAGGCGCGAGGCCGTGATCACCTATATCGCGCGGCGGATCCTGTGGATCATCCCGGTCCTGTTCGTCGTCTCGGTCATCACATTCACCCTCATGCATGCGGTCCCGGGTGGGCCGTGGGACCAGGAGAAGCGGCTGCCGGCGTCGGTCGTCGCCCGGCTCAACCAGGAATACGGCCTGGACCAGCCGCTCTACGCCCAGTACATCAATTGGGCTGCGGACTTCGTCACCGGTGACCTCGGGCCGTCCTATCGGTTCCAGGACCGGCGCGTGAATGACATCGTGGCGGACGGACTGATGACGACGGTCCAGCTCGGTGTCATGGCGTTCATCCTGTCGGTGATCGTCGGCATCCCGCTCGGCATCTTTGCCGCCCTCGGCCACAACCGCTGGCCCGACTACCTCTCCACGAGCTTATCCATCGTGGGCATCGCCACGCCCAGTTTCGTGCTGGGGATCCTGCTCATCATCGTCTTCGCCGTGAACCTGGGATGGTTCCCGACCGGAGGCTGGAAGGGACCCGAGACGTGGGTCCTCCCGACCGATCGCGCTCGCGGGCTTCCCGATCGCCGTGATCGCTCGCTACACGCGAGCCTCCATGCTGGAGGTGACGCGGAAGGACTACATCCGGACCGCCCAGAGCAAGGGCCTGCAGCGGAGTGCGGTCGTCAACCGGCACATGATCCGCAATGCGCTGATCCCCGTCGTGACGATCCTCGGGCCGACCCTTGCCTTCCTGGTCACGGGCTCCTTCATCATCGAGCGCATCTTCAACATCCCGGGCGTCGGTCAGTTCTACCTCAACTCGATCACGACCCGCGACTACAGCCTGCTGATGGCGATGACCATGATGTACGCCTTTGCCGTGGCCTTCCTCAACGTCGTGGTGGATGTGCTGTACGCCTACATCGACCCGCGCATCCGCTATAGCTAGGAGGCCCTGACAGCGATGGCGACCATCAGCCGACCCGTACCCGGCACGCTCGTCCGTCCGCGGCGTTCCGCGGGTCTGTGGGCCGATGCCTGGAGCCGGCTGCGGAAGAACCGGCTCGCCCTCTTCGGCCTCGTGCTCGTCAGCCTGCTCCTGTTCTTCGGCATCTTCGGCCCGCTCCTGGCCCCGTGGCCGTACCAGGCGCAGGACCTCAAGGCCGTGGCTGCCGCCGGTGGCGGGCCACTGCCGCCGGGTTCGCCAAATCACATCCTGGGCACGGACCAGCTCGGGCGCGACCTGTTGAGTCGCCTGCTGGATGGCGCGCGGATCAGCGTGAGCGTGGCCTTCGTGGTCCAGATCGTCATCTTGACGCTCGGCGTCCCGATCGGGGCCCTGGCCGGCTGGTTCGGTGGCCGCGTCGACAACCTGCTGATGCGCTTCACCGACATCATCTACGCCTTCCCCGACCTGCTGTTCATCATCCTGTTGTCGGTGGCCTTCCGTGACACCGCGTTCGGCCAGGCCATCGATGGCTTGTTGATGGTCTTCGTCGCCATCGGCATCACGTCGTGGGTGACCGTCGCCCGTCTCGTGCGCGGGCAGATGCTGGCGCTCAAGGAGACGGAGTTCGTCGAGGCCGCCCGGGCGATCGGCGTCAAGGACCGTCGCATCGTGACCCGACACCTGCTGCCCAACGGCATGGGGCCGATCATCGTGGCCATCACCCTGGGCATCCCCGGCGCGATCCTGGCCGAGGCGACGCTGGCCTACATCGGCATCGGCGTCCAGCCGCCGCGGGCCTCGTGGGGCAGCCTGATCGCGGAGGGCCAGAAGTGGATCCGCTCGGAGCCCCACCTCGTCACGTTCCCGGCCATCGCCATCGCGTTGGCGCTCATCGGCTTCACGTTCCTGGGCGACGGCCTGCGTGACGCGCTCGATCCGAAGCTGAAGGGAAAGCAGTAGGGTGACGACACCCGAACGATCCGTGTCGGCCGCCGAGGCGCCGACCGTGATCGAGCTGTCCCCCGAAGACGTGCGGCGCGAACAGCTCGAGCGCAAGGACGCCCGGCCCGCCGGCCAGAAGGCGGACGTCCTCCTCAAGGTGACCGGCCTGTCGACCCACTTCTTCACGCCCGATGGAGTCATCCAGGCGGTCGACGACGTGAGCTTCGAGCTTGGCTACGGCGAGACGCTCGGTCTCGTCGGCGAATCCGGGTGCGGCAAGAGCGTCACGGCGCTCTCGATCGCCCGGCTGGTGCCCGATCCTCCCGGCCAGATCGTGGCCGGCGAGATCATCTTCGACGGGATCGACGTCCTCAAGCTCAGCCAGGACGATGTGCGCAAGCTGCGCGGGAGTGAGATCGGCTTCATCTTCCAGGATCCGCTCACCAGCCTCAATCCCACGTTGACCATCGGCTACCAGATCGCGGAGGCCATCCGCGAGCACATGGGCCTGTCCCAGAAGGCCGCTCGCGACCGCGTCGTGGACCTCCTGAGCAAGGTCGGCATCCCGCGGGCGGCGGATCGCCTGAACGACTACCCGTTCCAGTTCTCGGGCGGCATGCGCCAGCGCGTCATGATCGCGATCGCGCTCTCGTGCGACCCGAAGCTCATCCTCGCCGACGAACCGACGACCGCGCTCGACGTGACCATCCAGGCCCAGATCCTGGAGCTCATCGCCAAGCTCGCCGACGAGTTCCACACGGCTGTCCTGATGATCACCCACGACCTCGGCATCGCCGCCGGGATGTGCGACCGGGTCAACGTCATGTACGCGGGCCGCATCGTGGAGACCGCCACGATCGATGAGCTGTTCGACAATCCCCGGATGCCCTACGCCTGGGGCCTTCTCGACTCGCTCCCGCGCATCGACGACGTGAAGGGCGAGCGCCTGCGCACGATCGAGGGGCTGCCGCCGCTGCTCATCAAGCCACCCGATGCGTGCCGCTTCCATCCGCGCTGCATCTACGAACGCGAGATCTGCCGTGAGGACGAGCCTGAGTTGACGCAACGCGGTTCGGAGAGCCATTACGCGCGTTGCTGGGCGACCGAACCGGATGGTTGGATCCCGTGACGGCCACGGCCGAGCCAGCATCCGCAGCGCACGTCACCGATACCAGGAATATCGTCGAGGTCGACGACCTCAAGGTCCATTTCCCGATCCGATCGGGCATCTTCAAGTCCGTCCAGGGGTCGGTCAAGGCCGTTGACGGGGTGACCTTCGACGTCCGGCGCGGCGAGATCCTGGGTCTCGTCGGCGAGTCCGGCTGCGGCAAGAGCACCATCGGCCGCGCCATGATCCGGCTTCGCGAGCCGACGAGCGGACACGTCTATTTCGATGGCACGGACCTCGGCAACCTCGACGCCGAGAAGCTGCGCAAGATGCGCCGCAAGATGCAGATCATCTTCCAGGACCCGTATGGCTCGCTGGATCCGCGCATGACCGTCGGATCGATCGTGAGCGAGCCGCTCGAGACCCACGGGCTGGCGAAGGGCCAGGCGAAGCGCGACCGCGTGGCCGAGCTCCTGGCCCTGGTCGGGCTGGACCCCAACTACGTCCAGCGCTACCCGCACGAGTTCAGTGGTGGCCAGCGACAGCGCATCGGTGTCGCTCGCGCGCTCGCCGTGGAGCCCGAGTTCATCGTCTGCGACGAGCCCATCTCGGCCCTCGACGTCTCGATCCAGGCGCAGGTGCTGAACCTGCTCGGCGACCTGCGCAAGCGGCTGGGCCTGACCTACCTGTTCGTCGCGCACGACCTGTCGGTCGTGAAGCACATCAGCGATCGCGTCGCCGTGATGTATCTGGGCAAGATCGTCGAGATCGGGCCACCGGATCAGCTTTACTCGGTACCGGGTCACCCGTACACACGGGCATTGCTGTCCGCCGTGCCGGTGCCGGATCCGACCGCCGAGCGCAAGCGCAAGCGCGTGATCCTCAAGGGCGACGTCCCGAGTCCGGTCAACCCGCCGTCGGGCTGCCGGTTCCACACGCGCTGCTGGCTGTACGAGCGCCTCGGGCAGCCCGAGAACTGTCGGACCGACGATCCGGAGCTGATGGTTCTCGAAGGCGAGCACCGCGCGGCCTGCCACTACTCCGCGGAGGCCCAGAAGACCGACGTCGGCGTGGCCCACATCGACGACCGTCCGGTCCGGCACGGGACGCCGGACGCCGCGCTGGCCTACCTGGCGGCCGAGAAGGTCGCGGACCCCGCCGCCGCGGACGCGACCGACGCCACGCACCTCGAGGCCCCGATCGTGGTCGAGGCAGGGATCGAGGTCGAGGAAGCCGAAGCGACCGAAGGTTCCGACACGCAGTCCCCCACCGCGTAAGCGGATCTCGCTCGTCTCGGGCACCCTACGCGGGACGGCAACGGCGGCGATGGGCTTCGCCGCGGACACCGGTCGGCCAACGGGAGTGACCTCGGATGGATCGGACTCGTCCCCGACCGCTCCTGGCCGCGATCCTGGCCATCCTGGTCGCCGCGTGCGGGAGCGCGCCAGCGCCGTCACCGAGGTCCTCGGTGGCTCCCACGCCGGCTCCCTCGCCGTCACCGACCGCGCCCCCCGAGCAGACCCTGACCGTGGGGATTCCCGGCGAACTCGTCGGAGGGCTGTCGAACACCGCCGACGGCGTCCCGACGGCCCGGGCCGCGGCGTTCCTCTACAACGGCCTGTACGGGTATGACGAACGCCTGAGGCCCATCCCGGTCCTCGCGCGTGACGTCGCGACGGTCTCACCCGACGGCCTGACCTGGACCGTCGCGCTCCGGGACGATGTCGCGTTCCATGACGGGACCCCGCTCACGGCCGATGACGTCGTCCAGACGTACGAGCTGGCCAGAAGCGCCAATTGCCGGTTCACGCGGCGGCTCTGTCTGACCACGGTCCTCGAGAAGGTCGCCAAGCTCGACGACCACACCGTCGTCTTCACGCTCCGCTCCCCGTCCGCGAGCTTCGCCACGACGCAACTCGGGTTGTGGATCGAGAGCAAGGATGCGGTCGATGCGTCGTTCACCCGTTTCGAGCGGGGTGTCGAGGCGGTCACGGTCCGGGAGGTGACGGGCTACCTCGAGCGCATCTCGGCCGAGGAGGCGAGCCCGACCGGTCCAGACGGCGCCGTGGACTACGTGCAGTTCCGGACCGATGGCGAGGCGTTGCTACGCCGGGCGGGCATGCAGCTTCCCAGCGAGTCCTTCCATACGACCGACGGCGAGCTGAACGTCGATCGCTATGTCGCCGACCTCCGGGCTCGCATCCGAGCCATCGACGCGTCGTTCACGAGCCGGCCGATCGATGCGCTGGCAGCGGCGTACCCGTACCTCGACTTCCAGGAAGCGCCGATCGGGACAGGGCCGTTCACGTTCGCCTCGTACGATCCCGGGCTTGGTCTCGAGCTCGTCGCCAACGAGGACTACTTCCTGGGCGCACCCTCCATCAAACGCGTGACGTTCCGGACGTTCGCGACCGCCAGCGAGGCCGGAGGTGCTCTCACGAGCGGTGACGTCGACTGGCAGTTCCCGCTCGACGACGCCACGGACGACGCCATCGGTGGCGATCCGGACTACCAGGTCGCCGAGTACCCGGAGCTGAGCTTCCTGGGTCTCTACTTCAATCTTCACCCCGAATCCGGCGGGCTCTTCCTGGAGCGGAATCTTCGCCAGGCGTTGTCCTACTGCTTCGACAAGCGAGCGACGGCGACCACGGCGACCGATGGGGGCGGTATGGCGATCTTCAGCGAGATCCCGCCGATGTCGTGGGCCTACCCGACCGAGGGCCTCAACGAGTATCCGGCCGATCCCGCACACGCCAAGGAGCTCATCGAGGCATCAGGCTGGACGCTCGGGGATGACGGCATCTACGCGAAGGCCGGCCGCCGCCTCGCGACCGTCGTCGCCGTCCGCGAAGGGTTCCCCGAACGTACCCGCTGGCTCGAGCTCGTGGCCGAGCAGGTCCGCGCGTGCGGTATCGAGCTCGGGTTCAAGGAGGTCCCCTTCACGTCGATCGTGCGGATGCTCGACGTCTACCCGCATGTCAACGCGGCGGCACCGCAGACGCGGCGGCCGTTCGACGCGTACTTCGGCGGGTTCGACACGACCGTGGAGCCCGATCCATTCCGGCTGTACCACTCCACCGAGTGCTCGTCGGCGGAGCGGTCGTCCACGTTCAACTTCATCTGCTACCAGAATCCTGTCGTCGATGGGCTGATCGATGCCGGGCGTCTCCAGACGGACGTCACCCTCCGGGCGGAGACCTACCAGCAGTACGCCGTCGCCCTCTCGCAGGACCTGCCCGTGATCTACGCCTGGTCCGACATCGCGCGCGAGGGCCTGCGGGCGAGTGTCGGGACGACGGCCGCGGAGGGACTCAGCCTGGACACGCCCACCTGGTTCCACGAGATCGAGACGCTGACGAACGTCGCCGAGTAGCGGGTCAGCCGGCCTCGGCGGACGGCGCGGCAGCGCCTGCCTGGGTCGTGGCTGGCCCATCGGTGCCGATCGTCGCGGCCCCGGGACTCGCGTGCGCCGTTTCGCCCGGCTGGCGGAAGTGGCAGGCGCACAGGTGCTCGGTGCCGAGGTCGATCAGGGGCGGGACCTCCGCCGCGCAGATCTCGGGGTCGCCCAGCTCCGCGCGAAGGGGGCAGCGCGGGTGGAAGCGGCAGCCGGACGGCGGGTTGACCGGGCTCGGCACGTCGCCGGTCAGGATCACCCGCTGGCGGCGGATCTCCGGGTCGGGGACCGGGATGGAGGACATGAGGGCCGCGGTGTACGGGTGCTCCTGGTGGCGGAACAGCTCGCGCCGGTCGGCGAGCTCAGCGATCCGGCCCAGGTACATCACCGCGACCCGGTCGCTGATGTGCTCGACCACGCCCATGTTGTGGGCGACGAACACGTAGGTCAGCCCGAGCTCGCGCTGGAGCGAGTTGAGCAGGTTGAGGACCTGGGCCTGGATGGACACGTCGAGGGCCGACACGGGCTCGTCGCAGACGACGAGGTCGGGCTCGAGCACGAGCGCCCGGGCGATGCCGATGCGCTGACGCTGGCCGCCACTGAACTCGTGCGGGTAGCGCCGTGCGTGATACGGCTGCAGGCCGACCATGTCCATGATCCGGCTGACCTTCTTGCGGCGCTCCGCCGAAGTCCCGATCCCATGGATCCTGAGGCCCTCGCCGATGCTGTCGCTGATCGGCGTGCGAGGGTCGAGGCTGGCGTACGGGTCCTGGAAGATGATCTGCATCCGCCGCCGGTACGGCTTCAGCGCGGCGCCCTTGACCTTGGTGATGTCCTTGCCATCGAACAGGATGGTGCCCGACGTCGGGTCGATGAGGCGCAGGAGCAACCGACCGACCGTGGTCTTGCCGCAGCCCGACTCGCCGACGAGGCCGAGCGTTTCGCCGCGCCGGATCTCGAAGCTGACGCCGTCCACGGCCTGGACGAGGCCGACCTGCCGTTGGAGGATCCCGCCGTGGACCGGGAAGTGCTTCACGAGGTCCTTGACCTGGACCAGTGGCGCCGTGGTGGCCGTCGGGGAGGCGCCGCCGTCGGATGGCACCGCGGTCTGGGTGGCCGTCATGCGCCGAACCCGCTCTCGCCGCGTGCGGGCAGCGGCCCGATCCGCTCGCCGTGCTCGCCACGGGGCATCAGGCCGCCCGCGGCATCGTGATAGAGCCAGCACCGAACGTGGTGGCCCGGATCGACCGGCCGGAGCAAGGGGTGGACCTCGTTCGCGATCGCGACGTCCTCCTCGATCTTGGTCGCGCAGCGCGGCGCGAAACGGCAGCCCTTGGGGAGGTCGATGAGGTTGGGGACATTGCCCGGGATGACCGCGAGCTCATCCTTCACGGCCCCGACGACCGGGATGGAGCCGATGAGGCCCTGGGTGTAGGGGTGGAGCGGCCGGCGGTACAGCGACGTCACGTCGGTGTGCTCGACGATCTCGCCGGCGTACATCACCGCCACCCGGTCGCACATCTCGGCCACGACCCCGAGATCGTGCGTGATGAGCACGATCGCCGTCCCCGTCTCGTCCCGCAGGTTCCGCATCAGGTCGAGGATCTGGGCCTGGATCGTGACATCGAGCGCCGTCGTCGGCTCGTCCGCGATGAGCAGCTCCGGTTCGCAGGCGAGGGCCATCGCGATCATCACGCGCTGGGCCATACCCCCGGACATCTCGTGCGGGAAGTTCTTGAGCCGGCGGGCGGGGTCGGGGATGCCGACCATCTTGAGGAGCTCTTCGGCGCGCGAATGCGCCAGCTTTCCCTTCATCCCGCGATGGATGCGCAGCACCTCTTCGATCTGGCGACCCACGTCCCACACCGGATTCAACGATGAGGTCGGCTGCTGGAAGATCATGCTGATGCGGTCACCGCGGATCTTCCGCATGTCGTCGTTCGAGAGCTTGAGCAGGTCCTGGCCGTCGAACAGGATCTCGCCGCCCTCGATCCGGCCGGGCTTGGCGATCAGCCGCATGATCGACAGGCTCGTCACGCTCTTGCCGCAGCCGGACTCTCCGACGAGGCCCATGATCTCGCCGCGGTCGACGTGGAAGTCGATGCCGTCGACCGCCCGCACGATCCCGTCGCGGGTGAAGAAGGACGTCCGCAGGCCCTTCACCTCGAGCAGCGGCTTCTCGCCTCGCTCGCGCCGCCGCTTGCGTTCCGACGCCGGCCGGATCTCCTCGATGATGGTCTCGTCCAGGGAGACGCCGAGGCTCTCGGGCAGGGTGGTCGTGGTTTCGTCCGTCATCGGTTGAGCCTTGGATCGAGTGCGTCGCGCAGGCCGTCACCGAGCAGGTTGAACGCCAGGACGGTCAGGGCCAGCGCGAGTCCCGGGAACAGCACGAGATGCGGCGCGGCGAACATCGTGTTGCGGGCGATGCCGATCATGGATCCCCATTCGGCGTCTGGCGGCTGCGTGCCGAGGCCCAGGAACGACAGGGCGGCGACCTCGAGGACCGCAGCCGCGATGCCGAGCGTGCCCTGGACGATCATCGGCGTGAGGGCATTCGGGATGATCCGGCGGACGAGGAGTCCGAAGGACGACTCGCCGAGCGCCCGCGACGCGGTCACGAAGTCACGCTCGCGGATCGAGATCACCGTGCCACGCATGATCCGCGCGTAGATCGGGATCGCGACGACGCCGATCGCCAGCTGGGCGTTGACGAGCCCGCTGCCGAGCACGGTCACGATGGCGATCGCGAGGAGCAGGGACGGAAAGGCGAGCAGCACGTCCATGATCCGCATCAGGAAGTTGTCGATCTTGCCGCCGGCGTACCCCGCCAGCGCGCCGATGAAGCCGCCGATGAGGATGGCGAACCCGACCGTCACGAAGCCGATCCGGAGCGAGATGCGCGTGCCGTGCACGACCCGGCTGAACACATCCCGGACGTTGCCATCGATGCCGAAGTAGTACTCCGGCTGGGTCTCGGGGCAACCGAAGGCGTGGATACACGGAGGCGCGAGCTTCTTGGCGCCTTCGACCCCGATGAGGACCTGGTTCGGCGGGTGCGTGGCGATCACATCCGCGAAGACCGCCGTGAAGATGAAGAAGAGCAGGACCACGCCACCGACGATGGCGTTCCGCTGGCGCACCAGGTTGCCGAGCGTGTCTCGCCAGATGGACGAGCTTCCCGAGCGTCGCTCACGCTCGTCGAGGAGCTCCATGGCGGGAGGCGTCGTGACGGCCATCGTCAGCTCAACCGGATCCGCGGGTCGAGATACGCATAGGACACGTCGACGAGCAGGTTCACCAGGACGAAGCCCATGGCGATGACCAGCGTGAAGCCCTGGATCACCGAGTAGTCACGGGCGCCGATGGCCTCCGTCACGGCCCGGCCCACACCGGCGAGGTTGAAGATCGTCTCGGTCAGGACGGCGCCTCCGAAGAGACCGCCGAACTGCAGCCCGATGATCGTCACGACCGGCAGGATCGCGTTGCGGAAGGCGTGCTTCATGACGACCGGGCGATCGGCCAGGCCCTTGGCCCGCGCGGTCCGGACGTAGTCGAGCCCGAGCTCGTCGAGCAAGCTCGAGCGGGTCATCCGCGCGATGATCGCCAGGGGGATCGTGCCGAGAGCCAGGGCGGGCAGGATCATGTGCCGCACCGTGTCGGCGAGGAGCACTCCGTCGAGCCGCACGATCGCATTGAACGTGTAGATATTCGACAGGAAGTCGACGATCACGCGCAGCGGACCGGAAAGGTCCTCAAGGCCCCAGACCTCCACGAGTTCCGGGATGTCGGCCCCGGCCGACGCGCGACCCGACGGTGGCAACTCGAACGGGGTGCCGTTGAGCGTGATGGCGAAGAAGTAGGCGAGCAGCAGGCCCAGCACGAAGACCGGCGTCGAGACGCCGATGTTGGCGATGAGCATGGTGCCGACGTCGGCGGACGAGTTGCGCCGGTACGCGGAGATGACGCCAAGGGTGATGCCCACGATGATCGCGAAGGTCAACGCGTACAGCGTCAACTCCACGGTCGTCGGCAGGCGTTGGATCAGGAGCTCCGTCACCGGCAGGCCGAACTTGGACGAAACGCCGAACTCGCCCGCGGCGATGTCCTGGAGGTAGATGACGAACTGGTTGTCGACGAGTGTCGCGGGCACCTCGGCGAGGCGGACCTCGATCTGGCCATCGACCCGGAAGACGCCCGGGATGATGGCCTTGTCCAGGCCGTGCTCGATCGCGTAGAGCTCGCAAGTCTCGGCGTTGGCCCGCTCGCCCAACGCCGCCGAGCACGGGTCGCCCGGGATGATGCGGGCAAGGGCGAACACGAGGAAGACGATCCCGATCAGGACCGGGATGCTCAAAAGCACACGCCGGATGATGAATTTGATCATCGGGTCAGCTGAGCTCGCCCCCTTGTACGGGTAACGAACGAAGGGACGCCACGGCGTGGCGCCCCTTCGTCAAACGATCCTCAGATCGAGGTCAGGAAGCGGGTGGCGGCGGGTTCAGGTTCCCACCGAACAGGTAGCCCCAGTACTCGAACAGGCCTTCCCGTCCGACATGGAGCGGGTGCTCGGCGTCCCACTGGACGGCGAACGAGGTCACGACATCTTCGGCGTCGAAGGTCGCGCCGTTGTGGAACACGACACCGTCGCGGAGGGTGCAGGTCCACACGGTCGAGTCGGCATTCGCCTCGCACCCGGTCGCCAGGAGCGGCTCAGGGGCCGTCCCGCCGATCTCGTACGAGTACAGCGGCTCCATGATCTGCTCGCAGACGCGGAGAGCCTCGCCGTCCGTCTCGTCGGCGCAGTACAGGCCACCGGGCTCGCCGCCCTGCAGCCAGACGATCTGGTTGCGGTCGCCGGCCTTCATCGCGAACAGCGCCTCGTTGCCCAGCGGCGACGAGTGCGCGCCCTCGACGTCGGCACGGAAGACCGTGGCCGAGCCGCCGTGCGCGATCGGGACGAGCGGCACGTGCGTCTTGATGTTGTTGTTGGCGATGGTGTAGGCGGCGTCACGAGCGGCCTGGTCGGCCGTCTGCCCGCCCTCCTGGAGGGGCGCGGTGATGTCGTCGAACTTCGCGCCGAGGCTTTCGTCGGCTCCGACGCCGAAGAACACGTCGAGGAAGTTGGTGACGTCGGGATAGTCCGCGCCCCAGCCGAGGATGAACAGGCCGTCCAGCTCGCCGCGGCTCGCCGTGGTGAGGTAGGTGGTGTCGTCCTGGACGTCGATCTCGGCGGTGATGTTGAGGTTGGTCTTGAGCTGGTCCTGGATGTCCGTCGCGACATCGACCGGAGCGGCGATGTAGCCACGCGGCAGGGCCCGCAGGTGGAGCTTCGTCGTGAAGCCATCGGGATAGCCGGCCTCGGTCAGGAGGTCCTTGGCCGCGGCCGCGTCGAACTCGTACCACTCGTCACCGGTGCAGCCACCGGGGATGTCGCACGGCGTGAAGTGCGTCGCGACCGACGATCCGGGCGGGTAGAACGTGTCGACGATCCGCTGCCGGTCGATGCCCATGGCGATCGCCTGGCGGACCTTCTCGTTGTCCCAGAACTCCTTCGTGTTGTTCATGCCGAGGTACATGATGTTCAGCGCCGTGCGCGGGAACAGCTTGAGCTCGGCGTTGGCCTCGATCGTCGTGAAGTCGTCGGGGCCGGGGTTGTCGATGCCGTCGACGGTGCCGGACGTGAGCTCGACGAGCCGCTGCGCGGGCTCGGTGCTCCAGCGGATGACCGCGTCCGGGGTCAGGGGCGCATCGCCCCAGTAGTCGGCGTTGCGTCTCGAGCGCGATGTCCGAGCCGGACGTCCAGGCCTTCAGCTTGTAGGGGCCCGTGCCGTTCGGGTTCCGGAACAGGGCCTCGCCACCGCCACCGGTCTCCGTCAGGAAATCGGAATCCTGGATGGCCAGCGACGTGAACGCGACCTTGGACAGGAACGCAGCGTCAGGTGCGCACAGGGTGAACTCGACCGAATTGGCGGCGGTCGCCTTGATCGAGCCGATCTGGCCGTTGTAGCCCTCGGTCCCGCAGGCGGAGCTGCCGTCCTCGGGGTAGGAAACCGCTTCGAACGGTGCCGTGCTGACGGGTGGCTGGCTTGCGACGGCGGCGCTCGACGACGGTGCGACGCTCGCCGGCGCGGCCGGACTACACGCCGACGCGATGATCACAGCGCTGCCGAGCAGCGCGGTGAGCCTGAGCGGCAGGCTCGATAAGCGAGTCATGCGCTGAACTCCTCCTCGTGATGTCCCCGCTGCCGCCCGTCGCCTCCCTGGCTGGCCGCATGGGACGTTCCAGTCGCCGCCGAACGTCGTCCGGCGGCGAGTCGCGGGAACAGTAGCACCGGCGGGGCCGCCATGCCAGCGTGCAAGACCAGTTCCGGGCACGCTCGTCGGCGCCGTGGCGGGCGTCCCTGAGCTCGCTCGGCAGGCGGCGACCGGCGGGTCGGCCTCCACGTTCGCGTATGCTCGCGCTCATGGACACGATCCGGGTGGCCCTCGCGCAGCTTGCGCCCAGCCTTGGCGAGCTGGACCGCAACCTGGTCCGGCATCACGAGCTCCTCGACCAGGCCCGCGCGGACAAGGCGGACCTGGTGGTCTTCCCGGAGCTCGGATTGACCGGGTACCAGCTCCAGGACCTCGCGGCCGAGGTCTCGCTCCGGCTCGACGACCCGCGACTGGCCGATCTTGCTGCCGCGACCGAGGGCCTGTCCGCGATCGTCTCGTTCGTCGAGGAGTCAGCCGACCACCGGCTGTTCATCGCGGCGGCGCTGCTCGAGGACGGGGAGATCCGGCACGTCCACCGCAAGCTGTTCCTGCCGACGTACGGCCTCTTCGACGAACGCCGCTTCTTCGGGGCGGGCGACATGCTGCGAGCGGTACCGTCTCGCCTGGGGCTTGGTCTTGGGATCGGGATCTGCGAGGACTTCTGGCACCTGACGGTCCCCCAGATCCTCGCGCTCGACGGCGCGCAGATCCTCATCAACGTCTCGTCGTCGCCCGGGCGCGACCTGGCGGCCACGAACGAGGTCGGGCTGGGTACGGCGACCTCGTGGCGGACCTTGATGCGCACCTACGCCCAGCTGACGACCTCATTCGTCGTGTTCTGCAACCGGGTCGGAGTGGACGAATCGATCTCGTTCTGGGGCGGCTCCGAGGTCATCGCGCCGACCGGCGCGGCCCTGCTGAGCGCACCGATGTACGACGAGGGCCTGTTCAGCGTGGACATCGCCCCCGCCGACGTCCGCCGCGAGCGGATCGGGCTGCCGCTCCTGCGCGACGAGCGACCGGAGCTGCAGCTGCGCGAGCTCGCCCGGATCATCGCCGAGCGGGCGGGCATGGCGCATGACTCGACGAGCGAGCCCGGCGCCGAGCCCGGTCTGGATGTGGCGCCCGGTGATCGATCGCCACATCCCATCGGCTTTCGCCGGGAGGCGAAGGGATGACGAGCCCGGTCGCCTTCGAACTGCCTCGCGAGCTTGCGATCGACACGAACATCGCGCGGCGGGTCATCGGGGAGTTCATCCGCGGCCAGCTCCGCCAGGCGGGCTTCGAGCGCGCCGTCCTGGGCCTGTCAGGCGGCATCGACTCGGCCCTGGTCGCCTACCTCACCGCCGAAGCGATCGGCGCGGACAAGCTGCTGTGCGTGCTCATGCCGTATCGGACCTCGTCGCCGGCCTCGCGCTCCGACGCCGAGGAGGTCGTTCGCCGCCTGGGTACCGCGTCGGAGCTCGCCGACATCACCCCGATGGTCGACGGCTTCTACGGCCCGGAAACGGATGCGTCCGACCTGCGGCGGGGGAATTTCATGGCCCGCATGCGGATGAGCGTGTTGTACGACCGGTCGGTGACGTGGGGCGGCCTCGTCGTGGGGACCGGCAACAAGACGGAGTCGCTGATCGGCTACACGACGATCTTCGGCGACTCGGCGTGTGCGTTCAACCCGGTCGGGGACCTCTACAAGAGCCAGGTCCGCCAGCTGGCCGCCGCCATGGATGTGCCCGACTCGATCATCGCCAAGGCACCGTCGGCGGACCTGTGGCCCGGCCAGACCGACGAGATCGAATTGGGGTTCAGCTATCCCGAGCTCGACCGATTGCTGTTCTGGCGCATCGACAAGCGCCGCTCGATCGACGAGGTCGTCGCGCTCGGCTTCGAGCGAGACCTCGTCGAGCGGGTCGATCGGATGGTTGCCGGCGCCGAGTTCAAGCGCCAGGTGCCGCCGATCGCCAAGCTCGGGCCGCGAACGGCGGGCGTCGACTACCTGTACCCGCGCCGGCGGCCGGGGTCGGCACGCGAGTGATCGAGGGCGACGCGGGCGAGGGAGCCCCGTCGGGCGACGCGGGCCACGACGCTGCACGGGCGCCTCGGGCCACGGCGCCTCGGGCCACGGAGCCGCCTCGGCCGCGCTTGGCGATGCCCGCCGGTGGGCGGAGGCGTGTTGTACGTCGTCGCCACGCCGATCGGGAACCTGTCGGACGTGACGCTGCGAGCGCTCGAGGTCCTCGCTGCCGTACCGCTCATCGCCGCCGAGGACACTCGGCTGAGCAAGCGCCTGCTGGACCGCCATGGGGTCTCGGGGCGGCTGACGAGCTACCACGCCCGGAGTGGCCCGGGACGGCTGGCGACGCTGCTGGAGCACCTGCGCGGAGGCGCCGACCTCGCCCTCATCACCGATGCCGGAACGCCCGCGGTCAGTGATCCGGGCGCCGACCTCGTCGCGGCGTGGGCAGGGGAGGGCGGCCGGGTCGTGCCGATCCCCGGGGCATCGGCCGTGCTCGCGGCGGTCGCCGCGTCCGGCGTGACGGGGCCACGCTGGTCGTTCGAGGGGTTCCTGCCACGCTCCGGGCGGGAGCGCAAGGACCGGTTGGCGGCGATCGCGGCCGATGACCGTGGAGCGGTCCTGTTCGAGGCGCCCGGGCGGGTCGCGGCCACGCTCCGGGATCTGGCCGCGGCCTGCGGCGCGGGGCGGGCGGGGCGGTGTGCCGAGAGCTCACCAAGCTGCACGAGCAGATCGTGCGCGGCACGCTCGGAGAACTGGCGGTGGCCGTCGGCGAGGGCACCATCCCCGCTCGGGGCGAATTCGTCCTCGTGGTCGGGATGGGCGGGAATGCGGACGGCTCGGGCACGATCACCGGAGGCCGAGGCAGCCGGGCGGGACGACGTCGCCGCCGCGCTCGCACAGGTGCAGGCGCTCGTGGACGCGGGCACGCCCCGGGGTGAAGCCGCGAAACGCGTTGCCGCGGCCACCGGCCTGCCCCGCCGGCGACTCTACGAGGTGGCCGAGGGTTCCTGAGCGGCCGCCCGCGTCGCTGGATCCGTCGCCTCGAGCGCCTCCGCCGTGCGCGGCGGCGGAGCCTCCCCGGCACCGTCCCGCGCCTCGTCGGCGTCCTCCCGCGCGCGAACGACCTCCTGTGCCGCCGTTGCCGCGACGGACGCGGCCCGCGCCGCCCAGCGCCACTCCGAGCCGGCCATCTGATCGATCGCTTCGGCAGTCTTGCGATCTGCGGCGGCTTCCAGCACGGCCTCCGCACCCGATCGCACCACGCGGCCGAGATCCTCCAGCGCACCGAGCACGCCTTCGTGGGCGACACCCGGCGTCTCGGCTCCGACCACGGCGTCCCCGGCCATCGCCCCGGCGCGCAGGTCCCGCTCGACCTGGAGGCGCTGTCGGTAGAGCACCTCCCACTCCTCGTACGGGATCTCGAGCGTGGAGAGCTGCTCGTCGATGGCGGTGAACTCGGTTGCCGCGGCGTCGTCGAACCGACGGGGACGATCCGGCGTCGCCGCCGATGGCCGCGCCAGGGCGGCCAGCCGATCCTCGATGGCCTGTGCCTCCGCACTGATCGTGAGGTGCGCGGCGGACGTCGTCAGGCGGCTCGCCATCGCGGCCCGAGCGCGCGCCACGAGGGCGGGCTTGCCCGACACCAGCAGGTCCATCGGGTAGATGAGGATGTCGAGGTCCTCACCGTCGAGCTGGATGAGCTTCTCGGGGACCAGCGAGTGGGCCCCGGTGCCAGCCACCGCCGCCAGCCATCGCGCGGGCTTCGACATCGCCGCCGGTGCCGTCGTCGGCGTGACCTCGAGGCCTGCGGTTTCGAGCGCCCGGTCGAGATCGGCGGCGACGTCGTCGTACTTGCCGGGCTCGATCACCAGCGGGACGTGCGCATCGGTCCAGCCGCGGGCCAGGCTCTGCGCCTTCCGGAAGATCGCGAGTCCCGCGAGGAAGATCAACAGGACGGACAGGAGGACCGTCAGTGGATACCCACGGGCCACGCCCTCGACGACGCGCTTCGGCGACGCACCGTCGGGGTTCGAGAGCGTCAGGGTCAGCGCACCGATGACGCCCGGCACGATGAGCGCGCCGATGAGCATGATCAGGCGGATCACATCCTCGGGGACGATGTCCTGATCGGGGATGAACAGCAGCAGGAACGTCCCGACATCCGGGAACAGCACGCCCGCGAGCAACACGATCCAGATGACCGAGCCGAACGTGATCCCGAGCAGGAGGTACTGCCGCTTGGCCGGCACGCGCCCGAAGAGGAGCGTGCTCGCCCAGCCGAGCGCGGTCATGAGGATCTTGCCGACGAACCGCGATCCGAACGCGAACAGGGCGGCGAGGATGGCCATGTCCGCGACAGTGCATCCGCGTGGCTGTCACGGGTCCCGCACGACGCCCTCGCGGCCTTACGGCTGCCTCTCGACTCGGTAGCATGTCCGCGTGACTGCGACCGCCGCTCCGGCCCCCGCACCGGGCCCCGGGTCCGGCCTGCCCATCGTCGGCCCCCTCTCGCCGTTCGCTCGAGGGTTCCTGCTGTTCACGCTGGTGGCGAGCGTCATCGCCATCGTGCTGGATTTCGGCCTCCACGCCGACGAGACGGTCGTGTTCGTGGCGGCCGCCGCCGCGATCCTCGGGCTGGCCTGGGTCGTGGGCATCTCGACGGAACGCCTGGGCTCGCTGACCGGGCCCCAGGTGGGCGGCATCCTCAACGCGACCTTCGGGAACATCGCCGAGCTGATCATCGCGTTCTTCGCCCTGCAGGCCGGGCTCATCGAGGTCGTCAAGGCATCGATCACGGGCTCGATCATCGGCAACCTGCTGCTCGTGCTGGGCGCGAGCGTCCTGATCGGTGGGCTGCGCCACGGGACGCAGCAGTTCAGCCCGAAGATCGCCGCCTCGAACGCAGCGCTGCTGGTCCTCGCGGTCATCGGGCTGTTCGTGCCCGCGGTCTTCGCGCTGACGATCACGAATCCCCAGCAGGGCTCGCTGACGGAGGAGTCCGTGCTGGTCGCCATCGCGTTGATGGTCGGGTACGCCCTCTCCCTGATCTACCAGTTCACCAACCCCGCGCAGACGCTCGGTGGCCACGGGGAGCCGGCGGGTCACGCCGGTCCGGCCTGGACGATGCGAACCGCCATCGCCGTGCTGCTGGTGGCGGCGGCGCTGCTGGCCGTGCTGTCGGAGATCCTGGTGAGCTCGATCGAAGGGTTCGTGGAGTCGTTCGGGTTGAGCTTCTTCTTCGTCGGCGTCGTGCTCGTGCCGACCATCGGCAACCTCGCGGAGCACCTCGTCGCGGTCCAGCTGGCGGCCAAGAACAAGATGGAATTCGCGATGGCCGTGAGCTACGGCTCGAGCCTCCAGGTCGCGCTCTTCGTCGCGCCCGTCCTGGTGCTCCTCGGCGCGCTCATGGGCCAGCCGATGGACCTCGTCTTCACCCCGCTGGAGATCGCGGCCGTCGGGGCCGCCGTGGGCATCAGCGCGCTCATCGCCCTCGACGGTGAGTCGAACTGGCTCGAGGGCGCGCTCCTCATGATCGTGTACGCGATCCTGGCGATCTCCTTCTTCGAGTTCCGCTGACCGCGGATCATTTCGGAAGGGGCGGCGACGACGCGGGAGGGGGACACGCGTCGCCGCCGCGGGAACTGCGAAGCGGCTGTCAGGCCGCGGCTTCGGTGCCCTCCTGCTCCTCGTCCTCGTCCGGATCGTCCGGTGCGATGGCCTCCGCGCCCTCGGGGATCGGGTCGCTCGGCGGGACGTCGCCGAACTTCTCGGCCTGGGCGACGAGGGCGTCGGCCGACTGCTGGGCCTCGTAATCCTTCTTCCGGCGCCCGGACAGCATCTCGACGTGGCTGGCCACCACTTCGGTCTTCCAGTGCCTTTGGCCGCGGTCGTCGTCCCAGGATCGCGTCTGCAGGCGACCCTCGATGGCGACCTGCTGGCCCTTGCCGAGATACGTGCCGGCGATCTCCGCCAGCCGATCCCAGGTGACGACGGGGTGGTACTCGGCCTTCTCGCGGCCGCCCCCGATGAACTCGTTGCTTGCCACGGTGAACGTCGTGACGTTCTTTCCCGATGCGAGACTGCGCATCTCCGGGTCGCGCGTCAGGCGCCCAGTCAGAAAGACCTTGTTCACGGTCCGATCTCCTTCCCGGTCGGCCGGAATGGTCCGGTACCGACCTGCGTACGGACGGCGGGTCCTAGATGCGGCGGGGCTGGGTCGCCGGCCCCGGCGGACGGGCCCGGCGGAGGGTCGCGTTCGGCGGTACGGCGTTCGGCGGGGCGTTCGTTTCGGCGGGGCCGGCAATCACCGGCGGGCACGACGGACCCTAGCAGCGGCCTCTTAGCCGGCCCGTACCTCCGACTTCACTGGGCCTCACCACCGACGCGCGACCGCCACGCACGGCGTCGAAGTCAGCGGGTGGCCGTCTCGGAACGGCCGGGGCGAGGTTCGCTCGGGGCGGGCAACGACGTGACCGCCCGTTCCGTGCTCGGTGCGGACCGGCGCCTCGATGATCCAGGTGCCGACGGGCTCTCCGCGATGCCGAGCGCGCCGTCTGGCGCCATCGTCTGCGACTCGGGCGTGTCCGATACCGCCTCGAGCGCGCCGGACGGAGCCGCTTTGCCCGCGACTTCGTCCGACCGGCGGCGCCGGCGCGCCGGACGCACGGACAGGGCGCCCGGGACCGTGATCGCCTGAGCGGCGTGGGCATCGCTGGCCGCGATCATCGCCAGCACGGCCGGATCGGGTGCCGGCGCCTCGTTGCTGTACAGGTCGCAGAAGGACTCGACGAGCTCGGGGTCGAATTGCGTTCCCGCGTGGCGTCGCAGCTCGGCGATCGCCGCCACGTGCGACATCGCGCGCTTGTACGGCCGGTCGGTGGTCATGGCGTCGTAGGCATCGGCGATGGCCACGATCCGGGCACCCAGGGGGATCTCGTTGGCGCGCAGGCCGAACGGATATCCGTGTCCGGCGTAGCGCTCGTGGTGGTGGAGGATGATCGGCACCGCGTCCTTCAGCGCCGAGGCATGCTCCAGGATGACCTGGCCGACGCGCGGATGCTGGACCACGGTCCGCCATTCGGCCGAGGTCAGCGCGGTCGTCTTCTCGAGGATCTCCTTCGGCACGGCGACCTTGCCGACGTCGTGCAGGAGGGCGGCGATCCGCAGCCGATCGATGTCGGCGTCCGGCAGCTGGAGTTGCCTGGCCATCGACACGACGATCGTCGCGATGACCGGCGAGGGCTGGCCGCGATAGTGGGGGAGCGGCAACAGCACGGACGTGAGCGCGTTCGTGGCGGCGTCTCGAGCCAGTTGGCCGACCTCGAGTGCCCTTGCCCGGCCGACCGCCGAGATGGGAGCACGCGGAACCCGGTTGTCGTCATCGGGCTCGGCGAAGATGTAGGTCTGGTTCCGGCCGAGCGACTTGGCCGAGTACATCGCCGCGTCCGCGTCGCGGATCAGGGTCTCCATGCGGACCTTGTTCCCGACGCCACCGGCGATGCCGATCGAGATGGTGACCGAGATGACCTGGCCGCCTTCGACCTGATAGCGCTGGCGCTGGACCAGCGTCCGCAACTTCTCGGCCAGGAAGGCCCCTTCCTCGACGTCGGTCTCGGTGAGGATCAGCATGAATTCCTCGCCGCCGTACCGACCGATCATGTCCGTCCCGCGCAGGTTCTCGGACAGTGTCTGGGCCACGCCGCGCAGCACCACGTCACCGACGCTGTGGCCATACGTGTCGTTGACGGCCTTGAAATGATCGATGTCCACGAACGCGACCGACAGCGGGCGTTCGTAGCGCGTCGCGCGCACGACCTCGGAGAACAGCTCGGCCAGGAGTGCCTGTCGATTCGACACCCCGGTCAGCCGGTCGAACGTCGCCCGGTCGTGGGTGTCCGCCAGGGCGCCCGAGATGTCGTTCACGGCGACGGCCATGCGGCCCTCGAGACCGACGCCCTGCGCGGGGACCTTGATCGTGTAGTCGCCCGCGGCGATCTGCTCGGCGGCCTTGACCAGACGCGAGAATCGGTAGCGGAAATGCGCCCCTACGACGAGGGCGGTGAGCGACACGCCGATGGCGCCGGCCGCGATCGCGGCGAGCACCGAGCGGACGCCCTCGTCGATCCACGAGATCAGGGCATCGGGCACGAACAAGGCCAGGGCCCCGATCGCGACCGGAGCCGCGAGCGCCAGGACCCCGATTAGGCGCATCACGTTCCCAAGGCTACCGGTGGACACCCCTTCGACGGTCTCGCCGGAGGTACCACCGGGCACCCGCCAGAGGTACCGCCGATGTGGATAGGTCGAGGTCCGCGCCACGGGTCGAGCGGCCGGTCCACGGGGAAGCCGGCTGCTATACTCCGGCCGTCCTCGACCGCAGCGGGGCTCCCCGCGAACCAGGAGGTCAAGCGATCGCGCGAGAAGGGCGCTTCGGCCGTCCCGTGAGGCGTCCAAGCGACCACGGACCGATGCACCGTCGCTCTGTAGGCGGGGCAAGACGGGAGAGGTCTATCCGGGTCCCAGGGCACGTGCCCGGGGGCTTTTTTGTTGGCCGCGCGCCATGCTCGACCAGCTCGGCGTTGCCGGCCTCCGCCGGTCGCTCACGCACTTCCAGTGCGCTCGCTCCCTTGCTCAGCCCGGCGCCTCGATCTGGCCGGCCTGGCGAGCGGATTCTCGGAAACGGCCCCCTAATGCCGGCTACCGTGATCGTCGGGCTGCAGTGGGGCGACGAGGGCAAGGGCAAGACGACCGACTTCCTGGCCGAGCAGACGGCCATGGTCGTGCGCTACCAGGGTGGCGACAACGCCGGCCACACCGTCGTCCGCGGGGACGAGGTCTTCAAGCTCCAGCTGACCCCGTCGGGGGTGCTCTACCCGCACATCACGTCCGTCATCGGCAATGGCGTGGTGGTCAACCCCGTGACCCTCATCGCCGAGTTCGACATGCTGACCGCCCGCGGCATCTCGACGGACCGCGTCCGGGTCAGTCGCAGCGCGCACGTGATCATGCCGTACCACGTGGCCCTGGACCAGGGGAACGAGTCGCGACTCGGGGGCGCGAAGGTCGGGACGACGGGCCGTGGCATCGGCCCCGCGTACGGAGATCGGGCGTGGCGGCTGGGCCTGCGGATGGAGGACCTCCTCGATCGAGCGGTCCTGCGCGAGCGGATCGCGCGCGCACTGCCGGACAAGAACCTGGTTCTCGGGTCGATGGGCGTCGAGGCCTTCGATGTCGAGGCGCTGGTCGACCTGGCCGCTGGCTGGGGGGAGCGGCTCGAGCAGCATCTCGACGACACGACGTGGCTCGTCCAGGCCGCCCTGGCGCGCGGCGAGCACGTGCTCCTCGAGGGCGCCCAGGGCACGCTCCTGGACCTGGACCACGGGAGCTACCCGTTCGTGACCTCGTCCAACCCGGTGGCCGGTGGCGCGTGCACCGGTGGCGGCATCGGGCCGTTGCAGGTCGATGAGGTCATCGGGGTCATGAAGGCGTATTCGACGCGCGTGGGCTCCGGTCCGTACCCGACCGAGCTGCTCGACGGCGTCGCCGCCGGGATCGCCGAACGTGGCCGCGAGGTCGGGACGGTGACGGGACGCGCCCGGCGCATCGGCTGGTTCGATGCTGTGCCGCTGCGCTACGCGGTCGCCGTCAACAGCGTGAGCTCGATCATGCTCAACAAGCTCGACATCCTGTCCGGCGTCGACCCGCTCTGCATCTGCGTCGCCTACGAGCTCGATGGACGGCGCGTCGAGACATGGCCATCGAGTGGCGCCGCGCTCTCGCGCGTGACCCCGATCTACGAGCAGTTTCCCGGGCTGGACCGAGCCGATCCACGCCGTCCGCTCCCTCGGCGACCTGCCCGAGAACGCGCGGCGCTACGTCTCGGCCATCGAGGAGCACGCTGGCGTGCCGATCGTGCTCGTATCGGTCGGTCCGGAGCGCACCCAGACCATCGAGCGGGCCTTCCGGCCCATGCGCCGGCGCCCGGGGATCCCGGCGTGAGCGGGCGCCTCGTGATGCCGACGCGCATCCTCATCGTCGGGAGCGGAGGGCGGGAGCACGCGCTCGCCTGGAAGCTGAGCGTCGAGCCGGGCGTCAACACCGTGTTCGTCGCGCCCGGCAACGACGCGATGGCCGCGGAACCGCGGGTGCGCCGACTGCCGGACGTCGATCCACTCGATGGCGGCTCCGTCGTGGCGGCCGCACGCGCCGTCGCCGCCGAGCTCGTCGTGATCGGGCCGGAGGCGCCGCTGGCGGCCGGGGTCGGGGACGCGCTTCGTGAGGCCGGCATCGCGGTCTTCGGGCCGAGCGCCGCCGCGGCGCGGATCGAGTCGAGCAAGGCGTTCTGCCACGAGGTCGCCTCGGCCGCCGGGGTCCCGATGGCGCGCTCCGGCGCCTTCGAGTCGGCGGCGGAAGCCGGCGGCGTTCGCCCGTGATCTCGCCGCCGAGGGTCGCGGGATCGTCGTCAAGGCGGATGGACTCGCCGCGGGCAAGGGCGTGACCGTCTGCGACACGCTCGAGGAGGCGATGGGGGCGATCGCGGTCGCCGCCGCGGCCGGCCGGGTCGTCGTCGAGGAACGGCTCGACGGCCGCGAGGCCAGCCTCATCGCCCTGTGCGACGGGCAGCGACGCGCTGGCCCTGCCGATCGCCCGCGACCACAAGCGGCTCGGCGATGGCGACACCGGCCCCAATACCGGCGGCATGGGCGCGTACTCGCCCGTTGCCCGATCTCCCCGACGAGGCGGCGGATGACCTGATCGACCGGTTCCACCGTCCGATCCTGGCCGAGCTGGCCCGTCGCGGCACCCCGTTCCGTGGCGCGCTCTACGCTGGCCTCATGCTGACGGCGGACGGTCCGGTCCTGCTCGAGTGCAACGCCCGGTTCGGCGATCCGGAGACGCAGGCGATCCTGCCGCGGCTCGCGGTCCCGCTGGGCCCGTTGCTGCTGGCGGCGGCCGGCGGTCGCCTGCTGGAGGCGGCCCGGCCCCTGGGTCTCGAGGGTGCGCGGCTGCCGGTCCTGCCCATCGCGACGGTCGGGATCGTGCTCGCTGCGGCCGGCTACCCGGACACGCCACGGCCGGACGACCCGATCGAGGGCCTGGATCGTGCTCGCAGCGCGGGCGCGCTCGTCTTCCACGGTGGCACGGCCCGCGACGACGCCGGCGCCTACCGGACGGCCGGTGGCCGGATCCTCACCGTCGTCGGACGGGGCCCGGACGTCGCGGTCGCTCGCGCCGAGGCGGAAGCGGCCGCCGACCTGGTCGCCTTCCACGGGGTCCAGCGCCGGCACGACATCGGTGCCGATGCCGTGCCGCTCGAGGCGGCTCGATGATCCGCCGCTACACGCTCGCCGAGATGGGCGCCATCTGGTCCGAGAGTGCCCGCTTCGAGCAGATGCTCCGGGTCGAGCTCGCGGTCGCCCGGGCGCAGACCGCGCGTGGCCTGATCCCGGCCGAAGCCCTCGAGGCCATCGAGACCCGCGCCAGCATCGACGTCGACCGGATCGCCGAGATCGAGCGCACGACCGACCACGACATCATCGCCTTCGTCTCGCAGGTCGCCGAGAAGGTCGGTCCCGAGGGTCGCTATCTCCACCTTGGCCTGACCAGCAGCGACGTCGTCGACACGGGTCTCGCGCTCCAGCTCCGCGCGGCCGGCGAGCGGCTCCTCGGCGACTGCGACCGCCTCCTGACCGTGCTCGTCGCGCGCGCCCGCGCCGAGGCCGACACGACGATGATGGGACGCACCCACTCCGTGCACGCCGAGCCCACGACGTTCGGGCTGAAGCTGGCCGGCTGGGCGTTCGAGGTCGACCGAGGCCGCACGCGGCTCGCCACGGCCGTGGACGAGATCGGCACGGGCAAGATCTCCGGGCCGGTCGGGACGTACAGCCACCTCGACCCCGACATCGAGACCGAGGTCCTCGCCGAGCTCGGCCTCCACGCCGACCCCGTGAGCACGCAGATCGTCCAGCGCGACCGGCACGCGGCGCTGCTGGCCGCGATCGCGATCCTGGGCGGGACCCTGGAGCGCATCGCGACCGAGATCCGCAACCTCCAGCACACCGAGATCGGCGAGGTCCAGGAGCCGTTCAAGACCGGCCAGAAGGGCTCGTCCGCGATGCCCCACAAGCGCAATCCGATCGTGTCGGAGCGGATCTCCGGGCTGGCCCGGCTGCTGCGCGGCTACGCCCACACGGCGCTCGAGAACCAGCCGCTCTGGCACGAGCGCGACATCAGCCACTCGAGCGCGGAACGGGTGATCCTGCCCGACGCCACGATCCTGCTCGATTACATGCTCGTGCGCACGACCGGTCTGCTGGAGGGCCTGGTCGTCCGGTCCGAGCGGATGCGCGAGAACATCTCGCGCGGTCTCGGCCTGCACGCGAGCAGCCGGGTCCTCGTGGCGCTCGTCGAGAAGGCCGGGATCGGGCGCGAGGAGGCCTACGCGATCGTCCAGCGCGCGGCCCTGCGGGCTGCGGACGAGCGCGCGCCCCTGCGCGACCTGCTGGCGCTCGACCCGGTGGTGGCCCAGCGCCTGTCCCTGGCCGACCTCGATGCGTGCTTCGACGAGGGCGACGTTCCTGCGCAACGTCCACACCGTCATCGCGCGGCTCGACACGATCGCGGCGTCCGCGCCGCTGGCCGCCATCCGTTCCCACGCCGCCGGTCAGCCCCGACCGAACCGACCGCCGCCGAGGTCTCCGATGCTGACCGCTGACCAATTCCTGCGCTCGGGCAAGGTCCGCGACCTGTACACCCTGGCGGACGGGCGCCTCCTGCTCGTTGCCTCGGATCGCATCAGCGCGTTCGATGTCGTCCTGCCGACCGAGATCCCCGACAAGGGGCGCGTGCTGACCGGCCTGTCGCGGTTCTGGTTCGCCGAGACGGCCGGGATCGTCCCGAACCACCTCCGCGCACACCGACGTCGGGATCCTCGCGATGACTCGAGCGATCTGCCGGGTTGGGCGGAGATCGGCCCGCACGAGAAATGGCGCGGTCGCGTGATGATCTGCCAGAACGCGACCGTCGTGCCGATCGAGGCGGTCGTCCGCGGCTATCTCGCCGGCTCCGGGTGGAAGGAATACCGCGAGCACGGCACGGTCTGCGGGATCCCGTTGCCGGATGGCCTCCGCGAAAGCGACCGATTGCCGGAGCCGATCTTCACGCCGGCCACGAAGGCCGAACAGGGCGAGCACGACGAGAACATCGACTTCGACGAGATGATCGCGCACATCGGCCGGGACGCGGCGTTTGCCCCGGAGAGCGCTGCGGCGATCGCCGAGGTGATCCGCGACCGATCGATCGCCCTCTATCGCTACGCCGCCGCCATCGCCGCTCGCGCGGGGATCCTGCTGGCCGACACGAAGTTCGAATTCGGCCTCGGGATGGATGCCGAACTCGACGACCGCGAGCCGGACCGCGCCGTCGGCCCGGCCGCCGAGCAGATCGAGCGGCGCACGCGTCCGTCGACGGGACGGCGCCCAGACGATGGGAACGGCCAGCCGATCGAGGACCGGCTGATGCTCATCGATGAGGCGCTGACCCCCGATTCCTCGCGCTTCTGGGACGCCGCCACGTACGAGCCGGGTCGCCCGCAGGCCAGCTTCGACAAGCAGTTCGTGCGCGACTGGCTCGAAACGCAGCCCTGGGACAAGACGGCGCCCGGGCCGGCACTCCCCGACGACGTCGCCGCGGGCACGCGCGCCCGCTACATCGAGGCGTTCGAGCGGATCACCGGCGCCAGCTTCGACCGATACCTCGCGGAGGACGTCATCGCCCGATGAGCACCCACCGATACGCCGTCAATGTCACGCCCAAGCCGGGCATCCTCGATCCGCAGGGGCGGGCCGTCGAAGGCAGCCTCGACCACCTCGGGATCAGCGGGGTCAGCGCGGTGCGCGTCGGCCGGCGGGTCGAGCTGACCGTCGACGCGGCCGACGAGGCCGCCGCGCGCGCCGTCGTCGAGCGTCTCGCGGGCGAGCTGCTCGCCAATCCCTTGATCGAGGCGTACGCCATCGAATCGATCGCGGGAGCGTCATCGACGACCGCGTCGCCCCCGGCGACCGCCGGAGAGCGGCACGCATGACGGTCCGCGTCGGCGTCGTCGTCTTCCCCGGCAGCAACTGCGATCGCGACACCGTGCACGCCCTGGCCCGGGCCGGCGCCGAACCCGTCGAGCTGTGGCACGAGGAGGCCTCGCTCGGGGGTGTCGCCGCGGTCATCCTGCCCGGCGGTTTCGCGTACGGGGACTACCTGCGGGCCGGCGTCATCGCGCGCTTCAGCCCGGTCATGCGCTCGGTCGCCGAATTCGCGTCCGACGGCGGCCTCGTGCTCGGCATCTGCAACGGATTCCAGGTCCTGGCGGAGGCCGGGCTCGTCCCGGGGGCGTTGCTCCGCAACCGCGACGTACGGTTCCTGGGCCGCGAGGTCTCGATCAAGGCCGAGCAGCTCGATACGCCTTTCACCCACGCGCTCGACTCCGCCGGGCCGTTGCGCATGCCGATCGCCCACGGCGAGGGCTGCTACTTCGCCGACACGGCGACGCTCGACGCACTCGAAGCCGACGGCCGCGTCCTGTTCCGCTACGTCGACGAGGCGGGGAACCCCGCGGCGGAGGACGACCGTGCCGCCAACCCGAACGGGTCGCATGCGGGCCATCGCCGGCGTGATCAACGCGGCCGGCAACGTGGCCGGACTGATGCCCCATCCGGAGCGCGCTTCAGAGGCCATCCTGGGCTCCGATGACGGCGCCGGGATCGTCCGCTCCCTTGTCGATAGTGCGGCCAGGGCCGTCGGCGAGCGTCGCGTCACCGTGGGCATCTGATGACCATCGCGGAGCGCCCCGTGGAGCCGCTCCATCGCCGCCTGGGCGTGACCGACGAGGAGCTCGACGCGATCCGGGACCGGCTCGGCGGCCGCGACCCGAACGACCTCGAGCTCGCCATGTTCTCGCGTCATGTGGAGCGAGCACTGCTCGTACAAGAGCTCGAAGCCGTTGCTCAAGACGTTGCCCACGACGGGCGATGGCGTCGTCGCCGGCCCGGGCGAGAACGCCGGGGTGATCTCGATCGGGGACGGCCAGGCGGTCGCCTTCAAGATCGAGTCGCACAACCACCCGTCCGCCGTCGAGCCGTACCAGGGCGCCGCGACCGGCGTCGGCGGCATCCTGCGCGACATCTTCACGATGGGCGCCCGGCCGATCGCCGTGCTCGACGCCCTGCGGTTCGGCGATCCCGGCGATGCGCGCACCCGGCACCTCGTCGACGGTGTGGTCCGGGGCGTCGGCGGGTACGGCAACTGCGTCGGCGTGCCGACGGTCGGTGGCGAGCTGGTCTTCGACCCGACGTACATGGGCAACCCGCTCGTGAACGTCATGGCCATCGGCCTGCTCGAGGAGCGCCTGCTCACGCTCGCCGCCGCACCGGGGCCTGGCAATCTCGTGGTCCTGTTCGGGTCCACCACCGGGCGCGATGGGATCGGTGGCGCATCGGTCCTTGCCAGCGCGACGTTCGGTGACGATGACCCGTCCAAACGCCCATCCGTCCAGGTCGGCGATCCGTTCGCCGAGAAGCTGCTGATCGAGGCCAGCCTCGAACTCATCGGGCGCGGGCTTGTTGAGGGCCTGCAGGACCTGGGGGCCGGCGGGATCACCTGCGCGACCTCGGAGACCGCGGACCGGGCCGGCACGGGCATCGTCGTCGACCTGGACGCGATCCCGCGGCGCGAGCCGGACATGGAGCCCTTCGAGGTGATGATCTCGGAGTCGCAGGAGCGGATGTGCGCCGCAGTCCTGCCCGACCGATGGGAGGCCGTACGCGATGTCTGCCATCGCTGGGGCCTGCCGGTGGCGGTCATCGGGCGGGTCACGGACGATGGCGACATCACGGTCGTGGAGGGCGGGCTGGACGATAACGGCCGAGCCCGAACGGGGGCGCGCGAGATCGCGCGGATGCCGGCCGCGGCCCTGACCAGCGCCGCGATCGTCCACGAGCGGCTGGCCACCGCGCCACAGCACCGGCGGGCGGCACCGGCTCCCGGTGCTCCGATCGACCCGAGCGACCGACTCCCGGAGCGGGGGATGGACCCGGGCGCTGTCCTGCTGGGCCTCCTCGGTACGGCGAACCTGTCCTCGCGCCGCGTCGTCTTCGAGCAGTACGACTCCACGGTCGGGTCGGACACGGTCGCGGGTCCCGGCCGCGGAGCCGCCGTCTTGCGGGTCAAGAACACCACGAAGGCCCTGGTCGCCTCCACGGACGGCAACCAGGCCGTCGGAGCGCTGGATCCGTACCTGGGCGCCGCCCTGAGCGTCGCCGAGGCGACTCGCAACGTGGCCATCACCGGCGCCCGCCCGCTGGGCGTCACGAACTGCCTCAACTACGGCGACCCGACGCGCCCCGAGGCGTTCTGGCAGCTCAGCGAAGGCGTCCGCGGCCTCGGCGACGCGTGTCGGGCGCTCGGGCTGCCGGTCACGGGCGGCAACGTCTCGCTGTACAACGAATCGCCCGATGGCCCGATCGCCCCCACGCCCGTGATCGGCGTGGTCGGCCTCCTCGAGGACATCGAACGGCTCGTGGGGCCGGCCTACGTGACCGAGGGCGACCCCATCCTGCTCGTCGGCGAGTCGACGCCGGGCATGTCGGGGTCCGCGTACGCCGCCCTGGCCGGCACCGCCGTTGAGGACGGTCCACCGGCCCTCGACCTGGCGCGCGAGGCGGCACTTCAGGCGTTCATCCGTGAGGCGATCGCCCGTGAGCTCGTGGCAAGTGCCCAGGACGTGTCGGGCGGTGGCCTGGCCGTCGCCCTTGCCGAGGGCGCCATGTGGAGTGGGCTGGGCGCGCAGGTCCGCGTCGCCGTCGCCACGTCGCCGGCCGTGGAGCTGTTCGGCGAAAGCCCGTCGCGGCTGGTCCTGACCGCCCGTCCCCGCTTCGCACCGGCGTTGATGTTGCTCGCCCTGCAGCACGGTCTGCCCATCGAGGAGCTGGGCGTCGTGGGCGGTGACCGCCTCACGATCGAGCTGATCGGTGCCGGCGCCACGGGTGCCAGCGAGGAGCGGGGGAGCCGCATCGCCGACGCCCTCGAGGTCCCGATCGCCGACCTGCGCCACGCCTGGGACCACGGCCTGGCCCGCGCCCTCGGCTGGGAGGGCTGAGGGGATGTGCGGCGTCTTCGGCGCGGTCACTCCGGGCGCCGAGCCCACCGAGGCAGCAGCGATCTCGACCCTCGGCCTGTTCGCGCTCCAGCATCGCGGACAGGAGTCGGCCGGCGTGGCCGTCAGCGATGGCGAGCAGCTGATGCTCTACAAGGACCTCGGGATGATCAGCACCGTGCTCGACGAGCGGCATCTGCCGAGCCTGCGCGGCACGCTGGCCATCGCCCATTGCCGCTACTCGACCACGGGCTCCACGATCTGGGAGAACGCCCAGCCCACGTACCGCCAGGGGCCCAGGCGCTCGATCGCCATCGGCCACAACGGCAATCTCGTCAACACGCGAGAGCTCCTGGAGCAGCTTCGCGGTGGCCGGTCGCGGCTCCCGGCCTCCACCGACACGGAGCTCCTCACCGCGCTGCTTGCCGACGAGCCTGCCGAGGACACGGTCGCGGCGCTGCTCCAGGTCCTGCCGCGCGTCCGTGGCGCGTTCACGCTCGTGATCCTCGACCAGAAGCGGGTCATCGGCGTGCGCGATCCGCACGGGTTCCGCCCGCTCGTCCTGGGCCGGCTGCCGGCCAGCGCCCGGGCGGTCGGCGGCCCGAACGACGGCACGCTCTGGGACGACGAGGCGCAGCAGGGCTGGTGCCTGTCGTCGGAGACCGCGGCGCTCGACATCGTCGGAGCCGAGTTCATCCGCGACGTGGAACCCGGCGAGATCGTGGTCCTGGAGCCCGGCCGGCCACCGCGTTCGATCCGCTACGCCGAGGCGAACCCGAAGCTGTGCGTGTTCGAGCTCATCTACTTCGCCCGGCCCGACTCGTACATGGAGGGGCGCAACCTGTACGAGGTGCGCCGGCGGATGGGCGAGCAACTGGCGATCGAGCACGCCATCGACGCGGACCTGGTCATGCCGGTCCCGGACACCGGCGCTCCCGCCGCTGCGGGCTATGCCGAGGCGAGCGGTCTGCCCTATCGCGAGGGCATGTACCGGAACCGCTACGCGGGGCGCACGTTCATCCAGCCGTCGGCCGGTCTGCGCCACCGGGGCGTGACGATCAAGCTCAACCCGCTGCGCGAGGTCGTGGCCGGCAAGCGCCTGATCGTGGTGGACGACTCGATCGTGCGGGGCACGACGACCAAGAAGATCGTCGAGCTGCTGCGCAAGGCCGGGGCGAAGGAAGTCCACGTCCGGATCAGCGCGCCACCGATCTACCACCCGTGCTTCTACGGGATCGACACCTCGATCGAGACGGAGCTCATCGCCTCAACCAAGACCGAGCCCGAGATCCGCGAGTTCATCGGCGCCGACACGCTCGGGTACCTCTCGATCCGTGGCGTCCTGGCCGCGCTCGACCTGCCGTACGAGCGGTTCTGCTTCGCCTGCTTCGACGGCAACTACCCGGAGCCGGTCCCGTATGACGCCGCGAGCCGGAAGTTCATCCTGGAAGAGCCCGTTTCCGCGGCGGAAACCTCGGTGGATGGCGTCGCGGAGCTCCGCCTCCGACCTCGGTGCGCGGGTGACGGCGTCACGTTGAGGGTGCCGCTTCATGAGCGCATCGGAACGCTCGGCATACCGCGACTCGGGAGTGGACGTCGAGGCGGGTGAGCGCGCCGTCGAGCTCATGCGCAAGCACGTCGACTCGACCCGCCGCCCCGAATCGGTCGGCGGCCTGGGTGGCTTCGGCGGCGCCTTCTCGATCCCCGCGGGTTACCGCGAGCCGCTGATGATGGCCTCGACCGACGGCGTCGGGACCAAGACCGTCATCGCCGCCGCCGTTCGGCGGTTCGACACCATCGGCATCGACCTCGTCGCGATGTGCGCCGACGACGTCGTGTGCACCGGCGCCGAGCCGCTCGCGTTCCTCGACTACCTCGCCGTCGGGCTGCTCGACCCGGTCGACGTCGCGGAGCTGGTCGGTGGCGTGGCGGCCGGCTGTCGCGAGGCCGGTGCCGCGCTGGTCGGGGGCGAGACCGCCGAGCACCCGGGCGTCCTCGAGGCGAACGAGTTCGACCTGGCGGGATGCTGCATCGGCGTCGTCGAGCGGTCGCGGGTCATCGACGGCAGCGCGGTCGTGGCCGGCGATGTCGTCCTGGGTCTCGCCTCGTCCGGCCTGCACGCCAACGGCTTCTCCCTCGTGCGTGGGTTGATCGCCCAGTGGGACCTGGACCTCGGTGAGCCGTACCAGGTCCGCCTGCGCCGAACGCTCGGCGACGCCGCGACGGACGAGGCGATCGCGGCCGCGCCCCACGAGACGCTGGCGACGCTCGGCGAGGTGCTCCTCACGCCGACCAGGATCTACGCGCGGGCCGTGCTCGCCGCGCGGGCCGCGGTCGTCGATGCCGGCCACGATCTCCATGGTCTCGCCCACATCACGGGCGGCGGACTGCCGGGGAACGTGCCGCGTGCGCTTCCGGACGGGCTCGGCGCCCGACTGGACCCCGCGCGCTGGCGCGTGCCGTCCGTCATGCGCCTGATCGGCGCGCTCGGCGGCCTCGAGGACGACGAGCTGCGGGCGACGTTCAACGGCGGGCTCGGCATGATCGCCGTCCTGCCGCGCGCGGCAGCCGACGTGGCCCAGGCGGCGTTCGCCGAGCACGGCATCGAGAGCGCGATCGTCGGCGAGGTGCTCGCCGACCGAATCGTTGGGTGGCGCCCGGTATGTGGAAGGTGCGCTGGAGTCGATCGCGTGAGCGATGGGCGCATCGCGGTCGGCGTTTCCGGTGCTGGGTCCAACCTGCGAGCCCTGCAGGCGGCTGCCACGCGCGGCGAGCTGGGCGGGGAGATCGTCCTGGTCTTCGCGGACCGGGCGTGCCCGGCCCTCGACTGGGCCGCTGAGCAGGGGCTCGACACGGCCCTGATCGCGGACGGCGAGGACGTCGTGCTCGCCGATGCGCTGGCAGCCGCACGTCCCGACGTCGTGGTCCTGGCCGGCTACATGCGGATCCTTGGCCCCGCGGTGCTGGGCGCGTTCGAGGGACGGATCCTCAACACCCATCCGTCGCTCCTGCCGGCCTTCCCGGGTGCGCACGCAGTCCGGGATGCCCTTGCGCACGGCGTCACGGTCACGGGCGTGACGGTCCACCTCGTCGACGCCACGCTCGACGGCGGCCCGATCGTGGCCCAGGAGGCGGTACCGATCCTCCCTGGCGACGACGGGACATCCCTTCATGAGCGGATCCGGGCGGTGGAGCACCGGCTCCTGCCGCGGGCCGTGGGCCTGCTGCTGGCCGGCGCCTTGGGCGTCGCCGCCGATGGCCGGCACGTGACGATCGATCTCGAGCGCGCCGATGCGCGCGTGCCGTTGCCGCGCCGCGCGCTGCTGTCCGTGTCGGACAAGACGGGTCTCGCCGAGCTCGGGCGTGGGCTCGTCGCCCGTGGCTTCGAGCTGGTCTCGACCGGCGGCACCGCGCGGGCGCTGCGCGAAGCCGGGCTGCCCGTGACCGATGTCGCCGCCGTGACGGGCAGCCCCGAGATGCTCGACGGCCGCGTCAAGACGCTGCACCCGCGCGTCCACGGGGGCCTCCTCGCCGATCGCCGGCTCGACGACCACCGCCGCCAGCTGCTCGGTGCCGGCATCGCGCCATTCGAGCTCGTGGTCGTGAACCTGTACCCGTTCGCAGCGGCGCTCGAGCGCCCAGGCATCACGATCGACGAGCTCATCGAGGAGATCGACATCGGCGGACCGTCGATGGTCCGGGCCGCGGCCAAGAACCACGCGAACGTCGCGATCGTGACGTCGCCGGCGCGGTACGACGCCGTGCTCGAGGCGCTGGACGGCGAGTCCGGGCTCGACGACGGCTTCCGGCGCGAGCTGGCGCTCGAGGCGTTCGCCCACACCGCGGCGTACGACGCGCGGATCGCGGCGGAGCTGCCGGGCCGGTTCGTGGACGCGGGCCTTCGCGACGCGCCTGACGACCCCTACCCGCCCACGCTGACGCTCGCGTTCGAGAAGGTCGAGACCCTGCGCTACGGCGAGAACCCGCACCAGCCGGCGGCGCGCTACCGCCGGCCGGGCACGAACCTGGACGACGGCCTCTTCGGGGTCGAGCGCGCCCCGCTGCAGGGCAAGGCGCTCTCGTACAACAACGTGCTGGACGCCGCGGCGGCGTCCGGGCTCGGCCGGGCGCTGCGCGGCCCCGGGGTCGTCATCGTCAAGCACACGAACCCGTGTGGCGCCGCCGAGCGGGCGACGCTGATCGAGGCGTGGGACGCCGCGCTCGAAGCGGACCCGATCAGCGCCTTCGGCGGCGTGGTGGCACTGACGCGCGAGGTCGACCGAGCGATAGCCGAGGCGCTCACCTCGATCTTCCTCGAGATCGTCGTCGCTCCCGCCTACACGGAGGAGGCCCTCGAGGTCCTGGCGAAGAAGCCGAACCTGCGCGTGCTCGTCGACGAGCGGCTGGCATCCGACGACGCCGTCGCGGCCGGCGCCGCGTCGCCGATCGGCTCGATCCGGACGGCCGGTGGAGCCGTCCTGGTGACCACGCCCGACATCGTCACCGACGAACCTGCGACGTGGACGTGTGCCACCCGGCGCGCCCCGACGGACGAGGAGCAGCTCGATCTCGACCTCGCGTGGCGCCTGGTCCGCGGCGTGACTTCGAACGCGATCGTCCTCGTGCGCGAGCGCCGGCTCGTCGGGTTGGGCAGCGGCCAGACCTCACGCGTTGACGCGGCGCGACAGGCCGTCGCGAAGGCCCACGCGATGCTCGGCGTGGCGTCCACGGTCGGCGCCGCGTGCGCTTCGGATGCGTTCTTCCCGTTTACCGATGCGGTCGAGGTGTGCCTGGCGGCCGGCGTGCGCGCCTTCGCCCAACCCGGCGGCTCCGTGCGCGACGCCGAGGGCGTGGCCGCGGTCGATGCGGCCGAGGGCACGATGCTCATCACCGGGACGCGCCACTTCCGCCACTGACATTGGCCGCCTTCAGGCCGGGCGGGTCGTCCGGAGGATCTCGTCGAGCTGGGAGCCGATCGCGTCCCAGCGGAACCGCTCGCCGACCCACCCTCGGGCCGCCAGATCGGGGCCGGCGCCGTCATCCGCCGCGTCGAGCCGGCGGACCGTGAAGGCCGCGATGCGCACCGGGTCCGACGCGACGGCGATGGGTGGCCGATCGTCGCCGCGGCTGAGCAGACCTGCCTCCGCGACCGGCGTGGTCACCACGGGCACGGCCATCGCCAT
This sequence comes from uncultured Chloroflexia bacterium, assembly GCA_963850555.1. Lineage (GTDB taxonomy): Bacteria > Chloroflexota > Limnocylindria > Limnocylindrales > CSP1-4 > SPCO01. Next base: position 20,442 of record CAWKLT010000023.1, on the reverse strand, counting down.
CGCCTCGAGGATCTTGTTCTGGATCCCCGTTGCGTAGCGAAGTGCCGCGACCACGACTGAGGCGCGCTCGAGGTGATCGCGCATGTCCGTCACGAACCCCGTCAGCTCGACGTTGGGCTGCCCCCGCGCCGCCACGATCAGGCGCCGCCGGGGGTCTCGACCCACGATCAGTAGCCGGGCATCAGGTCGCGAGCGGCGCACGATCGGCATGATCGCCTGGATGAGGTAGATGGCCGCATCCTCGTTGGGGCCATAGGGCATCGCGCCGGCGAATACGACGGTATCGCGACCAAGCGCCGGGGTCCGCCGCTGCCAGAAGCCGACATCGACGCCGTTGGGCAGGATGGTCGTCGGTGGCATGGACTCGCGTCGAGCGGCCAGTAGAGCGCGGTCGCGCCCCGAGGCGAAGAGCAGATGGTCGGACTCGGCTGCCATCCGGTCCTCGTCGCGGCGGGCATCAAGATGCTTGGCCAGCAGCAACGGCGCCTGCCACGGCGGCGCGAACCGCATCTGGGCGAAGAGTGAGTCGGAAACGGCATCGCAGATGTCGGTGACGATCGGGACACCTGGAAGAAGCTCACGAAGCGGCAAGGGCAACCGGGCATTGAGGACCACATCGAATCGGTCCCGGGCGTGGAGCGCGGCGATCCGCGCTTCGATGCCGGCGGTCCCCTCGGGTCGGATGCGGCTCCAGGTCTTCGCACGGACGCCGCGTCGAAGCCGGCGCGAGTGGACGGTCTCTATCCGCTCGAGGTCATGGGCCAGGGCGGCCGCGTGTTCCGCCGGGTGATCGGGCGGCACCGCCGACACCAGGGTGATGCGATGGCTCCGGCCCAGCTGCTTCAGGAAATGGAACTGGCGGAGTCGACCCGATGTGAGCGGGAACGGGAACCCGTCGGTGATCACGAGGATGTGCATCAGGTCGACATCTCGTAGGCCCACAGCCGGACGAACATGGTGCTGCTCGGGTCCGCGTCCGGCGGCCGGCGTTCGAGCTCGGAGGGCGTGTGGACCATCCAGGTGAGCCCCCTCAGCGCAGAGACCGCCGCGGGATCGAGGCCGACCCGTTGGAGATAGCGGTCGACGGCCAATGCCGTCACTCGTCCCGTCCGCGAGCTCGGGTCGACGAGCTGCGGATAGACATCGGCCAGTCGCCGTTCGGGGACCCGTTCGACGGCAAGCGCCAGGTACGTGAGGAAGTACCAGAGGTCGAGCAACGGCAGCCCGCACTGGACGGACGACTCCCAATCGACCGCACGGAGGGTGCCGTCCTTGTCGACCAGCAGGTTCCACGGGGCGAAATCGCGGTGCTCGAACACGGTCGGAAGACGGCCGAGGACCTCGAGGCGCTCGCGAGAGGCCGCGAGGCGATCGGAGGTAACCGCAGGGGACACCAGCCTCTCGAATCGCTCGACGATGGGCGCCGCGGTGACGGGCCACCAAGCGTCACGTTCCTCGAACGCGTGATCCAGCGCAAGTTCGGCGAGCCAGTCGGCGGCGTCGATCGCCAGCGACGCGTGCCGTTCGCGGGAGAGCACCCGAGCGAGTGGGACCCCGGGTACCAGCGTCTCAACGACGGCCGGGCCGTTGGCCGTCGTGCGTTCCTTGATGATCACCGGGATCCGCTCGACGAGACCCGGTCTGGCCGTCGCAAGGTGGCGGAGCGACTCGACCTCGTTGGCCAGCCCGAGGCCGCCCGTGACGGTCCGCGGCCACTTCACCACGATCCCCGGCTCACGCGAGCCCCTTCGCGTGCCGATCGCCACGGCCTTGCTCACGGATTCTCGCCCGCCCGTCAGCAGGGCCCAGGTGAGTGGCCCCGGGAGTTGGTCGCCGTGGGCATCCGCCCAGGCCGCCCGATCCACCGGGGTCGGGGCATCGGTCGACCTGTTCGCGATCACGAAGACTGGGCCGCCCAGGCCGCGTTCGCGGCGCAATGCCCAGAGGCCACGTCGCCAAGCTCCGAGTCGTGCCCGCGGGCCAGGTCGGGCGCGGCCGAGCAGCCTCGCGCGCGCGACCGGATCGTCGAGCGGGATCCATGCGAGCGCCCGTTCGGCAGATGGCCACGGGGCGACGACCCGCGCACGGGCGAAACCGGCGTGGACGATGTTGCGGTCGACGCCGCCGAGTCGGTCGAGTCGCACGACCGCGGTGCCGTCTGGACGGAGGACGTCGTACAGCCGCGCGAGTGTTGCCCCATCCCCGAGGGTCGCGAACCCAACGTCCGCCGTCCCCCTCGGTGCCGTCCGACCGTCGACCACCTCGTCGGTGATCGACGCGAGACCGTCAACTGCGGGACCGAACGTGGCGATTCGCTCGTATCGGTCGCCACCCACGAGGAACCGCCAGTCGAGCGTTCGACTGACCACCTCCGAGCCCGCTGGTCCAGGTCGGGCGTGCTCGCCCCGGAGCCCGTCGTACAGCGCCTCGGTCTCGGCGACCATCCGCTCCGCCGTGAAGGACGACGCGTAGCGGTCGGCGGCGGCGGATCCCAGCCTCGCCGCGGCAGTGGGATCGTCGAGGACGCCGCGCATCGAGTCCGCCAGCCCGGACGCGTCGCCCGCTCCGACCAGGCGGCCAGTAACGCCGTCCTCGATCAGCTCCGGGACCCCACCGACGGACGATGCGACGACGGGCCGACCTAACGCGAACGCCTCCATGATCGCGAGCGGCAGACCTTCGGCAAGCGACGGCAGGACCACGACGTCCGCGGCCTCCATGAGGGCCGGGATGTCCGCGCGGTGCCCGAGGAACCGGACACGGTCCGTGACCCCGGCCGCGGCCGCCTCGTGGACGAGGTGGTCGCGTTCCGGGCCGCTACCGGCGAAGACCGCAACGACATCCGGCACGTCGCGCATCGCCCCGATGAGCGTTGCGTGGCCCTTCTGGAGCACGAGCTGGGCCACCACGAGCGCGATCTTCCCGTCGCGGCCCGCGAGGAGCTCGCGGCGCAAGGTCCGCACGGCCGATGGGTCAGGTGCCTGCGGTGGCGCGATGCCGTTGCGGATGACCGCGAGCCGGTCTGGAGGCGCATGGAATCGATCCGCCAGGACCTCGCCGATGGCGGCGGAGACAGCGACCGTGCGATCCATGAAACGGTCGAGCGTCCGTCGCACCCAGATCGCTCGTCGAGGCGTGGTCGGCAGGTACAGGTGTTCGGTCGCGACCCGGGCGGCCGAACCACTCAAGATCGCTGCCACGACGCCGACGTTGCCGGACTGCGCCCAGGATCGATGCACGTGGATGATGTCCGGCCGCAGCCGGCGGAAGGTCCGCGCGAGGGCGGGCACCGCCAGGAGCCCGCCGGGACCGCGCATCAGAGCGACCACTCGGACCTCGATCCGCGCCGCACGCGCCTCGTCGAGCATCGCGACGATGCCGGGGTTGGCATGGGCGACGAGCACCGGCCGCCAGCGAGAGCGATCCAGCCCCGTCAGCAGGGTCAGGGCGATACGCTCGGCGCCACCCATCGTCTCCGCGTCCGTGTAGTGGACCACGGTCCGGCGACCGTCCGTGTGCGTAGCGGCCTCCCGGATCGCAGCCTGGACGCCGCTCCAGAAGAAGGCATCCAATACAGCCGCCGCGAGTCGATCGGCCAGTGCCGGATGCAGGCGCTCGATCGTGCCGGCAGCCCGTTCCGTTGCCGCCAGGAGCGTCTGCCTAGCGTGCGGGAACGCGATGATCCGCTGCAGTGCCGGTCGAACGAGTCGCCGGCGCCAGGAGCCTCGGCCTCGACGATGCAGCGGCGACTCGGCTGACCGCTCGGGATGGAGCCGGAGGAAGCGCAGCGCAGTCCGGCCCTTGGCCACGTGATCGTTCGCCAGGTCGGCGAACGACTTGTCGTAGTCCTGGTGGGCGATCGCCTCGGGCGCGTACACGAGCTCGACCCCGGCCGCCAGCAGCCGGCCCGCCAGGTCCCCGTCCTCGTTTCCGTACTCGATGAACCCGTCGTCGAAGCCACCGACCGCCACGAACGCGGCGCGCTCGATGGAGAACGCGCCCATGTACACGTCCCGGACATCGATCGCGTATCCGGGTCGGCCGAGCTTGGCGAGATGCCGTCCGAACCGGCGCGCCACGAAGCGAGCCGCGAAGGGTGCCCCAGGGAGGACGCGAACGGGCGCCGCCCCGATGACGCCGAGCCGGCGACCCCTCGCGTGGCGAGCGACGTGAGCCGCCAATGCGTCGGCGGCGAGGGCCATGTCGTCGTCCAGCAGGAGGACGATGTCCCCGTGCGCGGCGGCCACCCCGGTATTGCACGCGGCCGCGCGGCCCACGCCGGGAGAGAGCAGGACCTCGAACCGGAACCGGTGGGTGGCGTCCCGGAGCGCTTCGGCGCGTCCACGGTCGGGTCCGTCCAGGACCACGATGACCTCGAACCGATCGGCCCCAAGCGTCTGCTGCGCGAGGGCGTCGAGCGTTGGTGCGAGACGTTCAGCCGGCCGATGGGTCGGGATGACCACGGAGATCGCCGGCGCGCTGGGTGAGGCTCCTGCCCGCGAGCTGATGACGCGGGGCCGCGGAGTCATGCCTGCAAGCCCAGGAGCTGGTCGTACGCTTCGACGAGTCGTGATCCGATCCCGGACCAGTCGTACGACCGCTCCACGAGCGCCCGGCCCCTCTCGGCAATCTGCGCGGCAAGTCGGTCGTCACCCAGAAACCGATCAACGGCGGCCGCAAAGGCGGTGGGCCCATCGGAGATCAGCACGTGCTGGCCGTCGACCAGGTCGAGACCTTCCGCGCCGATCGTCGTCGTCACGACCGGTCGGCCCAACGCGAGCGCCTCGAGGATCTTCAGGCGGGTCCCGCTGCCGAGTCGAAGCGGGACGACGACCACGTCCGCGGCAGCGATGAAGGGTCGGACATCGGGCACCCGGCCCGTGAACTCGACGTGCGGACCGGCCAGGCGCAGCAGCTCCGCTGACGCCCCATCCCCGATGGCCTGAAGGTGGACGTCCGGTCGCTGGGCATGGATCAACGGCAGGATGTCGCGAACCAGGTGGGTCACCGCGTCGGCATTCGGCGAGTAGCCGAGCAGACCCACGAAGACGAGCGTCGGTCGGCCGGGAGCGCGGGCGCCAGGGTCGCCGGCGACTGGGCGGATCACTTGCGTCGCGACGCCGTTGGGGACGATCACGACCCGCTGCGCCCCCGCTGCGCTGATGATCCCGGCCTCACGCTCGGAGGTGGCCAAGCACAGGTCTGCAGCCCTCCAGGCGCGTTCCTCCGCCGCGCGCTGCCGTCGGTGTCCGATCGCCCGGACCGCGCGTCGGACCACCCGTGGGTCGATCGCTTGGCGGCGCGCTGTCAATTCCGACCAGATGTTGTGGGCATCGAGGACGACCGGCAGGTCCCGCCCGCCGACCACATCGACGAACTCCGGGAGTTCGACTTGAATGGCGTCGTAGGTTCGTTCGGCGAGCAGCTCGTCAATGCCGGGTCGCATCGCGGTCACCCGCTCGGCCAGGGTCCGCGACGGCCGACCGGCAAGCAGCTCCAGGCCACGTCGGACGCGCGCAGAAGGGCCTTCGCCGTCCTTCGGAACAGCATTCGGGGTGGAGAGGATCTCGACACCGCCGAGCTGCAGCTCGTTCGTGTCGTCCGGGCGAGCCGCGGGGGCGAGCAACGTGACTCGGTACCCACCGCCGGCGAGCGCGACTGCTAGGTGATGGACCCGGATGCGGAATCCCTGATCGAGGGGACCGGGAGCATCAGGACTGACCATGAGCACGCGCGCCCGATCGGTCGCTCCCGGCATGTCTGATGTTGCGTGCAGCGCCACACCCCCCTCAATGCGCGTCCACCACTGCCGGTACCGTACACGAGTGACGCGTAGCCCGCGCTTCGTGATCAAGGCATGTCGGGGGTGCGACGAGGGCCACGGGACAGCGACGGGTCGGGAACGACGCCGGTCCGGCTGAGGCTCAGGTTCGCGGACCGACGACACGCCGGCCGGCGCGCCGGACGGACGCCGGCAGGAACGCACGGGCGAGGCCTTGCATCTGTCGGCCGAATTCGTACCGGCGGCGATGGCGGAACGGCCAACGTGCACGGCGCAGCAGCCGCCAGAGCTCCGGGTCGTTGACGCCGGTAGTCGTAAAGTAGTCCTCGAGCCAGGCTAGGAACGCGCCGCGTGCCACCGTCGGCGTGTCGTCGTCAGCATGGTCGCCAGCCCGGATCCGCACCTCGCACATCGCGGCCGCATGGCGCCGGTACCGATCCCACGCCTGGCTCTCGACGAAGGCCGCGTGGCCGAGCAGGAGCTTGAAGAAGAACGCCTGATCCTCGTAGAGGTCGTGGAACCTCGGTTCGAATCCACCGACGGCCTCGATAGCCGTGCGGCGGACGAGGACCCCGCACGTCGCCGGCGTGTCCGCTCGTCGCTCGAGGAAAGCGCGGACCAATTCCGGCGGTCGGACGACGCGGTCCGGCTCGACGCCCAGGCGCCGGAGGTGGTCGCGCCCAAGGTCTTCAGGCCGGCCGCTCCAGCTCCACCAATGCGGCGTCGGGCCGTACACGACGTCCACGTCCCGGTGGGCCTCGAGGATGCCGATCTGGCGCTCCAGCTTCTGCGGCAGGTAGACGTCATCGGCGTCGAGGAAGGCGACAGCATCCCCACGTGACGGCTGCGATGCCCACGTTGCGCGATGCGCTCATGCCGCGGTTCACGCCGCCCTCGTGCGTCAGGACACGGATCCGCTCGGGATCGGCCGCCGCCGCGCTTCTTGCGACCACGGCGCTTTCATCGGTCGAGCCGTCGTCGACCAGCAGGAGCTCCCAGCGCGCTTCGGTCTGCGCCCACACGCTGGCGATCGCCTCCTCGAAGAAGCCGAGCGGCGCGTTGTAAAAGATCATCACGATCGAGACGACCGGCGCAGCGTCGGTCATCGTCAACCCGCCCGGATCCCGGCGTGTCGCCAGAGCAGTCGACCGAAGCCCTCCCCGTCCATGTCCTCGACGAACACGCGGGGGAGATGGTAGCGATCGGTACCGGGACGGACCAGCCCGGGTGTGCCCACGAACCCCGTCCCCAGACCCGCATCGCGGACCGCGTTCGCGGCGTTCCCGATGTCAGCCGGTCCACCGTGCGGATACGCGAACGCGTGGATGGGTTTCCCGATGAGCGCCTCGATCTCGGCCCGGCCGCGCTGGATCTGGTCGTCTTTAGCCTCCGGCGATAGGCCGGCGAGCCACGCGTGATCGGCTGTGTGCGCGCCGATCTCGACTAGCCCGCCCGACGCGATGCCGCCGACCTCGTCGGTCGTAAGGGTCCGATGCGACGGACGCGCGGCCGTCGGCAGACGGGCCCACTCGAGCACGGATATCGCGAGCCGGTCGCGTTCGTCCGGCGGCCGGGCTCGCAGCGCAGACCAGATCTCACGGTAGGCGTCGGAACGGCCCACGGAGTTCGCGACGTCCCACATTCGCAGCGAGCCATCGATGGTCAGGCGCAGAGGCTCCGCCGGAACGGATGGGGCCAGAACGGCCCGCTCGAGTGCATCCCACCAGAATTCGCGGTCCCGGCCGATGGCCCGCGAGACGAGGAACATCGTCGCCGGCACACCGGCACGCTCGAGGCGCGGCCGTACCGCGGTGGCGAGGTCCGCATAGCCGTCGTCGAAGGTCGGGATGACGGTCCTTGCCGGGATTCGGCCATCGTTCATGGCCTCGAGCAAGCCGGCGGCCGTCGTCGGGCGCGTGTGACGCGCGAGGACGTCGAGGTGCTCGTCGAGGTGGTCGGGTGTGACGGCCAGGCGCCAGGGATCGGGGTCGACCACGGCCGCGCGGTGGTACATGAGGACCAAGGCCCCGCGCCGGGCCGGCGGCGTCATCGAGCGCGCGAATCGCCGCAGGCGCGCCCTCATCGCGAGTCGCCCTTGACGGCCCGGACCGCAACGAGCACTGGGTACGCCTCGTCGTAGGCCAGTAGTTCGTCAGGGCGCAGTTCGTGTGACGCGAGACCCTCGAGGAACGCGACCGCCGCAAGCGCGTTGCCGTTCGCCTCGACCTGGACCTCGGTGGGGGCGAAGCGCTCCTCGAATCGGCGTCGTGCGGCGGGCACCGTGAACGACCAGAACCAGGTGTCCCGCCATTGACCACGCTCGATCTGAGAGATGCCGGGGACCGTCGCGAGGATCACCCCGCCGGGGGCGAGGATGCGGTGGATCGTCGCGATCGCCGCCGGGACGTCATAGATGAGATGCAGGGTCTGGGTCAGCACGATGCAGTCGAAGGCGTCGGATGGGATGTGGTCGGCCGCGGTCAGGTCGCCGATGATGGTCGCGCCCGGCGAACCTTCGACGACATGCAGGACGTCGATGTGGGTCACCCGGTCGCCGCCGAACTGGCGGGTGAGTGTCGCGTCGCCGATCTCGAGCACGTGGCCGCGGATGTCCATGGCGTTGGCCGCCATGAAGCGCTCGATATAGAACCGGTCGATCGGCTGGCCGCGCTCGAACCCGAAGTGTCGACTGATCGGCTGGGTCCGCCGGAAATCTCCGAAATCGACATGACCCGGCGCGGGCAACGAGGTCGGCCGGAGGCGACGCTGGACGGTGCGCGGCAAGATCGCTCGCGCGACGGCGCGCGCCCGGCCCAGGCGGGTCACTGGCGCTCGACGCGTACCCGGCAGGTCACGCTGCCGTACTCGGATCCCGGCGTCACGCCGTACCCAGCCGTCTCCTGGGCCACGACATCGATCTGGAACGCGGGCTCCACGAGGTCGTAGCCGATACCGACCGTGTCGCCGATCCACAGGGTCACGTCGTAGACACCTGGGTTGAGGTGCAGCTGATCGATGGTCAGGACCACGGTGCTGCGGCCCGGTTCGAGCTCGAGCTCCACGCCGGTGGCCAGGATGTCCGCGTTCACCAGCTTCGTCCCGTTCCGGTCGGCGAAGACGACGCCGAAGCTCGGGACGGCCCGCCGTTCGGCGGTCTCGAGCTCCATCGTGAACTCGAGCGGGCCGTCCGGGAACGGCTGGTAGCCGGCGTCGATGTTGCCGCTCGAGTAGCGGACCGAGAGGAAGCGCGCTTCGCCCGTTCCGCGCCGCGGAGCCGCCGAAACATCGATGACCTGACCCGGGGCAACGGCCGACACGTCGTTCCCGAGATAGCGCGAGATGATCGCGGCAGTCGGCCCGATCTCGACAAGACGGCCGCCCTCCATGAGCAGGCTCCGCTGGCAAAGCCGCTGGATGATACCCATGTTGTGGCTGACGACCGCGACGGTCCGGCCCTCGCGCTCGGAGATATCGGTCATCTTGCCGAGGCACTTGCGCTGGAATCGGGCGTCGCCGACCGCCAGCACCTCGTCGACGAGCAGGATCTCGGGCTCGAGGTGGGCAGCCACGGCAAAGGCCAGGCGCAGGTACATGCCGTCCGAGTAGTGCTTCACCGGCGGTGTCGAGGAAGCGCTCGACTTCCGCGAAGGCCACGATCTCGTCGAAGCGCGCCGCGATCTCCGAGCGGCGCATCCCCAGGATGGCGCCGTTGAGGTAGATGTTCTCCCGCCCGGTCAGCTCGGGGTGGAAGCCCGTGCCCGACCTCCAGCAGCGAGCCGACGCGGCCGTGGATCCGCGCGCTGCCCGTCGTCGGCTCCGTGATCCGCGACAGGATCTTGAGCAGCGTGCTCTTGCCGGCGCCGTTGCGCGCCGATGATGCCGACGACCTCGCCCTGGCGCGATATCGAACGACACGTCGCGCAGCGCCCAGCAGCCGCTCCCGTCGTTGGTCGCGGGCACGACCGGTGGCCAGCGACCCGACCCGCCCGGCGGCCGACGACAGCGCCTCGCGCAGCGTCTCGTAGCCGACCGGGCGACCCAGCACGTACTCCTTTCCGAGGCCGTCGGCGTGGATCGCGACCGGCATCAGACGACGTCCGCGAACGTGCCCTCGACGCGCCGGAAGTACGCGGCTCCGGTCACGAGGAGCGAGCACGGCGACCGCGCTCGACACGAGGATCAGTGGCCCCGGCGCGGTCGCCGTGCCGAGGAGCGCCCAGCGCGAATCCCTTCGACGACGCCGACCATGGGGTTGAGGGCGTACAGCGTGCGCCACGGTTCGTCGAGCAGGCTGCTCGGGTAGGCGACCGGGGTCGCGAACAGCCAGACCTGAAGGAGGAAGGGCACCAGGTAGCGGACGTCTCGGTAGCGGACGTTGAGTGCCGCCAGCCACAGGCCGACGCCGAGCGCCGTGATGAACGCCAGCCCGGCGAGCGGCACGACCCAGACGGTCGTGAGCCCAGGGACGATCGCCGAACCCGAGCATCAGCGCGATGAGCACGAGCCCAGCGATCGCGAGATCGACGACGCCGGTCAGGACCGCGGCGATCGGGATCGACGAGCCGCGGAAAGTACACCTTCTTCACGAGGTTCTGGCCGCCGACGAGGCTGTTGGCGGCCTGGGTGACGCCCGTCGAGAAGAAGGTCCACGGCACGAGCGCAGCGAAGGCGAAGACGGGGTAGGGGACGCCATCCGACGGGATTCCGGCGAGGCGTCCGAAGATCACGCTGAAGACGACCATCGTCACGAGCGGCTGGATCACCGCCCAGGCCGCGCCGAAGAACGTCTGGCGTAGCGCACCTTGAAGTCGCGCCAGGTCAGGAAGTAGAGCAGCTCGCGGTACTGCCAGAGCGCGGGCAGGTCGATCGGTGCGCGACCGCGCCGCGGGCGGATCTCGACTACGGGGAGGGTCCGGTGGTGCGGCTCAGGCGAGGCTTCGGGCTCGATCATCGACGCGGCCGCGTGATGAGCCATTCCGCGGCGCCGGCCAGCAGCGCGGCGCTGTAGACGAGGTCGGCGGCGCCGTCACGTGGATGGGCGAGCGCGCGACGGGGGGCGCGTCGGATGTGGCGTCGCACATCGGCCCACAGCCGGCGGAGCATGTAGCGGTCGCGAAGGGAGGCGTGCTTCGCGAAGTAGGCGCCCTGCCCGCGGCCGTAGCTCCAACGCAAGGGGAGCAGGGCACCTGGCGCCCGCCACGCTCGATGGACGACGACGATGGACGGGTCATACCCGATCATGTAGCCCGCCTCGAGCACTCGGTAGCCAAGATCGTTGTCCTCCGACGACGGGAAGTGCGAGCCGGCGCCCAACCGCGCGTCGAAATCGCCGACATCAGCGAGAACATCGCGATGCATCGCCATGTTCAACGGCAACAGGACATCCCGACCGACCCGACCGCGATGCAGGGCGGGCGTCTCCGAAAGGCTGAGCGACGGCGCGAAGGCTCCGGGTCGCTCCGCGTCGCCGGCGACGACGCGGCCCGTGGTCACGGCGCGGGGACCGGCCTGGAGCGCCGCGCGAAGCATCCGCCCGAACCAATCTGGGCCCACGACGACGTCATCGTCGATGAAGACAAGCCAGTCGCCCCGGGCCAGTCGGATCCCGGCATTCCGTCCGCGACTGAGACCACGCTCCGTCGTCCACTGGTAGCGCAGCTGGCCCGGCGCTTTCGCGGCGAGGGCCGTCAGGTGGTCGTTGGGCGTCCGGCTCTGGTCGATGACGACCACCTCATCTGGGCACTCGTCGCCGGCCAGGACCGACGCGACCACCTGCTCGAGGAACAAGGGACGGTCCCGCGAGCTGATGATCAACGAGGTCGACGGCGCGGGTGCGGGCGCCGTCGCTGCCGGATCCACGATTTGCTGCCTCCCCCTCGATCCGCCTTCGACACGTGTGCGGCGTCACGCGCGCCATTGTGTCGTCTAGCGGACCATCGTGCGGGCCGCCTGGGTGCGCACGAGCACCGATCCCGCCGCGAGCGCCATCGATCCTTCGAGGGCCAAGCCGGCGCTATCAACGCGCCACCGTCTGCTTGACCCGGCGCCGAAGCGTCCCGCCATCATCGGGCCATGGTTCGACCCGGGAGCTCGATGGTGATGCCCGGGCGGCCCCGCTCCGGACGATCCTGACCCAGGATCCGCGCCGGCGGCCGGCCGCCGTGTCCGCCCCCGCCCAGCGCCGCGCGCACGAGTCCCTGAACCAGGAAGTCACCCATGCCTGACCGTCCCCGCTACTACCTGACAACGGCTATCGCCTACGCCAACAACAAGCCGGGTCTGCACACCCTGTACGAGGTGATCGGCGCGGACGTGATCGCGCGCTGGCACCGGATGAAGGGTGACGAGACGCGGTTCCTGACCGGCACCGACGAGCATTCGATCAACATCGCCCAGAGTGCGGTCGACGAGGGACGCCCCGCACGCGAGTTCGTCGACGAGAAGGTCGAGTACTTCAAGGCCGCCGAGGACGCCCTGCTCATCAGCCCCGATCGGTTCATCCGCACGACCGACCCCGACCACATCCGCGCGGCGCAGGAGATGGTCCGGCGCGCCCACGCGAACGGCGACATCTATCTCGGCACGTACGAGGGCTGGTACTGCCCGAACGAGGGCTTTCGCAACGCGACAGACGTGGTCGAGACGGCGCGCGGGACGATCTGCCCGAACCACCCAGACGTCCCGCTCCAATGGCTGACCGAGAAGAACTGGTTCTTCCGGCTCTCGGCCTACCAGGAGCGGCTGGAGCGCTACTTCGACGACCACCCGGACTTCGTCCAGCCCGACTTCCGACGCAACGAGATGCTGGGGTTCATCCGGAGCGGGCTCGAGGATTTCTCGATCTCCCGTGAGCGCACGCCGGGTGACTGGGGCATCCCGTTCCCCATCGCCGAGAACGGGGAGACCGCCCTCCGCGAGGACGGCACGTGGGACCCGGAGGCCGGCAAGATCTACGTCTGGTACGACGCGCTGATCAACTACATCACCGGGGCCGGCTTTCCGGACGACATGGACGCCTTCGGGACGTGGTGGCCGGCCGACCTCCACGTCATCGGCAAGGACATCGCCCGGTTCCACACGATCTTCTGGCCGGCGATGCTCTGGAGCGCGGGTCTCGAGGCACCCCGCCACGTCTGGGTCCACGGTTGGCTGCTGGCGGCCGGCGGTGAGCGGATGAGCAAGAGCCGCGGCAACTTCCTGGACCCCAATGACTTCGTGGGCGCGTTCGGTGCCGATGGGGCGCGCTACGTGGTGTTGCGTGAGGTGCCGTTCGATCGCGATGCCGAGGTGTCGTGGGATTCGTTCGTCCGGCGGTTCAACGCCGATCTCGCGAACGACTTCGGGAATCTGCTGAACCGGACCGTTTCGATGACGAACCGGTACCTGGATGGGGAGCGGCCGGCGCCGCGACCGGTCGGCGAAACGCCCTTCGGTGAGACCTGGAACGAATTCCTCATCGGGTCCTACGGCTCTCAGCTCGAGCGCTGCATGCTGCACATCGCCCTGGGCGAGCTGTGGACGCTCGTGGATGCCGCGAACAAGATCGTCGATGACGAGAAGCCATGGGTGCTCGCCAAGGCGGCCAACGAGGGCGACGAGGCTGCCGCCACCCAGCTCCGCGGTGTGCTGGGGGACCTGCTGGAGGCGTGCCGGCTGATCGGCCTGGCCGTGGCCCCGTTCATGCCGAATGTCGCGCCGCAAGTCCTCGCGCAGCTCGGGTACGGGTACGACTACGGCGCGGACGGGAACGGCGGGCCACCGATCCTCGAGCAGCTTGCCTGGGGCGCCAGGGCAGGGGAGCCGGGCCGCGTGACGGCACCCGAGCCGCTCTTTCCGCGCCTCGACCTCGAGACCGAGGCCGGCTGAACCTCGGGGCGCCGCGCCACCTACCATGCCCCGATGCGCCTGGTCGACTCGCACTGCCACCTCAACGCCGACCGCTTCGAGGGCGACGCCGATCAGGTACTCGGGGCCGCTCGTCTGGCGGGCGTCGAGCGCATCCTCGTCCCGGGCTGGAATCTCGCCTCGAGTCGTCGTGCCCTGGACCTTGTCGAGCGCTTCACCTGGCTCGATGCGGCGGTCGGCATCCATCCGCATGACGCGGCCAAGGCCGACGACGCCGCCTGGGCGCAGATCGTGGCCTGGGCCGGCGACGAGCGCGTGGTCGCGATCGGTGAGACCGGCCTCGACTACGACCGGGTCTTCAGCCCGATCCCGGACCAGCTGGCAAACCTGCGACGCAACCTGGCACTCGCCGTCGAGACCGGCAAGCCCGCGATCCTCCACTGCCGCTCCGCAGCCGGGCAGCGCGACGCCCAGGACGCCCTCCTCGCGGAGCTCCGAGAGCGCCGGCGTCGGCGGGGCCGAATGGGCGGCGGCCTTCGGCGATCGGCCCCCGGTGGTGATCCATTCCTATTCGGGACCCACGGACTACGCCCGGGCCATGCTGGACCTGGGAGCCGCGATCAGCTTCTCCGGTCTCGTCTTCCGGGCGGGGGAGGAGGCATCGGCGGAGGTCGCCGCGATCGTGCCGGCCGAGCGGCTCCTGGTCGAGACGGATTCGCCGTTCCTGGCGGCGCCCGGGGCACCGCGCTCGCGCAACGAACCCGAGTACGTGCGCATCACCGCGGCGTGGGTCGCGGAACGGCGCGGCGTGCCCGCGGACGCGCTCGGGACCAGCCTGATCGAGGCGTACGAGCGCACATTCCCGCGGCCGGTGCGAACGAGTTGACAGGGCGGCTATGGGTTCGGTAGGCTGGCGCTAGCACTCTGACACAGAGAGTGCTAATTGCATCGCGGACCCACCTGGACGAGGGCCGAGAACCACTCGGCGGGAGATGTCAGGGACGCGTCCGAGCGGTGCGACAGATGAGGGACCGGCAGACCACGCCCCGTTCCGGCGGGTCGCTGCTCCAACAAGCCATGCCTGACGGTCGGCCCTGGCCGTCACAGGAGGAACTGCACGTTGGCCAAAGCCACTGCCACTGCCACCGCTACGAAGTTGCGCCCACTCGGTGACCGCGTCGTGATCGAGCCGATCCCGCGCGAGGACATGACCAAGAGCGGCATCGTCCTTCCGGACACCGCCAAGGAGAAGCCCCAGGAGGGCAAGGTCATCGCCGTCGGACCGGGCGCCTTCGACAACGACGGCAAGCGCATCACGATCGACGTCTCGACCGGCGACAAGGTCCTGTACGCGAAGTACGCCGGGACCGAATTCAAGCTCGACGGCGAGGACCTCCTCATCGTCGCGGCGAAGGACATCCTGGCGATCGTCGAGGGCTGAGGCGCGCGTCGCCACCACCTCGACCCCCGACCCGACATTTTCCTGGAGGAAACGAATTGGCTAAGCAACTGATCTTCGACGAGACGGCTCGTCGTTCACTCAAGCGCGGGATCGACCATCTGGCCGACGCCGTCAAGGTGACGATCGGCCCCAAGGGTCGCAACGTCGTCCTCGACAAGAAGTTCGGCTCGCCCACGATCACCAACGACGGCGTGACGATCGCTCGTGACATCGAGCTCGAGAACCCGTTCGAGAACATGGGCGCCCAGCTGCTCAAGGAAGTCGCGACCAAGACGGACGACGTTGCCGGCGACGGCACGACGACCGCAGTCGTGCTCGGCCAGGCGCTCGTTTCCGAGGGCCTGCGTGTCGTGACCGCCGGCGCCAACCCGATGGTCGTCAAGCGCGGCATCGAAGCGGCCGTCGAGGCCGTCGTTGCCGAGATCGCCAAGCAGGCGCGCCCGGTCGACAATCGCGCGCAGATCGCGGCCGTCGCCGCCATCAGTGCCGCGGATCCTGAGGTCGGCGAGGTCATCGCCGAGGTGATGGACAAGGTCGGCAAGGACGGCGTCATCACCGTCGAAGAGGGCCAGAGCCTGGGCCTCGAGAAGGAATACACCGAGGGCATGCAGTTCGACCGCGGCTACCTCTCGGCCTACTTCGTGACCAACCCCGATCGGATGGAAGCAGTCCTCGACAGCCCGCTCATCCTGATCACGGACAAGAAGATCTCCAGCGTCCAGGACATGCTCCCGGCGCTCGAGAAGGGCGTCCAGCAGGGCAAGCCGATGGTCATCATCGCCGAGGACATCGACGGTGAGGCCCTCGCGACCCTGGTCGTCAACAAGCTCCGCGGCACGGTCTCCGTCCTCGCCGTCAAGGCGCCGGGCTTCGGCGATCGGCGCAAGGAGATGCTGCGTGACATCGCCGTCCTGACCGGCGGCACGGTCATCAGCGAGGAAGTCGGCCGCAAGCTGGACTCGGTCACGGCCGAGGACTTCGGGTCGGCCCGCCGGATCGTCTCGACCAAGGACGACACGACGATCATCGACGGCGACGGCGCACCGGACCAGATCAAGGGGCGCATGTCCCAGATCAAGGCCCAGATCGAGGACACCACGTCCGACTACGACAAGGAGAAGCTCCAGGAGCGTCTCGCCAAGCTGTCGGGTGGCGTCGCGGTGATCAAGGTCGGCGCGGCCACCGAGGTCGAGCTCAAGGAGAAGAAGCACCGCATCGAGGATGCGCTCTCGACGACCCGTGCGGCCGTCGAGGAGGGCCTCGTCGCCGGCGGTGGGACCACGCTCCTGCAGGCCATCCCCGCGCTTGACAAGATCAAGCTCCAGGGTGACGCCCAGGTCGGTGTCGAGATCGTCCGCAAGGCGCTCGAGGCCCCGGCTCGCCAGATCGCCGAGAACGCCGGCGCTCCCGGCGAAGTCGTCGTCGAGAAGGTCAAGAGCCTTCCCGCCGGACACGGCTACGACGCGCTGACCGGTGACTATGGCGACCTGTTCAAGAAGGGCATCGTGGACGCCGCCAAGGTGACCCGCTCCGCCCTCCAGAACGCCGCTTCCATCGCCGCGATGGTGCTGACCACCGAGACCCTGATCACCGACCTGCCCGAGAAGGCGACGGCCGGTGCCGGCGCCGGTCACGAGCACGGCGGCGGCGGAGGGATGGACTTCTAGAGGGTCCAATAGCGTTCGCCCACGGCGGGCGCAACACGAAACACGATCAGAGCCGGGTCATCCGTTCGCGGGGTGCCCGGCTCTGATGCTACCGAGAGATTGCTACCGGAGCAGGTGCATGACTGGTCGGCGGCCGACCGTCCATGGAATTGCGACTTCGCTGAAATCGCTGCGACCTACGGTCCGGCGGTGGTCTCGGGGGGTTCCCCAGGACTTGGCGGTGGAGTGACCTTTGGGCCGTTCTTGACGGCATCGATGGCCGTTGGCAGCGGCAGGTCCCCGTCCTGCGCGGTCTTGACGACGTGGTCTTTTCCGATCGGCCAAGCGTCGGTCACGAGGAATTCCCCGGATGGTTGGCCTTCACTGTCGTTCATCGGGAGCAAGAAGAACATGTAGCGCTGACCATCGATCAGCACCGGGTCCTGCGGATAGCTCATGGTGTCACAGCCAAGGGTGCCTCCCCGAGTGATTGCGTGGCCAGCATTCGCTTTCGAGCCACGAACAGCACCTTGGACCTCGATGGCAACCGATCGCACCAGCCGAGCCGGCTTCGACTGGAAGTCCTCCGCTGATGGGCGCTCACTGTCGGGAGTGTTCCATCGGGGCTCGCCGTACCCGCGAAAGACGCCGACGACCGTGTCCGTTGTGGTCTTTCGAAGCTCGCCGATGGTCACCGGCTTTGGCTCGCCTTCGACTGAAAGCTGGAAGCACTCAGACGGCGTCGGTTGCACCGATGGGGACGGCGCCCCCTGCGTTGGCTTGGCGCCGGGCACAGCAGTGCACGCAGATATCAGCAACGCGACACCGAGGACGAATCCGACCCGATGACGTTTCATCTCATTCCCCCTCACGGGTAGAACGCCTGGAGGGCGAGGAGCTCTCGCTTCTGAGGTTTCCAGTAGGCGGTCCCAGGTGTGATTTCCGACGTCGGCGACGGCCGTGTGTGGCACATGACGCCGTAATTGAGGTCGCAGTGCCCCAGCCCGAGGGTGTGTCCGATTTCGTGCGAGATCAGGATCCGGTCGTCGTTCCCGGTTACGCCGTAGCACCCATCGTCGGACGCTC
This sequence comes from uncultured Chloroflexia bacterium, assembly GCA_963850555.1. Lineage (GTDB taxonomy): Bacteria > Chloroflexota > Limnocylindria > Limnocylindrales > CSP1-4 > SPCO01. The sequence goes on along the minus strand of CAWKLT010000023.1, from coordinate 2,621 downwards.
CGCAAGGATGGTCGTAGGCCTGGTTCTTGATCTTGATGGTCTGGTCCAGGAACAGGGCCGGTGTCCCGCTGCTGAAACCGTGCCTCACAGTGACTGCGTAGTTCCCCCCGAGGTCGGCGTCCCCCGCAGCGGCGACCATCACCAGGACTTCCTCGGAGCAGGGAGAGACGCACGAGACCAGCTTCGGACTCCGAGTCATTCTCTGGCTCCACGCCGGAAGGAGGACGTCCCTGATATCGCTTGGGAGGTCCGCGGACCCCGGCGTGCTGCCAAGACTGGGATGGAGTTCGTACTCGATGATGGCCGATGCGAAGTTGGGCTCTCCATGGGTCACACACCGATCAGGATCATTTGTGCAGGTCATCACGGTGGTGTTGGTTCGCAGGTTCCGCTCGTTCTTGAAGTTGTTGGCATACCACGTCCAGAGAGGCTCCAGAAGCGTGTCGAAGGTGTAGGTGGAGGTCCCCGATCGAATCGTGGCGAGGCCGCGGATCGTCGGCGGTTGCTTCGCTCCCGGTGAGCCTCGCAAGCCGTTTGGGGGGAGCACGAGCTGATGGGACCATCCCGAACTACCCAGGCCAGGAAGCACGTCCCCGGTCTCCCGCTGGCTCTGGTCGAAGCACAGCGTCGAGTTGGGGCAATCGTAGGTGACGATCTGCTCTTCCGAGGTAAGCGATCGCTCGGATGCGTACCCCGACCCGGAGCCGGTCAGGTTCACGACCTTGGTCCAGACGGTGTTGCAGTACTGCGACCATCGCAGCTCGATGCGCGCGTAGATCAGGCTGCCGCCCTTGATGTAGAAGGAGCGAATCGGAAATACCTCGTGGCTACCGTCGCCGCAGGGTGTCGCGGCAGGGTTCGTGTCGTTGTAATCCACGGCGGCAACGATTTGGGGGCTCGCGGCGAGCGTGCCCAATGCGATCAGAGTCGACAGTAAGAAGCCCACCGCCTGCCTCGGCCGGTGGTGAACGCTGGTTCTTCCCATGTCCCCTCCTGATTTCGTGGAGCTCTGGCTCGTTCGACGTTACGCCGGCACGCTTAGCTGCCACTTATCTGGGAGCGCCCGGCGCAGAGTAGGGACCGGGCGTTCACGACACGTCAGAGAGGACCAGAAGCGCGCTGCCGCTCTTTCAGGCCGGCCGGCGGATGATCGCGCGGCTGAACGACCGGGTGACCGTCGCAGCGCGGGCCAGGACGGCGCATGAACGGTCGTCGGCCTACCCGGAGTCGTGGAGACCGCCCGAGTCAGAGAGAGCAGCCTGACGGCTGCCAAGCCGGCTATCGCTGCGCTGTTGGAGGTCGACCCCGGAGTCGTTCGACATCGCGTAGACGCCAGCGTCGACAGCGGAGCGACAGGCATGCCGACGCCCGGAGCGGTGGAGCCTCTCCGGGCGTCGGGGCGACCAGACGAGTCCAACGCCTCGGTTCGTCGGTCGGCCACCGGTCCGCGGGCGGGGGACGTCAGCGAACCGGACGCGCAGATTAGGCGACGGGGAGGTCCAGTGCCATTAGGTAGGGTTGCCTAGTCACGGAGACGTAGGGCGTGAATGGGGCTCGGCCGCGTCGTTCGGAGGAACCTGGCCGAGCCGCGCGTCGACGGTCCGCCACGACCCCCGGTGGCACGACGGCCGTCGCCGATGCCGGACTCTGCGACCGGAGGGTCATCGGCGCGAGTCACGGTCGGACAAGATTCTATATGTGCGTGGCACGAGACTCCGAGATACCCGGAGGTTCTGCCAGGTGCGATAGATCTTGAGTCCGCACGAGGCCCCCGGACCGTCGGCACCGCCGGGGGGACAATGCCTACCAACCGAGGGCCTCGATAATGAAAACGAGGCATCGCGCGTCGGCGTTATGGCCGACCCCGGGTCATTCGGCTTAGCGCAGCCTCCACCGGTGGCGGCTCGGGTGCTCGCCCCGCGCGCGCCCCAAATCACGGGCTTCGTCCTCTCGCGCGGCCATGGCAGCCGCATGCTCGGCGAGAAGGCGCTCGATAAGCGCCGCAGCGTCATCGTCCGTCAGCGCGTCGCCGCGCCGCGCTTCCTCAGCGCGCCGTTCGGCGAGCTCAGAGCCGTTTGTCCGATCCGGGATGCCCGCCTCTGTTGCTGCCGACTGGAGGCCGACCCCGACCGAGGTCAGGGAGGGTCAGTGCTTCTTCGGGACTTCGTAGAGCGCGTCGTATGGGTCCGTCCGCTTCGAATGTGCGGCGTCACCCACCGGCGGCTTCTTCGGGAGCACGTAGAGGACCATCAAGGCGATCGGTCCGAGGATGGCGGCCATGATCGTCCAGGCCGCGCGGCTCCGGCCGAACTTCGGGGCCATGCGATACGCGTAGATCGCGCAGACGACCCAGACGACGATCCCGACGACGAGGAGCCCCGTTCCGAGCAACGATGGAGTCATGAGCGGCGAACCCTCTAGGTGGATCTCCCGGTAGCGCTCAGCGTTCCGGTCGGGGACCTCCGCCTGGTGCGCGTCCCGATCGGCCCGCTTGGCTTCGACATTGTGACGGAAGACGCGGTCACCGATGCGTCCAGGGGTCTGCGATCGGTCGCGTGGCGCAAGGGGAACCGCAAGGTTCGTCGGCGATACTGGGACGGAATTTCAGGCCCTCGGGGTGG
>CAWKLT010000022.1:0-199533 GCA_963850555.1 uncultured Chloroflexia bacterium | reverse complement strand
CGAAGTCGCGCTCATCGGCCTCCTCCTGATCGAGCAGTGGCAGTTCGATGGCGGCCCGCGCGGCGTTCTGCGCCGTGTTCGCGAGCTCGCCCGAGGAGTCACCGGCCGACCCGTCGCGAAGACCGCCAGGTAGCGGACAAACCATCGCGCGAGCCGCGCCTGACGCCATCCGGGGCGTGCTCTCAGGCCGGCTCGCGTTCGATCAGGGCGCTGCGCGCTGCCACGAGTCCAGACCCTCCGCCGGCCATGAGGGTTGGATCACGCCGCCTCCATCAGGATCCAGCAACGCGACCGGGTCGCCATTCGCCGGGTGCGTGACGATCCACTCGTCGTCCGGCGACCACTGCAGCCCGCCGAAGTACGTCGGATCCGGGGCCTGGGCCTCCTGGCCGATGCGGTCACACGGACCACCGGCGATGTCCGCGACGCAGATCCAGATGCGCGTTCCCGTTCGCTGAAGGCCGGCGATCCTACGGCCATCATTGGAAAGGCGGCCGAACGCGACATCGACGAGAGTTGTTTCTCCCGTGGCCACGTCGACGATGTAGGTGCGGTTTTCCTCGACTCTTTCGGACCCTCGGTGGTACACGAACAGCCGGCCGTCGGGCGTCCAGCCTCCAGGCCGGAGGCCAGTGTGGTCTGCGACCGATATGGCGACCTCATCGATGTCGGAATCGTCCAAGGAGTACAGGAACAGGCCCGGGTTCGCTTCTTGACCGCCGAGGAACATCAGTTGGCGCCCGTCCGGCGGGCGCCAAAGGACCTCCTGGCCGAGATAGTCGACCTGCAGTGTCGTGACGGCCCCATCGAGTGCGTCAACGAGGTGGATCTGTCGTGAGCCGACGACGGCGATCATCGTGCGGTCCGGCGACCAGGCGATGGCGTCGGTGTCGATCCCGAAGAACGGGCCGCCCTGCGAGGTCGTGATGACTTCCCCCGCCGCGTCGGTGACGACGAGCACATCCCCCTGATCCCCCACGCCAGCCTTGCGCAGGAACACAAGTCGCGCTCCATCAAGAGACCAGCGTGGGTCGTGATCGGTCGAGGGATCAGTGGCGATCGCCCGGCGGATCCCAGTGATCGGATCAACCGTGAAGATGTTGCCGTTCGACTCGTACGCCCCAAGTCCGTTGGCCGCCGGTCCGAACGGCGCCGGGAGGCGCTGTTGACTGCCGAGGTATACGGCGGCCGTCGCGGCCAGGAGCAGCGCCAGGGCGACCAGCAGGCCGATGGTCCGCCACGGGAGCGGCTTGATGGGCACCCGCGCCAGCGCAGTCACGCTCGCCGGGAGCCACCTTCCCAGGAAGGTCCAGCGAGGCCGCTGACGCACGCCGGCCGTCTGCCGGAGGATCTCGTCCGCGTAGTCAGGTGTTCGCGGCACGGCGATTTCCTCGAACCAGGAGGTCAAGTCGCGCTCGAGATGGTCCATCTGGCTCATGCGACGTGCCCCCGGAGGCCACTACGCTCAGGCTGCGATTCGGTCCCGATCGCCTCACGAAGCGCGGCGAGGGCCCGCGCGAGACGCGACTGCGCTGTACCCAGCGGGATGCCGAGCGTCTCGGCCATCGTCGGGGCGGACATGCCCAGGTAGTAGTGGAGCACGAGTATCGCGCGCTGATCCGGGCCTAGATGGCGGAAGCCTCGCTCGAGCTGATCGCGGTCATCGATGAGTCCGGTCTGGTCGCCCACGGCAGGCTCAATGATCGGTGAGAGATCGACTTCGATCGGCCTTCGCCGGCGCCGGCGAACGGCGTCCAGGCAGGCGTTGACGGTCAGGCGGTGCATCCACGCGTCGAAGCGGTCTGGGTCGCGCAGGCCGGGCAGGTCGCGCCATGCGCGGATGTAGGCGTCCTGGACCGCATCCCGCGCGAGCTCCTGATCGCGGAGGATGAGGCGAGCAACTGCCTCCAGCCGGGCGATGGACGCGCCGAGGAGCAGGGCGAAGGCATCATGGTCGCCTCGGCCTGCTCGCTCGACGAGATCTCGCTGGTCCACGGTCACCCTCGTGACGCGTCCGTTCGGCCGCGTTCAAGACTAGTGGCGTCGGCCAGCCCCAAATCATTCCCGCTGTTCGTCCATAGCTCAGAACGGACAGTTGCCAGGGTTCGGCTCGTCGATGCGTCGGACTGCGTCCTCAGGAACGAGCGAAGCGACGATCGTGACGAGGTCGACGGCGCCTTCGTTGCGGACGACGTGGACGTCGCCCCCGGAGTCCACGAACCCGGATCCGGCTGGGACGACGTGGGCCGTGCAGGTCGGGTCGGATCCGAGATAGAACGTGGCCTGACCGGACTTGACGATCACGAGGCTGGGGCCGGGGTGGCTGTGCCAACCGAAGGTCCCTCCGGGCGTGATCGTGTTCTGCAAGATATGGAGTTGGGAGACGCCCTTCGTGGCGATGTCGGCCTTCCATGCGTCGGTCTTGACCTTCGTGTCGATCGTCTCGAAACGACCGATCCCGATGACCGATGTGGTCACGCCCGAACCCGGGGTGGCCGTCGCCGGAGTGGCGAGCAACGCCGTGACGAGCAGTGCGAGGATGCCTGCGACACCCGCGAGGGGATTCGCGCGCTTGCGTTTCGGATCCATGGATCCCTCCTGCTGCGCCGGGTGATCGTCGATCGACGCGGCCCCCGCGACGCATCCGGTAGGCCTCCACCACCTCAGGCGTCGGGCGTGGCCAAACCATTCCCACGAGAAGGCGGAGATGCCGCCGCGGGCACGCGACGTTGATACAGTGCTGGACAGACGAAGCACGTGACCGAGCCAGGAGGAACGGGAATGCGAAGGTCGAGGACTCTGTGGAGGGCCATCGTTGTCGCAGGTCTCGGTCTCGTACTTGCCGGCTGCGGCGGGCCGGCGGGTTTCGGCACCGTGGGGGCCTCAGCGCCCGTGGCAGGATCCACAGCTCCCGAGGCGGTCATCCTCTGGCCCGCACCTCCGGATCCGCTCGAGCGGACCGTGGCGGCCGGATTGGAGCCCGAGACACAGGAGCACACGACCAATCACGTCCACGCGCACGTGGACGTCTTCGTCGATGGCCAGCCGATCACGATCCCGGCTGGGATCGGGATCGACATCGGCAATCCGGACGTGCGCACATTCGACGAGCCTGACGGCTCGGTTTCCTATGGCGGCATCGAGCGGTGCGCCACGCCATGCATCTCGCCCCTCCACACGCACTTCGCATCGGGGATCGTCCACACGGAGTCGGAAACCCCGGAGCCGAACACGCTCGGCCAGTTCTTCACCGAGTGGGGCGTTGCCCTCACTGACTCGTGCGTCGGGGAGTTCTGCAGCCCCAGGCCCATCGCCTTTTATGTCAATGGCGAGCCCTACACCGGGGATCCGGCCGCGCTCGAGCTCTCGGATCGCAAGGAGATCGCGATCGTGATCGGCGCACCGCCCGCGGAGATCCCGAAGACCGCCGACTTCTCGAAGGAGTAGCGGCTGCGCGACGCGGTAGTCATCGCGGCCGCACGCTTCGTCGACGAGCTACAAGGACCGGTAGGGAGTGAAGAGAACCGGCACGTCGCTGCCAGCCAACCTCGCTCTGAGCTCCGCGCTCGGCTCACCGAGCAGTTCGCCGTGAACCACAGAGACCGTCGCCAGGACCGCATCGAACAGATGGCCCAGATTCGCGGCGTGGTCGATCGCCGCTTGGGAGTCCCGGTAGCGCTCGATGAACATGCACTCAGACTGATCGCCGTTGAGATAGAGGTCGTATCCCAGCGTGCCGGGCTCCTTCGCCCGCACGAGCTCCGTGGCCTGATCGGACAAGCGCAGGTACTCGTCGCGCTTGCCCTCGTGAAACTTGAATCGGGCGATACCAAGAAGCTCACTCATGGCTCAGTCCTCCAAGACTCGACGACACGGTCCATCCACGCTCAGCGGCTATCATCGCGGTTCGCGCGCCTGTAGCTCAGTGGATAGAGCGTCGGCCTCCGGAGCCGAAGGTCGCAGGTTCGAATCCTGTCGGGCGCGCCATTACAACCTGAGGCAGTGCGATGGCCATTCCGTGGGCCTGGGCCTCGGGCGTGTGTTTCGCTGAGACGATCGTCTCCCTGCCACAACGATCCGATCGTAGATGGCCTGCCCGCGAACAGGTAGATGTCCGCACGAACCAATCGAGCGCCGTCGTGCATCGACGGAGCTAGACACCGTTCCGTGGACGATTGTCCGCGCCCGGGGTTCACAGGTCGATGTGGCGTTGTTGCGGCTCGCCCTGCGAAGAAGGGCCGCCCGCGCGTACCGCGGGCCACGAGTCAACGCCCGAGATCAAGGTGTAACGCCGACTGCCCTGACCGCCATGAGCTGCCCTTAGTCGACGGGCGATGTGGACAACCAAGCTGAGAAATCCACAACTGGTGGACAAATCGGCTTGACCCGTCTCACTCTTAGGTGGACGGTGTTCCGAGTCCGTTCAGCTTGCCCGAGGAGGGTTCCATGGCGAACTGGAAGACCGACGGAAACGCGACAGGGACCGGTGACTTTTTGGGGACGACGAACGCGCGGCCGGTCGTCGTGAGCACGAACGGCACGGAGCGGATTCGAGTTCGCTCCGATGGCCGGGTGGGAGTGGGACTGGCCGATCCTCGGACACAACTTCACGTCCTCGAACGGGTGGCCACGGGACTCGACTTCACCTCGGCAGGGGCCATCACGTTCTTCCCGCCCGACGGCTTCGCGTGGTTCCACATCGACAACGGGCCTGCGGGCGGCCGACCGATCGGTCGATTGCGGATCTCTCACGGCAACACCCCCGGTGCGAGTGAGCTGATGACGATCCTCCAGAATGGGAACGTGGGCATCGGCCGCACCGACGCCGCCGTAAAAGTGCACGTGACCGGGAACCGGCTGCGCCTCGAGTCCGGCGGCAAGGTCCTCGACCTCCGTGCGGACGGTGGGTCTGTCGACGTCCAGTCGGACACGAACGACCTCTACCTGCACAGCGCCGGTGGGCGCTCACGAAACCGCGTGATCATCAACCCGTTCGGCGGTGAGGGGAACGTCGGGGTGGGCACCACGAACCCGCAGGACAAGCTCCACGTCGTCGGCACCGTCCGCGCCGATGACTTCCTGGTGACGTCCGATGCTCGGCTCAAGACCGAGATCCGACCGATCCAGGGGGCACTGAACATGTTGAGGAAGCTTCGCGGCGTCGAGTTCGAGCGCAAGGAGGCCGAGAGCGGCACACCGGACGGGGCACAACATGTCGGCGTGATCGCCCAGGAAGTCGAATTGGTCGTGCCGGGGGTGGTCGAGGGCGACGACGACGAGGGCCACCGGGGCGTGAACCTCGGCGGTGTCATCGGGCTGCTGATCGAGGGGTTCAAGGAGCTCGAGAAGGAGAACCAAGCGCTCCGGGCGCGAATCGACACGCTCGAGAGCGCGACGAGTGGCGGTCAGGCGGCGGCCGCAGCGGGTCGCTAGTACTCGGCCATGGCAGACATCAGCGTGAGGGCGACGGCCGCCTCATGCCTCGGGGTCAGCCCGCCCTTCTCCGTGAACGCGGACCTCTATGGGTACATCTTCCGCGACCAGAACGGGACGGTGGGGATCACGCAACCACGCTCGGTCAAGCAGCAGCTCCAGCTGATGAAGGGTCGAGCGATCAACATCTGCATCTTCCTGGTCGGCCACGAGAACGACTTCTCGGGGGTGGTCACGCTCGCGCAGGTGATCGGCCTGCAGCAGGCGCTTCAAACGCTGCGCGACCTGTATGGCCAGGTGAACCTCGGAGTGCGGAAGCTCTTCTGGCGGCGGATCGGCATGGCCGATGTGGGGAACTACGTGATCATCACCGACCGGCCGGAGGCCGTCGACCTGACCGATGACTTCTCCGGCCCGAACGACGGCATCGATGTGTTCTACGTCCAGTCGATCCTCAACGCCGGCGGATGGAGCACCATCACCGGCCCATGCGACAAGGACGCGAAGGACGAGATGACCGGCGTCGTCATCGAGCTCACGAGCGGCATCCTCGGGATCCTGACCGCGCACGAGCTCGGGCACTACCTCGGCTCTGCAGCATGGGACCACCATCACTAACGTCATGGGCGTCGATTCGAACGGCGACGGCATCGGCGAGCTCGACAGCACCAGCACGAACCTCACTGCCAGCCAGGGCACGACCATGCGAGGTCACTGCGCCGTAAGGAGTCCCTGCTGATGGCCGGCCGCAGGACACCTGGATCAAAGACGGCGCTGCCTCCGCGGCTTCGGCGGCTCATGGATCCGGGCGAGCGCCGCCTCTCGGACCAGGTGGCACTCGAGCTGTCTGACCGCGAGGTCTCGGCACTCAGGGAGGTCGTCGGTGAGCGGGCCGGGCGGCCCGACGACGTCAGCCTGTCGCGGGCGATCAGCGTCCTCGCCGTCCGAGACCATTCGCCGGAGACGGCGGCGGTCCTCTCGCGATTCGCCGCTGACGATCGAGAGGCGCCGGTCGAGCGTGCGGTGGCGGCAGCGAGCCTCCGGCTGATTCCCGGCCCCGAGGCCCGAGACGGATTGGTCCGCAGCCTCAGGAGCGCCGAGCCGATCGTGCGCGTGGAGGCGATCAAGTCGCTCGGCTGCATCGGAGACGCCGCGACACTGGACGCGCTGAATGCGGTCGGCCGGGGTGCGAACGCCGGGGAGGAACGGCAGCTCGCGTTCGCGCAGCGCGTTGATCGCCCACCGACTTGGACTCGAGTCCGACCACGTGCCGTTCCAGCGCTGGTGTCGCGCGACGGGCAGGTCCGAAGGACGAGCTCATTTCCCTGTCGCTCCGCCCGGTTCGGCCACGGACGATCTCGGTCGAGCGCGAGCGGCTCCATGGCAGCGACTTCGGGATCCCGCTCAGCGAGACGGTCGGCTTCGATCTGCTTGCGGGCAAGGCGCGCTGGGCAGTGTTCGTGAACGCCGAGATCGACCGAGGGCGGGGGCGTCTTCGCCCGGTCGTCGCGCATCTTCGAGCGGCCGTGGATCACCGCGCTCCTCGCGCGGCGGGACGAGCGGACGAAAAGCTCCGCCGTGCAGTACGTCGTGCTCTCCGATCCCGACGACGACGGAGCGCGGATCATGGTCGTCCGAACAGACGGCGAGCCCGTCTACTCCGGGGAACTGAAGCGAGCCGCGTGGCCTCCTCAGCTTCGTCGTCCGCGATATCGCCCGGCGTGGCACCGCTCCGACGAACGTCAGGGGCCACCTCACATCGCGCGGCGTCGAGTTCGAGGTGAGCATTCCGTTCGGACGCCGAAAGGACCCGAGCGCCGGCGAGGCGGTGGTCGCTCCGCGCTGATGGCCACTGCCCATCAGACGGCGGCTAGACGGTCCAAGGCGCTCAACTCCTACCGCGCCTTCGCCGACGTCCACGAGCGCGAGCTGACCTTGGCCGACATCGACCTGGACATCGGCCGCGCTTGGCTGGCCAACTTCGTCTGTCCTCAACCTTGTGGTAACCGCACTTCAGGTTGTAGTGACGGCAGCGCTCGCACTGCAGGCCGTTACGCGCCATGTGGACCCTGGATCCGCCGCCCGTGTTTCGGAGTGCTGGCGGCGAAATCTCCTGAACTTGTGGACAAAAGGCTTGACCCTGCAGCGGTCCACTGCTAGACCAACCCTGTCCCGTGGTGGCGTGCTCCACGCGCTTCCCTGGCGATCCGGCGGCCGGTTGGGGCCGCGTCGGCTTCTCTACCTGCAACCCGAAGCACCAGGGGGAGTCCAGCATGGAGACGCTGTTCCGCTTCAACATTGTGCGGGAGGCCAACCGATCGCGCGATGAGATCGACCCGATCGACTTGATCGCGAACACGCAATTCCAGCGAGATGCGACAGGAATCCCGGGCGGAGCACAGCGGCCCGCCAGGCTCAAGGCTCTCGCCAAGAGCTACATCGCAACCAATCGCTTCGTGGATGCACCTAGGTCGCGCGCCGAGCTGCGGGCCCTCGACGACGCCGCGGCGGCCATCGACGCCCTGATCGAAGCCGGCACCACCACTCGGGCAGACGTCGACGGTGCGCTGACGACGGCCCTGGGCGGGCGGCCCGCAGCCTTTATTGCCCCGGGCGCGCTTCGGAACACCATGAACGTGGTGGGTGACAGCATCATTGCCATCAAGCTGTCGCCGGAGGACCACTATCGTCCCATACTGCGCCTGGCGGCGATCCTGCGCGCCTATCACCTCATCCTTCGATTCAGCGCGACTCCGACGTTTCCGGCGGATGCGGCAGAGTTGACCGCCAACCAACGGCGGACGCTGCGCCTCCCCGAAGCCGTCCTTCCAACCCGGCCACCGGCGCCTCCGCGCGAACCGTCCGACCCGGTCGTCGAGAAGCTCCGCGGCCTCGCGACGGCGTATGACCGGGTGAACGGGGCCATCAGCGAATTGCGCCGAATCCGCCCAGACGGGTATGCGGTGAGTCCTCAGCAACCGAGTCCGGCGAGGTTGCCGCCGGCAGCACTTCGCCCGGAAGCGCTGTTCCGTGAAGAGCTCGACATTCGGCGAGAAACCCTCAAAGCCACGATCGCAGCCTCGGCCACGAATGTCAGAGGAACTGCCGCAGACGGAAAGTCTGGTTTCGGGACGCTTGGCGACGTCTTGGCGGCGGCTACGTTCCTCGGGTCGGAGAAGCTCGCGCCGCAACCGGGCGGCGTAAGCGTGGCTCGAGGTGCTCGCATCGCGATGCTGGGACGCCCCGATTTCACGCCCGTCACGTCCAGCCTGGTGGGGATGCGATTGACGCCGCAGGCACAGAGTGGCCTAAGCCGGACGACGCAGACCGTGATGCGCGACGCGGGCCTGTCCCGATTAGAGCCCGTCGTTCGAACGGTCGAGGCGCTCATGACCGAGCGTCGAAGTCTGTACGAGCAGGCGCAGCAGCTCGTGGGACCCGTGGCGCAGAAGACGTTTCGTCAGATCGGGTCAACCACGGTGGCGATCACGGCCAGTCCGATCCCGGCGATCTACGCGCTGAACGCCGCCGGGATTCTCGACATGATCGGCGGCTTCTTGTTCGATCCGAAAGCTGGCGGTGCCGACAACCCACGCCGACATCAAGCCCTCCGGGATCATGGACCTCCTGCTCGTGCGAGCAGCAGCTCAAAGGCTACGAGCGCAGCGATGTGCTCGCACATCGCCAACATGCTGAAAGGCGAGAAGACCGACCGCGTCCACCGCACGAGGCTCGAGACCGAGACCATCACCTTCACCGAGACGGAACGAACGGTCGAGACCGAGCAGTCACTGGAGACCACCGACCGTTTCGAGATGCGGCGCGAGTCGGAGACAGCGCTTCAGGAGGAGACGGCGGTCAAGGGCTCGCTCATGGTCAAGGGCAGCTACGGGCCGACCATCGAATTCCAGGCGTCCGGCGAGGCATCTTGGCAGCGCAAGTCCCAGGAGTCGGAGCGGGCCGCCAAGTGAGACGGCCCGCGAGGTCACCCAGAAGGCATCGGAGAAGATCACCGAGCGGGTCCTGCGACGCGAGACTCTGCGGGTCAACCGCCAGGTGGAGGAGATCGACCAGCACGTCTTCGACAACACCCTCGGCGACCGGGCACATCTCGGGCGTTTACCAGTGGGTCACCAAGGTCTACGAAGCGCAGGTTTTCAACTACGGGCCGCGCACGCGTCTACGACATCATGATCCCCGAGCCCGGGGCCTTCCTGCTCGAGGCGTTCCGGCGCCGGCGGACGGCGGCGATCGAGCTGGAGAAGCCCGCAGCGTTCGAAATCACGCCCAACACAGCTCGACGAGGACAACTACCAGACCTACATCACGCTGTATGGCGCCACGGACGTCAAGCCCCCGCCCGAGCCATTCGTCACCGAGTCCTACGACTTCAACACCGGCGGCGAGGACGAGGACCAGGAGTTCACCAACTCGACGCGCATCGCCGTGCCCGACGGCTACCGGGCCGTCCGCGCGACGTTCGGTGCCGTCGTCGCGGTCTGGGATGACTGGTCGGTCGAGCGTGGTCCTCGGCAAGCGCGCGCACCGGTTCGAGGGCGGAGCGAGCTGGGTCTGGTCGACCGCGCTCGACGAGGAGACGGGCTCAGTGCCAATGGCGATGGTCACTGACCGCGTCGGCGACGTCGCTATCGCGGTCGAGGTGATCTGCGAGGCGACCGATCGCGCGTTCGACCTGTGGCGCGCCGACACGCACGCCAAGCTGATCAATGCGCTATCGTGCCCGTCTATCCGAATACGAGGCCAAGCTCGCCGAGCTCGAGGCAGAGGCGCCCGAAGAGATCGTCAGCGGCCCCGCGCAGCGCAACCGGGCCTTGATGATCGACGAGGTCAAGCGAGCATTGATCTCGATCCTGACCCAGCAGCACTTCGACATGTTCGACTCCATCGATAGCGGAGCGTCCGGCCTGCCCCAGATCGTCTTCTCCGAGGCGACCAGTGAAGGGCGCCTATACGCGCTTCTTCGAGCAGGCCTTCGAGTGGGACAACCTGTCGTGGGTGGCATATCCCTACTTCTGGGGCCGCAAGTCGGGCTGGCTCGACAAGGTCGTCATCGAGGACAACGACGCCGACTTCGAGGCGTTCCTGAAGGCCGGCTTCGTCAGAGTCCAGATCCCGATCCGCCCTGGATTTGTCGACGCCGTCGATCACTTCCGGCTGTTCGGTGACCCGTGGCTTGGCGGATCCCTGCCCGCGATCTCCGACGATACGTACCTGCCGATTGCGGAGGAGATCGCCGAGAAGCTCGGCCGGCCGGGTAATGAGGTGCCCGTCGGGAACCCGTGGGAGGTTCGCGTGCCGACGACGCTCGTCAAGCTGCGCGACGACGACCTGCTGCCGCAGTGGCAGAAACAGCCCAACGGGACCTGGGTCGAGGTCTGAGGCTGCCCGGGTGCCGGGCATCGAGCTCCATGCCGATTTCGATCGGGATGGCCGCCTGACGCGTTCCGCGGCCGAGCGTGCGGCCCGGACGACCTGGCCAGGGGCCATCGTGGTCCCGAACATGGATCGGGATCGGCGCAGACTCCCGGCGGCCGTCGCGGACGAGCGCCTGACCGAGCCTGACTACGACCTCGGATCGGCCTTGTCGGGCGACGATGAGCTCCTCCCGTTGGAGGTCAGCGCAGCCCCCGGTTCGCTCGCTGCCGGCGACTCGCTCCATCTCAGGTGCTCGGGCGTGATGCACACCAGGGTGCGACTGTCGGACAGCACCGGGCGCATCGTGCCCCATCGGCTGCGCGCGCCCGAGGTCTACGAGCTGCCGCCGATGCCGGCCTCCGGGCTCCTGTCCCTCACCCTGCAGGTCCGAACGATCGCGGGCGCGGCGTTCGCGAACGTCTCCAACGTCGGCCTGGGATTCCAAGCCGATACGAACGAGGAGGGCCGCTTCACGCTCACGCTGCTCCGGCAGGACGCGGCCGGGATAGAGCGAGCCGAGGACGAGGGACACTTCTCGGTCTCCCCCTTCATCCTCGTCGACCGCATGGCACCGGCGCGCCGGATGTACGTCGTCCGGGGCACGGGCAACGTGCCCTCGCTCGAGGATCTGAGGCTCGCCACGCGTGCCGCCGGTGTGCCGCTCGTCGAGATCGATGAGGGCCTGACCGGCGGCGATACCTGGATCCAGGACCAGTACCAGGACGCGATGATGCAGGGCCCGACCGGCTGGAGGGAACTCATCCTCCACATGCCCCGGATGCGGAACGAGAACTCGAACGAGACGATCGCCCGGAACCTGGAGGGCGTCGTCAACGGCCATTTCCGGTCGCACGACATCGGCCTCTTTCGAGACCTCTGGGACCGGGTCGTCCCGGTTCGCTCCGAGGATGGGAACGTCGTGCGCCCGACCTTCAGGGATCTCGAGTCATGGGTGAAGCGAGCGCGCAGATTGGACTACGTCACCGATGTGTTCAACCGCTACGGCATCGACGCCGCAGGCGCCGCGTGGAAGCTGAGCGAACCTGAGGACTGGATTGGCGTTCTCCTCACGCTCGATTCTGAGCTGGCACGGCTGAACGACGCACTCGACCAAGCGGGCACTGATTCGTCGGAGGAGCAGCGGCGCTCACAGCTGGTCGCGGAGAAGGACGCCGCTAGACAGTTAGCCGACGCGGCCAGGCGGGCCTTCCGGCTCACGGGCCCCAAACGCGATGCGGTGATTGAATTGGACCTGGCTGGGCAACGCGTTCGGCTGCGAGCGTCCATCGCCCGCAAGCTGTTCGCGCGGGGCGACCAGATGCACAGCTCAGAGAACTACGGTGGAAACATCGAGTCGACCCCGCCCCTTGGACAGGCACAGCTGGGCACCATCATCTTCGGTAACGCGCGCGACCCCGAGTCGGGTTCAGAGATCGCCGACCCGGATCTGCTCCGCATCTTCGCCAAGCAGCAAAAACAGCCGATCGTCGAGATCAACACCAGCTGGCTGAAGGTCGGGCACGTCGACGAAGTGCTGGCGGTAACACCCTCCTCGCGGGCTCGCAACGGGTTTGCCATCCTGCATGCCTCATCTGGGGCGGCGGTCGAGCTGCTCGAGCAGGCGAGAATGCGGCACCTGCTCGGCCTCCCCATGGCGCACCCGCTGCGTGCCACTGCCGGAGAACGACCGTCCGGCGTCATGTCCCGGCTCACGATGGAAGGCACGGCCCCGGTCACACGCCTGTTCCGCGGCAAGGCCTGGCTGCATGTCCATCCGCGCGCGGACTACACACGGGTCGATCCCACTGTCGATGCACCCGAGATCTATCTGCAGCTTTGTCGCGCGTACGGAACGTCGACCGACGGCAGTGGCTGGAGCATTCATCGCATCGGCTATGTACCCGGCGAGGGGGAGGAACGGCGCTACCCAGCCGACATCACGACTTTCGAGTTGTTGTGGGCGGAGGCCGACAGATACGGCCAGAGCTCGAACCGCGCCTTCGATACCTACTTCCTCGAGCCGAGCCGCACAGTCCTCCGTGGCGCATTCCCCGGCGTGGCGATCTTGCCCGTCCCTGTCCTCTTCGATCGGACTTATGACACGGGGCGGCTGGCCAGATACGAAGGGATTCCGAAGACCAATGCCGTCACGCCGGATATGGTCAACATGCAGGTGCTCAACGGCCATCTGCTCGTGCCCCGGCCGTATGGCCCGCGCATGCTCGTGGACGACGCCATCGCCGCGGTCCGTGCGGCGATGACCGCCCTGGACGTGCCCGGTAACATCAAAGCCCGCGTCGGCCGACGGCTGATTGCGGCGCGTCGCATGACGCGCGCTGAATACTGGGTCGAGCGCGTCCATCCCGCCTATGTGCTGTCGAGCATCGGGACCATCCGCGCCTCGTATGGAGGCATGGAGACCAAGGCCGACGTCGTAGCCGTCTTCCGCGACAGCTTTCCCCGTGCGACCGCCGCGGAGCGCGAGCATCGGATCATCGATCCACACCAGATCCACTTCGACGCCCAGGGCTGGCTGAAGCACGACTTCAGCCTGTTTCGATTCGACGATGGCATGGTCGACCTGTTCGAGTTGTGGGTGGCGGCGATCGCCGCCGAGTTGGGCGTTCGGCTCCACTTCGTCGATAGCTGGTTCTATCACGTGCACGAGGGTCAGATTCATTGCGGAACAAACGTGCTCCATGGCACGCCGCCAACCGCGCTGCGACTGCCGAATGTGTGGGATGCCGCGGACCATCCATTCCGATCACAGACGATCGAGTTCGGCGCGGAGGAGGTGGGCTCTCGAACCGGCCCGTAGCCCGCGCGCTTGCCGAGGCCGCGATCATGATCGGTGCGGACTGGTCTGCCGACCGGCTATAGGCGCGCAGGCCCCAACGACAGCGCAAGTGTGGCTTCGGGTGACCCGTTGTTGGAGGGGCAGCAGACTTCGTCAGGACTCCTCAGGCTGTCGCCTCGCTGCTGTTGTCAGCCCCTTCGATCGGGATCCGGATACCTACGGCATCCGCGCGCTTGAATCCTGTCGGGCGCGCCATTTCCTCGTCTTCGGGTAGGCCAGCGCCAGCGCATGAGCAGAGCGCCGCGGCCGGTGCGTCTGCGCTCTGAGCGGCATCACCGTGGCCCCCGCCGCAGCTCTGTCAGACGACGGACGTCGGTCTCGAAGTCGAACGCACTTGCGATCGCCGAGTGGTGCGGTAATACTGAACCGTATGGTTCAGTATTCCGAGCGCCCGACTCGATGCCTCGTTCGCCGCGCTCTCGGACGCCACCCGACGCGGCGTCCTGGAGCAGCTCGGACGTGCCGACGCTTCGATCACGGATCTGGCCGAGACGTTCCACATGACCCTCACGGGCATGAGGAAGCACGTCGGCGTCCTGGAGCAGGCCGAGCTCGTCACCACGGAGAAGGTCGGGCGCGTGCGGACCTGCAGGCTCGGCCCGCGCCGACTGGAAGAAGAGACGGCATGGATCGAGCGGCACCGCCAGCTCTGGGACGCACGCTTCGACGAGCTGGACAAGGTTGTCGAGGAACTGAAACGGAAGGAGAAGGTCGATGGACGCAAGAAGAGAGAGTGAGGTTGCCCCCATGAAGAACCGCACGACGGTGGAGCGGAAGTCCGAGCGTGAGCTCGTCGTCACGCGAACGTTCAACGGCCCGGCGCGCCTCGTGTTCGAGGCGTGGACCAAGCCCGAGCTGTTCAGGCAGTGGTGGGTGCCGAAGTCGATGGGAATGTCCCTGCTTTCCTGCGAAATGGATGTTCGTGTCGGGGGCAGGTACCGTTTGGAGTTCGCATACGGGGACTCACAGGCGGCGTTCTTCGGCACGTACAAGGAAGTAACACCGCACTCGCGCCTCGTCTGGACCAATGAGGAAAGTGACGAGGGTTCCGTCACGACGGTGACCTTCGCGGAAAAAGGCGGCAAGACGTTGCTGGTCATGCACGAGCTCTATCCCTCGAAGGAAGCTCTCGACGCCGCCGGCACCGGGGCGGCGGATGCGATGGGAGAGACGTTCGAGCAACTGGACGAGCTTCTCGTCACCCTGGGCGCGAGCGAAGGACGGTCATGACTGCAGCCGAAGGAGCGCCATGCTGACGCAGGTCGCGGAGGGTGTGCTGATCCACCAGAGCGAGCTCCTCCAGAACAACACCGTCGTCGTGCAAGGCCGGGCCGGCGTGTTGCTCATCGACCCCGGGATCACAGGCTCCGAGATGGCCTGCCTCGCGAACGACCTTCGCGAGCTGGGCCAGCCCGTTGTCGCAGGCTTCTCGACGCATCCTGACTGGGATCACGTGCTCTGGCACGCCGAGCTCGGCGAAGCGCCCCGCTACGGCACAGCCCGCTGCGCAGCTTTCATGCGAGATCTGCTGTCGAACGCGGACTGGAAGGCCCGCGTCGCCGAGGGGTTACCGCCGGAGATCGCCGAGGAGATACCGCTGGACCTGTTCGGCCTCATCACCGGTCTGCCTGCCGAGACTGCGCACATTCCCTGGGATGGCCCTGAAGTCCGGATCATCGAGCATCCGGCGCATGCCCAGGGCCATGCGGCGCTGTTGATCGAGGAGCGCCGCGTTCTCGTCGCCGGCGACATGCTTTCTGACATCCTGATTCCGTTCCCCGACCTGGACGCCGCGAACCCGATCGAGGACTACCTCGTCGGGCTGCGGCTGCTCGAGGGCGTGGCCGACGGCGTCGATGTCCTCATCCCCGGTCACGGGTCCGTCGGCGGAGCCGAGCAGGTGCGCGCGCGGATCGAACTTGACCGCGCGTACGTGCATGCCTTGCGTGACGGCCAGGCTTCCGATGACCCACGCATCGGCCCAACGGCCACGTACGGCAAGGATTGGCTGCCCGGCGTGTACGAATGGCAACGACAGCAATTCGCCCAAGGAACCGAGGGCGACGGGACGCCCGGCTAGTGATCCATTTGTGGAAAGACGTGTCAGATCGTCTCGGTCATCGTCCGATCGCCCGGGCCGTCGTCTCGAGGGCATCGACCTCGGCGGCATGGATCGCGGCTACGCGCTCCCCGAGATCCGCGAAGATCTCGGCGACCCGATCGTCTGACAGCGGGAAGTCGTCGACATAGCGTTGGCGGATCGCCCACGTGATCTCGGATGCGGCGGTCACCCGGGCACGGCCCGGCTCTCCGGCCCTGACGGCATCGTGGAGGGTCTCGACGGCATCGACGGCCTCTGCGGCGCCATCGAGGTCGGGCGGCACGGCCGCATCGGCGAGCTCCTCCCACTGATCGGCGACGCCCCGCCACGCGCGCGCCGCGTCGTCGAGGGCCGGGATGTCGAGGGCGACGGCCGCTTCGTCGAGTGATGCGGCATACAGCTCGCGGAGGTGGCCGCCGTATGGCCCGACATCGCCGTCGACCCACTCGAGGAGGCTGAGCAGCGAGCCGAAGAGCCCCTCACCATCGGCAAAGACCCGCGGCCAGGCCTTGGCGTTGCGAGTGTCGGTCATGAGCCGTGCCCACTTCCGCCAGGATGGAAGTGAGAACGAGTCCGACGGGGAACGGAGATGGGCGACCTGGTCCTCCAGACCGGCCCGCATCGCCGTCCGCAGGCGGTCTGCCGGGATCGGCCCAGGCGTGGTTCGCAGGCTGAAGATCCGGTTCTTGAAGCTACCGATCCGGCCACGAGCGGCCGCCAGGACATCGGGCGAGAGATGGAACGGCGCCCCGCCTCGGTCGTCGACGAGGTACGCCCCGCCGGCGTCCCGTCCGATGACGACCACGGTGTGGCCGAAATGGCCGGACATCGCGTCGGGCAGGCCCCAGAAACCGATCGACTGGAGGTCGACCGCGGCGATGACCGGTCGACCGGCGTCCAGCCGCGCATCGAGCGCTGCTCGGGCGCTCTTCGCTCCGCCGGTCTCGTGGTCATCGGGTTCGATCTGGAGCCGCTCCAGCGTCTTGCCCGTCCAGCCCGTGATCCACGGGTACTGCCACTGGTTCCGGAAGCCGAGCGTCAGGATCGGCTGGCCGAGGGTCCTGAACTCCCAGAGGATGTAGCCCGCCCCGAGCCCACCACCGATGCCGAGGATCGCGGCCTCGGTCAAGGGCTGGCCGGTCAGGCCCGAGACGACGCCCTGGTTCGCCAGGACATTGGCCAGGGTCGCGGTCTCGGGGTGCAGGCCGCCGCGCATCCGGTAGCCCGAAGGTGTGGCTGCATCGTCGGCGACGTGCGTGTCGCCGGGGCGGCGTTCATCGGCAGTGGCCGTGGCGAGGATCGTTCGGCGCGCCGCTGAATAGCGTTCGCCGGTCTTGGCCATGCGCGCGCGGACGACCCGCTTGAAGGCCTTGTCGGTGGTCATCGGTCAGTCTCCGTCACGGCCGCCGACGCCCGCGCCCACGCCGCCACGTCGTCGGCCGGTCGGATGGTCGACCGGTTCGTCCCGAGGATCCGGATCCCCTTTACCATCGCTTCGCCGCGCCGCGTGGGGGCCCGGTCTGACGGTCTGGCGCGGGAGGCGCCGGAGCTAGTGTACGACTGCGAGGCGATACGCCTCCAGTCGGTCGGCTAGCTCGGCTGGCTTGCTCATCGCGACCATGTGACCGCCGTCGATCTCGTCGACGTCGAGGGCGAGCCGTTCGCGGGCGATCCGGCGTTGGAACTCGAGCGGGAACATTCGATCGTGGCGGCCGGCCAGCACCCGCGTCGGAACATCGGGCCATGCCGACAGGGGCCATGGCTCATCCAACGGCGTCATCGACTGATCCTGCCAAGTCCGCGCCTGCGCCTCCGCCCTGAGCTCGGCCGGCATGTCGTGGTAGTAGATGACGGCGTCGTCATCTGCCTCGGCCGGCTCCAGCCCGATGCTGGCGTGGTACTCCCGCCGGGCGCTCCCGGAGTCGGTGTTCGACCACCAGGTGTTGAAGGTCTCGCCGGGGACCGGGATCATCGCGTTCAGCAGGACGAGCAACTCGACGGGTCGCCTCGCACTGACGATCGGGGCAGTGAAAGCGCCCATCGATTCGGCGACGAGGATGACGTCACGGCGGTCGCCTAACGCGTCCACCACCGCATCGGCGTATTCGGTCCATCCGGCGCTGTCGTCATCGGCCGGCAGCCGAATCGGCAGCGCCTCGTGACCCCGAGCCGCAAGCTCGGGTACGAGTCGGTGCCATTCCCAGGGATCGCCGCCGCCGCCTGGGATCAGCGCATAGGTCGACATGCCTTGTCCTCTCTCCTTCCAGCGCTCGACTCGAGCCGAGGCCACGTGGCGCTCCATCAGCCTGCGCGGATCAGACCCATCGCGCCACATCGCGTAGCGTTACCTTCGTGAGCCGCGAGACCGAGGATCTCAACCGGCGCTTGCTGCGCGCTCGCGATGCGATGGACCGTGCGTACGCCGAGCCGCTGGACGTCCGCGCGGTCGCGTCGGTCGCCCACATCTCGCCGGCGCATTTCAGCCGGAGCTTCCGCGCGGTGTTCGGCGAGACCCCGCACCGCTACCTGCAGCGCCGGCGGGTGGAGCGCGCCATGTTCCTGCTGCGCGAGACCGATCGGAGTGTCACGGACATCTGCTTCGACGTCGCCTTCACGAGCTTGGGAACATTCAGCAGGACCTTCCGCGAGATCGTGGGCGAGACGCCGTCCGGCTATCGCCGAGGCCATGGGCCGATCGTCGCGCCCCATTGTGTCCAG
The DNA here is from genome assembly GCA_963850555.1 of uncultured Chloroflexia bacterium. Lineage (GTDB taxonomy): Bacteria > Chloroflexota > Limnocylindria > Limnocylindrales > CSP1-4 > SPCO01. The sequence goes on along the minus strand of CAWKLT010000022.1, from coordinate 180,988 downwards.
CTCGCCGCGATGCGGCCGCGGGTGGCGGCTGGAGAAACCGTGAGATCGAGCAGTTTTGGAGAAGCGGCTCCGGCGATGCAGCCCTAGGGTGAACGACGTCCACATCGAGACCCAAGGAGAACAAACGAGATGATCACCAGGCTCAACGTCGCCTCCATCTACGTCCTGGACAAGGAGGAGGCCCTCGACTTCTACGTCAACAAGCTTGGACTCGAAAAGGGTAACGACGTCCGCCAGGGCGACTATCGCTGGCTGACGATCCGGGTGCCGGGCGAGCCGGGCACCGAAGTCTCGCTGGAGCAGCCAGGCCCGCCGCTGCATGACGAAGCCACGGCAGCGCAGCTTCGGGAGCTCATCACCAAGGGTGCTCTGGGCGGCCTCGTGTTCATCACTGACGATGCTCGCGGCCTCTACGAGATCGCTCCGCGAGCGCGGTGTCACCGATTTCACGCAGGAGCCCACCGATCATTTCTACGGCACGGACATGGGGATCCGGGATCCGTTCGGCAACCCGATCCGGATCCTCCAGCAGGGCAAGGCCGCCCAGAAGGCGACAGCCTGAGGCGCGACCCGACGAAGGAGGACGTGAAGATGCCGAGCAAGCCGGCAACGAAGAGCAAGAACCAGACGCGCGACGATGATCGAGTCTTTTCCGAGGCGGAACGTGACGCGGTCGCCGCGACCGCCCGTGAGCGAAAGGCAGCCTCCGGCCGCAACCCGGCCGAGGCACGCGCCGAGGGCCTCAAGGACCTTCGCAACAGCCTGGCCAAGATGCCCGCGGACGACCGGGCGATGGGGGAGCGGATCCACGAGGTCGTCTCCGACGCCGCCCCGGCGCTCGTCCCGAAGACGTACTACGGCATGCCTGCTTACGCCAAGGAGGGCAAGGACGGCAAGGTGATCGCCTTCTTCAAGCCCAAGTCGAAGTTCAAGGTCCGCTACTCGACCTTCGGCTTCCAGCCTGACGCGAGCCTTGACGACGGCGACATGTGGGCGACCGAGTTCGCGGTGATCAAGCTCACCCCAAACGTGGAGTCGCGGATCGCCGACCTCGTCAAGAAGGCCGCCGGCTGAGGGCTGACGGGTTCGAGGCCGTCGGGGTCGGAGGGTATCCTCGGTCGATGACCTCGCTCCGGGCACTCCTCGATACCGTGCTCGCGCGTCTGGCCGGCATCGGGGCCGACAGCAGGGACGACGAGGAGACGCGCGGCCGTAAATCACTCCTCGTCCTCGTGTCGGTGCTGATCCTGCCGGTCTCGCTGTTGTGGGGTGGTCTCTACCTCGCGCTCGGAGCGCCGTCCGGTGTGCTCGCGTTCATCTACTTCGCGATCTCGCTCGGGGCGATCGCGCTCTTCGCTCGGACGCGAGACTTCGCGCTGTTCCTGCACATCGAGCTCGCTCGACATCCTCCTCGCGCCGAACCTGTCGATGATCCCGCTCGGCGGGTTCATCACCTCCACGGGCGTCGGGGTGTGGGGCATCCTCGCCCCGATGGGCGCGCTCGTCTTCATGGGTGTGCGCGCCGGCATCCGGTGGTACATCGCGTTCCTGGCCGTCTTCCTCGGCTGCGGCCTCGCGGGCGAGATCCTGGGCACCATCTCCCCGCTGCCGCTGTGGTTCACGACGCTGATGCTCGCGCTCAACATCGCGGTCGGCGGGACGATGGTGTTCACGCTGCTCGCGCTGTTTGCCCACCAGCGACAGGAGGCCCTGACGGCCCTGCAGATCGCCCAGGAGGGGGCCGAGAACCTGCTCCTCAACGTGCTGCCTCGCCCGATCGCCGAGAAGCTGAAGGCCGAGCCTCAGACGATCGCGGACAGTTTCACCTCGGCGTCGATCCTGTTCGCCGACGTGGTCGATTTCACCCGGCGCGCCGAGCGGCTGTCACCGGCCGAGGTCGTCGGCATCCTCGACCATCTCTTCAGCCATTTCGACATGCTGGCGGATCGATACGAGGTCGAGAAGATCAAGACCATCGGCGACGCCTACATGGTCGCGGCGGGCGTCCCGTCACCGCGGCCGGATCATGCCCGCGCGCTGGCGCTCATGGCGATCGACATGATCGATGCCATGCGCACGAGCGACGAGGTGGGGCACCTCGGCCTGGAATTGCGGGTCGGGATCAATTCCGGCCCTGTGGTGGCGGGCGTCATCGGCCGAAAGCGGTTCCTGTACGACCTGTGGGGTGACGCCGTCAACATCGCCAGCCGAATGGAATCGTCGGGGACCGCGGGACGGATCCAGATCACTCGCGCGACCTACGATCTGATCGAGGACGAGTTCGTGTGCGAGCCGAGAGGGACGATCTCGGTCAAGGGCAAGGGCGAGATGGAGACCTGGTACCTGCTCGAGCGACGCACGACAGCGGCCGTTAACGTTGCCGGCGGCGAGGTGGCGGCACTCGAGGCGACCCGCTAGCGGTGCGAGTTCGATGCCACGGCGGCGCTTCGCCGTCCGGAGGCCGAGGAGCGATTATCGTTCCGGGATGCCGCGCGATCCGAACATCCCCGACGCGTTCGATGTGTTCACGCTCGTGCTCCTGCGCCGTCCCGGCGACGCCCCGGACATGCCGGAGGACGAGCTCGACGCCCTGCAGTCGCGGCACCTTGCCTACCGAGCGAAGTTGCGACAGGACGGCGTGCTGGTGGCCAACGGCCCGCTTGGGGAGCAGTCGGATCCGTCGCTTCGAGGCCTCTCGATCTTCTCGTGCGATCTCGATGAGGCCCGCCGCCTGAGCGACCTCGACCCGTCGGTCCAGGCAGGGCGTCTGACCTACGACGTGTTCGAGTGGTGGGTGGCCGCCGGGATGTTGGCGTTTCCGGGCGCCGCGGACGCCGTCGGCGAGCGCCGCGCGATGCCTGACGATTGACGCAGGCCGCTCGAGGTGAGGGCCGCTGTCGATCCTCGACGGCTCAGCTCACCGCCTTCGTCACGAGCTCGGCGATCCTCGCTTCGTCGGCTGCGGTCAGCTTCGTGATCGCCCAGGAGGTCGCCCACATGGAGCCTTCGTCGAGGTTCGCGCCCTCGTCGAAGCCGAACGTCGCGTATCTCGCCTTGAACTTGTCGGCCGCCTGGAAGAAGCACACGTTCTTGCCGTCCTTGGTATAGGCGGGCATCCCGTACCAGAGCTTCGGAGCGAGCCCTGGCGCCTTGGCCTTGATGATGGCGTGGATCCGCTCAGCCATGACGCGATCCGAATCCGGCATCTCGGCGATCTTCGCGAGCACGGCTTTCTCAGCGTCGGCCTGGCTCGCCTCCGCCTTCAGCTCTTTGGCACGCTCTCGCATCGCGGCCTTTTCTTCGGGCGAGAACCCCTTGGATTTGCCCGTCGTGTCCGTGCGCTTGGCGGCTTTCTGGGTGGCGTTCATCGGGCTTCTCCTTGCGAGTCTTCATCGGGGGACGACCCTGATGCTAGGCAGCACACGCTGCGGTGGCTTCTCCGAAACTGCTCGATTCGTATGGTCGGCGGCCGGATGTCCGGGTGCGGGGTGACCTAGGACGGGTCGGCTGCCGGAGTGCCGCCCGCCAGGGTCGCGAACAGGTCGACGCCGTTGTCATCTGGATCGAGGACGGTCGCGTAGCGCTGGCCCCAGAACGCATCGAATGGCTCGAGGTGCCCTCGGTATCCCGCGCCGACGAGGTCCGCGTAGATCGAATCGACATCGGCCGGGTCGTCGCAGGCGAAGGCGAGATTCATCCGGTGGCCGCCGGTCGGCGGGGTCCAACCGGGATCGAACGAGCGGATCGTCTCGATCGTGTCCCACGCGATCCGCGGGCCGCCGGGCAGGGTGACCTCGATGTGCGGCTCGCTGTCGGCGCTCGCCGGAAGATCGAAACCGAGCCGCCGGTAGAAGGCCATCGAGCGGGCCATGTCGGCCACGACGAGGCCGATGAGGTCGAAGCGCGCTGTCATGGTGTCAGGGTAGCCATGCGCGGCCTGGCGTGCGCGCCAGCAAGAGAGGGAGCGGCCGCAAGGCTCGCTCCCTCTCCCGGTTCCGGCTGCGACAACAGCCCCTCAGTGTTGCGCTGCCGGCCCCCAGTCGATGAACCGCGGGATGACGGTCGACGACGAGAAGATCGCGTGCTGGTCCGAGCCGTCTGGCCGGATCCGGAACATCGTTGGCACCAGGCCCGGGGCTTCCCGTCGGAAGACGATCCACTGGCCATCGGGCGAGTACCCGCCAACGTTGGCTCGATACCCAGCCGGGTAGTGCGTCAGGTACCGCCAGTCCGTGCCATCGGGCCGGACGGTCACGACGTTGACCGCTTCGTCGGGAGCGGGTTCCGAGTTGTCGCTAACCACGATGTGCTGACCGTCCGGTGCCCAGTCGTGCTTGTACGTGACCGAGATCGACGGGGAGATCTGGTCGACGCCGCTGCCGTCGATATTCGCGACGAACAAGGCGCCATCGGGTGGCCCCTTGAAGCTGAGCTTCTGGCCGTCAGGGGACACGTTCGGGTCTGGACCGCCCGCGCCGGTCACGAAGCGCTTGTCGGAACCATCGACGTTCATGCTCCAGATCTCTTCGACGTCGATCGCCGGGTCGTAGCGGACGTAGACGAGCCGTGATCCATCCGGCGTGTAGGACGGGTCACCCTGGCAGAGATCGGGGTCCGAGGCGAGAACATCGAGGTTGGCCCCATCGGCGTCCATCACGGCCACCGAACACTCGTTTAGTGCGAAGGCGATCCGTCGGCCGTCCGGCGACCAGTCTGGCCCCGCAGCGTCGCCATCGACATGGGTGATCTGGCGCAGCTGCTTGCCGTTCGCCCGGACGGTGAAGATCTGCAGGCCGTGGTCCGTTTCGGCCTGGAAGGCGATCAGGCCATTCCGGTCCGGGGAGGTGGCACCCACACCCGGCGCAAGAGATAGGGATGCCATGATCGTGAGGGTCGCGATCGCTAGGATCGAGCCTCTCCGGCGGTTTCGAATCATCGGACTAACTCCTCTCGAGGGCTGAAGAGGCGGGCCCGCGTCGCGAGCTCACAGCGCCTTGGGTTGCACCGGTACGTCTTCACGGACGCTACGGCGACCGACCCTCGAGGGCATCAGTGCGTACACCAAACCTGCACCCGTGACGGCTTGGGGCTGTCCCCAGTCGACGCCTACGGCTTCGGTGCGGCGCGCAGGTACGTCAAGACCGCGAGTACGCGCCGGTGACTGTCTTCCACCTCGTCCAGACCGAGCTTCCCGAAGATGCTGCGGATGTGTGCCTCGACCGTCTTGTCCGTGACGACCAGTCGCGCCGCGATCGCGGCGTTCGAACGACCTTCGGCGATGAGCCCGAGCACCTCGCGCTCGCGATCGCTCAGGGCAGCGAGCGGATCGGGTTCCCGAGGTCGCTGCAGCAGCCGGGCGACGATCGTCGGATCGACGACGCACTCGCCCTCACCGATCCGGTGGAGCGCATCGCGCAGGACGGCGATATCCGACACGCGTTCCTTGAGGAGGTAGCCGATCCGCGAGGGATGCTCCTCCAACAGCCGCATCGCGAATCTTGGGTCCACGTAGTGCGACAGGACGAGCACGCCGATGTCCGGGTGCCGCTGGCGGATCTCCTGGGCCGCGACGATGCCCTCATCGGTATGCGTCGGCGGCATCCGGATATCGACGACCGCGATGTCCGGCAACATCTCGTCCACGACTCGATGGAGGCTCGCGGGCTCACCTGCCGTCCCCACGACGTCGAAGCCGACCTCGCTCAGAAGTCGCGCGAGGCCCTCCCGGAGGAGCAGCTCGTCGTCGGCGATCACGACCCGCATGGGATCTCCGCTCGGATGCGCGTGCGGCCGTCGGGCAGGACGCCGACCTCCATGGTGCCATCGACGGCGCCGCATCGGTCCTCGAGATCGACGAGCGTCGATGCGGCGATCTCTCCCGTGACGGCGAGGTTCAGCGTCGACGATGAGCCGCCCGTCCGCCAGCCTGGCATCGATCGATGCCCGGCGGACCGCCGGGTCGCCCGTCGCGCGGGCGACCACGATGTAGGCAGCCGCCTCGACCGCCCGGTCGAGCCGCTCGCCCGGAAGGGCAACGAGCTCGATCGGGATCGGCGAGCGCTCGGCGAGCTCCTCCAGCGCCGGCGCCGAGGCCATCGTCCGCGAGGGCTCGCGGGATGATCCCGTGCGCGAGCTCACGAAGATCGCCCAGCGCGGCCCGGACCTCCGATTCGAGCGCTGCCACCTCGCCGTCGTCTCCGGTCGGGCGCCCGACGCGCGCTGGCGCGCGACGGCGAGGTCGATCGCGAAGGCCAACAGCCGCTGCTGCGATCCGTCGTGGAGATCACGTTCCAGCCGCCGGCGCTCGGCCTCCGCAGCCGACGACGATCTGGGCACGCGAGCTCCGCAGCTCGAGCAGGCGGGCCTGGCTCTGGGCGTGCAAGCGCTCGTTCTCGAGGGCCAGGCGCGCCGCGTCCACCGCGTCGGCGATCCGTCCGCCATCGCTGGGCCAGGTCGGCCCGGTAGACCAGCACCGCGACCGGGGCGCCGCCGCGGCGAACGTCGGTCGTGCCGCGCGTCGGCATCAGTCGGCGCCACCCTCGAGACGCCGGCCGCATCGACGAGCCGCCCGTCATCGAGCGGGAACAGGACCTCGAGGGTCGGGTCACCGAGCTCTCGGCCGAGCGCCGACGCCAGCTCGCCGGCCGCGGGGCGGCCGCCAGCTCGAGGGCGAGGCGCGCCACCCGCTGTCGGGTCTGGCGCCGTCGCAGCCAACCGGCGCCCTCGCCAACGTGCGATCGCCACCAGTGCGAGGGCCGCCACCGACCACAGCACGAGGTCGACCGGATCGTTCGAGAGCAAGCCGCGCGGGATGGAGTACACGCCATGCGAGGCCGGCCGCTCGCCAGCGCGATCGCCGCCGGCGCCCGCACCGCTGCCGTGCGGAGACGCTCGGTGGCAGACGTGCGCACGAGCCCTCGGATGATCAGCGCGAGCGCAGCGAGCGACCCAGATCGCCTGGAGTCCAGAAACCCAAGGCGCGTCGCACCGGTCGACGAGTCCCGGGTCGCTCGCGAGCGAGAGCAGGTTGTCCGGGCACAGCGAGCATCGGGACGTGACGGGATCGAAGGCCAGGGTCGGCACGAGCCCGAGGATCACAGAGATTCGTGATGTACGCCCCGGCCACGACCAGTCGACGGGTCCGACCGGACCCGGCGGAACCGCCCGCCTCGAGCACGGAGTGCGCCAGCAGGGCCGGCCACGCGTTCGCGAACAGCAGGCCGAGCGGTGAAGACGATCGCCGGCGCCGATGCCGGGTTCGCCCACTCGCTCATGAACCAGGCAAACCCGGCCGCCATGAGCGCGACTCCCTTGGTTCGCCCACCGCCCGGCGCCACAGCGCTGACCGCACCGCGCGAGCATCAAGGACCACCCGGCCGCACACATCAACGCCAACGTGACCAGGGATGACGCCGCGCGGGAGAAGGAGGGCGCAAGCCAGGCAAGCCACGCCGTTCCCAGGCCGACGATCACGCCGACGGCCAGGACGCAGACGACGACGACCTGGATGCCGCGAGCGCCGCGTACCATGCCAACCATCGTCGCACCCTGGAAACGCCATGCGACTAGGGTCTGCACCAAAGATCCGGCGCGTACGTTGTCGGGCGTGGCCCGATGTCGGTGTCGGAGGCATCATCGAGGCTCTTGGCGTCAGTTCAGACGCACAAGAGGTGGACGAGATGGACACGCGATCCAGACGGTTGATCACCGTCATCGCTTCCATGCTGGCATTCGCGCTCGTGGTCACGGCGTGCGGCGCGCCGCCAGGCCGGGGGGTCGGAAGCCAGCCGGCATCGATCGTGCTGACGCTCGCCAACGGGAACCATGGCAATGAATGCTGCAGCCGTTCGCGGAAGCCGTCGCGGCGGCGACAGGCGGGACGGTCACGATCCGATTTCGAGGACGGTGTCCATACGGGCGAGCCGGCGTACGAGAGCGCGATCATCGACGACGTCGCGGCCGGGACCTACGACCTCGCCTGGGTCGCGCCTCGCCCCTGGCACGCCAAGGGCGTGACGACGTTCGATGCCTTGATGGCACCGTTCCTCGTGGACAGCTACGCGCTCCAGCAAGCCGTCCTCGAGAGTGATCTGGAACAGGACATGCTGGCCGGCCTCGAGGGCACGGGCCTCGTCGGTCTGGGGGTCCTGCCCGGGCCGCTCCGCCGAATCGCGATGGCGGACGGCGGCGTTTCGGGCTCCCGATGACCTCCGCGGCAAGTTGGTCGGGATCGGAGATTCAAAGATCGCCGCGATGACGTTCGAGGAGCTCGGTGCGACGACGAAGACCCTGCCGTCCGGAGGCCATCCTGATGGCGAGGATGCCGTCGAGCAGCAGTTGGGCTCGGTGGTGGGCAATCGCTACCACAAGGACCTTCCGCACGTGACGGTGGACCTTGCCCTTTGGCCGCGGCCGGTGATCCTGTTCGCGAACAAGGCACGGTTCGACAGCGCTCTCCGGCGAACAACAGACAGCGCTGCGGGGGGTGACGAAGCAACTCGTCGCCTCGACCACAGCAGCGGTGGAAGCCGAGGACGCGTCGGCCGTCGCCGTCCTGTGCGCCGACGGCGCAGACATCGTCGTTGCCGGAGCCGACGCCAGAGCCGCGCTGCTGACGCGGTCGAGCCGGTCTACGAGGAGCTCGAGAAGGACGCCGAGACGGCATCGATGGTGAAACGCATCGCGGGGATGAAGGCTGGGATCCCGACCGCGACATCGACCGCCGCGTGCCCGAGCCCATCCGCCTCACCGGCCCCGCAGACCGCCGGCGGATTCCCGGAGGGCACCTACGAAGCCCGACTCTCGTGCGACGAGCTCAAGGCCTATTGGGTAGCCCATCCGGAGCTGCCGGTCGAGGACCGGTTCCCCTGTCCGGTGGTGATGGGCTTCACCCTGAAGGACGACACGTTCGTCGAGAACTACGGCGAGCGCTGGAAGTTCAGCTTCTTCGGCGACCATGTCCAGCTCGGAAACTTCACGCTGCGCTGGTCGTGGGATGGCAAGCAGCTGACCTTCAGCGAGATCCAGGGGGGAGAAGAAGGCGACGAGCAGGCGTGGACGACCCAGCCGTTCGTCAAGCTCGAGGATCCCACGACACCCGTCGTCGGTTTCCCGGACGGGACCTACCGGGCGCAGATCTCGCAGAGGAGATGAAGGCGTTCTGGGAGAGCCACGACGTGCCGATCGACCTCCGCGTGCCCTGTCCCTGCGCGCGCGAGTTCACGCTTCGCGACGGCGTCTGGACAGGCGACGACGGGAGCCTCTGGGAGCCGAGCTTCTTCGGCGACAAGCTGACGCTAAGCGACAGCATCAGTTCGTTCACCCTTCGCTGGCGGTTCGACCCGTGGCTGGAGGAAGTCACCTTCCTCGACGTCGAAGCCGGCGGCGGCGACCTGAGGAACGCGACTTGACGATGTCCTTCGCCATCAAGCCGTTCGACCGGCAGGATCCGTAGCAGGCCGAGGCCGGCTCAGCGGTCGATGGGCAGCTCGGCGAGGAGGCGCGTGCCGCCTCCCGGCGCATCCTCGATCGTCAGCCGGCCTCCGGTCGACTCCACCCGTTGACGGAGCCCATCCAGGCCCGAGCCGGGTGAGGGGGTCGCGCCACCGACCCCATCGTCGAGGACCTCGACGATCAGCCGTCCGGCACGCTCGTGAGCGCGAATGGCGGCACGGGACCACGGCGTGTTTCGCGATGTTCGCCAGCCCCTCCGAGCAGACGAAGAAGGCGGTCGCCTCGACGAGCTGCGGGAGGCGCCCGACGAGGCCATCGGCTTGGGTCGGGACCGAAGCGTCCGCTGCAAGGCGGCGGAGCGCCGCGTCGAGACCGCCCTCGAGTGCGCTCGCCGGGCCGAGCCCACTGGAAAGCTCCTCGAGTTGTCGCATCACGGACCCGGCGTGTTCGAGCAGCGGCCCACCCTCAGGTCCCAGTGCTACCGACGCCACAAGCGCCGCGCGCACCCCTGCGAGTCGTCGCATGGCCCCGTCATCGAGCTCACGACGGATCCTCTGGCGCTCCGATTCCGCGGCCGCGATAAGGCGCTCGCGGGATGCCTCCAGGTCCGCCAGCTGGCGGCGGGTCGCTGCGTGGAGACGGACGTTGCCCAGTGCGAGCTCGGCGGCGGCGGCGACGCCATCAGCCAGGATGGGATCGATCGGACGTCGCTCGTCCCGAACGAGGACACCGACTTCGAGCCCGGCCAGGCGGAGTGGCACGGCGATCCGCCCAGACCCAGTGGCCGGTACCTCAACCGGCCGCCCGTCGTCATCGACGTAGGAGCCACCGGCGTCGAGCCCGTAACCGATGACCAGGCTCGGGTCGTCGAGGACTGCCGCGAGACGGTCTCGCAGCGTGGTCGCCTGGGCGCGATCACCGAGATCGATCACCAGGCGAGTCAGGGCATCGCGCGACCAACCACCCCAGCGCAGATCGATCGCGAGCGCCGCCGTGGTCACGATGAGCACGGTCGCCAGGAACATCCGCGCGGTCGCGAAGTCGACCGTTCCAGCCGCCACGGCCGCTGTGACCAGCGCGAAGGCCACGGCCAGCGTGGCCGCCACTGCGGCCGCCCCAAGGCGACCGCGTCGCAGTGGGCCGGCGGTCCTGGACGCTCGGAACAGCGCAGTCGCTGCCGCGGCTGCGAGCAGGGCGGTCTCGAGCCCGACCCATCCGACTGGGGACGCGATCACGGCCAGGCTGTAACCGATCGCGACGACGGCACGCTGGACCGTTGGCTCGATCCGGCCGGTCGGGTAGGTCGCAAGGAGATGCACGAGAAAGCCCAGGTAGATGCCGCTCGCGACGGGCATCAACGCGCCCGCGAACCACGCCACACCGGTTGCGAGCTCCAAGTACGCGACGCGCCGCGCCGATGGGATGCCCAGGGTGATGACGGCCGCCCCGATGAAGGTCAGGCCGACTGCCACATCGAACGCGAGGACCGTTCGGTCCGCATTCGGGCTGGCCTGCCATTCGAGCCACGCCAACGTCGCGCCGCTCGCGAGCGCGATCCCCCGGATGATCCGAACACGGGCATCACCCATCACCGGCGAATGGTGTCACCTCGCGGGGCGCTTCGATAGAGGGCAAGGGCCGTGGGCATCGCGGCCGCGACTCCGTGCACAAAACTTGTGCACACTTTCTTTGCATGATAGCCTTTGCCCACGATGACGACCGAATCGACGGCCTCTACCCTCCACCTCGACGCCCACGCCGTGAAGGTGCTCGCGCACCCGCTCCGCTCGCGCTTGCTTGGCGCGCTGCGAATGGGCGGTCCGGCCACGGCCACGGTCCTGGCGGAGCGCCTCGGCACGAATAGCGGCGCCACGAGCTACCACCTCCGCAAGCTCGAATCCGTCGGGCTCGTGGAGGAGACCGGCGAGGGCCACGGCAAGGAGCGCCCCTGGCGCGCCTCGACCGACATGCACAGCTTCACCCAGCGCGACGTCGCCTACGACGCTGACGGCCAGGCGGCCGCGGACTGGCTACGCCGCCACTACCTGCGGTCATTCCTCGAACGCTACGGAGCCTGGCTGGATGACCACGCGTCGTGGCCGCTCGAGTGGCAGGAGGTCGCCGATTCGGGCGACTACCTCCTGCGGGTGTCGCCGCGTCGCCTCGCCGAGCTAGAGGCCGAGATGCACGCACTCCTGGAGCGGTACCGAGACCCAGACCCGGATGATCCCGATGCCCTGCCCATCGAGTACCACCACCACGCCTTCCCGCTCGGCGAGCCTCCACGATGACGGCTCTCGACGCGCGCTCCGCGCGGCGGCGCTACCTGACCCTGCTGGCCCTTCGCTGGCTCCCGACCGGCCTGCTCATCCCGATCTTCGTGTTGCTGCCGCTCTCGCGCGGCCTGTCGCTGACCGAGATCGGGATCGTCTTCGCCGTCCAGGGCTTCGTCGTGTTCGCCCTCGAATTGCCGACCGGTGGTCTTTCGGACTCCCTCGGTCGCCGGCCGGTCCTCATCCTCGCGAGCTTCGTCGGCCTGCTTTCGCTCGCGCTCGTCTTCCTCGCCGACTCGGTGGCGATGTTCGCGGCGCGCGATGTTCCTGCAGGGCATCTATCGCGCGCTCGACAGCGGGCCGCTCGAGGCCTGGTACGTCGACGCGACGCTCGCGGCCGAGCCAAACGCGCAGATCGAGTCGGGTCTCGGGGCGGGCACCACGGTGCTCAGTCTCGCGATCGCGTCCGGGGCGTTGCTGGCGGGCGGCCTCATCGCCCTCGATCCGTTCCCGACCGTCGAGACCCTCGCGCTGCCGGTCCTCGTCGCCATCGGCCTCCACGTGGTCGGGCTCGTCGCCATCGTGGCGCTCATGCGGGAGGTCCCGAACCGCCCGCGACGCCCGCGCGGTGGCCAGCTCGGTCGCGGCCGTGCCGGGTGTCATTCGCGACGGTCTTCGCCTACTCCGTTCGTCGCGCGTCCTGGCTGACGCTGATCCTCGTCGAGCTCTTCTGGGGCTTCTCGATGGTCACCTTCGAGGGCCTGTTTCCGATCCGCCTGGCGGAGGTGATCGGCGACAACGCCCAAGCGGCGGTGTTGATGGGCCCGGCGACCTCGGGGGCGTGGTTCGCGTCGGCAGCCGGGGCGGCCTTGATCACGCTGGTGAGCCGCCACGTCGGCGTCGCCCGATCCGCGGCCTTCCTGCGCATCTTCCAGGGGCTGGCGATCATCGGGATGGGCGTGCTGGCGGGCCCCATCGGAGTCGTCACCGCCTACCTGGCGTGCTACATCGCCCATGGCGCGTCGAACCCGATGCACACGACGCTGCTCCACCGGCAGGTCGACGGTCCACATCGGACGACCGTCCTTTCGATGAATTCGATGATCAGCCAGCCGGCCGGTGCCATCGGCGCGATCGTGCTCGCCGCCCTGGCCGACGGGACGTCCGTGACGACCGCGATGGTCGTCGGCGGCATCCTGTGCGCGGTCGCGGCCCCGCTCTACATCCCGGCCTGGCGCGCCGAGAAGGCGCGCGGGACCGTCCCCCAGGAACTCCCGCCGCCGGCGTCGGAGGTGTCAGACTCCGCCGCGTGAACGCCAACGGACCCGTTGAGCGTCGAGCGCCATGGGACGGCACCTGCCTTCCTCGACGCCGCCACGGACTTCCTGGTCGAGCGCGAGGCCGAGCACAACCTGATCTTCGGGATCTGCGCGACCCTGGCCGCCGACCCCGGGTACGCGAGCGAGCCCTACCTCGCCACCGTGTCGAAGGCGGGCCGGGTCGTCGGGGCCGCGGTCATGACGCCGCCCTGGAACCTGGTCCTGTCGTGCATGGATGAGCCGGATGCGCTCACCGCGCTGGCGACGGACCTGGACGCGCCGCGGCATCTCGATCCCGGGCACGACGGGCCCGGTCGAAGCCGCGACGGCGTTTCGCCGAAGGCTGGTGCCGGACGCACGGTCTCGAAACCGGTCCCGGGATCGCCGAGCGGATCTATCGCCTGGAACGGGTCGTGCCGCCTCGCGGTGTCGCAGGCACGGTCCGCCTCGCGAGCGCAGGCCGATCGCGACCTGCTGATCGAATGGGTCGGCGCGTTCCTCGACGAGGCCCTCGATCGAGTCGACCCCGACCAGACGGCGGCCATGGTGGATCGGTCGCTGCGCACCGGCACCCGCACCTGGTACCTGTGGGAGGACGGCGAGCCGGTCTCCGTCGCGGCCGCCGGCGGCCCGACCCCGAACGGGATCCGCATCGGCCCGGTCTACACGCCGCCCGACCGGCGTCGGCATGGCTACGCGAGCGCGCTCACGGCCGCCGTCAGCCAGGCGGAGCTCGACAAGGGGCGGCGGTTCGTCTTCCTCTTCACCGACCTGTCGAACCCGACCTCGAACAAGATCTACCAGGCGATCGGCTACGAGCCGGTGATCGACGTGGACCAGATCACGTTCGTGCCGGCCGACCCGGGCTAGCCCGCCTCGATCCCGTCGGGCCTCGGCGCCCCCTCCAGGCGAGCCCGCAGGAGCTCTGTGCCGGCCGAATCGGCGACTCGGCACGACCAGCCCCCGTCGTCCCCGAGCCAGGTGACCGCCTCCACCGTCGCGCCGGCCTCGGCCGCGCGGGCGTACTCCAGGCGCGCGCGCCTCGGGATGGCCCGGACCGCCGCCAGCCCGCCGGCCGCGATGACCTGCTCGTCGAGCCAGTCGGCGTAGACCGCGTTGTTGACGTGGTCCATCGGATCGAGCTCCTGGGGCCGGACAGCGAACTGTGACGATCGCGCGGCCGCCGGCGGATCGGCCAGCGGGACGCGTGCCAGGGCGAACGGCGCGTCCGGCGCGCCGAACACGGGCTGGAAATCGATCGGCACCCGCGTCGGCGCGCCGCGTTCGTCGAGGAGCACCCAGTCGACATGCGTCCACGCGACGGGTCTCCCGGCGCCATCCACGAAGTCGGTCCGCCGCCGCGCCCAGACCCGGCGCCAGCCCACGACTCGAGTCGTCCCGGTCAGCTCGTCACCGACGCGGACCGGCGCCTCCACGGCGACCTCCGCGGTTCGGGCCAGCCACGTGAGACCCCGCTCGCGATACCAGTCGCGATCGAAGCCGCGGCTCGCCGAGTGAAACCAGGCCAGGTCCTGCGCGTAGCGCAGCAGAACGGACGTCCGCAGCAGGCCGTCGGGGCCGGCCTCGTCGAAGCGGACCCGGAACGGCGCCGAGCAGGCGTCGGGCTCGCCGGGGGCTCGGGCGGCAGGCTCGTCGGCAGTCACGGGGCACCGGCCGCGATACGGTCGAGCGCCTCGAGCGGCACGATCGCCGTACCGGCACGTGGCGCGTACTGACGCTCGAGGCGCACCTCGCAGGATCGCTCCGCATCGAACACCACGAGCGCCACGCGGAGCGCCTCGTCCTCTTCGGCCGCGTGACCACGCGCGTCGTCCAGCTGGTGCAGGACGTCGTCGTTGATCCCGCGCGCGCCCCACTTGCAGTCGTAGGCCTCCGCCGCGCCTTCCCGTTCGACGGTCACGTCGTACGGATGGATCTCCGCCCGCACGCCATCGAACAGGATCCGTCGCTCCCGGCGGACGGCCGCGTCACCGACCCGCCGTGCGAGCAGGATGGCGGTCAGCTCCTCGACGATCGCGCCGCGGAACTGGCTGCGGACCTGCTCCCCCCGCTCGGCGACCTCCAGGCTGGCGGCGAGGATCGCCTCGGAGCGCGTCCGTTCGTCGCCGGCTGGGACGGAGACGCCGAAGAGCGTGGGAAACATCGCCAGCCAACCCTCCGGGTCGGTCGTCTCGCCGTTCATCGCCGCCCGCGCCAGGACGCGCTGGGCCGGGGTCGCGTCGGCGAGCAGCGTCGCCGTTCGCTTCACGAGCGGGTCCGCCTGGATCCCCGCGTAGACGATCGCGCGGCCGTCGCGGGCGGCGTCCTGGAACCTCACGGCGTCTCGCCCAGGGCCAGCAGGGCGACCTGCGGGAAGGTCGACAGCCAGTCGATCGCGCGGTGCGGGTCGGTGATGCGATCGACCTCGTCGATCAAGCGGTCGATGGCCGCGTCGGCGGCGGGGTCCAGCGGTGCGCCCGTCCGCGCCCCGGCGGCCTGTTCCAGGCGCTCGCGCCATGCGGACGACAGGTCGTTGACGTACGACCACTCGTCCTCGATCTCCTCGGCCCGCTCGGTCAGCTGGGCATAGGCCGCGAGGGCGCGATCGATCGCCTCGTCGACGGTGGCGGCTGGCATGCCCGAAGCGTACGACCGGTGTGGCCGCCGCGCTCCGCGGGGATCAGTGGTCCTGGACGCTCGCCGTTCGAGTGCCGCTGGCGGCCCATCACCCGACCCAGGCTGCGAGTCCTGCCGCGTCCCAGCTGGGCCTCGGCGGCGGTCGGCCGCTCGGCGCGTCGGAGGAGGGACTCGAGCTCCCGATGGGCCCGGTCATCCCAGGCCCGGGAATAGGCCGCCGTCGCCCGTTGTCGCACGATCCGAGCTTCGCCGCGATCCCCGGCCGCCTCGAGGAGGGCCACGCGGTCGAGGATGGCGCGATACAGCGTCGGCAGATCCTCGGCGCGAGAGTTTGGCTCCATCGTGCGGAGACGATGCCGGACGATGGTCCCGGCCGAAATAGCCCAGCGGTCCCACTCCCGCGAGCCGATGGGGTCAGTCACCTCGATGACCGCCGGCGCGGATGCCGAAGTCGCGCAGGTTCCCGGTGGCGTTGCTCCACGTCGCGCTGACCCGCTCGACGAGCGCGCCGGCCGGTCCGACCTCCATCGACTCGAGCAGCGCCTCGAGGTCGCTGCGCGGCCCCTCCGCCACGCACCGGACCGATCCGTCCGATTCGTTCGCGACCCAGCCCGTCAACCCGAGCTCCATCCCGCGGCGAAGGACGAAGTATCGAAAGCCGACGCCCTGGACCCGGCCGCGAGCCGTGGCCTCGAGGCGGACCTGATCCGATGTCACGCGGCCGCGGCGGTCGGTCGCGGCCAGGCGAGGGCCAGGTCGTCGAGGATCAGCTCGGGCGAGACGTTCGCGACGATCAGGACCGATGCTCGACCGAGGCGGTCGAGGAAGGCGTCCAGTGCCCCGGCGTCGATCCGCCGGGCCATCGCGGTGGTTTCGTCCAGCAGGCCGACGTCGCGGATGGATCGCTCGAGCCCGCGCCGGCACAAGGCGAGGTCCCGCGCGGTGTCGGTCCAGAGCCCGATCAGGGCTTCGGCCGCGCGCCGGCGTTCGGCGGCCGGGGTCCTGACGTTCGTGCCCCCCTCGTCGCCGGGGTCGCCGTCGGCGTCGACGGCGTCGGGCGCGGCGGCCGCGGCGGACCGGGCGGCTTTCACGACGACCGGCGCCGGCTCGGCCGCCCCGTCGCCCATCGTCGTGAGAGAGCCGGCACGAACCACGGCGGCCCGCACGCCGGCCAGCCGCTCCGCCGGCCGCGCCGCGAGCAGGTCCAGCAGCGATCGACTCAGTTCATCGCGGACTCGCAGTGCCTCGGGCTGACGCGCCAGGGCCAGGGCGAGGCCCGGTCGGCCTCCGGTGATGCGGGCGAGTCGGCTCGCGAGTGGGGCGTCGGCCACCCCATGCTCGGCCAGGATCGCCTCGACCTCGCGGGTGCCGACCGGCCCGAGTCGGAGGCGGGCGCAGCGCGATCGGATGGTCGGCAGGAGCGGCTCTTCGGCATCCGCGCAGAGGATCAGGGTCACCCCGGCGGGCGGCTCCTCCAGGGTCTTGAGCAGGGCCGCCTGGGCGTCCTCGTTCATGCGCTGGGCCGCCTCGACGATCGCCACCCGTGCCCCGCCCTCGACGGGCAGGAGCGCGAGGTCGGCGATGAGATCCCGGATCCCGCGGACGCGCGCGCCGGGGCCGCCGATGACCACCTGCCGACCCGGTCCCTCGGGGCCGACCCGATGGACGTCCGGGTGCCCGCCCGACGCGACCAACCGACAGGCCCGGCACGCTCCGCACGGACGGTCGGCAGGATCGTCCGCCGTGCACAGCAAGCCGGCCGCCAGATCCAGCGCGAGCGTCGTCTTGCCGACGCCGGCCGGACCCACGAGCAGGACGGCGTGAGGCGCCCCGCCGCGGATCATCGAGCCGACCGCGGCGAGCGCCGCCGGCTGTCCGCGGGTCCGCGCCCCATCCATCCCGGAATCGCTCAGGCGGGGTCGCTCGAGCTGGCCGTGGTCTTGCGGGTCGTCTTCCGCTTCGGCTTGGCCTCCGCCCCGGCGGCGTCCCCGGCTGCGCTGTCCGCGGCCGTGGCCGAGGTCTTGCGCGTGGTCCGTCGCTTGGGTGCGGGTGCTTCCGCGGCTTCGGTGCCCGGATCGGTGCTGGCGGAGGCCGGCTCCGTCGCGGCAGCGCTCGTCGCCGTCTTCCGGGTGGAGCGCTTCTTCGGCGCGGCCGCCTGGCCGTCCTCCGCTGGCGCGGCACCGGACGCCGTCGTCTTGCGCGTGGTCCGTCGCTTCGGCGCGGTGGTCGTCGCGGCGTCGGTGCCGGCAGCGTCGGCCGTGGTGGCCTCGGCTGGGGCGATCGCATCGGCCGAGACCGGACGGGTCTCCGTCGGGCGGGACTCCGTCGTGACCGGCTTCTGGCTCACCTGGGCGCGCAGCATCGCCTCGAGCTCGGGCGGGACCTCGCTCCACGGCTCGCTCGACGAGGTCGCGCGCGGCGCGGCCTCGCGCGGACGCTCGTCGCGGCGGGCGGGGCCCCGGTCATCGCGTGGTCCGCGGTTCGGGGCGGCGTTCCCGCCCGTCCGGCCGCTGACGTCCGGGTAGCGGTTGATGCCGCCACCGCCGCCACCACGTCCGTATCGCTCGCGCTCCACCGCGGACTGGTACGCGGCGCGTCCACCGCGCGGTCCGCCGCGGCCGCCCTGCGGTCCACGGGCGTTGCCGCCTCGTGCCCCACGGCGCTGCTCGGCGATGAGGTACTCGGGGATCTCCGGCTCGTCGAAATCCTCGTCGTCGTCGCTGAGCGGCGTGAGGTTCGCAGAGCTCGGGGCCGCAGTCGTGCCGAGCTGCGAGTCCCAGACCGAGCCGAACGGCGTGGTTCGCGGGCCGCGCGGGGCCTGCGGCTCCTCCTCGATGTCGTCGAGATCCTCGTCGAGGTCGCGGGTCGGGCCCGATGCGGCCGATGGGGCCGATGCGGCCGATGCCGCCGGCCGGTCCGCGCTCGCGGGAGCGTCGGTCGTCTCGTCACGTCCGCGGCCACGACCGCGGCCGCGTCCACCACGACGGCGGCGGCGGCGGCCGGTCTCGTCCTCGCGGAGCTCGGTGCCCTCGGCGTCGTCGGCTCCGGCCGACTCGACCGGCGCGGCCGATCCGTCGGTCGGGGTGACCGCCGGCTCCCCGAGATCGTCGATCGTGAAGACCTCGGCGGCCGCCAGATCCGATTCGGTCAGGTTGCCGACCGCCTTCGAGAGGCGCTCCCCGGGCAGGGCGACGAGTCCGGCATCGCTGTCTCGGCCGGCCCCCACGCCGTTCGTCGAGACGGCTCCGGAACGACCACGTCCGCCGCGCGAGCGCGACGTCGACGAGGTCACGGGCTCCGCCTCGCCGGAGCGGCCACGACCGCGTCCGCCGCGACCACGTCCACCGCGACCGAGCCCGGTGCCCTCCGTCTGCTTGTCGGGAACCTCGGTCATCGAGAGGTCCGCATCATCGTCCGCCACACGGCGGCCGGAGCGGGAACCCTTCTCGACGCGCGCGAGCTGGGTGATGTCGGTGAACAGGTCCGCGACCTCGATGAGGTCCGACGAGGTGTTGCCGCGGAAGCTGATGACCTCGCAGCGAACGCCCATCTCCTGGACGGCACGGATCGCCGGGGCGAAGTCGCCGTCGCCCGACACGACGATCGCGATGTCCAGGTTCCGGGCCGTCTTCATCATGTCGACGACCAGTTCGATGTCGAGGTTGGCCTTGACCTTGCCGTCGCCGTACTTGCGGATGTCCTTGCTGACGACCTTGTACCCGTGACGGCGCAGGAAGTCATGGAAATTGCGCTGGTTCTCGTTCTCCGGGTCCAGCCCGGTGTATGCGTAGGCGCGTACGAGATCGCGCCCGGCCGAGGCCGACTTGAGAAGCGTGACGTAATCGATGTCCACGCCGGCGGCCTTTGCCGCAAAGAAGATGTTCGCCACGTCCACGAAGACGGCGACATTTTTGCTCACGAATGACTCCTTGGTCCGATGTATGGCGCTCGGCCGGCGCGATCGCGCTGCTCGGCGGAGCGTTGAGCTAGGTGCGGCGCGCCGTGATTCCCACCGCGGCCACGGTTCGTTGGATGCGCGGACCGGCGAGCGCAAAACCTTGCGCCGCCCAGCGGCCCAGGACCGCCGGATCGTCCGGGCGGACTGCCTCCACGAGGGTGCAGCCTTTGTTGCTCGCCGAGCGGATGAGGTCCTCGAGGAGGGCGTCCGTCACGCGGTCCGCGTCATGGTCGGGGTCGACGACCAGAAGGTCGATCGTGCCGACGAAGCCGCCAGCACGTACCGAGGGCCGAAGGGCCAGGACGGCCCCACCTACGACGACACGCTGCGTCTCGGCCACGAAGATGCTGGCCTGCGGAAGGTACACCAGCTGGCGCATGAGGTCCGCCGCGTCGAGCGGGCTCGTGCCGCGGTCCACACCGAAGGTCACCGTCGCTCAATGCGACGAGACGGTCGATATCCGTGACACGGGCTGCTCGGATCAGGTATTCCACGCCGAAGGTTCGTACCTCGCAGGACGGCGACCCGTCGCCCCTCGACCGGGGCTCATTGTGACCCTGGGCCGGTACCTCCTGGCCTGCGGACCCTGCCAATGGCGAGCATGAGGCTCGCGACACGCGCGAGGCGCACGGCGGGGGTGCGGCCGACCGGTATTGCATTCAGGTCGCCGGTGGCTATGATACGGCATCGTTTCGGCGGTCACCTGCGCGCCGCCCGAACACGGTCCTGCAACGCCGTCCGTCACGCACCGCCGCTCGCCCCGTCGACGCCCTGGGAGGGCACCGTCGATGGGACGCGAGCACGAGGGCGACGGGCGAGCCGCGCATCTCCGTTTCGGGAGCCGGCGGGAAACCCCGGCCGAAGGTCGCTCCGGATCCGCCGGACGATCGAACATCATGGAGGAGAATGCATGAAGCTCACCAAGGTCGGAGCCGTCGCCGCGAGTGCGGTGTTCGTCTTCGCCGCTTGCTCACCGGCCCCGGCTGGGTCTGCTGCCGCCCCGAGTGGTAGTGGAGCCGCCGCCGCACAGCCGGAGGTCTGCAAGAACAAGAAGGGCACGAGCAGCAACGAGATCCACGTGTACTCGTCGTTGCCGCGCCAGGGCTCGAACACGGCCCAGACGAACGCCCTCGTCGAGTCGATCAAGGAGATCCTTGACGGCAAGACGGTCGGTTCATTCACGATCAAGTACACGGACCTCGACGACTCCTCGGCCGCCAACAATGGCGACTGGGACGGCGCCGTGGCCCAGCAGAACGCGACGACCGCGGCCAACGACCCCGACGCGATGGTCTTCATCGGCCACTTCAACTCGGGCGCGGCCAAGCTCACGATCCCGATCCTCAATGCCGCCTGCCTCGTCATGATCAGCCCCGCGAACACGTATCCGGGCCTGACCACGGCGGTCGAGGGCGTCACGGAGCCGGGCGAGCCGGATAGCTACTATCCGAACGGCTATCGCAACTACTCGCGCGTCATCTCGACGGACAACAAGCAGGGTGGAGCCGGCGCGGCCTGGGCCAAGGAGCTCGGCGCCACGAAGGCCTACGTCCTCGACGACACCCAGGTCTACGGCAAGGGCCTCGCCCGGTCGTGGGCACTGTCCGCGAACGAGCTCGGCATCGAGGTCGTGAGCGCGAACGGCACGAGCGAAGGCTTCGACGCCAAGGCGACGGACTACGCCGCCCTGGCCCAGAAGATCAAGGACTCGGGTGCCGACTTCATCTACATCGGATCCATCACGGGCCAGAACACGGGCAAGCTCTGGAAGGACCTTCGGGCCGCCATGCCTGACATGAAGATCATGTCCGGCGACGGCGTGTTCGAGGAGTCGTGGTACGAGGGCACGGGCGAGGCTGGCAACAGCACGTACCTCACCTTCGGCGGCGTCGGTCCGAACGAGCAGACCTCGGACGCCGGCAAGAAGTGGGTCGCCGACTACAAGGCGGCACACGACGGCGACGATCCGCCCGTCTACGGCATCTACGGTGCGGCCGCGGCCCAGCTCGCGCTGGACGCCATGACCCGCGCCGGGACCAACGACCGCTACGAGGTCCTCAAGCAGGTCTTCTCGACCACGGACTTCGCTTCGTACCTCGGCACGTTCTCCATCAAGCCGGATGGCGACACGACGCTGGCCGAGGCGACCGGATATCAGGTCGTCGACAGCTGGCCGCCGAAGTTCGAGAAGGTGCTCGCCGCGCCCGAGTGAGGCAGGCGATCACGCCGTAACAGAGCGGCGGGGGCGGACCACCAGGTCCGCCCCCGCTGTCTATCCCACCGGAACTGCCACGGAGAACTGACCGCTCCATGGACGACCAGCTCATCCAGACGATCATCATCGGTCTCTCCAACGGTCTCATCTACGCCCTCGTGGCACTCGGCTACACCCTCGTCTACGGGATCCTCCAGCTGATCAACTTCGCCCACGGCGACGTGTTCATGCTCGGCTCGATGATCGCGTTGACGCTGCTCCAGTTCTTCGGCGTGGTGCCGGGACTCGCCCTCCTGACCACGGTCGGCCTGATCTTCGTCGTGCTCCTCATCACGATGGCCATCACGGCGCTGCTGAACGTGTCGATCGAGCGCATCGCCTATCGACCGTTGCGCAACGCGCCCAAGCTCGCGCCGCTGATCTCCGCGATCGGCATGAGCTTCATCCTCCAGAACATCGGCCTGCTCTGGAAGGGCCCGGCCAACCTGGGCTACCCGGACGTCATCCCGAACACGAACATCCTGACCTCGGTCTTCGGGCTGGACACCGCCATCGAGTTCTCGTTCAAGCAGTTCTTCGTCGCCATCATCACGATCCCGCTCCTGATCGTGCTGATGTGGTTCGTCGGCAGCACCCGCCAGGGCAAGGCGATGCGCGCGACCGCCCAGGATCCCGACACCGCCGGCCTCATGGGCATCGACGTCGAACCGGACGATCGCCATCACCTTCGTCATCGCGGGCGCGCTCGCGGGCGCGGCCGGCCTGGTCCAGATCCTCTACAACAACACGACGGTCTGGAACCTGGGCTTCCGATTCGGGCTGAACGCCTTCACGTCGGCCGTGCTGGGCGGCATCGGCAACCTCCAGGGGGCCGTGCTGGGCGGCATCGTGCTGGGGCTGATCAACGCGTTCAGTGACCGCTACCTGTCGGCCCAATGGACGAACGCGATCGTCTTCGGCGTGCTCATCGCCGTCCTGGTGTTCCGCCCGACCGGCCTCCTCGGCCAGCAGCTGGCGGACCGGGCATGAGCAGCAACCTCGTCACGCCTGTCCGGGTCGAAAAGACCGGCGGCCTCGCCCGCCTGGCTGCGCCACATGGGCGCGGCCGTCACGAGCTGGCCACCGTCCTATCGGGCAGCGTATGCGAAGAATCGGCGCCGCACGATCCTGCTGACGCTCCTCGTCATCGGCGTCTTCCTCTACCCGATCATCTACCCGGCCATCCCCTCGAACATCACCCGCGCGCTGCCGCTTCCGAGCAGCACGGTCGTCATGTTCATGCTGATCTTCGGGATCATGGCCATCGGCCTCAACATCGTCATCGGCTTCGCCGGCCTGCTGGACCTCGGGTACGTGGCGTTCTATGCGATCGGCGCCTACACGGCCGCCTTCCTCGCATCACCCCACTTCGGGGGCGTGTCGGTCGTCCTGTTCTCGAGCGTGCCACCCGGATTCCCGGGGATCCACCTGCCGTTCGCGCTGATCTTCCTGCTCGCGGCCGCCGTGGCCGCGATCTTCGGCGCGCTGCTCGGCGCCCCGACACTGCGCCTCCGTGGCGACTACCTCGCCATCGTGACCCTGGGCTTCGGCGAGATCGTGCCGATCTTCTTCAAGAACCTCGTGAACGTGAACTTCACGTTCGGCCCGATCCATGCTCATCAACGCCAACCTCACCGGTGGACCCCTTGGGATCAACCCCATCGACCCGCCCAGCTTCCTCGGGTTCAAGTTCGGCGTGATCAGCGGCTTCGCGCCGATCTATCTCGGTATCGCGCTCGTCATCATCGCCATCGTCATCGCGCGAAACCTGGAACGGTCGCGCATGGGCCGCGCCTGGATGGCCATCCGCGAGGACGAGATCGCGGCCGAGATGATGGGCGTCAACACGGTCCGCACCAAGCTCCTCGCGTTCGCCCTGGGCGCGGCGTTCGCCGGCGTCGCCGGAGCCCTGCAGGCGTCCTACCAGGGCGCCACGACGTCCGACTTCTTCATGTTCTCGACCTCGATCCTGGTCGTCATCATGATCATCCTCGGCGGCATCGGGAACATCTGGGGCGTGCTGGTGGGCGCCGTGGTCGTCCAGTACGTGGACAAGACCCTGCTGGCCTGGGTCGGCAACCGCCTGTCCGATGTCGGCGGCGCGACCGGGCTCGAGCAGTTGAGCGACATCAACCCCTCGTCCTTCAGCTTCCTGCTGCTCGGCATCGCGCTCGTCGTGATGATGCGGTTCCGGCCGGAAGGCTTCCTGCCGAGTCGCCAGCGCGCCGCGGAGATGCACACGGCGCCGCCGGGCCAGGCCATCGGCTCGATCGGGCTGCTCGAGGAAGAGGGGCTCGTGCCCGAGCTCGATCCGACCGAGCCCGGCGGCGAGGAGGATCCCGAGCTTGCGGAACTGCCGGGCGAGGAGCCGCCCGGCCAGACCATCGCGGAAAGCCGCGGCGAGGTCACCGGCGACGGCACGGACGACGAGACGCCACGATGACGACCGGCGTCACCTACGAGCAGGGATCCACACCGTTGACCGGGCAGGTGCCGGACGACCAGATCCTGGTCCGCGCCCGGAACGTGACGAAGCGGTTCGGCGGCCTGGTCGCGGTCAACTCCGTCGACTTCGACATCCCGCGCGGCAGCATCGTCTCGCTCATCGGGCCCAACGGCGCCGGCAAGACGACGTTCTTCAACATGATCACCGGGGCCTACGTGCCGACGAGCGGCGAGATCTCGTTCGACGGCCGCGACATCGTGACGACCAAGGGCAACAAGGTCCGCTCGCTCAAGCCGCACCAGGTCACCCAGCTCGGGATCGGGCGGACGTTCCAGAACATCCGCCTGTTCGGGACGATGTCCGCCCTCGACAACGTGCTCGTCGGCGAGCACGTCCACCTGCGCAGCCGCTGGTGGGACGCGGTGCTGCGCACGCCTCGCAACAACGTGGAAGAGGAGGCGAGCGTCGCGCGAGCGCACGAGCTGCTCAAGTTCGTCGGGCTCGACGAACGGCCTCACGCCTGGGCACGCAACCTGCCCGTACGGAGACCAGCGCCGCCTCGAGATCGCGCGAGCCCTCGCGACGAGCCCCAAGCTGCTGCTCCTCGACGAGCCGACCGCCGGCATGAACGCGTCCGAGACGCGCGACCTGACCGACTTCATCCGCCGCCTGCGCTCCGAGCTCGGCCTGACCGTCCTGCTCATCGAGCACGACATGCGCGTCGTCATGGGCATCAGCGACCGGGTCACCGTGCTCGACTACGGCGAGGTGCTGGCCGAAGGCAGCCCCGCCGAGGTTCGCGCCAATCCCCGGGTCGTCGAGGCGTACCTGGGCCGCGGCGCGGCCGAGGGAGCCTGACGTGGCCGCCCTGCTCGAGCTCAAGGACGTCCACACCTATTACGGCGCGATCCATGCGTTGCGCGGCGTCAGCTTCACGGTCGATGAGGGCGAGATCGTCACGCTGATCGGGTCCAACGGCGCCGGCAAGTCCACGACGCTGCGCACGATCTCCGGCCTCCTCCGACCGCGCCAGGGCGAGATCTGGCTGCGCGGCGAGCGGATCGACAGCCGCAAGCCGCACGAGATCGTGGCGCTCGGCGTCAGTCAGAGCCCCGAGGGCCGCCGGGTGTTCGCGCGGATGAACATCCAGGAGAACCTGGAGATGGGGGCGTTCGCGCGAAAGGACCGCGGGGCCCTCGCGGCCGAGTACGCGCGGGTGTACGAGCTGTTCCCCCGGCTGAGCGAGCGCAAGCTCCAGAAGGCCGGGACGCTGTCGGGTGGTGAGCAGCAGATGCTCGCCATCGGGCGGGCCCTCATGGCGGCGCCCAAGGTCCTGCTCCTCGACGAGCCGTCGATGGGCCTCGCGCCGATCCTCGTCGAGCAGATCTTCGAGATCCTCAAGACCATCAACGCGCAGGGGACAACCGTGCTGCTCGTGGAGCAGAATGCGTTGATGGCGCTCGGCATCGCGCGACGCGGCTACATCCTGCAGACGGGCGAGGTCGTCCTCACCGACACCGCCGACAAGCTGCGCACCGACCCGGCCGTCCGCAAGGCCTACCTCGGAGAGGACTGACCGGGGGGCGCGATGGCCGGACTCACTCGGGTCCCGGCTCCTCGATCGCCGTTCGACGGCCAGTGGGCCGCCATCGGCGGATTGCTCGTGGTCGTCATCGTCGCGCTCGCCGTCGAACCGTGGGGCAGCACCAGGGCGCCGGCCGCTCCGACGCCCTCCCCGTACCAGCCACCGACGACCGCCCCGCCGGCCCCGGCCGTCACGCAGGTCGTCCTCCGCCCATACCGTCCCGAGTCGTTCGGGCCCCCGCCGCGCGAGGCTGACTGGTCGATCCGCACGTCGACCGCGCGGGTCACGGCGGTGCCCTCGGTCGGCCTGGCCGAGCCCACGGATATCGCCAGCGGTCCGGTCGTCGACATCGGGCCTGCCGACGACCTCGACGTCATCGTCATCAGCGGTCCGCCCGGTGCCGCCCTGGACACGATCCGGCTCTGGCGATTCGACGACGTCGGACGCCCGGAGCGGCTGGACCTGGCCCGTCTCGCCTCGCCATGGCCAGACGCCCCGGCCTGGGCCATCGGTCTGCGCGCGCCCGGCGCGGCGCCCGGCCAGGTGGCGGGCTGGCAGCCGGGCCTGTACCGCCTGGACCTGCTCGTAGAGCCCGCTGGGACGATCCGGATGGTGATGCTGTCGGCTCGCGCCGATCGCGATGGCGGGGATGGCGTGGCGCGAGTCCCGGGCGACGCGGACCGCGTGCCCATCGACGCCTTCGGCCCGTCCATCCTGCGCCGACTGCCCGAGGCGGCCAACCTGTGGACGGTCGGGGACATCCTCACTGGCTGGGCGCGACCGCCGGCCGCCGGGGATTGCCGCGTGGCGCAGATCTGGCAGGCCCGTGGGCCGGAGGCAGGCTGCTGGCCGGTCCCGATCGGCCCGGCGAGCGCCCTCGGGGTGAACCTGCCGGACGGACAACGGGTGGCCACGATCGAGCTGGCCCAGGTGGACCCGCTGCCGGGGCAGATCGCCCTGAAGAGCCAGCTCGGAGTCGGCGGGCGACCCGGCGTGGCGGCGCTCGAGACGCCGGCGGGTGGCCTGGCCGACGGCATCTATCGGATGAAGGTCGCCCTCGTCGGTGGCGGCGTCGACCACTGGTACGTCGAGGTCGGGCCGAACGGCCGTCAGGCGGCCGCGATCAACGCCTTCGTGACCAGCGCTCAGCGGTAGGTGGGCTCCCTGGTCATCCGATAGACGGCCCGCGACAGGACCGCGAGGCCGAGTCCGGCGATCCACAGGCCGGGCCCGTTCGTGAACACCTGGATGGGTTCCGTGAACTGGAAGGCCCCGCTCAGCAGCAGGTCGACGACCCGCCAGGCCAGGCCCAGCCAGCCGACGATCGCGAGCAGCGCGTAGGAGACCGGCCGATCGATGCCCGTCGGGCGGTCGCCGACCGCATACGGGAGCGCGACGAGCGCCAGCGTGATCACGCCGACGAGGAACACGATGATCCCGCTGCCCTCGAAGGCGTTGCCCGACAGCGGCGGGATCCCGGTCTCGCCCCCGACCTGCCACCACGGCAGGATCGAACCAACGACGATGAGGACGCCGGCGATCGCCGCCAGCGTTCGACCCCCACCGAGGGGCCGGCGATGCATCGTCACTCGGCGTCCGCCTCCGGACCGCCGGCCCCGTAGACCTCCGGCTTCAGGACGCCGACGAAGCGCAGGTTGCGGTACAGCTCGCCGTAGTCGAGGCCGTAGCCGACGACGAACTGGTCGGGGATCTCGAACCCGATGTAGTCGACCGGGATCTCGACCAGCCGGCGGGCGGGCTTGTCGAGCAGCGTGCAGATCCGCAGCGACGCCGGGTTCTTGCCGCGCAGGTAGCGCACGAGGTAGTTCAGCGTGAGGCCCGTGTCGATGATGTCCTCGACGATCAGGACGTCCTCGCGCTCGATGCTCGCGGACAGGTCCTTGAGGATCCGGACCAGGCCGGACGACTCGGTGGAGTTGCCACCGTACGAGCTGACCTCCATGAGGTCGATCCGCAGCGGCAGGTCGATCGCGCGCATCAGGTCGGCCATGAACGGCA
Source organism: uncultured Chloroflexia bacterium (assembly GCA_963850555.1). Classification (GTDB taxonomy): domain Bacteria; phylum Chloroflexota; class Limnocylindria; order Limnocylindrales; family CSP1-4; genus SPCO01. The sequence continues at coordinate 153,044 of CAWKLT010000022.1, read as the reverse complement.
GGGAGCCCTTGAGGACCGAGACCAGGGTCACGGGTCGGCCGGCGTAGTCGGCGCTGATGCGTGCGCCGAGCTCCGCCACCTTCGCGGCGATCTGCTCCTCCGAGAGGAGGATCTGACCGATGTCGTCGCGCAGGTCCGCGCGTTCGCACGGCCATCGTCAGACCACCGCCTCATCGGCCCCGACGGCCGATGCGGGACGGGCCCGCCGCCGTCGGGCGGTCGGTGCCGGGAGCGTCTCGTCGATCGATTCGGCGTCGACGAGCGCGGCGATGGCGACCGGCAGCGGGAGGGCCGGGAGCGCCTCGGCCGTGGCAGGGCCATGTGGCAACGCGACCTGCCCGGACGAGCCCGAGAGCCCGTCGAACAGCGCGATCTTGCCGTACTTGAGCATCAGCGCTCGGAAGTCGCGGGCGTAGAACAGCTTGATGTTCACCGCGGGATACAGCTCGCGCAGCCGGCGCAGCTTGCGGTTCTTCTTGCGCACCAGCCGCTGTCGGAGCGTCGTCATCTCGAGATAGAGGTCCAGGTCGGGAAGGTAGAAGTCGGGCGCGAAGCTCTCGACGACGGCCCCCTCGAGGTTCCACAGGATCGGGAACGTGTGGGGTTCGTACTCCCAGCGGACCGCGTAGAAATCGAGGATGCGGGCCATCTCCGCCTCGCTGGCGTGGGCGAACGGCGTACTGGGGTCCATCGGCCGTCAGTCTACCCGAGTGCCGTGCCGGACGGCTGGGACGTCGCGGTCCCGGGCATTGCAGCTCATACCCCCCGGGGGTATGATGCCGGACATGGCCACTACCACCGCCCGGCGTTCCACACCGGCGCCCGATCCCAGCCATTTCCGTCACAGCTACGCCAAGGACACGGCCCAGCTCATGCGACGTCTGTCGCGCATGGAGGGGCAGGTCCGCGGGATCGCCCGGATGATCGAACGCGAGGAGTACTGCGTCGACATCCTCCAGCAGACGGCCGCCCTGCGGGCCGCCGTCGACTCGTTGTCGATCCTCGTGCTCGAGGACCACGTCCAGGGATGCGTCCGGACCGCGGCCGAGCGTGGCGAGGCCGACAAGTACGTTGATGAGGTCATCGATGTCGTGCGCCGGACCCTCGGCCGACCCGTTCGGAGCGGGGGCGCCCGGCCGGGCTGACGCGCTCGGCCGTACCTTCGTCCCGTCACGCCGTCTCCGTTCGGGGGGATGCCTGGATGCACCAGCACAGGGCACCATCGGTGCCTGATGGATGACCGTCACCCGGCACGGCTGCCGGTCGCCGCGCCCGCCGTGCCCCCGCCGCCCCGATTCGTCGAACGCCGGGCGCAGTTCCGTCGCGAGGCGGACCGCATCGCCCACGAGGAACGCGTGCTGCTGGCCCGAGCCCTCGACGTCCTCGCGGCCGGCGATGCCCCGGAGCAGCGGCTGGCCGGTCTGCTCGACCTCCTGGCGCAGACCGTCGGGGCCGAACGCGCCGCGGTCGTCGCCGACGGGGTCGCCCGCCGCGTCGCCGTCGCCGCCACGGGCCCGAAGGATCACGATGCCGCGATCGGACTGGCGACCTGGCTCGATTCGGCGGCTCCCCGGAGTCGCGCGCGGCGCGCGGCTGCGAAACGCTGCCCCGATCTCGGTCGTGTTGCGCGGGATGGGATCCGGATCGTCGTCGACGTCCACTGCGAAGCCGCCGGGACCGAGCGAGACGACCGACCTTGTCTATGCCCTTCTCACGATCCCGTCCGCCGGCGAGGTGACCCTCGGGTTCAGCTTCCGCGAGGCCGTCGACGCCGCGGTCCTCGAGGAGCGCCTGCCACCCGCCCTCGCCCGGCATGCCGCGGTGGCCCTGACGCTGGTGACCGAAGCCCTCGCGACGGAGCGCGACCTGGCCAGGATGCGCGCCGTCGAAAGCCAGCGAGCGCAGTTCGTGTCGACCGTGGCCCACGAGCTGCGAACACCCCTGACCGGGCTGTCGGGCTACCTGGATCTGATCCTCGATGGTCGCGTCGGCGACCCCGAGGTCGAGCGCGAGTTCATGGAGCGCGGCCGGACCATCGTCAGCTCGATGGCCGCGCTGGTCGACGACCTGCTGGAGCTGTCGCGGATCGAGTCCGGGACGCTCGTGCTGGAGCAGGAGCCGTTCTCCGTCGCCGATGCCCTCAACGCCGTGTCCGCCGGGCTGATGCCGATCGCGCTCGATCGAGGCGTACGGCTGGTGGTGTCCGCACCGCCACGGCTCCGCTCGGCGACCGGCGACCGTCGGCGCGTCGAGCAGATCGTCACGAATCTCGCCGCCAACGCGATCAAGTTCGCGGGCGACCGGGCCGTCGAGCTCGTCGGATGGTTCGAGGGTCCGGTGGCGGTGATCGCAGTACGCGACGAAGGGCCGGGCATCGCGCCGGAGCGACCGCGAGCGGATCTTCGAACGCTTCTACCGGATGTCCGATCACGAACCGATCACTGGGACCGGGCTGGGCCTGCCCATTGCACGCGACCTCGCCCGGGCGATGGGTGGCGAGCTCGACGCCGCGAGCGTGCTGGGCATCGGCTCGAGCTTCGTGCTGGTCCTGCCGGGGCCGGCCGGGACGATCCCAGCGGCCGTGATCGCCGAGGCCAGCCGTGTGGCGCTCGACCTCGAGGCCGAGCGTCTGCGGACGCTGGCGCTGCTGCAAGCCGGTGCTGCGGCCGCCGGCCAGGATCGTCGCCGGATACCGCGAGCTCGACGATGGTGGACGCGACGGTCCGACCGCCCCCGACGGCGATGGCCTGGACCGACCCGGCCAGAACGACGCATCCCCGGCCGTCGCGCGTCGCTGAGGCCAGTTATCCACGAATCCCGCGGCATCGTGGCCGAGTTCGTGGATAACCGCGTTGACGAGCCCCCCGCCCGACCCGTACGGTCCCATCCCGCACTGGGGCGAACGCGAGGGTAACGCGATCCACGAGGGGCTCGGGGAGACCCGGCCGCGAACCGGATGGATGGCGGAAGACCGAACCAGCGCTCACGGTGCGAGATGAGTCGACGTCGGGAGCGGCGCCGCGCGGTCGATGGCACGTGGATCCACAGGAGGGCGTGCCGTGGGCCCAGAGCGCGAGCCGCTCCCGACGCGCGTCCGGGACACGCCGCCGCTGCCGCCCTCGTACGAGCAGGCCCTGGTCGGCGGCTCCCCCGATCCATGGCTGGGGTCGGTCCTGGCGGACCCGGCGGTCCGGGCCGTCATCGATGGCCACGTCCGCCTGCTGCTGGCGTGGACGCCGCACATCAATCTCACGGCCATCCGGGAGCCCGCGGCCGTCGCGACCGCGCATGTCCTGGACAGCCTGTCGGCGTTAGCCGTGGCTGCGTGACCGGCGCGCCGATCGGGTCCTGGACCTCGGCTCGGGCGGCGGCTACCCGGGACTGCCGCTCGCGGCGGCCTTGCCGGACGCCGCGTTCACCCTGGTCGAGCCGATCGCCAAGAAGGCGCGATTCCTCCAGACCGTGGTCGAGGCGACGGGACTGGCCGATCGCGTGACGGTCCTCACGGCGCGGGCCGAGGCGCTCGCAGCGGCCCCGGGTCGCCGGGCTTCGTGGTCCGTCATCACGGCTCGTGCGGTGGCATCGACCGCCGATCTCGTCGAGCTCTCCTTTCCGTTGCTGGACCCCGGCGGGTCGCTGGTGGCCTGGAAGCGCGGCGATCTCGACGCCGAGCTCGCGTCCGCTCAGCGGGCGGTCGACGCGCTCGGTGGTGGCACGCTCGAGATGCGCGAGGTGACCGTGGCGGGACTCACGGATCACCGGCTCGTGATCGCCACGCGGACGGGCGCCGTCCCCGATGCGTACCCACGCGATCCGGCGGCTCGGCGCCGGAGTCCGTGGTGAGATCCCGCATCGGGTGAGCCGCTCCTGACGCTGCTACGCTCTGCCGCGATGCGGGTCGCCGTCCTGTCGGACATCCACAGCAATCTCGTGGCGCTCGATGCGGTCCTCGCGCACGCCGGTACGGTCGACGCGATCTGGCATCTGGGCGACGTCGTGGGCTACGGGCCGGACCCGGACGGGGTCGTCGCGCGGCTGATCGAGGTCGGTGCGGTCGGCGTTCGCGGCAATCACGACGCCGCGGCGCTGGGCGGCCGCGAGATCGACTGGTTCAACCCGGAGGCGCGCGCGGCCGCGGAATGGACCCGCGACAAGATCGATGGAACCACGCGCGCGTGGTTGTCGGCCCTGCCCGAGCGCCACGCGATCGGCCGGATGACGCTCGTCCACGGGAGCCCGCGCGACCCCATCCGCGAGTACGTCTCGAGCGCCGACGTCGCCCTCGAGAACCTGGCCGTCCTCGAGACGGATTTCGGCCTGCACGGCCACACCCACGTGCCGGTGGCCTTCTGTCTCCTGCCGGACGAGCGCTTGCAGGTCGTGGGCCCGGGACCCGGCCCGAGCTCGGACGGCATCCTCGCGCTCGACGGGCAACGGGCGCTCATCAACCCGGGCAGCGTGGGCCAGCCGCGGGACGGCGATCCCGATGCCTCGTACCTGATCCTCGACCCCGAGGCCGCGACGGTGACCTGGCATCGCGTGGCCTACGACATCGCTGCCGTCCAGGCCGCGATCCGCGCCGCCGGCCTCCCGGGCCGGCTCGCCGACCGACTCGCATACGGCGCATGACGTCGTCTCGAGCATCGTGAGGTTCCGTCCGTGATCGGCGGCCGCCGCTCGCTCCAGGGACGCAAGCCCGGCGACAAGCGGGTCCGCGTGGAGCGCCCCCACGCCCCGTACTTCCGCTACACCGGCCCAGGGCAGCTGACGGCCAAGGAAGCAGCCAGCGTCCCGACGACCCCTGGCGCGAAGCTGGCGCACAAGATCCGCGGCGTCGTGCTCGGGCGCCCGCTGGCCTCGGAGGACGAAGCGGGCGAACGACTGTCGAAGGTCAAGGCGCTGGCCATCTTCAGCTCGGATGCCATCTCGTCCTCGGCCTACGCGACCGAGGAGATCCTGCGAGCCTTCGTCCTGGCCGGCGCGGCGATGGCGGCGTTCACGTTCGCGATCCCGGTGTCGATCGCGATCGCGCTGCTCCTGGCCGTCGTGGCGTTCTCCTACCGCCAGGTGTGCATCGCCTATCCGAACGGCGGCGGGTCGTATTCGGTGTCGAAGGCGAACCTCGGCCGGATCGCCTCGCTCGTGGCGGCCTCCGCGCTCCTCATCGACTACAACCTGACGGTCGCGGTGTCGACGTCGTCGGCGGTCGAGCAGATCGTCTCGGCGCTCCCGGCGCTCGCACCGATCGCGGTGGGCATCGGCGTCACGGTGATCGCGCTGATGACGATCGCCAACCTGCGCGGCCTGCGCGAGGCCGGCAACATCTTCGCGGTCCCCACCTACCTGTTCCTCTTCAGCGCCTTCCTGATGATCGGCCTGGGCGTCTTCCGCATCGTCGTGCTGGGCGAGTCGCGGATACCCGAGGAGTCGCTCGACGCCGTCGGGGACACGACCCAGGTCGTCGGGATCCTCGTGCTGCTACGGGCGTTCTCGTCGGGCGCCGTGGCCCTGACCGGCACGGAGGCGATCGCGACCGGTGTGCCGGCCTTCAAGCCACCGGAGCCGCGCAACGCGGCGACGACGCTCATGGTGATGGCGGTCGTCCTCGGCGTGCTGTTCGTCGGCATCACCTTCCTGGCCGTCAACTTCGGGGCCGTGCCGCCGGAGCATCCCGGGGAGAAGACCGTCATCGCGCAGGTGGCCACCGTCGTCTTCGGCGGCGACTCCATCGGCTTCTACCTGTTCCAGGCCTTCACGGCGCTGCTGCTGTTCCTCGCCGCGAACACGTCGTTCAATGCCTTCCCGCGCCTCGGCGCGGTCCTCGCGATCGACGGGTTCTTCCCGCGTCAGTTCTCCTTCCGCGGCGACCGCCTGGCCTTCTCGAGCGGGATCATCGCCCTAGGGATCGTCGCGGCCTCGCTCGTCGTGATCTTCAATGGCGAGACCCACGCGCTGATCCCGCTGTACGCGGTCGGCGTGTTCATCGACTTCACGATCGCCCAGACCGGCATGGTCCGGCACTGGTGGCGCGCGCAGTCGCCAGGCTGGCGCAGACGCCTGGCGATCAATGCCGTCGGAGGCATCGCGACGGGGATCGTGGCCATCGTCGTCACGACGATCAAGTTCCGCGACGGCGCTTGGCTCGTCCTGCTCCTCATCCCGGTCCTGGTCGCGATCATGCTGTTCATCCGGCGCGAATACGACGATCTGGAGGCAGAGCTGCACGTTCGCGACGACCTGATCGCCGAAGGACCCCATCGCGAACAACGCGTGGTCATCCCGGTCAACGGCATCAACCGGGCGGTGATCCAGGCCGTGAACTTCGGGCGGACGATGAGTCCGGACATCCGGGCGGTCTACGTGACCGAGAACCCGGACGAGGGTGACGAATTGCGCGAGCGCTGGGAGCGGCAGGTCCCCGGCGTGCCGCTCGTCATCGTCGAGTCCCCGTATCGCGCCGTCATCTCGCCGCTCCTCGCCTATCTCGACGTCCTCGACCAGGCCTGGCCGCCGGACAAGCAGGCGCCGATCACGATCGTCGTCCTGCCGGAATTCGTGCCCCGCCACTGGTGGGAACGCCTGCTGTACAACCAGACGGCCAAGCGCCTCAAGGCGGCCATCCTCGGGCGCGAGCACACGGTCATCGCCGACGTCCCGTACCGCCGCGAGCACTGACCGGCGCCACGGTTCCCCTGGCAGCAACCGTCCCGCAGACGTGCCGGTGGTATCGTTCCCGCCGATGTCCGACACCGACACGCCCACCTACCGACGGGCCGTCATCGCCCTCAACGGTGGCTCGAGTGACGAGCGGATCGTGCGGCTGGTGGTCGCGCTCGGGACCAAAGACGTGGAATTGATCGCCGTCCATGTCGTCGAGATCGACTGGACCCTGCCGCTCGATGCCGACATCGCCGGGCGATCCGAAGAGGTCCAGCGGGTGCTCGACACAGCCGAGGCGATCGCCGAGGTGCGTAAGATGAAGATGGAGCCGGTGCTGCTCCAGGCCCGCGACGTCGGGGCGGCCATCGTGGACGAGGCCACCGAGCGCGACGCCGACCTGCTGGTCGTCGGCCTGCCCTATCGAAAGCGGTTCGGCGGCGAATTCGCCATCGGCCGGACCGTCCCTTACATCCTGCAGAACGCGCCGTGCGCCGTCTGGGTGGTGCGCGAGCCGATGAGCGAGGAGCCATCGTGAAGATCGTCATCGTCGGGTGCGGCCGCGTGGGCGCATCCAGCGCCGAGCTCTGGGACGCCGCTGGGCACGAGGTGATCGTGCTCGACATCGTCGACCCGCGCCTTCGAGCGGCTGCCATCCACCTTCGGGGGCATCGCCATCCGTGGCGACGGCACCGATGAGGACGTGCTCCGTCGAGCCGGGGCGGAGGGCGCCGACGTCCTCGTCGCCCTGACGGAAGGCGACAATCGGAACGTGATGTCGGCGCAGCTCGCGGTCGAAGCCCTGGGCATCCCGCGCGTGATCGCCAAGATCAACGACCCGGTGCGAGCCGCGGCCTATTCGGAGCTCGGCATCGCCACGCTCTGCCGGACCGGTTTGATGGCCGACGCCATCAACGGACATCTCGGATTCCCCCCGTCGGGGCTGCCCGGCGTCCTCGCCGCGACCGGTCACCATGACGGCGGCACGCACCCCGCCGGCGCCCACGGGGCGCATGACCATGCGCCCGGTGACGCCCCGCAACAAGATGCCGCGCCGCGCGCGGCCGTGGAGGCCTGACGTGTTCGTTCTCGTCGTCGGTGGTGGCAAGGTCGGCTATTACCTCGCCAAGGAACTGATCGATTCGGGCCACGAGGTGGCCCTCATGGAAAAGGACCCGACGCGCGCCCGGCAGATCGCCGACGAGATCGGCTCGATCGTGATCCCGCACGACGGCTGCGAGGGCAAGTACCTCGGCGAGGCCGGCTGCAACCGCGCCGACGTCGTGGCTGCCGTGACCGGCGACGACGAGGACAACCTCGTGATCTGCCAGATGGCCAAGCATCATTTCGACGTGCCACGCACGATCGCGCGGGTGAACAACCCCAAGAACGAGGTCCTCTTCCGACATCTCGGCGTGGACGAGCTCGTCAGTCCGACGCGCATGATCCTCGGCTCCATCGAGCAGGACATCCCGGTCCACGAGCTGCTGCACCTGGCGGCGCTCGGCGAAGGCGAGCTCGAGATCATCGAGGCGCACCTGCAGGCGGGCTCCCCGGCCATCGGGCGCTCTCCCGAGCAGCTCGACATGCCGGAGGGCTGCTCGCTGTTCGCGGTCGTGCGCGACGGGGTCGCCTCGACGCTTCGCCCGGACACGGTCCTGCGCGAGGGGGACAAGGTCATCGCCATCGGCAAGCAGGAATGCGAGGCGCTGCTGCACGGTCAGCTCATCGGCGATCCGGAGGCGGTCACCGCGGGCTGACGAGCGCTCAGGTCGGCGCCACCGGCCGGTCGAGCCGGCTCCGTCGCCCGCGACTCGCCGAGCGGCCGCGAAACGGCCCCGGTGTCATCTCAACCGTCCGATTTGGCAGAACTCTTGACAACGCCATTGTCAACGTTCTAGCATCCGTGCATGGCATCTCCGCGTCAGGACCGCGATCCCACGAGGCCCGTCTACGTGATCAGCGTGGCGGCCACGCTCGTGAGCGCGCACCCTCGAACCCTGCGCATCTACGAGGACGAGGGCCTGCTCTGCCCGGCCCGGACGCCGACCAACATCCGCCTCTATTCCGAGAATGACATCCGGCGGATCCTGTGGATCCGCCACCTGACCCGCGAGCGAGGCGTCAACCTCGCCGGGATCCGGATCCTGTTCGAGCTGGAGGAGCGCCTCGGCGCTCGAATCCTGGAGGCGCTCTACGCCGAAGGGACGGGCGATGCCGAGAGCATCCGTCCGGCGGCACCGGCCCCGGAGCCGACCAAGGAACCCACCACGTCACGCGATCCATCCATGGCAGACCGTTGAGCGATCGACCCACCACCAAGCCTTCAGCGGGAGCAACTCCCGCCGACACCGAAACCGAACGTCAGGAGAACCTCGACATGGCCAAGCGACCGTCCACCCCGGTCGACGTCAACGAACCGGAAGCCACCGAAGGCGGCGTACGCGACCTTCCCCTCGTCGCGCTCCGGGAGACCGTCATCTTCCCGGAGATGATCGTGCCGCTCCAGGTCGGCCGCGAGAAGAGCGTCAACGCGCTCAACGCCGCGGTCGCGGAGGGCGGGCCGATCGCGCTCGTCACCCAGCGCCAGGCGGAGCAGGAGGAGATCGACGATCCCTCCGAGCTGTACACCGTCGGCACCCTCGCCAAGATCGCCCAGGTCGTCCAGCTGCAGGACGGCACGGTCCGGGCCATCGTCCAGGGCCAGTCGCGCCTGAAGCTGCACGGCTTCACCCAGACGGGTCCGTACCTGCGCGCGTCCGTCGAGGTCGTCCCCGACGAGTCGCCCGACGGCCTCGAGGTGCAGGCCCTGATGCGCACGGTCCAGGCCCAGATCGAGCAGTACGTCGCCAATGGCGCGCCGGTACCGCCCGAGGCGGCCGTCGCGGCGCGCAACATCACCGAGCCCGGGCTCCTGGCCGACATGGTCGCCTACAGCCCGGACATGTCGACCGAGCAGCGCCAGGAGCTGCTCGAGACGATCGACGTCATCGAGCGCCTGAAGCTCGTCTCCAACTTCCTCGCGAACCAGGTCGAGATCCTCGAGCTGAAGGGCCGCATCCAGTCCGAAGTCAAGTCGGAGATGGACAAGACCCAGCGCGAGTACATCCTTCGCGAGCAGCTCAAGGCGATCCAGCGTGAGCTGGGCGAAGACGACCCGCAGCAGGCCGAGATCAACGAGCTGCGCGACAAGGTCGAAGCCGCCGGCATGCCCGAGGAGATCAAGACCCGGGCGATCAAGGAGATCGACCGGATGAGCCGCATCCCGTCGGCCTCGCCGGAAGTCGGCGTGATCCGGACCTACGTGGACTGGCTGATCGGCCTCCCGTGGGACGTCTCGACCGACGACCAGCTCGACATCAAGGAAGCCGCGCGCGTCCTCGACGAGGACCACTACGGCCTCGAGAAGATCAAGGAGCGCATCCTCGAGTACCTCGCGGTGCGCACGCTCGCGGATGAGATCCGCAGCCCGATCCTGGCCTTCGTCGGACCGCCCGGCGTGGGCAAGACCAGCCTCGGCAAGAGCATCGCGAAGGCCATGGGCCGCAAGTTCGTGCGCATGAGCCTCGGCGGCATCCACGACGAGGCCGAGATCCGCGGCCACCGGCGCACGTACATCGGCGCGCTGCCTGGCCGGATCATCCAGAGCATCAAGACCGGGGGCTCCAACAACCCGGTGTTCATGCTCGACGAGGTCGACAAGATCGGCATGGACTTCCGGGGCGACCCGTCGTCCGCGCTGCTCGAGGTGCTCGACCCGGAGCAGAACAACACCTTCCAGGACAACTACCTCGAGGTGCCGTTCGACCTGTCCAAGGTGCTGTTCATCGCCACGGCCAACCTCCTCGACCCGATCCCGCCGGCCCTCCGCGACCGGATGGAGATCGTCCAGCTGCCCGGCTACACCGAGCAGGAGAAGATCGGCATCGGCAAGCGCTTCCTGATCCCGAAGCAGATGACCAATCACGGCCTCAAGGACAAGAACATCGTGTTCACCGACGAGGCCATGACCGAGCTCGTCCGTTCGTACACGCACGAAGCGGGCGTCCGGAACCTCGAGCGAGAGATCGCCAACGTCATGCGCAAGGTCGCCCGGCAGGTTGCCGAGGGCCGCAAGCGCAAGACCGTCATCGACGCGAAGAAGCTGGCCGAACTCCTCGGACCGCAGCGCTTCGAATACGGCGAGCTCGAGGCCGAGGATCAGATCGGATCGGCGACGGGCCTCGTCGTGACCGAGGTCGGCGGCGACGTCGTCGCCATCGAGGTCACCCGCATGGAAGGCAAGGAGGACTTCATCCTCACCGGCCAGCTCGGCGAGGTCATGCGCGAGAGCGCGCGTGCCGGCCTGTCGTGGACTCGGGCGCATGCCCGGGAGCTCGGCATCCCGCGCGAGGTCTTCGAGAACGAACACCCTGCACATCCACGTGCCGGCCGGAGCCATCCCCAAGGACGGCCCGTCGGCGGGCATCACGATGGCGCTCGCCATCGTCAGCGCGCTGACCGGGATCCCCGTCCGCAAGGACGTGGCGATGACCGGTGAGATCACCCTGCGCGGTCGGGTCCTCCCGATCGGCGGGTTGAAGAGCAAGATCCTGGCCGCCCACCTGTCGGGCGCCAAGATGGTCATCCTGCCGCGCAAGAACGAGAAGGACCTGCGCGACATCCCCGAGGAGATCCGCAAGTCGATCAAGCTCGTCCTCGTCGACTCGATGGAGCAGGTGCTCGAGGCGGCCCTCCGGCGCAAGCCGAAGCCCCTCGAGGCCGATCCGCCGAAGGTCATCCGCGGCAACGATCCGATCGAGCCGTCGCCCGCCTCGCGCGTGCGCCGGACCGACTTCCCGCCGAGCGACCAGCCACCCGTCGTCGTACGGGAAGGCGGCATGCAGGTTCGAAGGCGACTGAGACGAGGATCGCCGTCGGGACGCCCGATGCGTGCGTTGTAGCCCGCGCTGCGCGTCCGCAGGAAGGCGCGGCCGATGGAGCGGAGCGAGCGCGGACTCAAGGTGCGTGCGCGCGCTCCGCTGCGCGGCGGCGCCTTCGCCTCGGACGTCCGGACGGCGACTACGCAGTCCGGCCGATTCGGAAGTCGGCACATGGACTACAAGGATTATTACGCGGTCCTCGGGGTGCCGAGGACGGCGTCACAGAAAGAGATCAAGAAGGCCTTCCGTAAGCTGGCGCGTGAGCACCACCCGGATACGAAGGGCGGCGACGCCGCGGCCGAGGTGCGGTTCAAGGAGGTCAACGAGGCGAACGCCGTCCTGTCCGATCCGGACAAGCGGGCGCTCTACGACCGCCTGGGCGCCGATTGGCAGTCGTATGCGCGGGCCGGTGCGGGCGCGCCCGCCGGCGCGGGCGCACGGGCGGGCGGGGCCGGCAACCCCTTCGGCGGCTACGCCGGGTTCGGTGGCGCACCCGCTGGCAACGTCCGCTACGAGTTCCACACGACCGGAGACGCCGGCGAGTTCAGCGACTTCTTCAATGCGTTCTTCGCGGGCGAGTCCGAGCCGTTGAGCACGCCCGGCCGCGGCCGGCGAGCCACGGGTGGCGCCACCTTCGAGGACATCCTCGCCGGGATGGGCCTCGGCGCCGACGGTGGCGCGGCCGCGAGCCGTCCCCGCACCACGACCACGACGGCGGCGCGACCGCGACCCGCGTCGGCCGAGGCCACGGCCGAGATCACGCTCGAGGAGGCCTACCACGGGACGAGCCGGCTCGTCGAGGTCGAGGGCAAGCGGCTCGAAGTGACGATCCCGCGCGGCGCCGACACCGGCAGCCGCATCCGACTTGACCGGCAAGGCACCCGGCGGCGGCGACCTGTACGTGGTCGTCCGCCAGCGCCCGGACCGGGTATTCACGCGTCGGGGCGCGGACCTGGAGCGCGAGCTGCCGCTGACCCTCGAGGAGGCGCTGCTCGGCGCGGATGTCAAGGTCCGTACGCCCAAGGGACGCGTCGTGCTCACGATCCCGGCCGGCACCCAGCCGGGCCGTGTGTTCCGGCTGACCGGCCAGGGCATGCCGCGGTTTCGTGCCGACGGCTACGGGGACCTCTACGTGAAGGCCCGCGTCAACCTCCCGACCGACCTATCCGATGCCGCCCGCGAGGCGGCCGCCCATCTTCTTCGAACTCGTCGACCAGCCCGATCCCCGCACCAGTGAGTCCTGACATGCAACTCGATCGCTTCACCCAGAAAGCCCAGGAGACCATCCTCGCCGCCCAGGCCACCGCCGAGCGGCTGCACAGCCCGGTCCTTGACGCGGAGCATCTCCTCAGCGCGCTCGTCGACCCTGACGACGGCATCCCGGCCGAAACGCTTCGCCGTCTCGGCGTCGACCTGCCGGCGTTCCGCGGCGAGATCGCGGCCGCGCTGGCCCGACGCGCACGGATCGAGGGCGGCTCGCTCAGCCTGGATCCGCGCGCCAAGGCGGTCGTCGAGCGGGCGGAGGCGGAAGCCCGCCGCCTTTCCGACGACTACGTCTCGACCGAGCATCTCCTGCTCGGCGTCGCCGAGGCGGGCGGCGAGGGCCAGGCCATCCTCGAGCGGCACGGCGCCGGCAAGGAGGCGCTCCTGCAGGCATTGCAGAGCGTCCGAGGCGGGCAGCGCGTGACCTCCCAGAACCCCGAGGGCACGTACGCCGCGCTCGAGAAGTACGGCCGCGACCTGACCGCCGAGGCCCGGGCCGGCAAGCTGGACCCCGTCATCGGGCGTGACGACGAGATCCGCCGCGTCATCCAGGTCCTCAGCCGGCGGACGAAGAACAACCCGGTCCTCATCGGCGATCCCGGCGTCGGCAAGACCGCCATCGCCGAGGGACTCGCCCAGCGCATCGTCCGCGGCGACGTCCCGGAGGGGTTGAAGGACAAGCGCGTGGTCGGGCTCGACCTCGGCGCGCTCATCGCCGGGGCGAAGTTCCGTGGCGAGTTCGAGGAGCGGCTCAAGGCCGTGCTCAAGGAGATCAAGGACTCGGACGGCCAGGTCATCCTGTTCATCGACGAGCTCCACACGGTCGTCGGTGCCGGCGCCGCCGAGGGCGCCATGGATGCCTCCAACCTGCTCAAGCCGATGCTCGCCCGGGGCGAGCTGCACACGATCGGTGCGACCACCCTCGACGAGTACCGCAAGTACATCGAGAAGGACGCCGCGCTCGAGCGCCGTTTCCAGCCGGTCCTCGTGGACCAGCCGACGGTCGAGGAGACCATCAGCATCCTGCGCGGCCTGCGCGAGCGCTACGAGGTCCATCACGGCGTCCGCATCACCGATTCCGCGCTGGTGGCCGCTGCGACCCTGTCCGATCGATACATCACCGAGCGCTTCCTGCCCGACAAGGCGATCGACCTCGTCGACGAGGCGGCCTCGCGGCTGCGCATGGAGATCGACTCGATGCCGATCGAGCTCGACGAGCTCGAGCGCCGCCGCATCCAGCTCGAGATCGAGCGAGAGGCACTGCGCAAGGAGACCGACGACGCCTCGAAGGCCCGCCTCGACGCGCTCGAGAAGGAGCTCGCCGACCTCGAGGAGCAGGCCGGCGGCATGAAGCAGCGCTGGGAAGCGGAGAAGGCCGCCATCGCTGCCATCCGCACGACCAAGTCGGAGCTGGAGCAGCTCCAGGTCCGCATCGAGCAGGCCGAGCGAGAAGCCGACTTCGCGACGGCCGCCGAGCTCAAGTACGCAACCCAGAAGGAGCTCAACGACCGGCTCGCCGAGGAGGAGGCGACCCTCGCCGCGCTCCAGGGGCCGGGGACGCTGCTCAAGGAGGAGGTGGGGGCCGACGACATCGCCCAGATCGTCGGGGCATGGACCGGGATCCCGGTCAGCCGCCTGCTGGAAGGCGAGACCGCCAAGCTCATCGAGATGGAAGACCGCCTGCACCAGCGGGTGGTCGGCCAGGACGAGGCGATCCAGGCCGTATCGGACGCCGTCCGCCGGGCTCGAGCCGGGCTCAAGGACCCGCGCCGGCCGATCGGCTCGTTCCTGTTCCTCGGCCCGACCGGTGTCGGCAAGACGGAGCTCGCCCGCGCTCTTGCCGAATTCCTGTTCGATGACGAGAACGCGATGGTCCGTATCGACATGAGCGAATACATGGAGAAGTTCGCGGTCAGCCGCCTGCTTGGCGCGCCTCCGGGCTACGTCGGCTACGAGGAGGGCGGCCAGCTGACCGAGGCGGTCCGCCGCCGGCCGTACCAGGTGATCCTGCTCGACGAGATCGAGAAGGCGCATCCGGACGTGTTCAACGTGCTCCTGCAGGTACTCGACGACGGCCGCCTGACCGACGGCCAGGGCCGCACGGTGAACTTCAAGAACACCGTCGTGATCATGACGAGCAACGTCGGCTCCGCGGCCATCGCCGCCACGAACGCCCGGGCGGGTGACGCCGCCTACGAGCAGATGAAGCGAGAGGTCACCGAGGCCCTGCGATCGCAGTTCCGGCCGGAGTTCCTCAACCGGGTGGACGAGGTCATCGTGTTCCACGCCCTGACCGACGAGGACCTCAGCGCCATCGTGGACCTGCTGCTCGCGGACCTGGGCCGACGGCTGGCGCAGCAGGACATCGAGCTGGAGCTGACCGCGGCCGCCCGGGCGCTGATCGTCCGCGAGGGCACCGATCCCGCGTTCGGGGCACGCCCGCTCAAGCGGACGATCCAGCGACTCGTCGAGAACCAGCTGGCCCGCGCCCTCGTCGCCGGAGAGTTCCGGCCGGGCGACCGGGTGACGGCGGACGCAGACCTCACGTCGGGCACGCTCGTCTTCTCGACCGAGGGCGCGACCGTGGTCGGCGAGGCCGGCCGGCGTGATGCCCGGCGCCGCGAGGACGACGACCTGGCCGCGGTCGGCGGGCGCAGCGGCGCCGCCGCATCGCGGCTGGATCTCCCGCCGACGCGCCCCAAGCGCGACGACGGCGAACTGGTCAACTGACCCAAGCCGGCCGGCGACGATCGATCACCATGCGCTTCGATGTCGCGGCGGACGTGCTGTCGTCCCTGCCCGATCCGTTGCCGGTCCCGGCCGAGGTGATGATGCCCGTGCTCGTCGGCGGGTCGGAGTTCAGGGCGCCCGCGATGCCGCGCTCCGGCCGGCCCGGCACGACCCGCGGCCGTCCTCGTCCTGCTCTACCCGGACGCCGAGGGTGAGGCACGCGTCGTCCTGATCGAGCGGACGACCGGCGACGGGCATCACTCGGGCGAGGTCAGCTTCCCAGGAGGCAAGTCGGAGCCGGAAGACGCCGATCCCGCCGCGACCGCCTTGCGCGAGGCGAACGAGGAGGTGGCCCTTGACCCCGATGCCGCCGGCGTTCGCGTCGTGGGCGTGCTGGATCGGATGTGGATCCCGGTCAGCGACTTCGACGTGACGCCCGTCGTCGCACTCGCGGAACGTCCGCCACGCCTGGCGCCGTCCCCGTTCGAGGTAGCGAGGATCATCGAGCCGCCGGTCGCCCGCTTCCTCCCCGACGCACCGGTGACCATGGTCGAGCGGACGATCCGGGATTGGCCCCTCCGCTACGGCTCGTACGAGCTGGACGGCCTGTCCGTGTGGGGCGCGACGGCACGCATCCTGAGCCAGCTCGGGGCGATCCTCGCGCCCGCGGCCGCAGAACCGAGACCAGACGGGGATCGACCGACGGCCTGACGGCCGACGACGCGGAAACCAGGCCCCGTTGATCCGCGGGAACCACCACGCCACCCCGTGGCGTCGAGGCGGCGGCCCGACGGCACACTCGTGGTGACCGCTCCGGGACCTGCGGGACCGCCGTGCGGCCCGCCCAAGCGGGCCGGTTCCCTCCCCAGGGGCCCGGCTGGGAGGTCGCGTCATGCGCACGCCACTCCTGTTCCTCGCCGGGCTCTCCATCGTGGTCGCCGCCTGCGGCGGAGCCAGCTCCGGGAGCCAGGGCACCGCCCAGGGTCCGGAAGATCCCGGACATCACCAACCGACGGTCGCACCGTGGCCGGCGCCGGAATCGACGCCCTACGGCGGCGTCACCTACGACGATCCGGGCGTCAACCCGTACGTCGATCCCGACGAGGACCAGGTCTCGACCTTCGGCCTCGACGTCGACACCGCGAGCTACACGATCGCGCAGCGCTACGTCGACGACGGCAATCGGCCGGATCCGGCCAGCGTCCGGGTCGAGGAATGGGTCAACGCCTTCGACCAGGGCTACGGCGGCCCCGACGACGACGCGTTCGCGATCGTGGCCGACGGCGGCCCGACCCCGTTCACCGAGGCCGACGAGGTCCTGCTGCGGATCGGCCTCCAGGCACGCGACGTGCGGGACCGGGCGCGCGAGGACGCCGCCCTCACGTTCGTCATCGACACGTCGGGATCGATGGAGCGCGAGGGCCGGCTCGAGCTCGTCAAGGACGCCCTGCGCCTGCTCGTCGACGAGCTCGGGCGCAACGACAGCGTCGCCATCGTCACGTTCGGCGACGAGGCCCGCGTCCTGCTCGGCCCAACCCGGGCAACGGAGAGCAACGAGATCCTCGGGGTCATCGAGCAGCTTCGGCCGGGCGGCTCCACGAATCTCGAGGCCGGCCTGCGGCTCGGGTACGACCTCGCCCGTGAGTCCCTCACCGAGAACGGCATCGACCGGGTCGTGCTGGCGTCCGATGGCGTCGCCAACGTCGGGTTGACCGATCCTGAATCGATCCTCGACGGGATCCGTCGCGATGCCGAGGCCGGCATCGAGCTCGTCTCCGTCGGCGTCGGGATGGGCAACTACAACGACACCCTGCTCGAGCAGCTCGCGAACCAGGGCGACGGCTTCTATGCCTACGTGAACGTCCTGGATGAGGCCCGCCGGTTGTTCACCGAGGACCTGACCGGCACGCTGCAGACGGTCGCGCTCGATGCGCGAGCCCAGGTCGAATTCGACCGCGACGTGGTCGCGGCGTACCGCCTCGTCGGTTACGAGAACCGGGACATCCGCGACGACGATTTCACCAACGATGAGGTGGAAGCGGGCGCGATCGGCGCCGGACACGCCGTGACCGCGCTCTATGCGCTCCGATTGCGCGAAGACGTCGGCCCCCAGGATCTCCTGGGGACCGTGCGGCTGCGCTGGACCGATCCGGACACCGATGCCGTCGACGAGCTCGTGCGCGAGGTTCGGACGAGCGATCTCGCCCGTTCGTTCGAGGCGAGCGATCCACATTTCCGATTCGACGCGATCGTCGCGGCGACCGCCGAGGTCCTCCGCGACAGCCCCTGGACAGAACGCCTGGACCTCGTCTCGGTCGCCGATGTGGCCGCGCGCGAGGAACTGGGACTTCCGGAGACCGACGAGGTCCACGGGTTCCTCGACCTGCTGGACCGACTCGCCTCGATGGACGGCTGAACCTCGACACGGCCAGGCGGGGCGTCGTGGAGGAGCGGCGCCCCGCTCAGGCCGGCTCTCCGGCCTCCGGGTCGGGGCTCGGAGGGCGGCTGGGGTCCGGCCGGAGCGAGCCCTCGGCCGGGCTGACCGGACCGGCGGCGAGCTCGCGGGCTCGGCCCTCGACGATGCCCTTCATCGCGGCGTCATCCGCGTCGGCGAACTCGATCACGAACGCGCGCATCTCCGAGTGCTCCGTCCAGGCGGCGTGCGGGATGTCCGCGGGCCACAGGACGGCCTCGCCGGCCGCGACCCTGGTCCGCTCGTCCCCGACGCCGACCCAGCCCCCGCCCTCGATGACGATCAGCCAGGTCGTGTTCGGCACCGCGTGCGGTTCCATCTGGGCGCCGCGGGCGAACGCGAGCTCCGAGATCACGCCGCGCTCGTCGCTGTGGATGGGCTGACCGGTCACGCCGGACGTGCCGGCGGGACCATCCGGACGTCGATGGCCAACGCCGAAGCGGCGGATCTCGATCGGCATCGCGTTCCTGAACGCCGGCGCTCGATGCGCGCTGGTCAGCGCCGCCGACGACGTGGCGGCCGGCGACCGCCGCGTCGACGGATCGTGGCTTCCGGGTCCACGAACTTCTGCTTCGTGTAGTAGCGCTGCCGGGCGAGCCGCTGCTCATGGGCGCGCAGGAGTGGCGGGAAGCGGAAGAACCGGACCCAGACCAACGTCCCGAGCCCGATGACCGCCGTCGCCAGCACGAGGATGAAGTCGAAGATGAACAGCGACTCGATCATCAGCAGGGCGAACGTGATGAGCCCGGTCCACCAGATCCACTCCCACATGTCCACGAACGGCGCGTGCTTGTGGAGGGCCCGGGTGCGGACGTTGTAGAGGACGATGAGCACGATCAGCAGGACCCCGGACGCGATCCACGTGGGGTGGAACAGGTCCGGGAAATTCTCGCTGCTGAACGAGGTGAACAGGTATTCCCAGGGCGGCAGCGTCACACGTGACCTCGCGATGGGTGGTGGGTCGGTCCGGCGAGGGAGGGCCCAAACGTGGCCGACGCCACTCGACGGTGCCGGGAGTATGCCATGTCGGACGCTATACTTCGGCCGCGACGCGCCCGTGGTCCGCCCGCCCGCCCAGGTCGGCGTGGAAGCAGCCGCTGCGTCGCTGTCGGATCCGCGTGGATGGAGGATGCCCCGGTTGCGAGCCCTGCTGTCAGTCGCGAACCGGGAGGGGATCGCCGCGCTCGCGCGGGACCTGCAGAGCCTCCACGTCGAGATCGTGGCCACCGATGGCACCCGCGAATACCTGGCCGGCGAGGGCGTGGAGGTCGGCAGCGTGTCCGACCTGACCCAGGTCCCGTCGCTCGTCGGCGGACAGGTCAAGACCTTCCACCCGGCCGTGTACGCGGGGATCCTCGCACGGCGCGACGTGCCCGAGCAGCTGGCCGAGCTCGAGGCACAGGGCATCGGCCCGATCGACATCGTGGTCGTCAACGTCAAACCGTTCGCCCCGGAGGTCGGCGCCAAGCTCGTCGGACTCGACGAGGCCATCGAGATGATCGATGTCGGCGGCGCGGCGCTCCTCGGCGCGGCGGCGCGGAACGCCGCCGGGGTGACGGCCGTCGCCGATCCCGCCCACTACCCGACGGTCGTCGAGGAGCTGCGGGCGCTCGGGCACACCAGCCCGGAGCTGCGGGCGCGCCTGGCCGCCGAGGCGTTCAGCACGGTCGCGGCCTATCACGCCGAGATCGCCGCCTACCTCAACCAGATCTCCGGCAACGTCTTCCCGAGCCGGCTCGCGATCGTGCTCGAGAAGGTGGACGAGCTGCGCTACGGCGAGAACCCGCATCAGCGGGCGGCGTTCTACCGCGAGACGACCCACCGCAGCGGCACGCTCGCCGACGCCGGCCAGCTCCAGGGCGGCCGCCCGTCGTTCAACAACCTGCTCGACCTCGATGCGGCCTATCGCGTCGCCCGGGACTACACAGCCCCGACGGTCACGATCGTCAAGCACACCGACCCGGTCGGGCTGGCGTCGCACGAGGAGCTCGTCGAGGCCTACCGGCACGCGCTCGAGACCGATCCGGTCGCGTCGTTCGGCGGCATCGTCGGCGTGAACCGCGAGATGGACGGAGCGACCGCCCGCGAGATCGCGGCCAACTCGTACGAGGCGGTCGTCGCGCCGTCGTACAGCGCTGCTGCCATCAAGATCCTGCAGGCCAAGGCCGGGCTGGAGATCCTCGCTGTGCCGCCCGATCCCACGGAAGGGATGCGCGACTACGGCATCGCGAACCTGGACTTCAAGCGCGTCGCGGGCGGGCTCCTGGTCGAGGACCTCGACGACCTGGCGCTCGATCGCGGCAACCTGCAGGTCGTCACCCGTCGCCGACCGACGCTCGAGGAGCTGACCGACCTGCTGTTCGCATGGCGCGCCGTCCGTCACGTGCGGTCCAACGCGATCATCCTCGCCCGCAACGGCGCGACCGTGGGGATCGGCGCCGGCCAGGCGTCGCGGCAGGTGTCGGTCGAGATCGCGCTCCGGCGTGCCGGCGACCGGTCCAAGCTGGCCGTCATGGCGGCGGACGCGTACTTCCCGTTCCCGGACGGCATCCAGCTCGCGGCCTCGGCCGGCGTGACGGCGATCATCCAGCCCGGCGGCTCCATCCGCGACGAGATGGCGATCGAGGTCGCCGACCGCCACCACCTGGCCATGGTCTTCACCGGCCGACGGCACTTCCGGCACTGATGGAACAGCTGCTCGCGCTCGAGATGATCCGGGTCACGGAGGCGGCCGCGATCGAATCCGCGCGCTTCATGGGTCGCGGCGAGCGCGACGGCGCCGACGCGGCGGCCACCGAGGCGATGCGCAAGACGATGGACGAGATCGACTTCGCCGGACGGATCGTGATCGGCGAGGGCGAGCGCGACGAGGCCCCGATGCTGTACATCGGGGAGCGGGTCGGGCGCACCGGCGCGGACCGCGACGACGTGCCGCGCGTGGACATCGCGGTCGATCCGCTCGAGGGCACGAACCTCGTGGCGCACGGGCAGGCCGGTGCCATCACGGTCCTCGCCGCATCGGAGGCGGGTGGTCTCACCCATGCCCCGGACACCTACATGGAGAAGCTGTGCGTCGGGCCGGTCGTCGCCGGCAAGGTCGACATCCGCCACACGCCCACCGAGAACCTGCGGGCCATCGCCGACGCCCTCGGCCGGAAGGTCGGCGATATCACGATCGTCATCCTGGAGCGGCCGCGCCACGACGCGCTCATCAAGGAAGTCCGCGACGCGGGCGCCCGGATCAAGCTCATCGGTGACGGCGACCTGTCGGCGGCGATCTCGTGCGCGGTGTCGGGGACCGGCGTCCACGCGGTCATGGGCATCGGTGGCGCGCCCGAGGGCGTCATCACCGCGGCGGCGCTGCGCTGCCTGGGCGGCGAGATCCAGGCTCGTTTCCGCTACCGCAGCGACGACGAGCGCGAACGAGGTGCGCGGATGGGCCACGGCGACGAGGACCGCGTGTACTCGACCGAAGACCTCGCCCCAGGCGAGAACCTCGTGTTCGCCGCGACCGGTGTCACCGCCGGCGACCTCCTGGCGGGTGTCCGCTTCTTCGGCGGCGGCGCGCGGACCCATTCGCTGGTGATGGCCTATCAGACCAAGCAGGTCCGCTTCGTCGACACGGTCCACATGTTCGATCGCGACAGCCCGCCGCGGGTCCGGCTCTGACCCCAGCGGCTCCGGCGTCCTGGTTCCGGGCGGCGCTGCCCGGTCTGCTCGCGTGTGTCCTCGTCGCCGCCGCGGCCCGGCTCGTCGGCACCTGGTTGCAACTGGGACTGGAAACGGCCGTGGCGCTCGCGCTCGGGCTGGCCGTCGGCAGCGCGGCGTCGGTCCGGGCCGTCCTGCTCCCGGGAGCGGCACCGGCGGCGCGGCTCGCCCTGCGGGTCGGGATCATGCTCCTCGGCGCTCGACTGACGCTGGGGCAGCTGCTCGAGACGGGTGGCGCCAGCATCGTGGCGATCGTGGTGGTCGTCGCGGTCGGGCTGCTGCTCGGAACGGTGCTGGCGCGCCGTTTCGGTGTTCGACCGCCGCTGTCGGCGCTGATCACGGTCGGGATGGCGATCTGCGGCAACTCCGCGATCCTCGCGCTCGCCCCGATCGTCCGCGCGCCGCATCGCGAGACGGCCTACGCCGTGTCGACGATCACGATCTTCGGGCTGGTCGGGGTGCTGTTGCTGCCGGTGCTCGGGGCGGCGCTCGGGCTGTCGGACGCCGTCTTCGGGACGTGGGCCGGGCTGGCCGTCAACGACACGGCGCAGGTCGTCGCGACCGGGTACGCCTACTCGCCGGCGGCCGGTGACGTGGCCACGGTCGTCAAGCTGACGCGCAACCTCGCGATCCTGCCCGTGCTGCTCGGGGCGACCTGGCTGACGGTCCGTGCGGCGCGCGACGCCGGCGCCAGCGCCGAAGGTGTCGCGGCGGGCTCGTCGATCGGGCTCGTCGCCCGGGCCGTGCCCTGGTTCGTCATCGGCTTCGTCGTGTTCGCGGGCCTGCGGACGGCCGGGCTGCTCGACGGCACGCTCCCCACCGGCGGCACCGTGGCCGACCTGTGCTCCGTGGCCGCGGCGGTGCTGATCCTCGTGGCGCTCGCCGGCGTCGGGATCTCCACCGACGTCCGGGCGATGATCGGGGTCGGCGCCGGCCCATTCCTCCTCGGGGCGGCGATGTGGATCGTGATGGGCCTGCTGGCGTTGGGGCTCTCCACGGTCGTGGCCGGTTCCGCGGGAGCCAGCGCGAGTGGGCTCGGCGGAGCCAGCACGGCCCACACGGCGGACTACCATGGCGGATAGCGCCATGGATCTCGAGATCGTCCTCACGCCGGGCCTGGGCAACGCGACCTACCTGCTCGCCTCGGACGGCGAGGCGATCGTGGTCGATCCGCCGCGTGACGCGTGGCGGGTCACGTCCGTCGCTGACGCCAGGGGATGGCGACTGACCCATGTCGTCGAGACGCACGTCCACAACGACTACCTGTCGGGCGCGCTCGAGCTGCGGGCCGCCCGGCGCGCCGAGATCGTGGCGCCGGCACGCGGTCGCTACGCCTTCGAGCATCGCGCCTGCGGATGAAGGCGACGTCGTCGAGGTCGGTGGCCTCCGGCTGGTCGCCCGCGCGACGCCGGGACATACACGAGAGCACCTTGCGTGGGAGGTCAGGCGGGACGGCACGGACGGCCCGTCGGCGGTCCTGACCGGAGGCAGCCTGCTCGTGGGCAGCGCCGGTCGGACGGACCTGCTGGGCGCCGACGCGACGGACGAGCTGACCCGTGCCCAATTCGCCTCGCTGCGGGAGCTGGCGACGTTGCCGGACGACGTGGCGGTCCTGCCCACGCACGGACCGGGCAGCTTCTGCTCGGCCGGTCCGACCGATGGCAGCCGGACCTCGACGATCGGCTCGGAACGGCGGATGAACCCGTTGCTCGCCGCACCGGACGAGGCAGCCTTCCGGGCCGCGCTGCTGGGACGGCTCGGTGCCTACCCGACCTACTACGACTCGATGGCGCCGATCAACCGGGCGGGGCCGCCGGTGCTCGGCCGGCCGGCCGTACCGCCGCAGCTCGACGCAGCGGCGTTC
This sequence comes from uncultured Chloroflexia bacterium, assembly GCA_963850555.1. GTDB lineage: Bacteria > Chloroflexota > Limnocylindria > Limnocylindrales > CSP1-4 > SPCO01. The sequence goes on along the minus strand of CAWKLT010000022.1, from coordinate 129,427 downwards.
GCGGCGGCCGTCGCCGCGGGTGCGCATGTCGTCGACGGTCGGCCGCGCGCCGAGTTCGCGGCCGGCCACCTGCCCGGGTCGACGAACATCGAGCTGACCGAGAGTTTCGCCTCGTACGTGGGGTGGTTCGTGCCGTTCGGGGCCACCGTGGCGCTGGTGCTCCCGGAGCCGCTCGGGGAGGCGCTGGAGGAGGCGGCCGTCCAGTTGTTCCGCATCGGCTACGACCGGGTGGCGGGCGGGCTCGCCGGCGGGCTGGCGGCGTGGGCCGCTGCCGGGGCTCGTGTCGAGGCCTATCCGACGACGACGATCGAGGCGCTCCACGGGGACGCGATCGCCGGCCGGAATGCCTATGCGCTCGACGTCCGCGACCCCCACGAATGGCGCGACGACGGCGTCGTGCCCGGCGCGATCCAGATCCCGCTCGGCGACCTGCCCGACCACCTGGCTTCCATCCCACGTGACGCGCCGATCACGGTCTTCTGTCGCTCCGGACGGCGGGCGGGGATCGCCGCGAGCCTCCTCGATGCGGCCGGGCTCGAGGTGCGGCTCGTCGCGCGCGGCGGCGCTGGGGACTGGCCAGCGGCCGGGCACGCGACCGAGCCCGCGATCCCGGCCGACCCACCTCGGTGACCACGGCGGCGACCGACCTCGGCGAGGACCACGCCCGACGCCTCGACGCGGCCGATCCGCTGGCCGGCTACCGCGACCGGTTCCTCCTGCCGACGGGTCCCGACGGAACACCAAGGGTCTACCTGGCCGGGCAGTCCCTGGGCGCACAGCCGGCGTCGGCTCGGGCGGAGGTGGAGGCCGAGCTGGAGGCGTGGGCGCGCCTCGGTGTCGATGGCTGGTTCGCCGCGAAGCGGGCCTGGCTCGACGCCGACGGCGCCATCCGTGAACCGACGGCAACGCTGGTCGGTGCACGTCCCGGCGAGATCGCGACGATGAACACCCTGACCGTGAACCTGCACCTGCTGTTCGCGACGTTCTTCCGGCCCGCCGGTGAGCGGACCGCCATCCTCATCGACGCCCCGACCTTCCCGTCCGACCGCTACGCCGTCGAGTCGCAGCTCCGGCTGCACGGCCTGGACCCGGCACGCGATCTCATCGTCGTCCGTCCGCGCGACGGGGAGGCGCTGCTCCGCACCGAGGACCTCGAGGCGGCCATCCACGAGCACCGGGATCGCCTGGCCGTGGCGCTCCTGGCCGGCGTGAACTACGCCACGGGCCAGGTGCACGAGATCGAGCGGCTCACCGCGGCGGTCCACGATGCGGGCGCCGTCGCGCTGTGGGACCTGGCGCATGCCGTCGGGAACGTCCCGCTCGCCTTGCACGATGCGGACGTCGACGGCGCGGCGTGGTGCACGTACAAGTACCTCAACGGCGGTCCGGGATCGATCGGCCAGGTGTTCGTCCACGAGCGGCACGCGTCCGACGCCACCCTGCGGCTGACCGGCTGGTGGGGCAACGACCCGGCGACGCGATTCGAGATGGCCGAGACGTTCGAGCCGGCGCCCGGCGCCGACGGCTGGCGGATCTCGACGCCGCCCATCCTGTCGCTGGCACCCATCCGCGCGTCGCTCGCGATCTTCGACGAGGTCGGGATGCCCGCTCTGCGCCGGAAGTCCGTCGAGCTGACCGCCTACTTCGAGGGTCTCATCGACGCGCTCGTGCCGGACGCCGAGATCCTGACGCCCCGTGACCCTGCGGCCCGTGGGGCCCAGCTGTCACTGCGCGTCCCGGACGCGACCCGCCGGTTGGCGGCGCTGGAGGCCGCGGGCGTCATCGCCGACTTCCGCGAGCCCGACATCATCCGGCTCGCGCCGGTCCCGCTGTACAACACCTACCACGACGCCTGGCGCGCCGCGCAGGCCCTCGCCGAGACGAGCTCGACCTAGCCCGTCTGCTCAGCCGAGGCGCAGGTTCGGGATCACGTTCTTGCCGAAGACATCGATGAACTCGGCCTGGTTGCGGCCGACGTTGTGGAGATGGATCTCGTCGAAGCCCATGTCCACGTATCGCTGGATGTGCTCGGTGTGGCGGTCAAGGTCGGCGCTGATGAGCATCCGATTGACGAAGTGCTCCGGTCGGACGAGCTTCGCCATCGCGGCAAAATCCTCGGGGTTGCGGATGTCCTGCTTGGGGAAGGCCATCCCGCCGTTCGGCCACTCCTTGAGGGCGATCTCGGTGGCTTCCTCGTCCGTGTGCGCCCAGCTCAGGTGCAGCTGCAGGATCTTCGGCGCGTTCGTGGGATCCTTGCCGCCCTCGCGCGCCCCTAGGTCGTGGTTCTCCCACAACTCCTGGAGCTTCGCATCGGCCGCCCCGACCGTGATCATCCCGTCGGCGAACCGTCCGGTCCGCTTCGCGTTGAGCGGGCCGGCCGTCGCGACATAGATCGGCACCGGGCGTTCGGGCAGGGTGTAGAGCTTTGCACTCTCGAGGGTGAAGTGGGCGCCCTTGTGACGGACCACCTCGCCGGAGAAGAGTTTCTTGATGATCTCGATCGCCTCGAACATCATCGCTGAGCGGATGCCGACTTCTGGCCATTTGCCACCGACGATGTGCTCGTTGAGGGCCTCGCCTGCGCCAAGGCCCGAGCCAGAACCGGTCCGGATACATGGCTCCGAGGGTGGCGGCGGCTTGGGCGACGACCGCGGGGTGGTAGCGGAAGGTCGGACAGGTGACACCCGTCCCGAAGCGCAGCGACGTGCGTGCGCCGAGCGCGCCCATGAAGGTCCAGGCGAAGGCGCTCTGGCCCTGCTGCGGTGTCCACGGGTGGAAGTGCTCGCTGACCATGAACCCGGCCTCGAAGCCCGCGGCCTCGGCCTGGGCGCACCAGTCGAGCAGCTCGGTCGGATGGAACTGCTCGAGCATCGCCGCGTAGCCGATCGTGGTCATGGATCCTCCTCGTGCGCGGCGCCGTCCCGCATCCTCGTTCCGCTCACCCGATCGTACGCGGTCAGCCCGAGGCCGGCTCGCGGACCCACTCACCAGGATCGGTGCGCCAACGGGCGATTCGTCGAACGGCGTCCGCTGCCTCTGTTGCCGCCACGCGTCGCCGGCGCGTTTCGACCGTCTCGCCCCAGCCGGGTGGGGCCAGCCGCGGCGCGAGGTCGGCCAGCGGCGCCAGCACGAACAGCCGCTCCCCGGCGTCGCGATGCGGGACCTCGAGGCGGCGCGCAGCCTTGGCCGGGTCGGTTGCGGCTTCGATCGAGCGCGCGTTCGGCGGCCGGTCGACCGCGATCCGGTGCCGCCCGAACACCAGCAGGTCGAGGTCGAGCTCGCGTGGACCCCAACGCCCGCGGCCCTCGGCGTCCGGCGAGGCGTTCCAGCTTCTTGAGCTCGCCGAGCAGCGCGATCGCGCCGGCCGCGGGATCGGGGCCGGCCGGGACATCCACGGCCACGACCGCATTGTGGAAGTCGGGCTGGTCGGTGACGCCCCACGGTGCGGTGACGTACAGGGGCGACACGCCGCGCAGCCGCACACCCGGCAGGCTGGCGAGGGCATCGACCGCCCATGCCAGGGTCGCCGGGGCGTCGCCGACGTTCGCGCCCAGGCCGATGTAGGCACGGACGCGACGGGGCCGGGTGCGGTCCTTCATCGGCCGCACCTTACTATCCGGCGGTGGATGCACCGCCCCTGAACGACGTGGCCGTCGCGATCCTCCACCCGGAGGCGGGACCGGACGCCGGGCCGCTCGTCCGCGCTGTGGCCGACGCCCGGGCCGGACTCGCGGAACGGCATCGGTCGGGGTTCCTCGCCGCAGGCGCTGCGCGCGCCAGCGTCCTGGCCGGTCCCCCGGACGACACCACGTTCGGTGCCCGGCTCCGGGGCCTGCTCGATGACGCCGGACCGGGCGGGCTCGTCGTCCTGGGCTCGGGCGCGGTCCCCCTCCTGAGCGCGGCCGACCGTCGATCCTTCGTCGCGGCCGCCGCCGCGGACCGACCGGGCGCGCTCGCGAACAACCGCTACTCGGCCGACATCGTGGCCATCGCTCGCGCCAGCGACGCCCTCGCCGGCCTCCCGGATCTGCCGAGCGACAACATGCTGCCGCGCTGGCTCGACGAGGTCGCGGGCGTGCCGGTCGCCGACCTTCGCCAGCGATGGCGGCTGGGCGTCGACATCGACGGCCCGCTCGACCTCGTGCTCCTCGGTGATCGATGGTCCGGCGGACTGACCGCCGCCGACCGGGAGCGCGTCGAGACGCGGCTCGACGGCGATCCGGGGCGTCGTCGCCGATGGCACCGCCGAGGTCGTCGTCGCCGGACGGACCTCGCCCGGGGCGCTCGCGTGGCTGGAGCGATCCGGCGCCGCTCGGACGCGAGCCATCATCGAGGAACGCGGGATGCGCACGAGCCAGCCGGGCCAGCGCCCGGCGGCGAGCGTGCTCGGTGCCCTGCTCGATCGGGACGGACCGTCGTCGCTCGGGGAGCACCTGGCGCGCCTCGGCGAGGCCGCCGTCATCGACAGCCGGGTGCTCCTCGCCCACCGCCTGGGCGCCGACCAGATCCGTTGGCCGTCCGCCGAGGACCGCCACGCCTCCGACCTCCTGCTCCACGAGCGGATCGTCGACCCGTGGCTGCGGGCGCTGACGCGCGCGGCCGCGGACGCTCCCATCCCGGTCCTGCTCGGTGGGCACACGCTGGTCGGTCCGGGCCTGCGTCTCGCGCTGGGCCGGCGCGGCTCGAGGCCGTCGTGATGGACGACATCCGGCCAGGGCTGCGCCACGACCCGCCGACCGACCTCAGCGACGTCGGCGAAGACGCCGCACTCCTGGATCGCATGCGGGACGAGATCCGCGCCACCGGCCCGATGCCCTTCGCGCGGTTCATGGAGCTCGCCCTCTACGCGCCAGAAGGCGGCTACTACCGCGCCGCCTCGGCTCGGCCCGGGCGCGAGGGCGACTTCATCACCGCCCCCGAGCTGCACCCGATCTTCGGCCAGACGCTCGCGAGCGGGATCGAGGAGATCTGGCGACGCCTTGGCGAACCGACCCCGTTCGTGCTCCACGAGCACGGGGCGGGGACCGGCACGCTCGGTCTGGCCATCCTCGAACGAGCTCGACCGCGTTCGGTCGCCGTTGCTCGATGCGATCCGCTACGCGCCGGTCGAGATCGAACCAGGTCGCATCGAGGCGCTCGCGTCGCGCTTCGCCCACGCCGGTCGGGACGATGTACTCGCCAAGCCGGGCGAGACCGGCCGCGATGGCATCGTGCTCGCGAACGAGGTGCTCGACGCCCTGCCGGTCCATCGGGTCCGTCGTCGCGGCGATTCGCTGCTGGAAGTCGCGGTCGACCTGGGTCCGGAAGACGCCCTCGTGGAGGTCGAGATCGACCCGTCCACGCCCGCCCTCGCAGATCGCCTGGCGAACGAGGGCATCGAGCTGGTCGACGGACAGACGGCCGAGATCTGCCTCGCACTGGACGAGTGGATCGCCGCGGCCGCGGCGTCCATCGCCCGCGGCGTGCTCCTCCTGATCGACTACGGCGCGCCGGCCGCAGACCTCTACGACCCGGTCCGCCGGCGCGACGGGACGTTGCGCGCCTACGTCCGTCACCAGGTCCACGACGATCCCGTACCGGCATGTCGGCCGCCAGGACCTGACCGCCCATGTCGACGTGACGGCCGTGGAACGTGCGGCCCACGCCGCGGGCCTCACCACGATCGGGATCACGACCCAGGCCGAGGCGCTCATGGGTCTCGGCATCGAGGCACGCCTGCAGGCGATCCAGGCCGATCCGGCCACGACCTTCGAGGACTACGCCCTCGTCCGGTCCGCGCTCATGCGCCTGCTGGACCCGGCGGCGATGGGACGGTTCCAGGTGATGGCGTTCGGCCGGGCCTGGCCCGCGACGCACGACGGAGGCGCCGCCGCTCGGGCTGTTCTCGTACCGCCTCCCGGCCCGCCCGGATCGTCGCCGCTGAGCCTCCCCGGCTTACGTTCGTAATAGGGAACATGCCGTATTGCGGCACCGCCCCCTGCATCGTCACGCTTGACCCGGTCGCCCTGCGACCACACCGCCGGGGGGCGGGATGCGATCCTGCACGCGCGCTCGGCGCAGTCCGCCCCCGGGCTGGTGTCTCGTCGGCCCTGACGCACTCGTCGGGGGCCGACGACCAGCCGGTTCGACGTCCTCCTCGAGTCGATCCGGCCGCCCACCGCCGCCGGCCCTCCGCGACCCCGGTCCACACGTGCCCGCTGCTAGAATGTGCATGGCGTGAGTGGCACTCTTGCCGCCCCCTGCCCGCCGCCTCGACGGATCCCTTGATCCGATCCTCGCGGAACGGAACACGCGTCGCTCCAAGGGAGTTGGCTTGACCGGGATCTGGTACGTCATCGGCTTCGCCTTCGCGGGCGTGTCCTTCGTGTTCCTGACGATCGCCGCCGCGTGGCTCGTGTCCCACCGCAACCGCGGCGACGTGCACAAGGGCCTGCCCTACGAATCCGGGCATCGACACGTACGGCGACACCCATGGCCGGTTCGGCCTGTCGTTCTACATCTACGCCCTGCTGTTCGTCGCGTTCGACATCGAGGTCATCTTCATCTACCTGTGGGCGATCGCCTTCGACTCGCTGCTGCTGGGCGGCCTGGTCAGCATGCTGATCTTCGTGGGCATCCTCCTGCTGGGCCTGGCCTACGCCTGGCGCAAGGGGGCCATGTCATGGCGGTGAAGTCGAAGGGCGCCAACGAGGCCGAGAACCTCGGGACCGGGCCGGCCGACGTGACGGCCATCGGCTCCGACGCCACCACTCAGCCAGGGCTGCCCGCGATCCGTCCGTCGGACGCGCTGACGGTCCCGATCGTCGTCCCCAACTCGCTCTGGCAGGCGGCCGATCCGGAGGCCTACGACGGCGGGCGCCCGACCGACATCACCCACCTCGCCGAGTTCGAGGCGAGCGGTCTCGGTCGACACGACGATGCGCGCTGGGGCGGCTTCCTCGAGGTCATCCCGACGAAGGCCGACTACGTGCTCGACCTCATCCGGATGAACAGCCTCTGGCCGCTGCTGTCGGGCCTCGCGTGTTGCGCCATCGAGATGATGTCGGCGGCGACGTCGAAGAACGACATGGACCGCTGGGGCATGTTCCCGTTCCGGGCCAGCCCGCGCCAGGCCGACGTCCTGATCGTGGCGGGCACGCTGACGACCAAGATGGCAGGCCCGCTCGTCCGTCTGTGGGAGCAGATGCCCGAGCCCAAGTGGTGCGTGGCGATGGGCGACTGCACCTGTTCAGGCGGGCGTTACAAGCGGAGCTACTCCACGGTGGAGGGCATCGACCGGGTCATGCCCGTCGACGTCTACGTCCCGGGCTGTCCGCCCCGCCCCGAGGGCCTCATCTACGGGATGATGAAGCTGCAGCAGCTCGTCAAGGACCGCCGCGGGCACTGGCCCGACCGGGCGATCGGGCCGACCGTTCCCGAGCAGGTCTGACCATGGACCGCGCGTTCAAGGCTCGCCTGGAGGCCCGGTTCGGCGACCAGCTGACCGGACCAGTCCGCCAGCGACACGACGAGACCGAGATCCGCATCGGCCCGGGCGACGTCACGCAGGTCATCACCGCCCTCCACGACGAGCCCGCGTTCGGTTTCGAGTTCCTGGCCGACCTTGCGGGGGTCGACACCGGCAAGGTCATGCAGGTCGTCTACCACCTGTGGAGCGCGACGACCCCGGATTGGCTGCGGGTCATCGCCGACGGCCTTTCACGAGACGACCCGCGCGTGCCGTCGGTCACCTTCATGTGGAAGGGCGCCGAGTGGATGGAGCGCGAGGCCTACGACATGTTCGGCATCACGTTCGAAGGCAACCGCGACCTCCGGCGCATCTACATGCCGCCCGACTACCAGAGCTTCCCCTTGCGCAAGGACTTCTTCCTGCCAGACGACGCCGCCCGCTCGCCCGGGGCGGGCGTTCGGCCGATGGAACGAACCCACACGCCGCGCAACGCTCCGGCGACCGCCACGGTCCGCCGGGCCGGTGCCTGACCAGGCCATCACGTCCAAGGACCCCGCATGACCGCGACGAAGCCCCGCCCCGACGCCCACGCCCACACGCAGCCCGATGGACCGAGCGATGACCCGCGCGTCACGCTGGATCGCGACCTCGGCGTGTTCGAGCCCGTCCCGCCCTACCCACCCCGGACCGAGCGCGAGGCCGAGTTCTACACGCTCGGCGACGGCGAGATGTTCATCAACATGGGTCCCCAGCACCCGTCGACCCACGGCGTGCTCCGGGTCGTGCTCAAGCTCGACGGTGAGAAGGTCGTCGACCTCGATCCGGTTTTGGGCTACCTCCATCGCGGCGTCGAGAAGCTGTGCGAGAACGCCGACTACCACCAGGCGATCTGCTACCTCGACCCGCTCGAATATGTGAGCTCGCTGTTCTGCGAGTGGCCCGGGGTCATGGCGTTCGAGAAGCTGATGGACGTTCAGGTCCCGCGCCGCGCCGAGTACATCCGCGTGCTGTCCGCGGAACTCAACCGGGTGGCCAGCCACGCGCTGTTCCTCGGCTGGATGGCGCTCGACCTCGGCGGGCTGACGCCGATCCTGTGGTCGTTCATCGAGCGCGACGAGATCGTCGAGATGCTCGCCTCACTGACCGGCCAGCGGATGCTGTTCAACTACTTCAGGATCGGCGGCGTCAACGGCGACCTCAACCACGAGTTCATGAGCCGGCTCGGCGACTGGATGAGCCACGCGACCGAGCAGATCGAGGCGGGCAACGCCCTCCTCAACGAGAACGAGATCTTCGTGCGGCGCATGCGCGGCCTGGGCACGATCGACTCGAAGGCGGCGCTCCGGATGGTCATGACCGGCCCGAACCTGCGCGCGACGGGCGTGCCGTTCGATGTGCGCCGGGCCCACCCGTACAGCATCTATCCGGAGCTCGACTTCGACATCCCGACGCGCAGCGAGGGCGACTGCCTGGCCCGCTACCTGCTGCGGATGGACGAGGTCAAGCAGAGCCTGCGGATCATCGACCAGTGCCTGCACCAGATGCCGGACGGGCCGGTCATGGCCAAGCTGCCACGTCTGCTCCGCCCGCGCCCGGGGCGCGCGTACGCCGGTATCGAGGGCCCGCGCGGCCAGTACGCCGCGTACGTCGTGAGCGACGGCACCGACCAGCCCTTCCGCATGCGGATCCACGACCCCTCGTTCATCCACCTGCAGGCGGTGGGGGTGATGACCCCGGGCCATCTGATCGCCGACACCATGGCCGTGATGGCCTCGCTGGATCCGATCATGGGCGGTGTCGACAAGTGATCTCCGCATGACCGTCGTCGGGAGGTCTTGGGGCAGGCTGACGCTGCCCGGCAAGATCGTGTTCACGGTCGTGCCGCTGTTGCTGCTCGCGACGGTCGCGCTGGTCGCGGGCATCGTGCTGTTCGGCGAGCCGATCATCGACATCCTCGCCGCGAACCTGCCGATCGTCCGCTTCGTCGTTGCCGTGACGATCGTCCTGCTGATGACGGTCCCGACCGCGTTCCTGATCATCTACATGGAGATGAAGATCATCGCCCTGATGAATCTTCGGATCGGGCCGGACCGGGTCGGGCCGTTCGGGTCGCTCCTGTCGGTCGTCCACGGGCTCAAGGTCCTCATGAAGGAGGACTTCACCCCGACCGGAGCCGATCCGATCGTCTTCACCTGGGCCCCGGTCGTCGTCTACCTCGCGAGCGTCATGACCCTGCTGGTCATCCCGTTCTCGAACGGCATCGTGGGCCAGGACCTGAACCTCGGGCTCCTGTACTTCTTCGCGATCGGCGGCCTGTCGGTGGTCGGGCTGTTGATGGCGGGCTGGTCGAGCTACAACAAGTACTCGCTGCTGGGTGGTCTGCGCGCGGCGGCCCAGGTCATCAGCTACGAGATCCCGCTCGTGCTGTCGGTGGTCGGGCTGATCCTCCTGGCCGGCACGATGAGCGTGAACCAGATCGCCGAGAACCAGGCGGGCTGGTTCACCGATTGGTACATCTTCCGCCAGCCGCTGGCCGCACTGATCTTCTTCATCGCCGCGACCGCCGAGGCCAACCGCACCCCGTTCGACCTGACGGAGGCCGACTCCGAGATCGTCGCCGGCTTCGCGACCGAGTACTCGGGCATGCGCTTCGGCTTCTTCTTCTTCGCCGAGTACGTGAACGTGTTCATCGTCTCCGCGTTGTTCGTCACGCTGTTCCTCGGCGGCTGGAACGCGCCCGTTCCCGTGGCCGTGGCCAGTGACACTGTCGCTGGACCCGGGCTCACTGGGCATCGGCCTGCTGCTGCTGGCCACGATCGTCCCGGTCGTCCTGACGATCCTCTTCGCCGTCCCGTTCTGGATCGCGAGCTCACGCATCAAGGGATGGCAGGCGCTCCTGGCCGGCTTCGTGCTGGCCAACCTGTTCATCGTTGCGATGCTCGGTGCGTTGGCGTACATCGGGCTCGACTGGGTCGCCGGTATCCTCTGGTTCATGCTCAAGACGTACACGCTGGTGTTCACGTTCGTGTGGATGCGCGGCACGCTTCCGCGCGTCCGCATCGACCAGCTGATGGACTTCGCGTGGAAGTGGCTGCTGCCGGCGTCCCTGCTCAACCTGTTCGTGACCGCGGCCGCGATCGTCGTCGTGGGTCGGTGAGGGGCATCGCATGAGCTTCGTCCCGGGCCTCGGCATCGTGAAGGGCATGGCGCTGACGCTGCGCCGGTTCTTCGAGCCGAAGGTCACGATCATGTACCCGGAGGTGCGGCAGGACGTCCCGCACAAGTTCCGCGGCCGGCTCCAGCTGCTCTACGACGAGTGGGGCACCCTCAAGTGCGAGACGTGCTTCCAGTGTGCCCAGGCCTGCCCGATCGAGTGCATCGACATGGGCGGCATCGATACGCGCGGCCGCTACCACGTCCATTGGGGCGCGGCCGAGACCTACGGGGAGCGGCGCGAGGAATCGGCCCTGCGACGGTCGGGCCGCGTGGTCCCGGATCCCGCCTACCTGCCGTTCGCCCCGGTCGATCTCGCGGAGGTCGACGCGATCCTCGATGAGCACGACCACGACCCGGCCCGGATGCTCGACATCCTCGAGGCGACCCAGACCGCCTATGGCTACCTGCCGGTGGCGGCGCTCAAGCGGATCAGCCACGAGACGGGTGCCTGGTACGCGATGATCTACGGCACGGCGAGCTACTACGCGCACCTGCGCTTCGAGCCGGCGGCGTCCGCCGAGCAGGCGAAGGCCGTGGACGACCACCGGCCGGCCGAATCGACCTATCTCGCGGCGCTCGACGCCGCGCTGGACGGGGGCGGGCGCCCCGGCGCTCCGGCGCGGGCCTGACATGACCGAGATCCTGAAGACGCCGGCCAAATGGCCGACGATCCTCCTCGGGCGGATGCACGCCAAGGACCCGACGGATCTCGACGCTGCCGTCGAAGCGGGCGCCTTCGCCGGCCTGCGCCGCGCCATCCGCGACCTGGGCCCGACCGCGGTCATCGCGACGATCGCCGAGTCCGGGCTGCGCGGGCGTGGCGGCGCGGGCTTCCCGGCCGGCGAGAAGTGGCGGACCGCGGCCACCACGGACGCCGATCGGCGCTACGTCGTCGCGAACGGCTACGGGGCGGACCCTGCCTCGCACACGGACCGCACGCTGATGCTCCTGGACCCGTTCTCCGTGATCGAAGGCACGGCCATCGCGGCGTACGCGATCGGCGCGAACGAGGCCTTCATCGCCGTTCGATCGGAGGACGCCGACGTCATCGCGAGCCTGTCGGCGGCCATCGGCGCCGCGACGGACGCCGGCTTCGTCGGGGAGGACGTCTCGGGCTCCGGGCACGACATCCACATGACGGTCCGCCCGGTCCAGGGCGCGTACATGCTCGGCGAGGAGACCGTCCTGCTCAAGGCGCTCGAGGGCAAGCGCGGCCAGCCCGAGCAACGACCACCGCACCCGGCCGAATCAGGGCTCTTCGACCGCCCGACCCTCGTCCACAACGTCCAGACCCTGGCCACCGTGCCCTGGATCGTGCGCGAAGGCGCCTCCGCGTACCGGGCGACCGGCACGACCGGCAGCCCGGGCACGGTGCTCGTCCAGGTACGCACGCCCGGCGGCAAGAACGGGGTCGCGGAGGTCCCGCTCGGCACGCCGCTGCGCGAGGTCCTCGGCCTCGGCGGCAAGCTGCCGGCCGGTCGGTCGATGAAGGCGGTGCTGATCGGCGGCCCGTCGGGCGGGCTGCTGCCACCCGATGCGCTCGACACGCCCTACGACTTCGAGCCCTTGCGGGCGGCCGGCGCCCACCTCGGATCGGGCTCCGTCGTGGTCGTCGACGACCGGACCGACCTGCTCGAGCTCGTCGGCGTGCTGACCCGGTTCTGCTCGAACGAGGCCTGCGGCAAGTCCATCCCGTGCCGGATCGGGGTCAAGCGCCTGGCCGAGATCGTCGCGCGGCGCGAGGAGGGCCTGCTGCGGCCGGTCGACATGGAGCTCGCGACGGACCTCGCGACCGACATCGTGGCATCCGCCCTGTGCGACCACGAGCGCCTGGCCACCCTCCCGCTGACCAGCGGGATGCGATACTTCGGGTCCGACTTCGACCCTGCCCGCCGTCCCCAGCCGGCGTCGACCGAGGCCCCCCGATGACCGACACCCTGGCCCGTCCAGCCCGGCCGCCCCGCCACGACCGCGACGTCGGCCCCGGAGTCGTCCGCGGAGTCGCTCGCCGATCGCCTGCTCGACACGCAGTCGCCGCAGCGGCCCCAGTCGACGCCGCGGATCCGCATCGAGGTCGACGGCCGCGTCGTCGAAGGCTTCGAGGGCCAGACGATCCTCGAGGTCTGCCGCGACAACGGGATCGAGATCCCGACGCTCTGCTACGAACCCAAGCTGCCGGGCTTCGGTGCCTGCCGGATGTGCGTCGTCGAGGTCGAGGGCGAGGAGCACCCGCCGATCTCCTGCTCGCGCACGTGCGAGCCGGAGATGAAGGTCCAGACCCAGACCGAGACGATCCGCCGGCTGCGCCGGACGAACCTCGAGCTGATCTTCAGCGACCACAACGCGTACTGCCTGCCGCCCTGCCAGAACAAGTGCCCGAGCCACATCGACATCCCGGGCTTCCTCAAGGCGAACGCCGAGGGCAACTTCCGCGAGTCGGCCCGCATCTTCAAGCGGACGATCCCGTTCCCCTCCGTCCTCGGGCGGGTCTGCCCGGCGCCGTGCGAGGAGCACTGCCGGCGCGACGAGGTCGATGAGGCGATCGCCATCCGCGACACGCACCGCTACGCCGGCGACCAGGTCCTCAAGGCGCAGCTGGACGAAGGGGTCGATCCGCCGGTCCCGTTCGAGCAGCAGACGAAGTCGGGGCGCACGGCTGCGGTGATCGGTTCCGGCCCTGCCGGCATGGCCGCCGCCTATTACCTGCTGATCGCCGGCCACGACGTCACGGTCTTCGAGCGCGACCCGGCGCCCGGCGGCATGCTCCGCTACGGCATCCCGCAGTACCGCCTCCCGAAGGTCGAGGTCCTCGAGGCCGAGTACGAGTCGGTCATGCGCCTCGGCGCGAAGATGGTCACGAACGCCGGGCTCGGGCGCGACTTCACGCTCGACGACCTGACGATGCAGGGCTTCGACTCGGTCGTCGTGGCCATCGGCTGCTACGACACGAACAAGCTCGGCATCCCGAACGAGGACGCCGACGGCGTCATCGACGGGCTCGAGTACCTGCGCACGGCGACGCTCGGCCTGCCCTATCCGGACCACGTCGGCAAGCGCGTCGTGGTCATCGGCGGCGGCTTCACCTCGATGGACTGCTCGCGGACGTCCGTCCGCCAGGGCGCCGGCGAGGTCACGCTCGTCTACCGCCGCGACATGAAGGACATGCCGGCGGCGGACGAGGTCCACGAGGCCATCGAGGAAGGCGTCACCGCCATCTTCCAGGCCGGACCGACGCGGGTCATCACGGACGAGAAGACCGGCAAGGTCACGGGCGTCGAGTTCATCCGGATGCAGCTCGGCGAACCGGACGCGTCCGGCCGTCGCCGGCCGGAGCCTGCGCCCGGGACGGAGTTCACGATCCCGTGCGACCGGGTGTTGCTGGCCATCGGCCAGGGACCCGAGCTCGATTGGCTGGCCGAGCCCGGCAACGAGGGCCCTGAGGCCACCAAGCAGCGACGCCTCAAGGCCGATTCGGTCACGTTCTCGACGGGCCGTCCCGGCGTCTTCGCCACCGGCGACGTGCGGATCGGCGCGGCGACGGTGGTCGAGGCCATCGCCGAGGGCCGGCGCGCCGCCTATGCCGTGGACGCCTTCCTCAAGGGCATGGATCTCGACGCCATCCGCACCCGCCAGACGCTGGCCGAGCCGCAGCCGGAGTTCCTCTCGATCGTGCCGTTCACGGCCGAGATGAAGGAATCGCGCTACCGGCTGCAGGCCCTGCCCGCCGACCAACGCAACCACAGCTACATCGAGTACGAGCTGCCCTACACGCCCGAGGCAGCCGTCGCCGAGTCCACCCGCTGCCTCCAGTGCACGTGCGAGGCGATCGGCTTCTGCGACCTGCGGCGGCTGGGGATCGAGTACGGGACGACGCTCAAGACCCTGGAGCCGCAGAACCACCAGGGCGCGGGCTACCGGTCGGTGACGGAGAACCGGTTCACCGGCATCAACCACGACTACATCCGCGACGATTCGCACGCGTTCATCCTTCGCGAGCCGTCCCGCTGCATCGACTGCGGGCGGTGCGCGAACGTGTGCGCCGAGGTGGTCGGCGCGGCGTGCTACGACTTCATGCGGATCGGCTTCGACACGCTCGTCACGACGCCGCTCGACATGAGCCTCAACGACACCCCGTGCGTGTCCTGCGGGCGCTGCGCCGAGACGTGCCCGACCGGCGCGCTGATGCCGAAGCCGCGGGTGCTCGAGAAGTACGAGGTCGACGAGAGCCGCTGCATCCTGTGCGGGATCTGCGTCGACGCCTGCCCGTACGACGCGCTGCGCGACGGCGCCGACTTCGAGCTCGCGCACACGGGCCGCGACGAACCGAACATCGACCTCATGGCGCTCGCGGCCATCGACCGCGAGACCGAGGTCACCTACATCCGGCGCGAGCGCGACTGGGCCACGCGGGCGGCGGCCGACGGCCGGATCATCGACCCGGGGCGCATGCTGCCGATGCTGCCACCGACGATCTCGGGCGTGCCGACGCCGGGTGCGATCGGCGCCGGCGGCAACGGACACGGGGGCAACGGGCACGACCACGGCCACGATCACGGTGCGGTCGCGGCCCTCGGTCCGGGCGGGCACGAGTAGGCCGGACGGTGCTCGCGAAGCTCGTCCCGATCCTCATCGCGCTCGTCGTCATGGGCGCCGTCCTCGGCATCGCGGCCCTCATGCTGATCGTGCTGGGGCAGGACTGGGACGACGCCCTGTTCTGGATCCTCTCCGCCGTGATGCTGGGCTCCGGGCTCCTGGTCGTGACGATGCGCGACATCATCCGCTGCGGCCTCGCGATGATCGTGTGCTTCCTGGCCCTGGCCGGGATCTACGTGCTCATGGGGGCGCCGTTGCTCGGGGCCGCCCAGGTCATCGTCTACATCGGCGCGATCAGCGTGCTGATCCTCTTCGCGATCATGCTGACCCAGACCAAGGACGCCCCGAGCCGGCTGGTCTTCCAGACGCAGGCCGTGCCCGCGGCGATCGCGTCCGTCGTTGTGGCCATCCTCATCGCGCTGGCCGTGGTGGCAACGGACTGGGGTGAGCTGACCGAGCGGGTGCGCCTCGCCACGGACAGGATGTCGGAGGTCCTGTTCGAGCAGTTCGTGTTCCCGTTCGAGATCGTGAGCGTCCTGCTGCTGGCGGCCGTGATCGGCGGCGTCTTCCTGGCCAAGCGCGAACCGGGCGGCCCGCCGTGAGCGACAGCCTCGATGCCTACCTGATCCTGTCCGGGATCCTCTTCGCCATCGGCTCCTTCGGCTTCCTGGCCCGGCGCAATGCCATCAGCATGCTGATGTCGATCGAGCTGATGCTCAACGCGGTCAACCTCTCGATCGTGGCCTTCGCGGCGTTCAGTCCGGCCACCGACGCGCAGGCCCAGGGATCGGTCATCGCCCTCATGGTCATGGCGGTGGCCGCGGCCGAGGCCACGGTCGGGCTGGCCATCGTCATCGCGATCTACCGGAACAAGAAGACGCCACTCGTCGACGAATACGACGCGATGTCCCGGTGAGCCTTGAATCGCTGATCCCGCTCCTGGTCATCCTGCCGATCGCGGGGTTCGCGGTCACGGCACTCATCGGCCGGCGGCTGGGGAAGCAGGCGCACTGGATCCCGGTGCTCGTGATCCTCGGCGCGTGGGCCATCGCGATGGCCCTGGCCTTCCAGGTGCTGACCGGCGCCGCGCCGCTGCTCGAGGGGTCGGAGGAGGCGCACGGCTACGCCCTCCACTGGTTCACGTGGATCCCGGCCGGCGAATTCGTCGTCGAGGTCGGCTTCGTCGTGGACTCGCTGACGGCGTGCCTGCTGATCGTGGTCACGACGATCGGCCTGCTCGTCCACATCTACTCGGTCGGCTACATGAGCCACGACCCGGGTTACTGGCGGTTCTTCGCCTACCTGAACCTGTTCATGTTCTCGATGCTGCTGCTGGTCCTCGCGGATTCGTGGCTCGTGGTGTTCGTGGCGTGGGAGCTGGTCGGCCTGTGCAGCTACCTGCTCATCGGCTTCTGGTACCGCAAGCGCTCGGCGGCCCTGGCGGCCAAGAAGGCGTTCATCGTCAACCGCGTCGGCGACATCGGTTTCGCGCTCGGGATCATGGCCATCTGGGTCAATACGGGCGCCGTCGGCGAAGCGACGCTGAACATCCGCGAGTCGATCCACACGATGCTCGAGGCGGGCGACGCCAACCCGATCCCGCTGTTCGCGACCGCGCTGCTCGTGTTCGCCGGAGCCATGGGCAAGAGCGCCCAGTTCCCGCTGCACGTCTGGCTCCCCGACGCGATGGAAGGCCCGACACCCGTGTCGGCCCTCATCCATGCGGCCACCATGGTCAACGCCGGCGTGTACCTGGTCGCCCGGGCGAACGAGCTGTTCGCCTCGGCTCCCGGACGCGATGGTCATCGTCGCCGCGATCGGCATCTTCACGGCCATCCTCGCGGCGACGATCGCCATGACCCAGACCGACATCAAGCGCGTGCTCGCCTATTCCACGCTGAGCCAGCTCGGCTACATGTTCGCGGCGCTCGGGGTGGGGGCGTTCACCGCGGCGATCTTCCATCTCATGACCCACGGATTCTTCAAGGGCCTGCTGTTCCTGGGGTCCGGATCGGTCATCCACGCCGTCCACGAAGAGCAGGACATGCGCCGCATGGGCGGCCTGGCCGAGAAGATCCCGATCACCTACGCGACGATGTTCATCGGCTCCATCGCGATCTCCGGCATCCCGCCGCTGGCGGGCTTCTTCAGCAAGGACGAGATCCTGGGTGAGGCCTTCAAGTTCGGCTTCTACTGGGTCTGGGGGATCGGCCTGTTCGTCGCGTTCCTGACGGCCTTCTACATGTTCCGGCTCATGGGCATGACGTTCTGGGGCGTGTTCCGCGGGCCCAAGGAGCTCTGGGATCGCATCCACGAGTCACCGCGGGTGATGACCGTCCCGCTGATCCTCCTGGCGATCCCGTCGATCTTCCTGGGCATGGCGCTGGGCCTCCCGCTCGGCGACAGCACCCTGCACCACTGGCTGGAGCCGGTCTTCCACCATTCGACCGACGAGCTGCTCCAGCTCCCGCACGAGCCGTACGCGTTGTTCGGCATCGACGGCGTGCTGATCCTCGCGAGCGTCACGGTCGCCGCGATCGGCGTGGCCCTGGCCTGGCGCCTGTTCGGAGCCGACGTCGGCGCGTTGCGCCTGCCCGCCCGCCCCGAGCGGGTGCGCGAGATCAGCTCCCGCCCGGGCCTGGCGTTCCTGTATCGGGCGTCGCTCAACAAGTGGTGGTTCGACGAGCTCTACCACCTGCTGTTCATCGTCATCGGCGGACGCATCGCGGCCGCCATGTGGTGGTTCGATCGCGAGGTCGTCGACGGGACCGTGAACGACGTCGGCCGGGCCACGGTCGGGGCCGGGCGCGGGCTGCGGCGCGTGCAGACCGGTCGGGTCCAGAACTACGCGCTCGGCATCGCCCTGGGCCTGATCGTCATGGCCGGCTCCTACCTGATCCTGGTCGGGAACCCGCGATGACCCTCGACACGTTCCCGATCCTGTCCCTCGTCACGTTCCTGCCGCTTATCGGTGCGTTGGTGGTGGCGATCCTGCCGTCCACGCTCACCCGGCCGGTCGCCCTCGGGTTCGCGCTCGCTGACGTGGGTGGTCTCGCTGCTCCTGTTGATCGGCTACCTGCCCGACCGGCTGGGTACGCAGTTCCTGTACGTCGAGGTCTACGACTGGATCCCGGTCTTCGGCATCCAGTACAAGCTCGGCGTGGATGGGCTGTCGGCAGCGCTGGTCGTGCTCACGACCACGCTGACCTGGATCTCCATCCTCGCGAGCTGGAACCCGATCCAGACGCGGATCAAGGAGTACATGATCAGCTTCCTGGTCCTCGAGGTCGGGATGATCGGGGTGTTCCTCGCCCTGGACATGTTCCTGTTCTACATCTTCTGGGAGATCGTCCTGGTCCCGATGTACCTGATCATCGGCATCTGGGGCGGCGCGAACCGGATCTACGCGACGATCAAGTTCGTCCTCTACACGCTCGTCGGGTCGCTGCTGATGCTCGTGGCGATCCTGGCGACGGCGTTCGCCTACCAGGCGGCCAATGGCGGTTCGTGGGTCGGCGCCTTCGACTTCGAGACCCTGCGCGCCTTTGCCGGTGGCGGCGGCTTCTCGCCTGCCCTCCAGGTGGGTGCGTTCCTGGCCTTCTTCCTCGCGTTCGCGATCAAGGTCCCGATGTTCCCGTTCCACACCTGGCTGCCGGACGCGCATACCGAGGCGCCGACCGCGGGCTCGGTGATCCTGGCCGCGATCATGCTCAAGCTCGGCGCGTACGGATTGATCCGCTTCGCGGTGCCGCTGTTCCCGGACGCGGCGCTGACGTTCGCGCCGGTCGTCATCGTGCTCTCGCTGATCGCGATCATCTACGGCGCGATCGTGGCGCTCGTCCAACCGGACCTGAAGCGCCTCGTCGCCTTCTCATCGGTCAGCCACATGGGGTTCGTGACCCTGGGCCTGTTCGTCTTCACCGAGCAGGGGGTCCAGGGCGCGATCCTCCAGATGATCAACCACGGGCTCATCACGGGCGGCCTGTTCCTGCTCGTCGGCGTCATCTACGAGCGGACCCACGACCGGACGATCGCGAAGATGGGCGGGCTCGCGGCGCGGATGCCGGTGTGGGCCGCCGTGTTCGGATTCTTCGTCTTCGCCTCGGGCGGGCTGCCGGGCCTGTCCGGCTTCGTCGGGGAGTTCCTCACGCTGGTCGGCACCTTCGAGGTCAGCCCGCTGGCGGCGACGGTCGCGGCCTTCGTGATGGTCCTCGCGGCGGGGTACCTGCTGTACATGTACGGGCGCATCGTCTTCGGCGAGGTCTCCGAGTTCATCGCAAGCCTTGGGGATCACCTGTCGGACATGACCCCGATCGAGACGCTGACCCTCGTGCCGCTGGCGACACTGATCGTCGTGTTCGGCCTGCAGCCGGGGCTGCTGCTCGACCTCGTGCGGGGGACCGTGCGTGAGACGCTGGGTGCCGCGTCAACGGGCGCGCCGCTGCCGGTCGGGCCGGAGGTCGTGCTGATCGGCGTCGGGATCGTCGTGCTGGCGGTGATCGCGCGGATCGCGTTCGCCCTGCGGCCGGGTCGGTCGGAGCCTGCCGGGACCGTGGCCGCCGAAGGCGGCGCCCATTGATCGCCCAGGACTTCATCACGATCTCCCCGCTCATCGCGGCCGTGCTGACGGCCGCCGCGGTCCTCGTCGTGGACCTGATCCGGCCCGGCCGCACCGGCCCGGCGGTGGCGACCGCGCTCATCGGACTCGCCCTGACGGCCGTCGTCACGCTGTCGGTCGGCGGCACGGAGGCCACGGCATTCGGCGGCTCGTACACCGTCGACGCCTTGACCACGTTCCTCGACATCCTGTTCATCGCCGTCATCGTGATGACGATCCTGTTCGCGCCCGACTACCTCCTGCCACGCGGCCTGCCGGTGGCGGAGTTCGCGACCGTGCTGATCTTCGCGATGAGCGGCGCGATGCTGCTCGCCGGCTCCAGCGACCTGCTGCTGCTCTTCCTCGGCCTCGAGCTCATGGTCCTCCCGGGCTACCTCCTCGCCGGCTACCACAAGACCGATGGCTTCTCGACCGAGGGCGCCATCAAGTACTTCCTGCTCGGCTCGTTCAGCTCGGCCATCTTCCTGTTCGGGCTGGCCTTCGTCTGGGGCCTGACCGGGACCACGCTCGTGGCCGGTCCGGATGGCATCGCGGCCAAACTCGGGGCGATCGTCGCGGGTGAGGCTCCCCTGTCCGCAGGCCTGGCGATGGGCCTCGCGTTCATGACGACGGGTGTCGCGTTCAAGATCGCGGCCGTGCCGTTCCACTACTGGACACCGGACGCCTACCAGGGCTCGCCGACGCCGGTGACCGGATATCTCTCGGTCGGCCCCAAGATCGGCGCGTTTGCCCTGATCCTGCGGCTCTTCGTGGAGGCGCTCGGTCCATTGGCCGACATCTGGCTCCCGGTCGTCATCATCCTGGCCGCCTTCACGATGACGCTCGGCAACCTCGTTGCGCTGACGCAGGACAACGTCAAGCGGATGCTCGGCTACAGCTCCATCGCCCACACCGGCTACATGCTCGTCGGGCTCGCGGCGTACGGGGCGGGAGAGATCCAGGGCCTGTCGGGCCTGCTCTTCTACCTCGCCGCCTACGCGTTCATGAACCTCGGGGCGTTCGCGGTCATCGCTGCGCTGCAGAAGCGGGCCGGGGTCACGTCCCAGCTCGATACGTTCGCCGGGCTCTTCCGGCGCGAGCCACTCCTGACGGCGCTGATGACCCTGTTCCTGCTGTCGCTCATCGGCATCCCGCCGACCGCCGGGTTCTTCGCCAAGTACGAGATCATCGTGGCCGCGGTGCAGGCCGGCGGGGCACTGACGTGGCTCGCGGTCCTGGTGGTCCTCAATGCCGCCGTGGCCGCCTTCTACTACCTGCGCGTCGTCGTCTACATGTTCATGCGCGATCCGGCGACCGACGCACCGGCCCTCCGCCATGGCGCGCTCATGTGGGGTGGCCTCGCGGCGGCGACCGTCCTGACGATCGTCCTCGGGCTGTTCCCGTCGGCGCTGCTCGGGATCGTCGACCAGGCTGCGCAGGCGCTCCTGGGCACGGCGGGCATCGCCGGGACCTGAGCCGGACCCTGAGCCGCGGCCGCCGGTGGCGGCCCGCTACAGCCGTCGCGCCAGGGCGAGGAGCAGCCGACCGACCTCGCGCGGCGACCCGAGATACAGGTCGGCGACCCTGAGGAGTTCCTCTGGCGCTGGCCCCCTGGCACCGTGGACGGCCACGGTCGTCGCGGCGAGGGCCGAGTCCGATCGCCGAGCCGCGATCACCGCCTCGAACGCGTCCACGTCGCTCATTTCGTCGCCCAGGACGACCACCGCGCCGGGACGGTGCCGCGTCGAGCAGTCGCTCGACCGCCTCGCGCTTGCCGCCGGCATGGGCCGGACGCAGGTCGACGACCGTCCGACCACGGTAGTGGGCGAGGCCGTGGTCGCGCAGTCCGTCACGCGCTTCGACCGTGGCGATGGCGGCGACCACGAGCGCCCGGGCAGCGACGACATCGTCGGCCTGGCGGACGTGGAACGCCACCGAGGGCCCCTTGCGCTCCACGAACAGCCAGGCCGGCGACCCCAGCTCGTCCGCCACGGCGTCGGCCAGGCTCGCCGCAGAACGGCGGTGGCCGTCGAAGGACGGATCCGTCACCACCTGCAGGTGCTCCGCGCGCGCCCCGCGCGCCAGCGTGCCGTGCTCGAGGCCATGATCGCCCAGGTATTCCACGCCACCGACCCGGACGCGGGCCGCGACGTCCGACACGACCCGCCCGGTCAGGACCGCGACGTGGACGCGCGGGGGTCGCTCGGTCGCCACGCGCGCGAGGGCCCGCAGGCCGCGCTGCGCGACGGGCTCGATGACCGCGATCGCGGGGTCGCGCGCCCCGACCGCCAGGTTCCGTCGAAGTCGGCCACGACCAGCAGCGGGGGCGGAGCGGCAGCCAGGGAGTCCAGCGCTCGGGCGACCTCGGCCGCCGACGAGATCGACGGCGGCCCGTCGGCCGCGGTCACGGCGTGACGTCGACGTCCGGCATGATCGCCTTCAGGCCGCGGGCCATGATGTCCGGCCCGATCCCGCCAAGCGCTCCGTCGCGGATGATCCCGTCCTTGTCGATCCAGAAGTGCACGGGCAGCGCCAGCGCCGCCCAGCGCGTCTGCGCGGAGCCGTCGCTGTCGAGCCCGATGGGGAACGTGGCCGAGAGGCTCTCGGCGAACGCCGCGACGGCGCCTTCCTCCTCCTTGACGTCGATCGCCAGGACGACGAGACCGTCGTCGGCGTAGCGGGCCGCGAAGCCGTTCATCAGCGGGAACTCGTCGAGACACGGCGGGCAATAGGTCCCCATGAAGTTGACCCAGACCGGCTTCCCGCGCAGGTTCGCGAGGTCGATCGTGCCACCGCCGACCTGGGGCACGGCGAGCGCCGGGGCGGGCTCACCGACATGGAACAGGCCGGCCGACCCGGAGCCCGAGGCACCGGCCGTCGGCGACGCTCCGGAACCAGCGCTCGGCGACGCCGACACGCCCGCAGGTGACGGGGACAGGATCGGGATGGACACCGATGGCACGGGCGCGGGCGTAGCCGCAGACCCGCGCTCGGGGGCGAAGGCGAGGATCCCCCCGAGCACCAGCAGCGCGACGGCGACGCCGGCGAGCAGGCCGGCGATGATCGACAAGCGTGGCCACATGATCGCGCGGAGGGTACCAGTACGGACGGTCGAAAGCGTGACGAAGATGCTCCCGCTACGCTTCCGCTCTCATGGGTGACCGCTTCGATTTCTTCCGCACCCGATTGCTTCCGGCCCTGCTCACCGCGGGTGGCGTCACGCTGCTTGCGGCTGGCCTGCTGACCTACACGGTCCCGGTCGCGGCCGAGCCGGTCGCCAGCCCCTCGCCGCGACCAACGGCCACGGCGACCCCCACCCCGTCACCGCGCGTCACGCTCCCGCCGATCGGGACGCCGACACCGGCGCCGCCGACCGCGAGCCCCGACCCCAACCGGGTCGCGACGCGCGTCCGGATCGCCGCGCTCGACATCGACATGCCGGTCATCAAGGGCCCGGCCGGGTATCCGCCATGCGACGTCGCGATGTACATCAAGGAGCTCTACCAGCCAGGGCAGGACCGAGCGATCTACCTGTTCGCACACGCCAGGCCCGGGATGTTCGAGCCGCTGCTCAAGACCAGGGCTCCCGAACAGCGCGGCAGTGTGGTCGAGGTCTGGACGAGCGACGATCAGCTTTTCCTCTACGAGATCGTCGAGGTTCGGCGTGGCCAGACCGATCTCGATGACGCGATCGCCGCCGATTCCGAGGAGCTGTGGCTCCAGACCTCGGAAGGCCCGAGGGGCACGCCCGGCAAGACCCAGGTCATCGCCAAGCCGCTGTCCAGCGGCCCCGCCGATCCGGCCGACGCCCACCCGGACGCCAAGCCGCGGGCCTGCTAGCCGAACCCGGGAGCCTAGATCCAGCCGATCCGCCGCAGGTACAGCGCAAGGCCGGTCGCCCCGAGGATCGTGGCACCGGTGACGACCCAGAACCCGCCGGCGTTGCGTCGCCTCGCTCATCCCGAACAGCCCGCCCACCGCGCCGATGCCCGCCAGGATGACCGTCACGCCGGTCAGTCGCTTCATGATGATCGAGAGGTTGTTGTTGACCTGGGTCAGGTAGACGTCGAGGGTGGACGCAGCGAGCTCACGGTAGTTATCGAGCTCGTCGGTCAGGCGGATGATGTGGTCGTAGATGTCGCGGAAGTAGACGATCTCGTCGGGGTCGATGAGGGGGGTCTCGCGGTTCGTCAGCTGGTTGAACACCTCGCGCACGGGTCCCACGTGCCGACGCACCTCGATGAGCTTGCGCTTGAGGTGGAACAGCCGCTGGAGCGCATCGGGATTCGCCGTGAGGACGACCTCGTCCAGGACCTCATCGATCGCGTCGCCGATCCGGTCCGCGAACGGGAAGTAGCTGTCGACCAGGTCGTCGGAGATCGCCCACAACAGGTGGTCCGGCCCGTGCTTGAGCATCGGGCCGACTCCGGAGCGCAGGTGGTGGGAGGCGCGCGGGTCCCACGTCCGATCGTGCGCTGTCAGCAGGAACCCGAGCCCGAGCACGAGGTCGATCTCGGTGATGACGACCTCATCGGAGTATTCGAGGTCGAACATCACGATGTGCACGACGCCGTCGGTCAGCTCGATCTTGGCACGCTGGTTGCCCTCGAGGATGTCCTCGACGATGAGTGGATGCAGCGAAAGGAGCGCGCCGACCTGCTGCACCTGGTCCTCGGACGGACCGGTCAGGTCCACCCACACCGACGCGTCGGCGTGGCGCAGGAGCTCCGGCAGCTTGGCGAGGGCGGTCGTGCCCTCCCATTCCTCGGCCCTGCCCTCGATGGACGCGGCGACCCGCACCGTGCCGGGGCCCGGCTCGGCGACCGGGGGGCGGTGACGGGCGACCGGCTCGCCGGCGCGGCCGGTCGGGCGATCAGAGGATGACGCCGGGGTCCTTGCTGCCATCGCTCGTGAGCATACGCGGGTCATCGTGCGGCTGGGGGTCGTCCTCCGTCGCGGCCCGGCGGCGGCTCGCGCCACCGAGGGCCAGCGCCGGCGGAACGGCCGCGATCGTCACGAGCGCCGCGACCACGAACAGCCCGACCATGATCGACGCGGCCTCGCGCGAGGCCCACGACTCGAGCGCCTCGACGACCAGCGGGTCGCGCAGCGGCCGGTCGCGGAGGTTCTCGGGGATGAAGGCGAGGTAGGCATCGGGCGTGGCGTAGATGTCGGCCGACAGGCGATCGATCGTCGTCGACCCGTACGCGGTCAGCACGGCGAGCCCGATCGCCATGCCGATCATGCGGGCGACCGTGACCACGGACGACGCGACACCGAAGGCCGCTCGGCCCGCGGCCTCGACCGCGGCCGTGGAGCGGGGCGTCACCGACAGGCCGAACCCGAAGCCGAAGACGCCAAGGCCGAGCGCGGCGGCGCGGATGTCCGTCGCCGGGTCCCACATGGCCATGGCGGCCAGGCCGGCGACGCTCAACGCGAGCCCGACGAGGGTGACCACGCGGTAGCTCGCGATCCGGACCGCGAAGCCCGACACGAGCGCCCCGACCGCGGTCGCCGCCGCCAGCGACCCGAGGGCCAGGCGCTGCTCGTCGGGACCGCCGTACAGCACGCGATCGACGAACACGGCCCCACCGATGATCGCGGTCGCGAACGCATACCCGGTCAGGAGCGACACGAGGGAGGCCGCGCTGAACGAGCGGCTGCGGAACAGGCGGACGTCGAGGAACGGGTCGTCGGTACGCAGCGCGCGGGCGATGGCGAGCAGCGTGGCCGCAAGCGCGAGAACACCGAGACCGGCCGACACGGCGCCGGGGTCCAGGTCCGTGCCGGCGATCGTCGTCGCGCCCAGCAGGGTCAGCCCGATCAGGCCGGCCGCCAGCGCGATCCCGAAGAGCGCAGCCCCGACGACGTCCACGCGGCCCGGGCGCCTGGGCGTGTCCCACCCGGGACCGACGGCCCATGCGAGGACGATGCCGACGAGGCCGATCGGCACGTTGATGTAGAAGATCCAGCGCCACGCCGGGCTGAGGATGTCCGCGATCGCCGAGTTCGCGAGGCCGGCTCGGATCAGGGCCTCCTCCGGGTGCACCGACGAGAGGATGGCGGCCCCAAGGAACGGGCCCGGCGGCCATGCCCAGGAACGTCAACGCGCCGATGACCCCGAGCGCCCGCGGCCGGGCAGCGCCCGCCGAACAGGTGGGCCGCTGCCGCGGTACCGACCGGGACGAGGATCCCGCCCCCCACCGCCTGGACGAGCCGCGCGGCGATGAGCTGATCCAGGTCCTGGGCCATGCCGGCGAGCGCGCTGCCGACCGTGAAGATCGCGAGCGCGGCGATGAACGGCCGCCGGGCTCCCCACAGGTCGGCGATCCGGCCGGCGAGCGGCATCATCAGGATGTACACGAGCAGGTAGCCGTTGATGATCCAGCTCGCCTTGCGAAGCTCGACCCAGGCCGAGGTCCCGTCCGCGTCGACGAGGTCGGCCAGGATCGACGGCAGCGCGACCGCCGTGATCATCAGTTCCAGGCCCGCGAGGAAGACCCCGGCCCCGAACACCGCGAGCAACGCGTACGCCGAACGGCCGTCCACGACGATCCGCTCGGGCGTCCCGGTCACTGCGAGGCGACCCGGAAGCCGATGTGCTTGTCGCCGTACGTCGGTGGGTCCTCGTAGTGCCGGTAGGCCGAGCGCGCCACGAACTCGTTGCTCCCCCACCAGCCGCCCTTCTCGACCTTGGTGGTACCGGTCGCCGGTCCGGTCGGATCGGTATCTGGGCTGGTGGCGTAGTAATCGGCCGCCAGCCAGTCGGAGACCCATTCCATCGCGTTCCCGGCCATGTCATTGGCGCCCACCCAGCTGACCCCGGTCGGGTAGCTCCCGACCGGCTTTGGGGTGACGCTGTTGATGACATTGGCGCGGTCGGTATCGAACGTGTCGCCCCACGGGTAGATCGGGGACTCCGGTCCACGAGCCGCGTACTCCCACTCGGCCTCGGTCGGAAGACGGCCGCCACGCCAGGCGGCGTACGCCTCGGCCTCGAACCAGGTCAGGCACATCCGGGGCTGCTCCGGCACGTCGCCCTGACAGTGGAGCGGCAGGCGAGCCGCGTCCTTCCCGCCCAGCCACGCCCATCCGTCGGGTGACCAGAAGCGCCTGGTTCGTATACCCGCCGGCGTCGACGAAGGCCGCGAATGCCTGGTTGGTGACCTCGTCACGGTCGATCCAGTAGCCCTTCGTGAGCGTGACCTCGTGCGCGGGCTGCTCGCTCGGGAACTCGCTGGCGACCCACGGCGGCGGGTCTTCCGCGGTCAGGGCGGCGATGGCCTCCGCATCGGTGCCCATCGTGAAGGTCCCGGCCGGGACCCAGACCTGGTCGATCCCGAACGGGTCGGTGCGTTCCTGGCCGGCCGTCTGACCGTCGGACGGGACCGGGGTGGCGGCCGCAGATGGCGCCTCACTCGGCGCGACGGACGCCGCTGCACTCGGCGCGCTGGGGTTGCTTGCCGGCGTGGTCGACGACGGCGCCGTGGATGAAGGGGTCCCGCCGGAGCAGGCGGCAAGCAGGAGCGTGCTGGTCAGGAGGATCGCGCCCGCGCGGGCACGGCCGGGGGGTGGGGAGGACTGCATCGGCTGATGCTACTTGTCGAGGCCGGGCTTGACACGAGCGCGCCATTGCATCAACATCCGTTGATATCAACCGGCGTTGATGCGTCGTCCTGCGGAAACCTTGTTCCGCGGATCGCACCCCGGCCCTTGGAGATCCCCGCCCTTGCCGACTCCCGCCCGCTTTCGCACCACGATCGCCTCGATCGTCGTGCAGCCCGACGACCTGCGCGAGCTGCGCACCTTCCACAAGGCCCTCGCCGACGTGAATCGGCTGCGCATCGTCCGTCGCCTGGCGGAAGGCGAGTCCAGCGTGGCCGAGCTCATCGCGCACGTCGGACTCAGCCAGCCCCTGGTCAGCCACCACCTGAAGCGGCTTCGTGTCGCCGGTCTCGTCGCGACGCGCCGCGTCGGGCGCGAGACGATCTGCACCCTGCGCCCCGAGGCGTTCGGCGAAGTCGCGGCGCGCGAACGCGCGATCCTGGGCATCGCGAGCCGGGCAGCCGCCGGATGACCATCTCGAACGAAACCCGGTCCCGGTTCAAGAACGCGTTCGTTCCCCTGGCCCTGGCGATGGGCCGTGCCGGCCTGACCCCTGATGGCCTGACCCTCATCGGGTTCGGGATCACCGTGGTCGGCGCCGTCCTGGTCGCCATGCAGCTCTGGGTCATCGGCGGGATCGTGGTCTTCGTCGGCGGCGCCTTCGACATGTTCGACGGCACGCTCGCCCGTGCGACCGGCAAGGTCAGCCCACTCGGGGCCTTCATGGACAGCGTCTTTGACCGATGGGGCGAGGCGGTCGTCTATCTCGGGATCGTCGCCGGGGCGGCATTCGCTGGGTTCGCCGAGGGCGTCGTCCTTGCCGCGGCCGCCATGGGCGCGGCGTTCATGGTCAGTTACGCACGCGCCAAGTCCGAGGGGCTCGGCTTCACGGAAGGCACCGGCATGGCCGCCGTCGGGCTGATGCCGCGAGAGGTCCGGCTGGTCATCCTCAGCATCGGACTCGTCCTGACGGGCGTCCTCGGCCTGGCGCCCTGCGCATGTGGCATGCCGTGGCCTGCGGAAGCCTTCACGTCCGGCGCCTTGGTGCTTGCCATCACGCTCGCCGTCATCGCCATCGGGGCGACCATCACCACCCTCCAACGCATCCTCCACGTCCGAAGCCAGGCGAGGCAGGGGGCCTCCACCACGAATCCAACGGAGACGAACACGTGAGCAAGAACGGAACCAACGGCAACGGCAAGAACGGCTCCGGGCCGTCCAACACCTGGGCGGGCGCCGGGCGCCGCGGCGACGGCAAGATCCGGGTCGCGATCGTCGGTGTCGGGAACTGCGCCAGCAGCCTCGTCCAGGGCCGCTACTACTACGAGAACGCGAACGCCGACGACTTCATCCCGGGCCTGATGCACGTCGACCTCGGCGGCTACCACGTCCGCGACATCGACTTCGTCGCGGCCTTCGACATCGACAAGAACAAGGTCGGCAAGGACCTCGCCGAGGCGATCTACACGAAGCCGAACAACACCTACACCTTCCACAAGGTCGGGCACACCGGCGTCACGGTCGAGCGCGGCATGGTCCACGACGGCCTCGGCAAGTACCTGTCCCAGATCATCGAGAAGGCGCCCGGCGAGACGGCCGACATCGTCGGCATCCTCAAGGAGCGCGAAGTCGATGTCATGGTCTCCTACCTGCCGGTCGGCAGCGAGCAGGCGACCAAGTGGTACGCCGAGCAGGCCCTCCAGGCCGGCGTCGGGTTCGTCAACGCGATCCCGGTCTTCATCGGGCGGGAGCCGTACTGGCAGCGCCGCTTCGCCGACGCCGGCCTGCCGGTCATCGGTGACGACATCAAGAGCCAGGTCGGCGCCACGATCAGCCACCGCGTGCTGACCCGCCTGTTCATGGATCGCGGCGTCCGCCTGGACCGCACGTACCAGCTGAACTTCGGCGGCAACACCGACTTCCTGAACATGCTCGAGCGCGAGCGCCTCGAGTCCAAGAAGATCTCGAAGACGAACGCGGTCACCTCGATGCTCGACTACGAGATGGACCCCGACAACGTCCATGTCGGGCCGAGCGACCACGTCCCGTGGCTCGAGGACCGCAAGTGGTGCTACATCCGGATGGAAGGCACCACGTTCGGCGACGTGCCGCTCAACGCCGAGCTCAAGCTCGAGGTCTGGGACAGCCCCAACAGCGCGGGCGTCATCACGGACGCCATCCGCTGCCTGAAGCTGGGCCTGGACCGCGGCCTCAAGGGCACGCTCGTGGCGCCGTCGGCGTACTTCATGAAGAGCCCGCCGCACCAGATCCACGACGACATCGCGTACAACCGGGTCGAGGCCTTCATCCGCGGCGACGACAACGAGACGCTCGTCGGCACCGAGAAGCCCGAGAAGCGCAAGCTCCGCAAGCTGGCCGGGAGCCCGGCCAAGACCGGGGCCAAGGTCGCGACCACCGCGGGGCTGTGACCGCCGGCGACCGGCCGCGGGCCGACACGAGGGTCCCGGACCGCCGGCTCGAGGCCCCGCACCGGCGTGGCGGCGGAACGAGCCCACGCATCGTCGAGCGCGCGGCGCTGGCCGGCTATCGAGCGATCTCCTGGGTCCTGGCGACGGTCCCGCCGAAGCCGGCCGCGACCCTGATCGGGCGCGCCTCGCAGCTGTCCTACCTTGCCTGGCCGACCAAACGACGCTGGTCCAACCGCAACTTCGGCCACGTCCTGGGGCTGCCGCCGGACCATCCCAGGGTCCGCGCGATGGCCCTGCGCGCCTACTACGGCTACGGCCGCTACCTCGTCGAGCTGATGCGCTTGCCAACGGACACGCCCGAGGAGCGGGCGGCCATGGTCCCGGACCTCGACGTGGTCGAGTTCAAGCGGCTGTGGCGCGAGTCGCCCAACGGGGGCGGCATGATCTTCGTCGTCGGCCACGTGGGCAGCAACGATGCGGTGGCAGCCGCGATCGCCCGCCACGAGATGCCGATCAGCGTCCTGGCCGACGACTCGGCGTTCCCGGAGCTCTTCGAGCTGCTGCGCAGCCAGCGCGAGGCCTGGGGGGTGCGCATCATCGGCTGGCGCAACCTGCGCGCGATCTTCGGCGTGCTCCGCCGGCGCGAGATGCTCGGTCTGCTCGTGGACTGGGGTTACCGCGCGGACGGGATCCCCGTGAAGCTGTTCGGGCAGTGGACGGCGTTGCCCGCGGGTCCGGCGACGCTGGCCGCCAAGACCGGCTCCCGCATCCTGCCCATCACGATCCGGCGCCGCCCCGACGGGACGTTCCTCGTGACGTGGCCTGGTCCGATCGACCTCGAATCGGGCGACCCGGCTGAGCTCCAGCGCGCGACCCAGTCGATCGCCGACGCGCTCGCTACCACCGTCGCCGCGGCGCCGGACCAGTGGTACAGCTTCAAGCCGATCTGGCCGGCCACGCCCGAAGAGGCCGCCGACCTCGAGCGCCGCGCGACCCTGATGCAGGCAGGCATCGAGGATCCGGGGCCGGCGCCGGAGTTCGCCTGACCGTGCGAGCGATCCGCAGCTGGATCAGCGTCCGGTTGCTGCTCATCGCGTCCTGGCTGGCCTGCCGCCTGCCGGAGCGCCTGCTCGTCCCACTGGCGGAGTTCGCGGGCGACGTCTGGTATCGCGCCACGCCCGATCGCGCGGCCCAGGCGCGCCGGAACCTGCGCCGCGTCGCGCACGACCTGGCTCGTCGCGGCCGGGGCACACCCGGGGTCCGCGCGGCCGCCACCGACCCGCGGGCCCTCGAGCGTCTCGTGCGGCTCGCCTACCGGCATGCGGCGCGCTACTACCTCGAGGTGGTCCGTACGCCGGGCCTGCGCCCCGGCGACGTCGACAAGCGGATGGACATCGAGACCCCGGACCTGGTCGCCGACGCGTTCACGCCCGGACGCGCCTCGATCTTCGTCGGGCTGCACTTCGGGGCGATCGAGCTCCCCGCGATCCTGCTCGCCTCACGGGTCGGCGGTGCGGTCGCGCCCATGGAGACCATCGACGACCCGCGGCTCCAGGACTGGTTCGTGCGAACCCGCGGCGCGGTCGGCGTCCGCATCGTCGGCCTGCGAGAGGCGCGCCGCGAGCTCCAGGCGGCGCTGCGGACCGGCACGAGCGTCGGCCTCGTGGGCGACCGGGACCTGACCGGCGGCGGGGTGCTGACGGAGCTGTTCGGGGCACCGGCGCAGCTCCCGCTCGGGCCTGCGATGCTCGGCGTGGAGAGCGGCGCGCCCTTGTTCGTGATGGGCGTTCGGCGAACCGGCATCGGCCGCTACAAGGGCCGGCTGGAACTCGTGACGACACCCCCCGAGGGCAGCCGCCGCGAGCGCGTGACCACGACGATGGCCGGCATCGCGCGGGCGTTCGAGCGCATCGTCGAGGACGCTCCGGAGCAGTGGTGGGCGGTGTTCTTCCCGATCTGGCCGGACCTGGAGGCCGAAGCGGCGGCAGCGGCCGGAGCACCCGTGGCACCCGAGGCGCCATCGCCGGAGGCGCGCGCGACATGACCGAGCCCGCCCCGACCGAGCGACACGGCCGAGCCGACCTCCACATCCACACGATCGCGTCGGACGGGATCGCCGACGTCACGAGCATCCTCGATCACGTCGCCGCGCGCGGCGACCTCGACGTCATCGCCATCACCGACCACGAGCGGATCGACGCCGCGGTGGCCGCGCAGGCGATGGCCCGGGACCGAGGGGTCGGCATCGATGTCGTGGTCGGCGAGGAGGTCACGACCCTCGGCGGCCACCTGCTGGCGCTGTGGATCGATCGGCCGATCCGGCCCTACCGATCGCTGCGCAACACGATCAAGGACGTCCACGCCGCGGGCGGGCTGGCGATCCCGGCCCATCCGCTCGTGCCGTATCCGTTGTGCGCCCAGGGTCGGGTGCTGCGGAATCTCCTGGACGACGGCGACGAAACGGTGCGTCCGGACGGCCTCGAGACGTTCAATCCGACGGCGCTGGGTCGACCGTGGCACGATCGTGTCGTGCGCTTCGCCGATGAACACGGCCTCGCCCGGGTGGGCAACAGCGATGCCCACGCACTCGATGCGATCGGCGCCGGCTGGACGACGTTCGAGGGCCGCACGGCCGAGGATCTTCGGCGCGCCATCGAGGCACGGCAGACGGACCACCAGGGCTCGTTCCACGACGCCGTGGGGCAGGTCGGCGTCTTCGGCAAGCAACTGACGAAACGGGCGCGCGACGCTCGGGACGAGCTCGCCGGCCGCGTCCGCCGCGACGGGACCGGGCGCGATCACGGCTATCCGGGCGGCCGCGCCCGACCACCCAGGTACGACCCCGCGGACGAGCGGCGATGAAGATCGGCCTGGTCTGCCCGTACATCTACCCAGCGCCCGGCGGCGTCGCGCAGCACGTGCGGTTCCTGTACGAGAACCTGCGGCTGCGCGGCCACGACGTCCGGATCCTGACGGCCAGCCACGGCCCGCAACGCTCGTCGGAGGGCGACATCATCCGCCTCGGCGTGGGGTTCTCCGTGCCGATCAATGCGTCCGTCGGGACCCTCACGTTCTCGCCCCGCTATCTCAGCCAGATCGGCGCGATGCTGGAGCGCGAGAAGTTCGATGTCCTCCACTTCCACGAGCCGTTCGTGCCGTTCCTGTCGCTCTTCCTGCTGCGCGAGTCGACCAGCGTGAACGTCGCCACGTTCCACGCCTACGCCGGCTTCTCGCCGTCGTACGAGTTCGGCAGCCGGGCCCTCGGTGGCCACGCCAAGCGCCTGCACGGCAGGATCGCGGTCAGCGCCGCGGCCCGCCACTTCATCGACCGCTTCTTCCCCGGCGACTACAAGGTCATCCCCAACGGCGTCGATATCGGCCGGTTTGCGAATGCGGTCCCGATCGCGCGCTGGCAGGACGGCACGCCCAATGTGCTGTTCGTCGGGCGCCACGAGCCGCGCAAGGGCCTCCTGGACCTGCTCAAGGCCCACCGGATCCTGCGCAAGACCGGCTCTGAGGCGCGGCTCCTCGTGGTCGGCAACGGACCGCAGGAGCGGGAGGCGCGCCGGTACGTGGCGACCCGCGGTCTCCAGGGCGTCGAGTTCCTGGGTCGCGTCTCGGACGACGCCAAGGCGCAGCTGTTCCGGACCGCGGACGTCTACGCCTCCCCGGCCACCGGCGGTGAATCGTTCGGGATCGTCCTGCTCGAGGCGATGGCGGCCGGGACGCCGATCGTGTGCTCGGACATCCACGGCTACAAGGGCGTCGTCCGCCGCGGCCGCGAGGGCCTGCTCGTGCCGCCGCGGGCCCCGCGCGAGCTGGCCGTGGCCATCGACAAGCTGCTCCGCGACCCGGGTCTGCGCGAGCAGATGGGCGCCGCCGGCCAGGCGCGGGCCGAGGAATTCAGCTGGCCGCGCGTCACGGCCAAGGTCGAGGACTACTACGGCTTCGTGATCCGTCGGCTGGCCAGCGCCGGCTCGCTCCCGGAAGGATTCCGGGCCGAGATCCCTCAGGCGCCCCCTTCGGTGCGAGCGAGGCCGTCCGCGCCGTCGCCCGAGCCGGAGCCCGCCGCGGCGTTGGACTCCGCGAGCGCCAGCCGCCACACCGAAGCGGAGTAGGCGACCACCAGGCACGTCACCCCGATGGCGATCGTCAGGATCGCGAAGGTCCCGCTCAGCAGCGGCGTGTCGACGTTGCGCGCCACGTCGCTGACCGGGAACTGGAACGCATACAGGTAGGTCGGCAGCAGGCCCTGGTAGGCATTGACGATCGTCGACGGCAACGGCAGGGCCGCGATGTTCGGATAGAACACGACGAACCAGCCGACGGCGGCGACGAGCAGCCCGACGACGTACCGGCGTGCATCACGGGCGGCGACGACCTGCGCGGCCAGGAAGACGAGCGGGATCGCGACGACCAGGGCGATCGGCTCGACCGGGACGTTGGTGAGGGTCAGGAGCGCGACATCGGGCAGGAACGCCGTGGCGGCCATGGCCAGGGCGACCCCGATCGCGGTGATGACCAGCCGCCGGATCCCGGAGTCCGGCAGCGATTCCGACACGCGCGCATCGTCGGGTTCGGCGTCGTACCGATCGCGCCCGTCGCCGCGGCGCTCCATCGCCAGCAATCCGCGCCCCAGGAGCACCGCCCCGACCACGACGACCCCGAGCAGCCCGGCCGTTTGCAGGGTCAGGACGAGATCGGGGATGACCGCCGGGCATGCCTGGGAGCCGGGGTTGGCGCGTTCGACCCCGACGAACGCGCACAGCGGACGATGCAGGACCCACAGGGCGGCCGGCGCCACGATCGCCGCGGCCCCAGCCAGCCGGACGACCAGCCACGTCCGGCGTGACGGCCCGTGCCACAGCTCGGCGACGAGGTAGGCGAGCGCGAGGATCACGAACGGCAGGGCCGTGTAGTAGTGGTACTGGAACGCGGCCCGGTCGATCCGCGACCAGGACACCCACTGGGCGGCGAACGCGATGCCGATGAGCGCCAGCGCCAGGCTGCGGCGCCGGAACGCCATGATCGCCACGAAGCCGAGCGCCACGGTCCCCAGCCACCAGATCACGAGGTTGCCGGCGTCGTAGATGGCGGCGCTCGTCGAACCGGCGAAGCCGTCCTGGTAGAACCACACGGGCTTGAGGTCGAACGGCCACGCCCACCAGGGCGACGACGCCGGGTGGCCCGTGGCCAGGCCGCTGTGGTAGCCGTACATCGACGCGGTCAGGTCGACCAGGGTCTGACCGGTATGCCCGGCCGGGAAGCCCTCCCACAGCTGATGGTTCTCGACGTACGCCCACGGCAGGTAGCTCACGACGTACAGGCCGACCGGGATCAGAACGAGGCAGAGGGCCGCCCAGGCCAGCGGCAGGCCCAGGAGCCATCCGGGCCGTAGCCAGCCGTCCGGAGGCGGCGCAGGCGGTTCCAGGGCACGCAGCGGGTCGCCGGGCGCCCGCGGTCCGGCCAGCGGTCCGTACCCGATCCCGCCCGCGAACCGAAAGACCATGTAGACGACCAGCGAGCCGAGCGCGGCGAGGATCGCGACGAGCAGCGGGGTGACCACCACGGGCCCCACGGTCACGGGGATGTCGAGCCGTCCCAACGCCAGGGTGCCGAAGAACAGCAGGGCTCCGAGCGCGGCCGGGGCGATGACCGCGAATCGCATCTCGTCGTCGGTCCAGGCGATCGGGTGGAACACGGCGGCGACGACCGCGACCAACGTCAGCCCGACCATCATCGCGAGGAACGGGAGGTTGCCCAGGCCCTGGCCCTCGGGGACGCTGATCGCGAGGTAGCCGAGGACGCTGGTGATCGCGATCAGGCCCAGGATCGCCACGACGCGACCAAGGGCGCTCCGCACGAGCAGCAGCAGCGCCATGGCGCCGATGGCGTACGCGGCGACCCACTTCGAGGCCAGGGCGAGACCGAGCAACACGCCGATGACGGGCATCGCGACCCAGAACGCGCCGCGCCAGCGCCACCAGCCCGTCCAGAGGGCCGCGAAGACCGTGTAGGCGGCGACGATGAACAGCCCGACGTAGACGTCGTTCATGCCGATCCGGGACTGCACGAAGAACATGCCATCGACGAGCGCGAACGCGGCGACCAGGCCGGCGACGAGCCGCCGCGCGAACAGGATCCGGGCGAGGAGGTACAGGCAGGCCGCCATCAGCGCGCCGGCGATGACGCCGGGCAGCCGCCACGCGAACGCGTGCGAACCGGTCGGGATCGTGGCCATCTGCCCGTCCGCCCCGAAGACGTGGAGCTCCTGGCGGTCCTCGGCGGGGTAGTCCGCTTCGGCGTCGAGCGCCCACGCCGCGGGCTCCAGGTCAGCCGGCAGGAGGGCGTCGGCGAAGACCGCATTCGCGGCGGGATTGCCGTGCGGCTCGATGACGTAGACCGTCCATCCGTCGGCCTCGCCACCGACCGCCCCATCCGGCGCGAACGCGCGCCCCAGGACATGGATCTGCTGCGTGGCGTCGTTGTACACCACGCGCGACCCCTCGCCCGGCAGCGGATGCCGCCCACCGACCTTGACCGGTCCGTTCTTCGCGCTGTCGCCTCCGACCGCCACGAGCTCGTAGCCCGGGTCGTCGGCGCCACCGGCGGTCACGTACAGCTTCGGGTCGTCGATGCCGGTCACGTAGGCGAGCCCGTGCGCCCCGCCGGCCATCCCGATCGTGCTCGAGACATCGGCCGTCGCCGGGTCGATGAAGGTGATGCCACCGGCATCGGCCACCGCCACGCGCGACACGTCGAGGACCTCGATGCCGGCCAGCCGGCCATCGGCGATCGCCTCGTCGATCTCGGTCCGGGTCGCATCGTCGTCCCCCGGGCTGCCCAGGATGACCGTCGTGCCCGGGGCCGCATCGGCGAGGAGGGTCTCGAACTCGGCGGCATCGGCCTCGAGGATCTCGGCGAGCACGGCGGCGACGGCGGTCGGTTCGTCGATGGAGTCGGGCGTGGCGACCAGGGCCGGCCCGGACCCGGCCGTCGCCAGGTCGGCGATGCCGGCCAGGTCGAGCGTGCCGGTGACGTCGCCGGTGGCGGGATCGACGACGCTCAGGCGGTCGTCGGAGGCGGCGATGATCGCCAGGCCGTCCTCGGACGCGAGCAGGTGCGTCACCGGGTGGTCCACGGTCGCGAGCGGGATCGGCTCGACGCCGCTGTCCACCCCGTCGAGGCCGATGATCGCCAGGTCGACCGTCGCGATCCTGCCGTCGTCGAAGCCGATCAGGAGCTGCTCCGCCGAGTCGTCGATGGCCAGCGCCGACGAACCCGGGGCCGCGAACGTGCTGACGGTCCGACGCGTCCGCAGGTCATCGGTCCGGATCTCGGTGCCGGTCGCCAGGTGAAGGCGCTCGCCCGCACGCTCGCCGGTCACTGGGTCTTCCCGTCGCGGCTCGATGGCGGCGGCCGCGATCGGGGTGCCCAGATCGCCCGTCCCCGAGACGTGGTCCTCGCCCCACAGCACCAGTCCCGCGGCCATCGCGTACTTGGCGAGGTGCGGATGGGTCCACTCGTAGATGTCGTGGGACTCGCCGTACCGCCAGTCCTGCAGGAACTCCATGGCCGTCCGGGCGTGATAGACCTCGTCGAAATGCGGCTGGTACGGCTCTTCCAGGCGGAAGGTCCGCATCCCGAGCGTCGCCAGCAGCAGGACGATCAGGATCCACGCGTCGAGGCGGTCCAGTCGCCCGCCGCCCTCGCCGGAGGAGCATCCGGCTCCGATCCGCCCGCACCGGGCGTTCGGCGAGGCGCGCCCGGATCCAGCCGACGAGGCCGCTGTCGGCGAGCGAGGCACGCGTGCTCCACGTGGGCAGGTCGGGCGTCGAGCCGTCGGCCGCGGCGGCGGCGGCGCCGGTCGCGAGGGCCGGGTCGACGCCTCGGGCACCGTGCGCCGCGGGCCATCCTACGGCGGCGCTCCCGCCGGCCAAGCCCGATTCGCCGGCCGTGTCCCGGCCGCCAGCGCGGCCCCGGATCCCCGCCAGGAAGCCCGCGCCGGGGAGGATCGATCGTTCGCGCACGTCGTCCGCGAGCCGCCCCTCCGCCAGCTCGTCCGCGAGTCGTTCGCGGGCGCTCGCTCGCAACTGGAGCGCGGCCCAGCCGAACGCCGCCGTATGCATGATCGCGACGATCGTCACCGCGGCCTGTGAGCGGAGGAACGGCCCGATGGCCAGCCAGTCGCGGACGGCGTTCTGGTCGGGGAACTCGGGCGGATAGAGCGTGGTGAGGACGACGTACATGTTGGCGAACGTCGCGATGGCGAGGACCACGTACGCGACTCGCCAGCGCGGTGAGATCGCGAAGAGGATCGCGCCCAACGCGAAGAACGGGAAGCCGTAGCGCTCGTGCACGCGGGTCGGCAGGGCGAAGAACGCGAGCGCGAGGACCGCCAGCACCACGAGCAGCGTCAGTCGATCGGGATGGCGAGCGGCCACCCAGAGCGCGGCCACGAAGGACGCGATCAGCAGGACCGCACCCACGGCGACCGCCGGCACGGCGCCGAAGACCGCCACGCCCGCGCCGCACTGGTCCGCCGGTATCGACCCGGCGTCGCAGACCCACAGGCCGGCGCTGGCGAGGCTGTTGCCCAGGTCGCTCGGCACGACCGCCCAGGCGTTGTAGGCGTTGACCGTGAGGTACGGATATCCACCGCCCGCGATGACGATCTGGTCGATCAGCCCGGACGCTGAAGAACGGCGCGGAGGCCGCCGGCTCCAGGACCGACAGGCCGAACGGCAGGCACAGGAGGACGGCCGTCAGGAAGCCCGCCACCCCGGTCGTGAGGATTCGCAGCGGATGGTCCGTCCGCGCCTCCCATGCCCGCACCCGGTCGAGGAGGCCGTCGCCCTGGAACGCCGACGTCCTCGATGCCGCCGGGATCAGGTCTCGACCGGCCAGAGCGCCCGACGGATCGTCACGACGGCGACGAGCGGCACCAGGATCCCGAGCTGGGGCTTCACGAGCGCCGCGATGACCGTAAAGATCGGCGGCGCGTTCGGGCTGGTCTCGCCACAACGAGCGCAGGGCGAGAAGCACGAAGACGACCCCGACCGAGTCGACCTGCCCCCAGACGACGTTGTCGAACCAGAACACCGGGTTGACGACCACGACCACGGCCCCGAGCAACGCGAGCCGCTCGCGTCCGCCGAGCTCGCGGATCATCGACCAGACGAGGTACCCGACCGCGAGGTCGGCGAGGATGGGCGGGATCTTGATGAGGTCGCCGATGCCGCCGAGCGCGTTGCCGACGGTCCCGACGAGCCACAGGACGTACAGGTATCCGGGCGTGTAGTCGTGGAAGAAGTCGCGCTGGTAGAAGCCGTACAGCCCGTTGTCGGCCAGGTTGTCCGCCCAGAATCGGAATGAGCTCAGGTCGGCGTCGAACCCGGACCCGGGGAGGAGGTATGCCAGAATGAGGCGGAGGGCGAGACCGAGCGCGAGGACGATCAGGATCGCGCCAAGGGTCCCTTGCATCCCGGTCGACCGAGACGGCGCTCCCGTGCCTCGCTCGTACCCACCGGATACGGGGCCAGTCACCGGGAAACGGCTCCTGCACGAGCGTGGAAGGTGAATCTGAGCGTAGCACAGGGCAACCCGGACGACCCCCTGGTGGGCCGGCGCGCCGGCGCACCGATGGATCGACGGCTCGCCATCGCCGTGGGGGTCCTGCTCGCCGTCGTCGCGCTGGGCGTGTACCTCACGACACAGGTCGACCGCTTCTACGACCATTTCGTGTGGCAGGCGGCCGCCTTCCTCGAGGGGCAGGCGGCCATCCGCTATCCCGTCTCGGGCTCCGCCACGAGCTTCGGCAATGCATTCTTCCAAGACGTGTTGCCGGTCACCTCGAGTGACGGCGTCCCGCGTGGCCTGATCCCGTTCCCGCCCTTGCCGGCCCTGTTCCTGGTCCCGTTCGTCGCGGCGTGGGGGCTGTCGGCCGACGACCAGACGATCTTCACGATCCTCGCCGCCGTCGACGTGGCGATCTGCTGGTGGATGCTCGGCGGCCTGCGCATCCAGCCGGTCGTGCGCCTGGCGACCACGCTGTTCTTCGCGTTCGGAACGGTGTTCTGGTACACGGCCCAGCTCGCGACGACCTGGTACCAGGCCCATATCGTCGCGGTCGGGCTGGCGCTGCTGGCTGTCGGGCTGGCGATCCGGGCGGACCCTGCGTCACAAGCCGACCAGCCGGGTCTCGGCGGGCCCGAGGAGGCCGGCGGAGCCGGTCAGGCGCACGGGGCCGCCGAAGCGGACGGCTCCGACGACGCGGCTGCCCCGCGACCCGCCAGACACCGTCTCGCCGTCGACCGACGCCAGTTCGTCGTGGGCCTGCTGTTCGGGCTGGCGGCGACCGCCCGCCTGTCGACGCTGGTCGCTGCCCCGTTCTTCCTCCTCGTCGGGTCCGGCGGGACCTGGTGGCGCCGCGGCTGGTCGGCGGGCCTCGGGGCGGCCATCCCGGTCGGCGCCCTGCTCGCCTACAACGTCGCGGTCACCGGGCAGGTGTTCCACCCGGCCTACGACCATCTCTACCAGCTCGAGGCCCGCGCCTACGTCGCGCTCGACTATCACCCGGAATGGTCCGCCGAGGATCCGCGCTATCTCGCCCAGAACCTGGGGATCATGTTCCTGTCGACCCCCGAGATCCTGCCCGAACGGCGGCAGGACACGCTGGGCACGATCGACGAGCCCCTGTGCACCGCGGAGGGGGCGCAGCGCGGCCTCTTCGACGCGGACTGCCCGTTCGCCCTGCCGCGGGACGTCGGGATGAGCGTCCTGCTGACGAGCCCCGCGTACCTGCTGATGATCCCGGCCCTGCGTCGCTACGGCCGCAGCCGCCTGGTGACGGGCGCCGCACTGGCGGTCCTGCTCGTCGTGCTGCTCGATCTCATGCACTTCAGCCAGGGCTGGGTCCAGTTCGGCTATCGCTTCAGCAACGACGCCGCCCCGTTCGCCCTCCCGCTGGTGGCCCTGGGTCTCGAGCGGATGGCGGACGGCACCCGCCGCTGGGCGATGCCGCTCGCGATGGGCCTCATCGTCGTTTCGATCGCCGTCAACGCCTGGGGCGTGGTCTGGGCGACCCACCTCGGGTGGTGAGTGCGACCCGCCGCTATGGTTACGCACAACACATCGAGGACCAGCGACCCGACCTGACGGTCATCGACGACCGAACGGGCCTCGATCTCGCATGGGAGCCACCACCGACGTGACCGACGCGAACCTGCCGGACCCGAAGCGGGTCGCACGCCTGTCGTACTTCTTTCCGGCCCACAACGAGGAGGCCAACGTGGCCGGGCTC
Organism: uncultured Chloroflexia bacterium; assembly: GCA_963850555.1. Taxonomy (GTDB): domain Bacteria; phylum Chloroflexota; class Limnocylindria; order Limnocylindrales; family CSP1-4; genus SPCO01. The sequence continues at coordinate 88,235 of CAWKLT010000022.1, read as the reverse complement.
GTCGAAGAAGCCCTGGCGGTCCTCCCGACCCTCGCCGACACGTTCGAGATCATCGTCGTCAACGACGGGTCCCGTGACCGCACCCAGGCGATCGCCGACGAGCTGACGGCCAGCCACCCTGGCGTCGTGCGCGCCGTGCATCACCCGGTCAACCGTGGCTACGGCGGTGCCCTGCGGTCCGGATTCGGCGCCGCCCGCTTCGAGCTCGTCGCCTTCACGGACGGGGACCGCCAGTTCCAGGTCGTCGACCTCGGCCGCCTGACGGCGCGATTCGCCGAGCCGGACGCCCCCGACGTCGTTGCCGGCTACCGCATCGCGCGAGCCGATCCGCTGATCCGGACGATCTACGCCAAGGCCTACCGACTGGCCAACCGCATCTTCTTCGGGCTGCGCGTGACCGACGTCGACTGTGCCTGCAAGCTCTTCCGCAGCGAAGCGCTCGATGGCGTGCGTGTCGAGTCGGAGGGGGCGTTCTTCTCCGCCGAGCTGCTGATCAAGCTGAAGGCGGCCGGCCGCACGACGGTCGAGGTCGGCGTGCCTCACTACGCGCGGACCGCAGGGTCGCCCACGGGCGCCAAGCCACAGGTGATCCTCCGCGCGGTACGCGACTTCTGGCGCCTGCGGCTGTACATGTGGGTCAACCGCGAGCGTGCGCTCCGGCGCGGCGGGCCGATCCAGGCACCGCCACCGGCCGACCCCGCGGCCTAGCTCCCCGGGTCAGCCCGGGTCAGCTCCCGCGGCCCTCCTGCTCCTGGTCGACGTCGAGCGAATTCACGAAGTCGCGGAACACGTCGAGCCGCGGATCGACGACCCCGCCCTCGCCGGTCGACTCGATCGGCTCGCCGTCCTCGTCGACGCCCAGTCCGCCCTCGGCGCCGAGGCCGGCCAGGTCCAGCACGGACGGGACCGCGAAGATCGGGGCACCCACCCGGACCGCCAGCGCGAGCGCGTCGGACGGCCGCGCGTCGATCTCGCCGAGCTTGCCGTCCCGCTCCACGAACAGCCGGGCGTGGTACGTCTCGTCGACCATGTCCGAGATGACGACGCGCGCCACCGTCGCGTCCAGCGCCTCGAGCGTGCTCGCGAACAGGTCGTGGGTGAGCGGCCGCTCCGGGGTCAGGCCCTGGAGTCGCATCGCGATCGAGCTCGCCTCCCACGGCCCGATCCAGATGGGGAGATAGCGCTCGCGCCCCGTCTCCTTGAGGATCACGACGTGGCGGCTGGAGAGCATGTGGACGCGCACACTCTCGACGACCATCTCGATCAGCCCGTCGTCCATGCGGCGATTATCCCACGGCGGCCGGGACGGCCGGCCCGCGGCGCCGCCCGACGGCGTTGAGGACGAGTCCCACGGCGGCCCCGAACACGAACCCACCGATGTGGGCGAAGAAGGCGACTCCGCCGCCGGCGGTGTCGGTGACGCCGATCGACGCCAGCCCGTCGATGAGCTGGAGCGCGAACCAGAACACGAGCACGATGACCGCCGGGACGTCGATCAGCTGGTAGAAGAAGCCCAGGAACACGAGCGACGTGATGCGCGCCCGCGGGAAGAGCACGAGGTAGGCCCCGAGCGTGGCCGCGATCGCGCCCGAGGCGCCGATCGTCGGGATCGTCGAGTCCGGATCGATCGCGACCTGGGTCAGCCCGGCGACCGCGCCGCCCACCAGGTAGAAGAGCAGGAACCGGAACCGACCCAGCCGATCCTCCACGTTGTTGCCGAAGATCCACAGGAACAGCAGGTTCCCGAGCAGATGCAGCCAGCCGCCGTGCAGGAACTGGCTGGTGATCAAGGTCAGGGTCTCGACCGTCAGGGCCGACCCGGAGGACCAGGCCGCGGTGAGCTCCGCGGGCACGATCCCCCATTCGGTCACGAATGCATCCAGGGCCTCCGTCCCGCCGCTCGCGAGCCGGCCCAGCTCGAAGGCGAATGCCACGAAGCAGGCGACGATGAGCGCGACCGTGACGATCGGCGTGCTGCGCGTCGGATTCGCGTCGCGAAGCGGGATCACCGGCGGTCCCCGCCGTTACTCAGGGCGTGGTCGAAGGGGCGGTCGACGGTTCCTCCGAGGCGCTCGAGCCGGGGCCGGGCGAGCCCGAGGGCGTGGCCTCGTCGACGATCTGCTCCAGGAACGCCTTGTTGAAGGACGTGGGCGACACCCAGTACACCGCGGGTGGCCCGTCCTCGACCCCCGGCAGCACGTACATGCCGCGCACGTCCCCCCAGCCCTCGGCACCCGCGGCGAGGCGGTATTGCCTCAGGTAGTTGCCGCTGGCCTTCTCGTATTCGACCAGGCGGGCGTGCTCCTGGTCGTACGTGAAGACGGTGCCCTCCCGCCGTTCGCCCTGCCCCGTCACGAGGGATGCGTCGGGCTGCTCCCGCAGCAGGGCGTCGGGCAGCTCCCCCGGCTCCCACCCGTCGCTCTTGCCGGAGGCGAAGCGTTCGAGCACCCCGCCCTCGACGACGAACATGTCGCCGTCGATGTACATGGAGTTCATCTGGCTGACGTCGCGGGCCGTCGCCAGCCAGCCCGTTGCCTTGGCCGGGTAGCCGCTGCCGTCGAGGGCCGCGAAGTACACCCGGATCTGCTCCTCCGAGGGATCGACGACGTACAGGTTGGCGAGGCCGCGGTCGACATCCCGGAGATAGGTGCCCATCGCGGTGATGTCATCGCCCCACTGCGTGGCGCCGTTGACGTTGACCTTGTTGAGCCTGCCCTTGCCGGCGTCATTCGACGCCCGCCAGCGCCAGAGGACGTTCTTGGCATCGAGGATCAGCAGATCGCGACCGCCGACGGCCAGGAAGCGTGGCGTCGCCAATGTGGTGCTGCCCGCCTTGGCCCCCTTGCGAAACACGGCCGTTGCCCGCTTTCGCTTCAGGTCGACCCGGTAGACCGTCGACGTCGTGTTGTCGATGACGTACGGCGCCCCGTCGGGACCCCGGACAAGGGCCTTGATGTCGAAGGCGGGCTTGCCCTCCGCGGGCTTGAAGTTGAACATCGTCGGACGACTCGACATCGACGACGCCGTAGAGCCGGTCCAGCCCGGCGACGACGTCGGCGCGGATCGGGTCGATGACCCGGGCGCTCACCCGCGCATCCTCCGCGTTGTCGAGCTCCGTGTAGGCGGCGGTCAGCAGGTCCAGGGCCTGCTCCGGATCGTCGGCGACGAGATCGATCCCACCGGGGCCCGACACCTTCGCGAGGTTCGCCTTGGCGACGTCGAGCGCCGCCTGGCCCGCATTGACCGAGCTGATGGCGCGCTGCTGGCCCTGGCCTCCGAAGGCGTAGACGCCAAGCCCCAGGCCGCCGACCACCATGACCAGGGCCAGGACCGCGAGCGCGGCCCGGCGTTGCGTCTCCCGTCGCGACGCCAGCGGCGTCACCCGCCGATAGGCCGGCTTGCGTTGCGGCATGAAATCGTGGGTGCGCGCGATGAGCCGCTCGAAGGCGCCACCGGCCGCCACCTTGGCGGTGCCGGCCGCCGCGGACATCGCGGCGCCGGCGGCCTGGACGTTGTCGGCGAGCGGGATCGGCGAGCGGTCGGGCGCGCCGGCCAGTGGCTCGGCCGGGCGGACCGGCACCAGCGTCCGGCCACGGGTCGTGGGCGCGACCTCCGTGGCTTCGAAGGCGATGGCCCCATCCGAGCCGGCCCCGTCGGCGGCGCGGAACCGGGCGTGAAGGTGCTCCATCGCCGATTGCGGGTGGAGGGTGAGCATCGCGTCCTTGAGCTCGTCCGCCCCGAGGCGCGCGACGATGTTCGGCGAGGTGAGGACGAGCGAGTCGCCGACCGTGATCTCGCCACGCCAGACGTCGGGCTCCAGCCCGTCCGAGGGCAGGCCGCGCTCGCGGTGCGGGTCGGGCAGGGTCGACAGACGGGCCTGACGGATCAGGTAGGCCTCCGCCGGCCCGACCGTCGCCACGTACATCTCGTTGCCGCGGACCACGGCCACGCCCACGCCGATCGGTCCGTTGCCATCGGCCGACTTGAGGCCCAGCCGGTCGGCCTGGTGGATCAGCCGCTTGTTGGCGGTCGCGATCGCCTTCTTGAGGCAGACGCGGATCCCGGCCGACTCGTCGTAGTAGTACTCGTTGCGGATCGTCTCGGCGGCCAGTCGCGTCGCCTCGAGCGCGTGGCGCGAGCTGACCCGCGAGGTGACGAGCAGGTACAGGTGGCCCTTCGAGCGCGCGACGGACCCGACGCTCGGCTCGACCACCAGGAGGGTGTCGGGCGAGTCGTCGAGGCGGTCGTGCTCGGCGACGAGACCAAGCTTCAGTTGGAGTCGGGCGGCCATGCGGGCCTCTCGTACTTCATGATCGGGCGACGGGACGATCCTGGCCGGATCGGCTGACTTTCGCCCCGAGATGGCTGGCAGGTCCGGGGATTATACGCGGGGACCCCCCGAGCGGACGTGGACACGCAATTCATGCACTCCCACGCCGCCAGGAGCCGCCGCGAAGGCGGAAATGAGCTCGGCGGCACGCATGCGGAGCTCCTGGGCCACGATCGGCGCGTCGGCCTCGACGTCGATGGCGAATCCCTCCAACCGGACGACCCGGCACGCTCCGGCCGCGGCCGGGACCCGCTCCGCGACCAGCGCCTCGAACGTGGCGATGGCCCGCGCGAGCCGCAGCTCCTCCTCGAGGCCCAGTGCCCGGGCGGCATCCGGGATGAGGTCGCCGAGGCGACGCATCGGTCGGCGCCGGGGCGTCGTCATCCGATCGGCTCCGCCCCGAGCCGCGCGCCGATCGCCGAGGCGGCTGATGGTTGCGGCGTCAGGACCGCGCCGTCCTCGCCGGCGCTGACTTCCCACGCCCGTGCGACCTCGCGCAGTGCCGGGTCGAGGTCGTCGAGGGTCGTCGTCGTCACGAACGCCTGGGGCAGCTCTGCGATCCGGCGCACGAGGTGCGCCCGGCGGAGCGGATCGAGCTCGCTGAACACGTCGTCCAGCAACAGCAGGGGCGGGCGGCCGTCGAGCTCGGTCAGGAGGTCCAGCTCGGCGAGCTTGAAGGCGAGGATCGCCGTCCGCTGCTGCCCACGCGAGGCGAACCCGGCGAGATCTCGGCCGGCGAGGTCGAAGGCGATGTCGTCGCGATGCGGCCCGATCACGGTCGAGCCGTTCCAGACCTCCTTGTCGGCGGTGTCGATCAGCCGCCGGGCGAGGGCGTCGCGCGGCGTCTCGGCCGCGAGCATCGGCGCGTTGGTCACGTAGCGCAGGGTCATCCCGCCGGCCGCCGCTTCCTCCGGCGCGATCTCGCCATGGGCGGCCGCGAGCGGCGCCGCCATGAGCCCGAGGAGGCGGAGCCGCGCCTCGACGACCCGGGCGCCGGTGTCGAGGAAGCTGTCGTCCCAGAACCGGAGCTGGTCGCGGGTCGCGGTCTCCTCCCGGATCGCCCGCAACAGGCTGTTGCGCTGCTGGAGCGTTCGGCCGTACGTGGCGAGGTCGTCGGCATAGGCCGGGAAGTGGGCCGTGGCCAGCGTGTCGATGGCCGCGCGCCGCAGCGACGGCGACCCGATCACCAGCAGCATCTCCTCGGGCGCGAACAGGACGACGCGCAGGTACTGGCCCAGGCCACTCGCACGGCGACCGAGGCCGTTGATCCGCACGCGCTTGCGGCCGCCGCTGCCGTCCGCACCGGAGCGCGTGACCGCGACCTCCAGCACGTCGTCGCCGACGCGCCCTTCGACGCGGGCGAGCTCGCGGCCCCAGCGGATCAGCTCGCCGTCGGCGTTGGTCCGATGCGATCGACCCCAGCCAAGGAGTGCGATGCCCTCCAGCAGGCTCGTCTTTCCGGCTGCGTTCGGTCCGTGGACGAGATGCGCGCCGGGACCGAAGGAGGCCTCGAGCGTGGCGTACCCACGAAGATCGAGCGCGGTGATCGAATCAAGCACGCCGGGTCGCCTACCCTCAAACGGGATCTAGCGCTCGCGATCTTATGAGGTCGTCCGGACCGGCATGACGACATGGACGTACTGGTCGTCGCCGATGGGCTTGAAGACGCCGGGGGACAGCGGCCCGTTGAGCTCGAGCGCGAACTGCTCGGCAGCGACGTTGGTCAGGACGTCCGCCAGGTAGCGCGCATTGAAGGCGATCGTCGTGCCATCCCCCTCCACGGCGGCCTCCACCTGGCCCACGTGGTCGCCGACCTCGGCGTTCGCGCTGACCGTGATGCCGCCATCGCCGTCGCCGCCGATCTGGAGCTTGACGATGTTCGCGGACTCGTGCGCGATCAGCGCCGCCGGGCGAACGGCCCGGAGCAGCTCTTCGCGATCGAGCACCGCACGCGTGGCATGTGCCTGGGGCATGACCTGCTGGTAGTTCGGGAACTGGCCGTCGATGAGCCGGCTGACGAGATCGATGCCATCGAGGTGGAACAGGACCTGGTTGCGACCGGCGGCCAGCACGACTTCGACCGGGTCGTCGACGTCCGCGAGGATGCGCGACAGCTCGTTGAGGGCGCGTGCCGGGATGACCACGCTCGTCTCCGGCACGGCGTCGAGGATCGGCACGGTCTTGACCGCGATCCGGTAGTTGTCGGCCGCAGCCAGGGTCAGCTGGTCGCCCTCGAAGCGCGCGAGCACGCCGGTCAGGATCGGGCGCGCCTCGTCACTCGCCGCGGCAAAGGCCGTTTCCGCGAGGGCGCGGCGCAGGACGTTCTGGGCGATCCGCGTGGTCGGTCGCTCGCCGGCGGTCTGGATGGCCGGGAACTCCTCCGCGTCGATGCCCTTGATGTGGGTCTGGAAGCGTCCGGCCTTCACGTGCAGCGTGTCGCCGGCCGTCACTTCGAGCTCCACCTTGTCGCCCGGCGGCAGGGAGTTGACGAGGTCGGTGAGGAGCTTGGCCGGCACCGTCGTCGCGCCATCCTCGTCGATCTTGCCCGGGACCCAGTACGTGATCCCGATCTCGAGGTTCGTCGCGGTCAGCTTCAGGCCGGCGTCCTCGGTCTTGAGCAGGACGTTGGCCAGGACCGGGAGCGTGCTCCGGCTGGAGACGGCGCGAGTGACGACGGACAGGCCGCGCGCCAGGTTCTCCTGCATGACCGAGAGTCTCACGTCGGATGCACTCCACTTCGATGGCTGGGGGCGCCGCGGTGATGGACTGCCGGTCCGGTCGGATGGCTCGAGTCCGGGGACCATGCGGGACGTTCCACGTCCGGGCGCGGGATGGGTGGTGGGTATCTTCTCTCTATCTTCTCACTCCGTCATCACCGTAGTAATGGTGTGGAACGTGGGGACGGGCACGCTCGTGGCCGCACGACGGGGCGGTGGACGGGCGATGGTCGCTCGTGGAGAAGCCGGGCCCGACCGGGGGCACGACCGTCGAGAGGCGGTGGACAGCCGGCGCCGACTCCACATGACCGATCGAAGCAAGGGCCGATCCTCCACCGGGGCACGGGCCATGTCCACGTCCCGCCGCGTCCTTGTCCACGCCCGATGGTCGGGTTCGGGGATGTTCCCCACAAAGATGCGACCCGGATGGACGGATCGGCGCCCGTTCCGGCGACGGTCCTGCGGACGGCCGCCGCCTCAGTCGGCGTAGATCAACTCGCGGACCGCGGCGATCTCGCGGCGCAGCTCGTCGTTCACGGCGATCTCGCGGGTGATCTTGTCGCAGGCATGCAGCACGGTCGAGTGATCGCGATTGCCGAGCTCCGCCCCGATCCGCAGCAGGGAGACGTCGGTCTCCTCGCGCATGAGGAACATCGCGATCTGGCGCGGCATGACGATGGCCTTGTCGCGCTTCTGGCCCTGGAGCGCGTCCATCGGGACGCTGTAGTAGTCCGAGACCGCACGAGCGATCCGCTCCGGCGTCACCTGGCGCTTCTTCGGGTTGTACAGGACGTTGGACAGGACCGCCTGGGCGAGCTCGATGCTGATCGGCGTGGCGCCCATGCTCGAGAACGCGACGATGCGGTTGAGCGCCCCCTCGAGCTCGCGGATGTTGCTCACGACCTTGCGGGCGATGAACTCGATGACGTCGGACGTGATCGGGACCGCGCCCTCCTCCGCCTTGGCCCGCAGGATCGCGATCCGCGTCTCCAGGTCCGGCGCGGTCAGGTCCGCGATGAGGCCCCATTCGAAGCGGCTGCGCAGGCGCTCCTCGAGGGTGAGGATGGCCTTGGGCGGCCGGTCGGAGCTCAGCACGATCTGCTTGCCGTCCTCGTGGATGGCGTTGAACGTGTGGAAGAACTCCTCCTGGGTGCGCTCCTTGTCCGCGATGAACTGGATGTCGTCGATGAGCAGCAGGTCGATCCGGCGGTAGCGCGCCCGGAATTCGTCGATCTTGCCCTGCTGGATGCTCGTGATGAACTCGTTGGTGAACTTCTCGGACGTCGCGTACACGACGCGCTTGCGCGGGAAGCGGGCGATGACCTGGTTGCCGATCGCGTGCATCAGGTGGGTCTTGCCCAGACCGACCCCGCCGTACAGGAAGAGCGGGTTGTAGGCATGCCCGGGGCGCTCGGCCACCGACAGGCTCGCGGCGTGGGCCAGCCGGTTGGCCGACCCGACGATGAAGTTGGCGAAGGTGTAGCGCGGGTTGAGGTTGGTCGCGCCGCCCTCGCCGCCGACCCTGGTCGGCTCGACCCGGACGTGCTGGCCGGCCGGTCGCTCCGGCCGTCGCACCAAGGGCCGTCGCGCCGGGAGCGGGCGCCGCGGCTTCCGGGGCAGGCCCGACGATGAATTCCACCTGGACGCTGTAGCCGACGATCCGGGCGAGGGTCTGGCTGATCAGCGAGCGATAGCGGGTCTCGAGCCAGTCCTTCGAGAAGCCGTTCGGGACGGCGATCCGGAACCGCTGCTCGTCCACGTCGACGAGCTCGGTATCGCGCAACCACGTCTCGTAGTTGGCGGGCGACAAGGAGACCTGGAGCTCACCGAGGGCGGCTCGCCAGACTTGCTTCGCGTCCATTCGTTCGATGGGACCTGCGCTTTTAGTGACGGTCGATAGATGGCGCCGGCCACGGTCGGGGTCGGCGAAGCCAGGGTCCGCGAAGCGTCGTTCGACGCCCATCCGGAGCCGGATGACTCGCTGCCTCGCCACAGTCCGAGGCCTGCGTGAGGTCTCCCGCGAACGTCCCGGCGCCGAGGGCTCGGAGAGGATAGCACCGGCGCGGACGGCGTCGCAAGGCGATTCCCGCATACCCCCAGGGAGTATTCGTGCGGACGGCCGCTGGACACCCGCGAGTCGCCGCGACGATGGCCCGGCCGCGCGACCGGCGCCCGCGATCCGCGTCCCGGATGCCTCCCATCGTTTGACACCCATTCGGGGCAGGCCATATCATCCGCCGGACGAAGACGCGCCATGCGCCCGTGGGGTGCCGGCGCGTTTGCGTGCCTCTAGGGGAAGTCGGAGCGACCGTTCCCCGAGGTCGGACGGAGAGGATCTCGGACAGACCCGATGACGAAGCAGACCTACCAGCCCAAGAAGCGCCATCGCGCCAAGGAACACGGCTTCCGCGCCCGCATGAAGACGACAGCGGGTCGCCGCATCCTGGCCACCCGGCGGGCTCGCGGTCGGAAGCGGCTGACGGCCTGACGACCGAGCGCGGCACACCCACGCCGCGACTCGTGATGCTCTCCCGCCCACAGGACTTCGCGGCGATCCAGGGCTCCGGGACGACCAAGTCCCACCCGTTGTTCTCCGCCCGGTTCCTTCGGACCGATCTCGAGACGACCCGCTTCGGCCTGTCGACCGGCCGCCGACTCGGCGACGCGGTGGTCCGGAACCGGGTCCGCCGACGACTCCGCGAGGCGCTCAGGGTGATGGCGCCCTCGTTCCAGCCCGGCTGGGACGTCCTCATCATCGCCCGGCCCGCGATCGTCGAGGCCGACCATGACGCGCTGGTCGGAGCGTTGCAGCGGATACTCGTCCGGGGCGGCGTGTTCGGAGGAGCCACGTCATGAAGCACATCGGGATCGGGCTCATCAAGCTCTACCGGATCGTGTTCGCCTGGCTGCCGGCATCGTGTCGATACGAGCCGACCTGTTCGCACTACGCGGAGCAGGCGATCTCGAAGTACGGTCTGCTGAAGGGGAGCTGGATGGGCGCCAAGCGCATCGCCAGGTGTCACCCGTGGAATCCGGGCGGGTATGACCCGGTCCGCTAGCGAGGCGATCGCGCCCGTGACCCTGTCCCCGACCGTGCGCCGGATCGGCCCGGCGCTCCTGTTCTTCGTGCTGGTGGCCGTGGTCATCGCGGCCTGCCTCCCGGGCATCGGCGCCGACCGGGTCGGGCGCCGTGCCCAGCCCGAGCTACGCGCCGCCCCTGGAGCCGGCCAAGCCGACCGATCCGCTGAGCCTCATCTCCTGGGTCTTCACGCCGCTCTTCCAGGTGATGCTCATCATCCTGCTCGCGGTCTACCAGTTCCTCGAGAACCTGGGCCTCGCCGGGCGCGATCGCGTGGGCCATCGTCGTGCTCACCCTGATCGTGCGGGCGGTCCTCATCCCGCTCTATCGCAAGCAGCTGGTCTCCCAGCGCCGGATGCAGCTCATCCAGCCGGAGCTCAAGGAGGTCCAGAAGCGATTCAAGGGCGATCAGATGAAGGCGCGGCTGGCCCAGCAGGAGCTCTTCAAGGAGCGTGGCGTCAACCCGCTCGCGGGCTGCCTGCCGCTCCTGCTCCAGTTGCCGCTGCTGTTCATCATGTACTCGGTCATCCAGAACGGGCTGACCAACGTCGACCCGAGCGCGATGCTGACGGTGTTCGGCGTCCAGGTCGTCGACATCCAATGCCAGAACATCAACCCGGCCACGGGCATGCCGGACGCCGCGCTCGGCCCGTGCATCGACTCGGTCGTGCCGATCCTCGGCGACATCGCCGTGCCCCAGGCCTTCCTGTGGATCGCCGGCTTCGGGCTGAGCTTCCTCGCGATCGCGTCGGCGCTGCTCCAGCTCGTGCAATCCCGGATGATGCTCCCGGTCGCCGACCCGACCAACGACGACCCGAACGTCCGGATCCAGCGCCAGACGATGCTGTTCCTGCCGCTCATCTCCGTCGTCTACGGCGGGTTCCTGCCGGCGGGCCTGTTCATCTACTGGATCGTCGCCACGGTCTTCTCGATCGTGCAGCAGTATCTGATCGTCGGCTGGGGCGCCATGTTCCCCTTCTTCGGGCGGACGCCAGCCTTCGCGGTCGACCACACCCCGCGCTACCCGGTGGCGATGCCACCCCCACCAGACCCAGCCAAGCGTGCGGCCATCCTGACCGACGCAGACAAGAAGACGACGGCCACCAAGACGATCCGCCCCCGCGAGCGGGGCCGTCAGGGCCGACGAGGGAGACGACGCTGACCATGAGTGCTTACAAGGAATTCTCCGGAAAGTCCGTGGAGGACGCGCTGCGCGCTGCGCGGGAAGAGTTCGGAGCCGAGCTCAACGACCTCGACTTCGAGATCCTGACCCCCGGCAGTCGCGGGGTCCTGGGCATGGGTGCCGAGCCGGCCCGGATCGTGGCCGCCCCCCGCCAGGCCCTCGGCGGAGCGGCGCCCAAGCGCGATGCCGCGGCGTCCGTGCCGCTCCCGCAGCCGCCCGCCCGTGACTACCCCGACCGCGACCGTGGACCTCGCCGCGATGACCGCGGCCCCCGTCGCGATAACCGCGGTCCGCGGCCCGACGATCGCCCGCCCGTGGATAGCGCGCCTCGCCAGGACGTCCCGAGTGGCGACCCCGTCGCGAGCACGGCCCCGAGCTCAGCGGCCCCGAGCGCAGCCGCCCCGAGCGCACGACCGCCCGCCCGCAGGACCGTGGACCGTCGTCGGCCGGACCGCGGCCCGCGCCGCGACGATCGACCGCCGCGCCGGTCGGCCCCTGCCGCGGACCTCTCCGCATCGGAGGCTGCCGAGGTGGCGGCCGCTCGCGGCTCCGTGGCCGCGGAACGAGCCGAGCTCGAGGCCGCAGAGGCCTCTCCCGAGGCACTCGCCGCGGGCCAGCGCATCCTCGAGACCCTGATGGGCCACCTTGGCTTCGACGCCCGGGTCGAGGTCGCCGCCGGCGAGACGAGCCGTCTCAACGTCGTTGCCCAGGGTGACGATCGCGACGCGCTCGGCGCGCTCATCGGACGCAAGGGTGAGCGCCTCTCCGCGCTCCAGCACCTCGTGAACCTCATGCTCTCCAAGGAGATCGGGTCGTGGACACGGGTCCTCGTCGATGTCGAGGACTACCGCGGCCGTCGCGAGCGCCAGCTCCGCGAACTGGCCGATCGTGCCGCCGCACGGGTCGTCGAGACCGGCAAGATGCTCCAGCTGGAGCCGATGCCCGCGCTCGAACGACGCTGGATCCACCTCACGCTGCGCGACCACGCCGGGGTCGCCACGCAGTCCATCGGGGAGGAACCGAACCGTCGCGTGGTCCTGGTCCCGCGGGCGGGCTGACCATCGCCGGGGGCACGATTCGGGCGCAGGGCGTCACGAAAGCCGTTACCTCGGCGTCATCATCGAGCCCGGTTCCTTGACGGGACCCTGTTCGCCGGCTGCTAGGATGTCGCTCCCATGACCACGACAACCCCCGATTCCGTCGGGGTCGCCGTTCCGGAGACGCACCGCCCATCGGGCCGCGTGCGCTTCGCCGTCGCGTTCCTCATCGGCTTGCTCCTGGCGACCGTGGCGGGCGCCGGGGCGCTGTATGCGTACGACCAGCAATACATCGGCCGCGTGTTGCCCGGCGTCCGTGTCGGCGCGGTAGACCTGTCCGGACTCGAACCGGCCGTGGCTGCCGAGCGCCTGCGCGACGCCTACGCCTCGTTGGGCGAAGGCGAGATCATCGTGAAGTCGCCGCGAGGATCGACGTCGATCAGCTTTGCCGATATCGGGCGGGGGCCGGATGTCGAGGCGATGCTGGCCGAGGCCCTGGCCGTCGGGCGCGAGGGGAACCCGGTCGAGCGCGTCATCGCCGACGCCCGCACCGCGATCCGTGGCGTCACCCTGACGCCGCGCGTCACCTACGACGCCGACGCCCTGGCTGAGCGGATCGTCGCCTACGCCGATTCGCTCGCGCTCGAGCCCGTCGACGGCTCGGTCCAGGCGGTCAAGACACGCTTCGTCGTCCACGCCGGTGTGGCCGGCCGTCTGGCCGACGCCGCGGTACCGGTCGAAGCCGCATTCGCCGACGTCGGGGAGCTCGACGCCCCCGCCTCGCTGACCTACGCCCTGCCCGTTCGCGCCGTCGAGCCGGAGGTCACCACGGCCGAGGCGTCGGCGGCCAAGGCCACGGCGGAGCGGATCGCCGCCGAGGTCACGCTCTCCGCGAAGACCGGCAAGCAGAAGATCACGCAGTCGCGGCTGCGGTCGTGGATCACGTTCGCGCCGACCGCCGACGGTGGATACGCCCCCAGCATGGACACCGCTGGCCTGCCAGAGGTCCTCAAGAAGCTGGCCAAGAAGATCAACCAGGCTCCGATCAACGCCTCATTCAAGACGTCCGGCGGCCGGATCACCGGCGTGACCGCGAGCAAGACCGGCTACAAGATGGACGTCGAAGCGACCCAGAAGCAGGTCCTGGCGCTGATCGCCGCGCGGCTCGAGGGCGGCACGGGCAAGTCGATCGAGCCGACCGCCAAGGTCACGCAGCCGGCGCTCACCACCGCCGAGGCCAAGGCCGCTCGCCCGAAGATGCGGAAGATCTCGCAGTGGACCACGCCCTTCCCGATCAGCGATCGGAACGGGTTCGGGGCGAACATCTGGATCCCGGCGCGGCTGATCGACGGCTACGTCGTCGCGCCGCGCGCCACGTTCGACTTCTGGGACGCCGTCGGATCCGTCACCCGGGCCAAGGGCTACAAATCGGGCGGCGCGATCATCAACGGCCGGACCGAGCCGCAGGGCGCCCTTGCCGGCGGGATCTGCTCCTGCTCGACGACGCTCTTCAACGCCGCCCTGCGGGCCGGCTACGAGATGGGCGCCCGGCGCAATCACTACTACTACATCGACCGCTATCCGCTCGGCCTCGACGCGACCGTGTTCATCAGTGCATCAGGTTCCAAGCAGACGGTCTCGTTCACGAACGACACGGACTACCCGGTGCTCCTCCGCGGGTACGCGTTCCGCGACGGCGGGACGGGCTACGTGAAGTTCGAGGTCTATAGCGTCCCGAACGGCCGCAAGGTCAGCATCAGCACCGGACGCAAGCAGAACCTCCGGTACGCGACCGACACGGTGCAGTACACGTCCAGCCTCGCCCCCGGCGCGCGCAAGCGCATCGAGTACCCGGTGAACGGCTTCCAGGTCACCGCGACCCGCACCGTCCGCGACCGGAAGGGCAACGTGATCCATCGGGATTCGTACTACTCGAACTACGCGCGGATCACCGGCATCACGCTCGTCGGGCGCTGACTCAGCCCTCGCCGGTCGCCCGGAACCGCTCGCGCAGGCGCGCGAACCATCCCCGACCCGTTCCTGACGTCGGGCCGCCTGATGGCGCGGCGGACCGGCCGCGCAGGCCTTGCGCGATCGCCTCGGCCTCCGTCGCGCTGACGCCGAACCGCCGGAGCGAATAGCGCGCCATCTGGACCGCGAGCTCCCGCTCGCCGTGCACGGCCTGGACCTTGCCGCCGATCGCCCGCAGGTGGGCCGCCTCGGCGTCGCTGTGGGTCCGGACGACGAAATCGAGGCCCGGATGCAGCGCGTGGGCACGCTCGACGATGAGGCGCGTCTCGTTCGGGTCCGAGGTCGCGACCACGATCAGCCGCGCGTGCTCGATCTGGGCCATCCGCATGACGTCCGGGTTGGCCGCATCGCCGAAGACGGCCGGGATCCCTCGAGCCCGTAGGCGGTCCACCTCGTCCCGTTGCTGGGTGATGACGATGTACTTGAACCCGCGACGCTCGAGGGCGGGCCCGATCATCCGGCCGACGCGGCCGTAGCCGCACACGATCGCGTGCAGGCGCAGGTCTTCCTGTGTCTCCTCGTCCAGGATCCCGAGCGCCCCGGTCCGACGCTGCAGCAGGTTCGCGATCGCAGGGGTCGCGCGCAGCCGTGCCTCGATCGGATCGATGCCGCGGAGCATCAGGGGATTGACCGTGATGGACAGCAGCGCTCCGGCCACGATCAGCTGAAAACCTTCGTCCGGCAGCAGCCCCAGTGAGCGCCCGACAGTCCCGACGATGAACGAGAACTCGCCGATCTGGGCGAGCCCAGCCCCCACCGTCAGGGCGACTTTGGTCGGGTAACCCGCGACGGTCACGATCGCGAACTTCGTGATGGCCTTCATGCCCACGATCAACAGCACTACTGCGAGCACCGGCAGCGGGTTCGCCACGAGGAAGGTCGGGTCCAGCAACATGCCGACTGAGACGAAGAAGAGGACCGCGAACGCATCTCGCAACGGCAGGGCATCGGCCGCCGCCTGGTGGCTCATATCGGACTCGCTCACGACGAGTCCAGCGAGGAACGCGCCGAGCGCCAGTGATACGCCGAACACCGACGAGGAGACGAAGGCGATCCCGAGCGCGATGGCGAGGACCGCGAGCGTGAAGAGCTCGCGAGACCCTTCGCGAGCCACGACGACGAGCAGCCACGGCACGACGCGTGCACCCACGACGACCATCACGACCGCGAACGCCACGGCCTTGGCCAAGGCGAAGGCGACCGGGCCGAGCACGTCGAGTAGTCCGGCCGGGGCCGCGCCACCGGGGTCCAGGAGCGGGGCGAGCGTTGGCAGGAGCACGAGCACGAGGACGGCTAGCAGATCCTCCACGATCAGCCAGCCGACGGCGATCCGCCCCTGCGGCGTGTCGAGCTCGTTGCGGTCGGTGAGCGCTCGAAGCAGGACGACCGTGCTGGCGATCGAGATGGCGAGCCCCAGGACGAGCCCGCCGCCCAGGCTCCATCCAAGAGCCGAACCGAGCCAGATCCCGAACAGGCCCGACACGATCGTCTGGACGATCGCGCCCGGGATCGCGATCGAGCGGACGGCAAGCAACTCTCGGATCGAGAACTGGATCCCGACCCCGAACATCAGCAGGATGACGCCGAGCTCGGCGAGCTCCAGCGCGATGTCCGTATCGGCGATGAATCCCGGCGTGAACGGCCCGATGACCACGCCGGCGACGATGTAGCCCACGATGGCGGGCAGCCGCACGCGCCGGGCGATGAGACCGCCGATGAACGCAGCGGTCAGACCGATCGCGATGGTGGAGATGAGAACGGGCTCGTGGTCCATGGCTCTTCCCGATTCGACGGGGGGGTGCGCAGGACTGGCGCGGGTCCGTGCCAGAACGACGGCGGGTGACCCGCTGAAGATACCCGACGCCCGGGCTCCGCCGTCCCGCACCTGGGCCATCTCGACTCGCCGGATCGAGTGGGCCGGCCGAGCGCGGCCTAGGAGGGTTCCGGATCGGTCTGGTGTCGCCCCGGCCGAGCCCTTGATGTCGGCGTAGGCCGAGCTGTTCCAGTCGTGCCGAAAGTAGGGGTCCGGCACGCGCCAACCCTGCCCGTACAGGCGCTCCAGGTAGGTCTCCGGCTGGGCCGGGATCAAACAGCGGACCCCGAGCAGTTCGGCCGGGCTCGGAGGAAACACGATCGTCCTCGTGAGCCCGCCGCGCGCGCCGGGATACCACGAGATCGTTTCGCCTTCGAAGATGCCAACGAAGGCGTCGACGCGCTTCCTGCCGGGCCGCCGGACGTGCCGGTGGGCGACGAACGGGCCGGTGACTTCGAAGCCGAGCGGGCGCAGGTGCTCCTCGATGAGCGCCAGGCCGTCGGCGAGGGTCGCCGCCACATCCGGCTCGAACCCCACGATGACGTCGAGGTCGTCGTCGTGCGGGATGAGGGCCTTGTCGCGCACGACGGCCAGGACCGACCCGAACCCGAAGCACGTTCGGCGTCAGGGACCGCAGGGCCTCCACCACCTCGGCGGTGTCACGGACGTAGTCCACCTGCTCCTCGTGGCTCCAGGACCGAAACGGGCGCTTCGGGCCGTGAGCGGTCCACTCCAGCCCCCGGGCGGGCAACAGCTCGTCGTTGAGCGCGGCGATGAACCGGCGGCGGCGGTGCTCGTCCGTGACGTGCGCGGCGAGGGACGTATGGGCTCGGGCGTACTCGCCCCTGACCGTCAGGTCGACGACGCCGAGCAGGGCAAGGGTCTCCGCGTCGGACCCCGTGACGCTCTTCGCCTCACTCAGCAGGTCCAGCCAGGCGCGCAGTCGCGCCTCGCCGTCGTAGATCGCGCGTGAACGCCACCTCGACTTCAACGTGACCTTGAGGCCTTGCGCTCGGCGCGCCGTCTCGTCCGATACGTTCGCAGCGTAATCGCGTGACCGCCAGGGGCCGGGAGAAGCGGATCTCGACCCAGGCGGGCCGGTCGGCCGCGGTGTGGATCAGCGTGCCGGTCGGATGGTCGATGTCGAAGAGCCTGGCCGGCTCGAACGCCGCCTGCTGAACGCCTTGCCAGCTGCTCGCCCGGACCTCGGCGACCTCGGAGACATCGGGCACGCCTTCGGCGTCGATGCCGATCGATTGCACCTGGAGGACCTGGCCGGCCGGCAGTTCCGATGCGGAGCCCGACCGCCCGACCGCCATCCATCGGGAGGTCGAGCAGCCCGTCCGGGCCGAGATAGCCGAGGTCGACGAAGCGCTCGGCCGCGAGCCGGATCAGCGCCTCGACCTGTGCATGAGGGCCGTGGCCCTCAAGCGGGTGGGCCGGCGGCGCCGTCATGGTCGCGCCCGGCGTCGAATGAGCGTCCTGGTAGAGGGTGCCGGCGATGTTGGCGTTCATGCGGTATTCCGCGAAGCCGGAACCCTCGTCGGAGTAGATCACGTCGAAGCCGCGCCCGAGCGCGCGGGCCTCGAACGCCGCCGGAAGGACGAACCGCCGGTAGTGCGTTTTGGTCACCTTCGCGCCGCTCGAGTCACGCACGGTGCGGTACTCAACGGCCAGGAGGTCTCCCGGGTCGGTCATCGCGGCCGCCACGTCGAGCAGGCCCTCCTCTTCCGCCTCCGTGATGGCGTGCACGAAGAACCTGGCGTACACGACGCGAGGGCCGCCATCACCCCGGATGCGTTGGCGAGGCCTGGCTCCTCGATGTCCGCGCGACCAACGAGGCGCTCTCCGAGGGTCTCGGCAGGCCCCGGCGGCCTCGATGGCCGTGTGCGAGGCGTCGACACCGATCACCTCGTGCCGTTGCTGGCGAAGAACATGGCGTCGCGGCCGTCGCCGCAGCGAGCTCGATGACCCGATGCGGCCGTTCCAGCTCACCCGCGACGAAGGCGGCGAACTGCGAGGGCAGCTTGCGTGTGGGCGTGGTCCGAGCGGCGTAGTAGTCGTCCCAGTAGTCCGGCGGGCATCCCGCATTGCATCGGTCGGGGTCCGCACGTCCTGGTCCATCGCGTCTACGGTAGTCGGGATGAGGGGGACCGTGGGAGGTGGCCCGCCAGCCAGGGTTTCCACCGAGCGCCGGTAGGGGTCTCCGGCAGGCTCCGCGTCAGCCCCGTCGCTTGGGGCTCCGCGAACCAGCCCGCTGAAGATCCCCATCGCGATCAGGCACAGACCCAGGCGTCGGCGATCCACGCTGCGGGCGGCCGCGTCAGCACCATGGTACGAAGTGCTACCTTGGCCGAACCCACTCCGGTGACCCGAGGGAGGACCACATGTCCCGACACGCGCGCGTCACGAGTCTGGCACTCATCTCGACCATCCTGCTGATCGCCGCCGGACCGGTCGCCACCGCCAGTGCCGCTCCACCGGCCGCAAAGGCCAAGTGGACCGTGATGGTCTACATGTCGGGCGACAACAACCTGGAGTCCTACATCGTCAAGGACCTCGAGCTGGAGCTTGCTGCACTCGGCTCCACGCCCAACGTCCAGGTCACGGCGCTCGCCGACCGCGGCCCAGGCTATGACAAGAGCCGTGGCGACTGGCAGACCACCAAGCTGTACCACCCGACGCAGGGCATGGTCGCCGATGCGGCGAGCGCGGTCGCCGACTGGGGCGAGCGCAACATGGGCAGCGCCCAGACGCTCACCGAGTTCGTGACCTGGTCGAAGACGAACTACCCGGCCGATCGATATGCCCTGTACTTCTGGGGCCACGGCTGGGGCTGGCACCCTGGCTGGACGATGGAGGATGCGTCGTCCGGCGGCGGAGATGCGCTCGACCCGGACGAGGTCAAGTCGGTCCAGTCGCAGCTCGGCTTCATCGACGTCGTCGGCTATGACGCCTGCAACATGGCCCAGATCGAGATCATGTCGTTGTGGCACGGCCGCGCGACGGCTCTCGTCGGCTCACAGGAGTTCGTCAACATGGACGGGATCGAGTACGACACCGTCCTCTCGCAGCTCAACGCAAACCCGAACATGACCGCCGACCAGGTCGCCAGCGCATCGAGCGCCAGCGCGATCGTGGAGAAGACGTACTCGTCCATGGCTGTCGACGATCGCTACCTGGCGCTGCGTACGGCGGTCAACGATTGGTCGATCGCCTTGCGGAACGCGCTCCCGGCGCAGAAGACCGCCATCACCCGCGGGTTCAGCAACGCCAAGAGCTTCTGGCAGGCCCCGACCGACAAGGATCTCTACGACCTCGCCAAGCAGATCAACGCGCAGGTCACCGACACCGCCCTCAAGACGAAGGGCACGGCCGTCATGAACGCGGTCGATGCGGTCGTGCTGCACCGGCGGTTCACCGGGAAGGCCTACAACATGGTCCACGGCATCACGATCACGGGCATCACCCGGCCGGTCGAGCGGAATGCCGACTGGACCTACTACCGCACGCTCGATTTCGCCCTTACGACGGGCTGGGACGAATTCGAGGACCTACTGGCTTCGTAGCGGAGTTCCAGCATCCTCGGCCGCGGGGGCACGGCAAACGGTTGAGTCCGGCTCGCGCGCCCGCGAGCTATTGCCGATCGTCGTGCCCGCGCTCGTCGTGGGCGCAGGTTCGGCCCTAGCCCTCATCGGGCTCACCGTCGTCGCCAGTGGGCTCGAGGACATCCTGTGGACGTCGATCCCGGCTGCCCTCGGGATCGACTCGGCGTCGCCAGGCTGGATCTTCGCAACGCTGACGCTCACGGGGATCGCGATCGGGATCGTGGTCACGCTCGCGCCCGGGCACGCAGGACCGGATCCGGCGACGACCGGACTGACAGCGCCGCCGCTCCAGGCCGCGGTTCTGCCGGGCCTCGCCATCGCCGTGGTTCTGGCGCTCGGTGGAGGGGTGAGCCTCGGGCCCGAGAATCCGCTGATCGCCATCAATATCGGATTGGCCGTCGCCGTCGGGATGCGGGTCTTTCCCAGGCTGCCCGTGCCCGAGTGGATGGCCCTCGCCGTGGCCGGCACCGTTGGGGCCATGTTCGGGACGCCTGTGGCCGCTGCGCTGATCCTGAGCGAGGCGACGACGACGTCAACGCGACCGCTGTGGGACCGGCTGTTCGGCCCCCTCGTGGCGGCCTCTGCGGGAGCGGTCGCCATGACGCTGCTGGCCGGAGAATCGTTCGTCCTCGACGTCGCCCCGTACGGTCAGCCGGCGATGATCGACCTCTTGTCGGGGTCGCTCGTCGCCGTGGCCAGCGCGATCATCGCGATGGTGGCGGTATACGCGTTTCCGATCGCCCATGCCGCGTTCCGAAGACTGCGGTCCCCGTTCGCCGCACTCGTCGCCGGCGGCGCGATCCTCGGTGTGATCGGTGCCATCGGCGGACCGATCACCCTCTTCAAGGGGCTCGACCAGATGCGGGAGCTGACGGTCGAGGCGGATAACTACGCCCCCGAGACGCTCGCGTTCATCGCCAGCTTGAAGCTCGGCGCCGTCGTCATCGCCAGCACCGCCGGCTTCCGCGGTGGCCGCATCTTCCCGTCTGTCTTCGCCGCGGTCGCGCTCGGCTTGTTTGCGCATGCGGCGATCCCCCAGATCCCCGAAGCCGTCGCCATCGCCGGCGCCCTGATCGGTGTGCTCGTGGCGGTCACCCGAAGCGGTTGGCTGGCGATCTTCATGGCGACGCTCATGGTCGGCGATCCCGCGATCCTGCCGCTCGCCTGCATCATGGTCCTGCCGGCGTGGCTCGTGGTGACGGGCCGGCCCGAGATGATCGTCGAACCGGCGAACGGCGGATCAGATGCGGAAGAGGCGCCAAGCGCTGGTACGCCCGCGATCACATGACGCAGGTGTAGGTCACAGCCGGGATCTCAGCACGGCGACCTCGGGCATCTCCTCGAGCGGGCCGAAGCCGTGCTCGACCAGCCAGCGGACGTTGAGCAGGCATCGCAACGACCACCACGCGCGGATCACGTCAAGGTCGACGTCGGTGCCGTAGCCGGCGACGACGTCGGGGAGGTGCTCCTCGTGTGCGAGCGTGAGAGTGGCCAGGTCGAACAGCGCGTCGCCCTGGCACGCCTCGGACCAATCGATGACGCCGGTGACTTCGTCATCGTCGACGAACAGGTGGGTGATCTGCAGGTCGCCGTGGGTGAACACCGGTGTCCACGGCCGAAGCGCAGCCTCCGCGACCCGGCGGTTGCGCGTGACCACGTCGGTCGAAAGGACGTCGTTGGCGATAAGCCACTCGCACTCGCGGTCGAGCTGCGATGCGTACTCGTCGAGGCTCCGGCCCGGCCACGGCGGTAGCGGCGCGTCGTGCAGCCTTCGTGCGGCGGCACCCGCGGCAGCCCACGCCGCCGACGAGGCGGTGGACGGCTCCCCAAGGCGGCCGAGTGCCGTCCCGGGGAGGGCGGCAAGGGCGAGCACAGGCGGCTTCCGCCAGAGGACCGTTGGGGTCGGGATCGGCGCCAACGCCATCGCCTCGACCTCGACGTCGGTGCGCGTCTGATCAGCGTCGATCTTCAGGAATACGTCGCCGACCCGCAGCGTCGCGCGCTCGCCATGGGCGACGACGACCTCGACCTCGTCCACGCCGGCCATTATCGCGGGGCGAGGTCGCTGGAGAACGCGAAGGTGTTGGTGGAGATGGGGG
The DNA here is from genome assembly GCA_963850555.1 of uncultured Chloroflexia bacterium. Classification (GTDB taxonomy): domain Bacteria; phylum Chloroflexota; class Limnocylindria; order Limnocylindrales; family CSP1-4; genus SPCO01. Next base: position 66,338 of record CAWKLT010000022.1, on the reverse strand, counting down.
AGAGTCGAACTCCCCGTCCAGAACCCTTCGCCGGAGACCACTACGAGCGTGTCCGATGGTTTGTCGTCGACCGCCCGAACGGGCATCGGCACCCTGCCGGACGGTCCAGTCACGTGCCCCTAGATCGGGCTTGACTCCGGACTACGTGACGCTGGTCCGGATCGCAGCTCCGCTGAATGACGCTTCCACTACCCGCGAAGCGGAGGTAGCTTCCACGCTCACCTTACTGCCTAAGCAGCGAGGGCGAGAGTCGACTGGCGGTTGCCAGGTACTTCGTTTTGCTGCCTGATTAACGAGGCCTGAGCAGCATCCTCGGCTCGCGCTCTCCGGTAACTGGGCCCTGTCGAAACCACGCATCCCCACAGGACCGAACACCGGTTCGGTTTCGCATGGTACCACGAAGGCTTCGGCGACCCGGACGACCGGGCCATCCGCAACGGACCCCCGACGCTGCTATCGTTGGCAGTGGCCGAACCTCCTCATCCGAGGACGGGGGACCCACACTTCGGGGCGAATCGCACGACGCGACGGCGGACCCACGCCGAGCCCGACAGCTCACCTCGCAGGCCAGCAGGGCTGCTTCGAGGTACGTGGTGTTCCGGTCGCCGTCATTCAACCCGTCGCCGAGCCGGCGCGCGCTCGGGCGCAATCTCGCGCTCGACCTCGTCGCGGCGACGGGCGTCGGCGTCTCGATGGCGCTCGTCACCGCCCTCCTGCCGACGATCGCGCGACGTGGCGGTCTCGAGCCCCTGGGCCTGTCCGCGCTGGCGGCGGCGCCGTTCGTCGCCAACCTCCTGAGCGCCTTCGCTGGACGGTTCGGGCCTCGCTCCTCGGCGCAACTGGCGCTGATCCGTGGCATCGGCGCGGCCTCGCTGCTGCTGGTGTTCGTCGTGCCGGTCGCGCCCGTGATGATCGCCGTGGCCTTCGTCTTCTGGATGAGCCTCTCGTTCGGCGGGCCGTTCCACCTCCGCCTGTGGGGCGCCATGTACCCGGCCCGGCTGGTCGGGCGCGTGGTGGGATTCATCGGGATGGGCCGCGCCGCGGCCGGAGCGCTCGCCGCGTTCGGGGGTGGCGTCGTCGCCGACCGGCTGGGTGGGCCGTCCGCCGTCGCGATCGCCGGAGCCGTCGGGGTCGCGTGTGCGCTGGCGTATGCGGGTCTTCGTGCGCGGTCCGCGGAGCGGCCGCCGTCCTATTCGGCCCGCGGATCCATCCGCGCGCTCCGCGAGCGACCGCTGCTCGGGAAGGTCGCGCTGGCCCAGGGTTTCTACGGCGGCGGGCTCATCGCGGCCGTGCCGCTGTACGCCCTCGTCCATGTCGACCGACTGGACCTGCGCCTGTCCGACGTGGGCGTCATCGGGATCATGGCCGCCGTCGCGACCACGATCTCGTTCCCGATCTGGGGTGCGGTGGCGGATCGCCACGGCGGGCTCTGGGCGCTCCGCCTGGGCAGCAGTCTCGGGGTGATCGGACTCATCGGCTACGCGCTGGCACCCGACGTCGCGGTCCTGTGGGTCATGGCCGTGGGCTACGGGGCGGCGAGTGCGGCCGTCGACGTCGGCATCGCCTCGATCGTCAGCGACCAGACGCCGCTGGCGTCGAGGGCCGCCGCGATGGCCGGTTGGAACGCGATCACCGGAGCCCGCGGGATCGCGGCCGCGTTCCTCATGAGCGCGCTGCTGCAGCTCGGGGTCGTGGACGTGACGTCAGGGCTGCTCCTTTGCGCGGTCGTATCGGCCGTGGGCGTGGTGCTGTTCGCGCGCGTGAACGCCGCGGCGCCGGAGCTCGACCCCGTGCCGGTTCCCCGGTCCGTGCCCGCCGGATCGACGGTGCCGACCGCCTAGCCGCCGCGGGACCCACTTCGGGGCCGGCCCGCCGCTACGATGCGGCCATGCGATTGACCGCCTGGGAAGAGGAACGACTCCTCATCTTCACGGCGGCCGAGCTGGCGCGGCGTCATCGCGATCGTGGCCTGCTGCTGAACGCCCCGGAGGTCGTCGCGCTCATCTGCGACGCGATGCTGGAGGCGGCCCGGGCCGGCGCGACCTACGAGGAGGTGGAGGCGGCCGGTCGCGAGGCGGTCACGGCCGAACAGGCACTCCCCGGGGTGCCCGCGTTGGTCGACGAGGTCCGGCTCGAGGTGCTGCTCGATGACGGCGTTCGGCTCGTCGTCCTGCTCGAGCCGCTCGGCCAGTCCGGAGACGAGGCACCGGGTGCGATCCGCCAAGCTCCCGTTGCCGAGAGCGGCGAGCGCGATCGGGCGCACGACCTCCACCGCATCCAGCTGGAGGTCCGCAACGCGTCGACCCGCGTCGTCCGGGTGTCGAGCCACTATCCGTTCGAGCGCGTCAACCGGCGGCTGGAGTTCGATCGAGGACGCGCGGCCGGCTTCCGGCTCGACCTCCCGGCGGGCTCGACCGAGCGCTGGGGGCCGGGCGAGACCAGGACCGTGGACCTGGTGCGGCCGGGGTGAAGCGCCTCTCCCCCGCCGAGCGCCTCGCCCGCTACGGTCCCACGACGGGCGATCGCGTCCGCCTCGGTGACACCGACCTGTGGGTCCGTGTCGAGGACGACCGCCAGGCTCCCGGCGACGAGCCGATCTGGGGCTACGCCAAGACGATTCGACCGCGCTCGATCCAGGGCCGCCCGAGCGATTCCGAGCTGGACGTCGTCATCGCCGGCGCGCTCGTGCTCGACCCGGTCATCGGGGCCGTCAAGGCCGACATCGGGATCAAGGACGGGCGCATCGTCGGTGTCGGGCGAGCCGGGAACGAGGGGATGAGTCCCGGGATCGAGCTGCGCATCGGCCCGCACACCCAGCCGATCATGGGCTACGGCCTCATCGCCACACCCGGCGCCATCGACAGCCACGTCCACCTGATCTCGCCGGAGCTGCTGCCCGCGGCGCTGTCGGGCGGCGTCACGACGCTCATCACCGCGGGGTTCGAGGAGCCGCCGTGGGCCATGTCTCGGACCCTCGCGGCCATCGCCGACTGGCCGCTCAACGTCGGGCTACAGGCGTGCGCCCGCGCGGAGCAGGACGCCTCGCTCGACGCGCTCCTCGAAGCCGGCGCGTGCGGATTCAAGATCCACGAGGACTACGGCGCCTATCCGGAGCTCATCGACCACACGCTGCGCTACGCGGACGCGCACGACGTGAGCGTCTCGCTCCACACGGACGGGCTGCACGAGAGCGCCGAGCTCGAGGACACGGTCGCGGCGATCGACGGCCGGACCGTCCACGCCTATCACGTGGAGGGCAGCGGCGGCGGCCACGTGCCCGACGTCATCGGTCTCGTCCGTGAGCCGAACATCATCTGCTCGTCCACGACCCCGACCGTGCCGTGGGGCGTCAACGCCGCCGCCGAGCAGCTTCCGATGATCGTCCTCAACCACGGGGCGTCGTTCGCGGTCGCGGAAGACGTCGAGCTCGTCCGCGAGCGTGTGCACCCGGCGACCATGGCCGCGGAGGGGCCGCTGCACGAGCTCGGCGCGATCGCCATCGTGAACTCGGACTCGCAGGGCATGGGCCGGATGATGGAGACGGTCCGCCGGACGTTCCAGCTCGCCCACGTGATGGCGTCGTGGTCCGGGACGGCGCCGGCCGCCGATCCGTACGACGCGAACGAGCGCGTGCTGCGCTACCTCGCGAAGGTCACGATCGAGCCGGCGATCACGCACGGCATCGCCGAGCACGTGGGCTCGCTCCGGCCGGGCCGCCTCGCCGACATCGTCCTGTGGCAGCCGGCCTACTTCGGCGTGAAGCCGGCGGTCGTCCTGAAGTCGGGCATCGCCGCCTGGGGACCGCTCGGCGAGGGCAACGCCACGGTCGAGGGCGCGGAACCGACGCGCTATCGGCCCGACTGGGGCGGGCTCGGGCGGTCGGCCGCATCGCTGTCGACGACATTCGTGTCGTCCCGCGCGGTGGGTTCTCCGGAGCTGCGGCGCCACGGCCGGGCGCTGATCGCGGTCAAGGGGACGCGCGGCCTGACACGCGACTCCCTCGCCAGGAATCGGGCGGTCGCGGCCATCGAGGTCGACGTTCGGGACGGCGCGGTGACCCTGGACGGCCGCCCGCTCGCCGTCGAGCCGGTCGGCGAGGTGCCGCTCAGCCGGCGCTACCTGCTCCGATGAGGGATTGCCGCGCCTAGCGGCCGCGCTGGATGTCGGCGAGCTGGCGGGCGATGTCGCGCTTCGAATCGCGGTCCGCGATGTCGCGGCGCTTGTCGTGGAGCTGCTTGCCGCGCGCGAGACCCAGCTCGATCTTGGCCTTGCCGCGGGTGATGTACAGGCGCAGCGGCACGATCGTCTGGCCCTTGGCCTTCGCGCGTCCCAGCAGCTCGTCGATCTGCTTGCGGTGGAGCAGCAGCTTTCGCGTTCGCTTGGGGTCGTGGTTGTACCGATTCCCCTGCTCGAACGGCGCGATGTCCGCGCCGATGAGCCACGCCTCGCCCTTCTCGATGCGAGCGTAGGCATTGGCGATGTTGGCCTTGCCGGCCCGGATCGACTTGATCTCCGTGCCGGTCAGCACGAGACCGGCCTCGAAGGTGTCGTCGATCGTGAACTCGTGGCGGGCTTTTCGGTTGAGGGCGACGGTCGAATCGTCGCGCATGGATGGCTCCTGTCGGGTAGTGGCTGGAAGGATATGTGCCGAGCGCACGAACGCCGGTCCTATTCGGACCGGCGCTCGAGTTGCTTACCCACCCACAGGGTGTCCGACTAGACGGCCATCTCCTGCGAGGTGGTGCAGCTACGCGTACTGTCGATCACTGCACATCACCTCCTTTCGTTCCCAAGAACCGTACCTGAACGCCGAAGCGAGCGCAAGCGTGGGAAGCGCGCCGTTTCGGGCCGTCAGGCGGCCGCGCGGAATGACTTCTCGGTCGCGGATCCGCCGAGCAGCTCGAGCGCCCGGTCGAGCGTCGGATCCTGGCCGGGAGCCAGCTCCGCGGGGAGCTCGACCGGCACCTGCGGCTCCAGCCCGATGTCGTGGATCCAGCGCTTGCTCGGTGTCAGCCAGCGCGCGATCGTGAGGCGGAACGCGCCGCCTTCCCCGGTCAGCTCCTGCCACTGCTGGACGGTCCCCTTGCCGAACGACGTCTGGCCGACGAGGGTGGCCCGGCCCGTGTCCTGCAGCGCTCCGGCCACGATCTCGCTGGCCGACGCACTGCCGCCGTCGATCAGGCAGACGATCTGGAGGTCCGGGCTCGTCGCCACACCCCCAGGCTGGGCGTCGGTCGAGACCTGCGTGCCCGCCGCATCCTCCTCCCAGAACACGGGTCCCGAGGCGATGAACTGGCTCGCAACGGCCCGCGCAGCGGTGACGTATCCGCCGGGGTTGCCGCGCAGGTCGAGGATGAGCTTGGTCCGATCCGCATCGAGGTGGCCCTTCAGCGCCGCGGCGAGTTCCGTCGCGCCTCGATCGGAGAACCCGTTGAGCCGGACATAGCCCACCGTCGCCGTCCGCATAGTCCCGGGAGACGACTTCCTCCTGGAGGATGACGTCACGGACGATCTCGAGTGCGAACGGCTCCTGGTTCTCTCGCTGGATGCTCAGCGTCACGGTGCTGCCCTTCGGCCCGCGGATCAGCTCGCGAGCGCCGTCGACGCTCTGCCCGTCGAAGGACACGCCGTCCGCGGCGAGGATGAGGTCCCCGGTCCGGAGATCCGCCCGCGCGGCCGGCGAGCCCGCGAGCGGCGCCACGACCACCAGCCGGCAGTCCGGGCCGAGCGTCGCGCAGCCCTGGGTGCCGTCGGCGGCCTGGGTCGCGATCTCGACGCCGATGCCCTCGAACTCGCCGCTGATGCCCTGGAGGGTGTCGTGGTACTCGTCCGAGGTCAGGTACGAGGAGTACGGGTCCCCGAGCGCCTCGATCATCCCGCGGATGGCGCCCTGGACGATGGCGTCGCGGTCGACCTCGCCGCCCGCGTAGCGGTCGTTGATCGTGTGGTACGTGTCCCAGAACGGCCGGAAGGCGGCGTCCTCGCTGACCGGCGTGCCCGGTTCGAGCGCGGTCTGGCGACCCATCGAGTAGCCGGACATGAACAACGCGCCGCCGGCGAGCAGCGCGACGACGACGATGGCGGTCACGAGGATCGGGGAGGTGCGACGGGTCGTCGCGGGCGATCGGGGCCGGCGGCGAGCGGGGCATCCGGCGGGTCGGGAGGCTGGGGAGGCTCAGGAAGCTCGGGATCGCGTGGCTGCATGGCTATTTGGTACGGCCCCCGGGCACTAGCGGATGAGGTAGGTGCGGACCGACAACCATGACCCGAGGATGCCCAGCCCGACGCCCGTCCCCATCACCAGCGTCACGAGATCGCGCGTCATCGAGCCGACCTCGAGTGGGCAGCACGTGGAAGAACTCGACCATGAAGCCGCTGATCGGCTCGGCCGCGAGCGGCGAGGACGACCAACGTCACGACGGCGCCCAGGAACCCGACGAACGCACCTTCGAAGACGAACGGCCAGCGGATGAATGCGTCGGACGCACCCGACGAGCCGCATGATCTCGATCTCATCGGCCCGCGCGAAGACCGCCAGCCTGATCGTGTTGACGATGATGAACAACGCGATGATTCCCGACCACCAGGAGGAGGACCGTTCCCGCGGTGCGCAGGACGTTCGTGACGGTAAGGAGCGCATCAACGAGCTTCTGCTGTTCCTTGACCTTCTCGACGATGGGCTCCTCGCGGAGCATGCGCCGACGTCGCCGAAGACCTCGGCGGGTGACGAGCTTGACCTCGAGGCTCGCGTGGAGCGGATTGCTATCGAGGGCCTTCGGTCAGGTCCTCACGCCCTGCTCCTTCAGACGCTCACGGAACTGCGCAGCGCTTCGTCGCGGGTAATGTACGTCACCTCCGTCCACTTCCGGCATGCAACGAGGACCCGTCGGCGGAGTGTCCTCGACTTGAGATCGGTTGAGCGTTGGCAGAAGATGTCCGCAACGACCTCGACCTTCTGTTCGGTGAAATCCAGCGCCGCCAGCAGGCCCGTCTGGATGATGAAGAAGCCCGAGAGCAGCAGCAGCATCAGGACCATGGTCGCCGTGGCGGCCAGGCTCATCAGCGCGTTACGCCAGAAGCCCTGCCACGCGCGCCGGACGCTGAAGAAGAGGAACGAGATCACCGGTGGTCAGTCCTCACGGTGATACGCGCCACCGACCTCGTCGCGGATGATCCGGCCTTCCTCGAGGGCCACGACGCGCTTGCGCAGCGCGGTCACGACCTCGGCGTTGTGCGTCGCCATGAGGACCGTGACCCCAAGCTCGTTGATGCGCAGGAGCAGCTGCAGGATCTCCCAACTGATCAACGGGTCGAGGTTACCGGTGGGTTCGTCCGCGATGATCAGGCGCGGGTCGTGGACGAGCGCGCGGGCGATCGCCGTTCGCTGCTGCTCGCCGCCCGACAGCTGGTTCGGGGTCTGCTTGGCCTGCGCGGACAGGCCGACGATCGCCAGCACCTGGTCCACGGCGGGCCGGATCCCCCGGCGTGGGTAGCCGGTGACCTCGAGCGCGAAGGCGACGTTCTCCCAGACGGTCTTGGTCGGCAGCAGCTTGAAGTCCTGGAAGATGATCCCGATCTTGCGGCGCATGCGCGGCACCTGCCGCCGCGGCAGGCGGGCGAGATCCTGGCCGTCGAGGACGACATCGCCGCGGGTGGCGATCTCATCGCGGATCAGGAGCTTGATCAACGTCGACTTGCCGGCACCCGACGGTCCGACCAGGAAGACGAAGTCGCCCTCGGGGATCACGAGGTCGACGTCGCGCAGCGCGATCTTGCCGTTCGGGTAGCGCTTCGTGACGTCGTGCAGCACGAGGACCGCTCGATCCGGGACGGCCTGGTCACGGCCACGGTCGAGGATCCGGCGGCGAAGCGAGCGCGTTGGCGATGGCGGAGGGGCGACGGTCACTCAGGACTCCGTGAGCGAGGCAGGGCGACGCGCGTCGCCGCCGACTCGGGTCGGCTCGACTCCATCCGCGGGCACGGCAAGAGGAGCCACGTAGGACCCGAGGCTACCACCGGGTCCATGACCGGGCAAACAGGACGATGGTGCCCCCAGGCACCGCCTCTCGTCAGAGGAGGCCGGGCGAAATGGGCAGGTAGCGGGTCAGGTCCGCGAAGGGTTGGTCCCAGCACAGCAGGACCGGAAACTGGTCCAGTCGGAAGCCGGACCGGAGTGCCGGCACGACCGCGCGATCGGCCGTGCCGGGCAGCCACAGGGCGAAGGCGCCGCGCGGGATCACCGCGCTCGAGAGGTGACCCAGGATCGGGGCGAGCAGCGCCGGATCGCGAACGGCGACCGGGCCGATCCGGCCGGCTTCGGTCGCGTAGCCGTAGCCCACCGCTGCTCCGTCGGGGCCGCGGTATAGCCAGCCGCTGCGGTTCTCCTGGCGCAGGAATCGGTGGTCGGCCGGATGGGCGACGCCGAGCACCTCGCGATCGAGCGCGTCGACGGCGGTCGCCAGGCGCTGATGCCCCTCGCCGCCGGGCTCGTCGACGACGTCCGTGAAGGCCTTGGGGACGACGCCCGACGGCAGCGTGCCGAACGCCGCGGGGTCGTGCGGCAACCCGATGAGGTTGAGGAGCGGGATGCGCGGCACCATGCCGGCCGAGGCATAGAGCGCGTTGCTGATCGGCTGGGCGCTGTCGGTGGCCGTGGCCCGGAACGAGGCCTCGCCGTCCGCCGGGGCGACCCGTGCCAGGAGCGCGCGGCCCAGGCCAGCGCCCTGGAGCCCGGGGCGGACGAAGAGCATCGAGAGGAACCACAGCCGTTCGCGCATCACGGCCGCGGCGAACGCGACGATCCGCTCGCCGTCTTGGCCGTCCCCGCCGCCGGCGGGCATCGTGGCGACCACGAACCGCTCCGGGTCGGTCGAGTGGAGGTGCGCGTAGAGACGGAGCAGCGAGGCCGTCTCGGGCGGGACGTCCGGCTGGTTGAGCCGTCGCGTGTAGTCGTTGATCCCGTCGCGCCAGACCTCGGCGCAGGCCTCCAGCTCGTCGGTGCGGACCGGGCGATACGAGATCGCGGCGCCCGCCCCCTCGCCCGCGATGACCGGCGACGCCTCGGTCACGCGGCGTCGCCCGTGTCGTCCCCGCGCCACTCCCCGCCGGTGGCGAGCCGCTCCAGCTCGGCCTGCATGAAGGCGTCGAGATCGCCATCGAGCACGGCGGAGGTGTTGCCGGTCTCGTAGCCCGTTCGCAGGTCCTTGACCATCTGGTAGGGATGCAGCACGTAGCTCCGGATCTGGTTGCCCCAGCCGGCCTCCACGTGCTCGCCCTTGAGCTTGCGAAGCTCGGCCTCCTTCTCCTCCAGCGCGCGCTCGAGGAGACGCGACTTGAGGACCTTGGTGGCGTTCTCCTTGTTCTGGACCTGTGAGCGCTCGTTCTGGCTCTGTACGACGATCCCGGTCGGGGCATGGGTCAGGCGCACGGCCGAGTCGGTCTTGTTGACGTGCTGGCCGCCGGCGCCCTGGGCTCGATAGGTGTCCACCCGGATCTGGTCCCAGTCGAGCTCGATCTCGATGTCGTCGTCCGCCTCGGGCAGGACCTCGACGAGGGCGAAGGTCGTCTGGCGCCGGTTCTGCGAATCGAACGGGCTGATGCGCACCAGGCGATGCACACCGCGTTCGGCGCGCAGCCAGCCGTACGCGCGTCGCCCGGCCACCTCGACGGTCACGCTCTTGAGCCCGGCTTGCTCACCCTCCTGCTGATCGATGATCTCGGTCTTGAAGCGATGGACGTCGGCCCAGCGCAGGTACATGCGCAGGAGCATCTCCGCCCAGTCGGTCGCCTCGGTCCCGCCGGCGCCGGCGCTGATCGACAGGATCGCGGAGCGCTCGTCGTGCTCACCGGAGAACAGCAGGGCCGTCCGTTCCCGCCCGAAGTCCTTCTCGAGCGCGGCGGCATCCCGTTCCTGCTCCGCCTCGAGGTCGGCGTCCGGGGCCTCGGCGAGCAGCTCGAGGGCCGCCTCGAGGTCGTCGGCGCGCGTCAGCAGCTCTCGCCAGGTGTCGAGCTCGGAACGGAGGCCGTCGGCCTCGCGGAGCACCTTCTGGGCGCCGCGCTGGTCGTCCCAGAAGCCGGGTTCCTGGGTCAGCGCCTCGAGCTGGCCGACGCGCTCGGACTTGGCCTCGAGGTCAAAGACGCCCCGAGGTCGACCGGATCCGTTCGGCCAGGTCGCGGATGGCGGACGAATCCACTAGTTCCGGACCTGGAGATCCTGGAGCAGCAGGGGCCGCAGCTCGATGAGCCGAAGGGCCGTCTTGCTCCGCGCGACGACGGGGTTCACGCAGGGACAGTAGCTGTTGTGCGGGCACACGCCGCAGTTGCCGTCGCAATCCAGGGCCGCGGCGTAGCTGCAGGAGCGACAGTCGCGCTCGCAAGCGATCAGATCGACGAACGCGGCATCTTCTGCCTGCTTCACGGACTCTCCCTATCTACGCGCTGGGCACGAGCGGTGTGGGCTGGGAGCGACCTGCCTGACGGCGACCTGCCTGGGGGGCTCGGGTGGCCTCGGGGCGACAGGTTTTGGCACAGTATACGAGGCCAATCCCCCACCGCCAAGAGGGTACTTTCCGGCGGCCCGCTCCCCGGGACGTTCCAGCCTACGTTCGTTCCAGGGCTCAGACCCTGCCGCGCCCTAGGGCGACTCGCCAGTGACGAAGTACAGCGCGAGAGCCCCCAGTTCATGCACGGTCGCGTCGACCCGTGCCGCGGCGTCGTCCTCGAGCGGACTCGTGCGCGTCGGGGAGCCGTACGCGTCGATCCCGACGTCGGCGGCCATGCGCAGCACCCGCAGCATGTGCGTCGGGTCGGAGACGAACACCGCGCTGTGCAGGTCCGCCGTCATCCATGAGCGCCGCCACCCGCCGGATCGACTGGAGCGTCGTCCGGCTCGTGTCCTCGGCCAGGATCGCGTCTTCGGGGACGTCGTGGTGGATCGCGTACTCGCGGGCACTCGCGGCTTCCGTGGTCCGGTCGCCTTCGCGCTTGCCCCCGGTCACGATGATCCGCGGTGCGACCCCGTCGTGGAAGAGCGCGATGGCGTGATCGAGCCGGGCCGCGAACAACGGGGAGGGGCGGCCGTCGTACTGGGCCGCGCCCATGACGACGATGGCGTCCGCGGCGCGGCGCTCATCGCGGCCGGCCTGGTCCCAGATGCGGTACGCGGCGTATCCAGCCACGGCGGTCGAGGCGACGACCCCGATCACGACGATGCGAACAAGACCCCGTGTCGATCCGCCGGCGCTCAGCGGCCGTGGCACTTCTTGTACTTGGCGCCGGACCCGCACCAGCACGGGTCGTTGCGGCCGATCCGGGCGCCGGTCGGGGTGAAGCCGGGTTTGGGTGCGGCCGGATCGACGGCGCCCCGCCAGCCACGCCGGCGACGGTCGCACCCGGGGTGCCGCCGGAACCGTCCGCGATGGGTTCACCGCCAAGGGATGCGGTGATGTTGCGGGCTGACGGCCCGGCCGGGACCGCGCCACGCAGTACCGCCGAGCCCGCCGCCTTCGCTGCCACCGGCTGAGCGGCCGCCGCGCCATCGCCCGCGCCTGCGCCGGCGCCGTTGCCCGAGCCACGCATCGCCGCCACGCCGCGGGTGAGGTTCTGGGCGAGCGCCGCGTCCCCGCCCGACGGCGGCTGGCGCTGGACCGTGACCCGGAAGATCGATGACGCGACGCCGTGGCGGATGAGGTCGCGGAACTCCTCGTACATCCGGAAGGCCTCGCGCCGGAACTCGTTGAGCGGATCCTGCTGGGCGTAGCCGCGCAGGCCGATGCCGCGCCGCATGTCGTCGAGCTCGGTCAGGTGCTCGACCCAGAGCGAGTCGATGGTGCGAACCAGGACGATCCGCTCGACCTGCGCCCAGTCCGCCTCGCCGACCTCGGCCTCGCGCGCGTCGAGCTTCGCGTCGGCGACCTCGCGAAGGTGCTCCGCGATCGCCTCACGCCCGCCGATGTCCCAGAGCGTGTCGGCGGACGTCTCCTCGCCGCCCAGGCCCATCGCCGCGAGGGCCGCGCTGAGCGCGTCCAGGTTCCACGCCTCGGGGTCCTCGCCGGAGAGATGCTGATCGACGACGACGTCGATCTCGTCGTCGAGGAACCTGCGGACGGTGTCCGTCAGGTCCTCGTTGTGGAGGACCTTGTCGCGTTCGGCGTAGATCGTCTCGCGCTGCTTGTTGATGACGTCGTCGAACTCGACGACGCGCTTGCGGATGTCGAAGTTGAAGCCCTCGACCCGCGACTGGGCGCTCTCGATCGTGCGCGACACCATCTTCGATTCGATGGCGACGTCCTCGTCGAGCCCGAGCCGTTCCATCAGGCCCGTGACGCGATCGGAGGCGAAGCGCTTCATGAGGTCGTCGTCGAGCGAGAGGTAGAAGCGCGACGAGCCGGGATCGCCCTGGCGGCCGGCGCGACCGCGCAGCTGGTTGTCGATCCGGCGGGAGTCGTGGCGCTCCGTGCCGATGATGTGAAGGCCGCCGGCCTCGACGACCCGGACGTGGTCCTCCTCGGTCAGCGCCTTGGCCTCGGCCAGTGCCGCCGCGTACGTGTCCTTGTCCACCTCGGCCGGGTTCAGGCCCTGCTTGTGGAGCGCCTCGGACGCGAGGCCCGCGGGGTTGCCGCCGAGCAGGATGTCGGTGCCGCGGCCGGCCATGTTCGTCGCGATCGTCACGGCACCGGAACGCCCGGCCTGGGCGACGATGCCGGACTCCTTCTCGTGGAACTTGGCGTTCAGGGTCTCGTGCTTGATCCCGCGGCGCTTGAGCATCGTCGAGAGGATCTCGGACTTCTCGACGCTGACCGTGCCGACGAGCACGGGCCGGCCGGCCTCCTGGAGCTCGACGATCTCGTCGATCAAGGCGTTGAACTTGGCCTTCTCGTCGCGGTAGACGAGATCCGCGTTGTCGACCCGGATCATGTCGCGATGGGTCGGGATCGCCACGACCTCGAGGTTGTAGATCTTGTGGAACTCCTCGGCCTCGGTCATCGCGGTGCCGGTCATCCCGGACAGCTTGTCGTACAGGCGGAAGTAGTTCTGGAACGTGACCGTGGCGAGCGTGACCGTCTCGCGCTGGACGCGCAGGCCCTCCTTCGCCTCGATCGCCTGGTGGAGGCCCTCGCTCCAGCGCCGTCCGGGCATCTGGCGGCCGGTGAACTCGTCGACGATGACGATCTCGCCGTCCTTGACGATGTAGTCGCGGTCGCGCTTGTACAGCGCGTGGGCGCGCAGCGCCTGCTCGAAGTGACGAGCCATCCGCGGGTCGGTGTCGTACAGGTTCTCGATGCCGAGGAGCTTCTCCATCTTGTCGACGCCCTCTTCGGACGGGCTCACGGCCCGATCCTTGAGGTCGATGAAGTAGTCGCCGCCCTCCTCGGCGCCCTCGGGGCGCTCCTTGAGGCGCGGCACCAGGCGGGCGAACGTGAAGTACAGGTCGGCGGACTCCTCGGCCTGGCCCGAGATGATCAGGGGCGTGCGCGCCTCGTCGATGAGGATGTTGTCGACCTCGTCGACGATCGCGAAGCTGCGCTCGCGCTGGACCCGCTCCTCGAGCTCGATGACCATGTTGTCGCGGAGGTAGTCGAAGCCGAACTCGTTGTTCGTGCCGTATGTCACGTCGGCGGCGTAGGCCTCGCGCCGGGTCACCGGCCGCAGGTCGATCAGTCGCTCGTCGGTCGTGGGGAAGTCCGGCTCGAAGACGTAGGACGCGTCGTGGGTGATCATCCCGACGCTGACGCCGAGGAAATGGAAGATCGGGCCCATCCACTGCGGGTCGCGCCGGGCGAGGTAGTCGTTGACGGTCACGACGTGGACGCCCCGGCCGGAAAGCGAGTTGAGGATCGCGGCCAGCGGGGCCACGAGCGTCTTGCCCTCGCCGGTGCGCATCTCCGCGATCCGGCCCTCGTGGAGCACGGCGCCACCGATGAGCTGGACGTCGAAGTGGCGCATCCCGAGCGTCCGCTTCATGGCCTCGCGGGTCATCGCGAAGACTTCGGGCATGACGTCGTCGAGGGCCTTCTGGAGGCGCTCGTTCTCGCGCTTGCGGCGCTCCTTGCGCAGCTCGCGGCGGCGCTCGAGGTCCTCGTGGTGCAGCTCGTCCTCGGACGGCTCGTCCGGCTGCGCCTGCGCGTGGATCTCCTCGCGGATCTCGTCGATCTGCGCACGGATCTGCTCGGGGGTCAGCGCCTCGAATTCGGCTTCGAGCGCGTTCGCCTCCTCGACCAGGGGAAGGATCCGTCGGACCTCGCGGTCGTTCGAGTCGACGAAACGGGAAAGGAATCGCATGGAACGGTGAGTATACGGTCAGACCGCCCGAAGCCCCTCGTTCGGGCTAGCCCCAGAAACCGGTCCCGTACCCCACGACCAGGATCAGGAACGTCAGCGCCCCGAGCCCGAGCCAGAACAGGACGGACATGAACGCGGACGTCGGGTTCATCTCCGGGTTCTTCAGGTCGGGCAGCCGCTTGCGGCGGAGGCCCACGCCCCAGCGCGGCGACCGCAGCTGGTCCTGCCAGTCCCGCTCGCCGACCGGGCTCGGCTCGAGGCCGCCCTCGCCGTCGGGTCGGTGCAGCTGCAGGCTCATCGCTCGCTCGCGGGGACGCCGGCGGCCAGGGCCGCTCTTGAAGGCTCCCCGTCGTCGGGTGCCGGTTCGCTCCCGGCTCCGGGAGGCAGGTCGCCGCCCTCGTCCCAGAGGAGCATCTCCTGGGTGAACGAGACCTCGCTCGAGAACAGGGCGCCGACCGACTCGCCGCGGTGGATGCGCTTGATCGCCTCGCCGATGAGCGGCGCGACGGACAGGACGGTCAGCTTCGGGATGCGCTTCGACGGCGCAAGCGGCACGGAGTCCGTGATCACCACCTCGCGCACCGAGCTCTCGCGGATGCGCTCGATCGCGGGATCGCTCATGACGCCGTGGGTCGCGCACGCGTACATCTCGGTCACGCCCTCGCGTTCGAGCGCGCGGACGATCTCGACGAGCGTGCCGGCCGTGTCGATCTCGTCGTCCACGATGACCACGCGCTTGCCGCGGACCTCGCCGATGACGTTCATCAGCTCCGCTCGATCGAGGTTGCCGACGCGGCGCTTCTCGATGATCGCGAGCGGTGCATCCAGCAGCTCGGCGAAGGCGCGAGCGCGTTTCGCGAACCCGAGGTCCGTCACGACCACCAGGTCGTCGAGGTGCTTGTCGATGAAGTAGCGCGACAGCATGTGGACGGCCGTCAGCTCATCGACCGGGATGTTGAAGAAGCCCTGGATCTGGCCCTGGTGGAGGTCCATCGAGAGGACCCGGTCCGCGCCCGCCACGGTGATCATGTCCGCGATGAGCCGCGCCGTGATCGGCACGCGCGGCTGGTCCTTCTTGTCCGATCGACCGTACGCGTAGAAGGGGATGACCGCCGTGATCCGGCCGGCCGACGCCCGCTTGAAGGCGTCGATCATGATCAGGAGCTCCATGATCGACTGGTTGACCGGGTGCGAGGTCGGCTGGACGATGAAGACGTCCTTCTCGCGCACGTTGTCCAGGATCTTGACGAAGATGTTCTCGTTCGCGAACTGGAACACCTCGGCCTTGCCCGGTTCCGTGCCGAGATAGCGGGCGATCTTGTGCGCGAGATCGGGGTTGGCGTTCCCGTGGTAGATCTCGAACTGGTCCGCGTACAAGGGCGCCGCCTCCCGTTGGCCGAAGACCGTCATCAGCTCACGTCCCGCTCGGACCGGCCTGACCTGGGCCGCCCGGTTCGGGGGCGCCATCGTCGCCGATGCCGTCGCGCTCCGCAAGTCCGGGCCGGAAGGCCGCGATCGCCGCGACCTGGTCGCCCTCGGCCAGGCGCATGACGATGACGCCGCGGGCACCTGGGGAATAGCGGTTGATCGTGTTCGTCTCGGTTCGGATGACCTGTCCACCCTGCGAGATCAGGACGAGCTCCTCGTCATCCTCCGTCACCTGCTGGACGGCAGCGACGAGACCGGTCTTGTTGCCCTCCAGGGCGATCAGACGGACGCCCTGCCCGCCGCGGTGCTTGCGCCGGAACTCGCCGATCCCGACCCGCTTGCCGTAGCCCGTCGCGGTGAGGACGAGCAGGTCGGCATCGGGCTCCACCACGCTCATCGCGACGACCGTGTCCCCCTCGCGCTTGAGGAGTCGGATGCCGATGACCCCGGCCGCGTCGCGCCCCATCGGGCGCACTTCGTTCTCCTCGAACCGGGCGAGCATGCCCTGGGCCGTGGCGATGATGATGTCGTCCCCCCCGCCGGAGACGTCGACCCACGCGAGCTCGTCATTCGGGTGGATCGTGATCGCCCG
Organism: uncultured Chloroflexia bacterium; assembly: GCA_963850555.1. Lineage (GTDB taxonomy): Bacteria > Chloroflexota > Limnocylindria > Limnocylindrales > CSP1-4 > SPCO01. Next base: position 50,038 of record CAWKLT010000022.1, on the reverse strand, counting down.
GATGCCGGTCGCGCGGACCCGTTCGAACTGTTCGAGCGGGGTCTTCTTGATGTGGCCGCGGCGGGTCGCCATGACCAGGAACTTGCCGGGCTCGAAGTCCTTGAGGACGATGGTCGCGACCGGTACCTCGCCCGACTCCACTTGCACGCCGGGCAGGTTGATGATGGCCATGCCCTTGGCCTGGCGACTCGCATCCGGGATGGCATGGACCTTGGCGCTGAAGACGCGCCCGCGGTTCGTGAAGAACAGCGCCCAGTCGTGGGTGTTCGCGACGAGCAGGTGCTCGACCGCGTCCTCCTCGCGGGTGACGTGCCCGATGATGCCCTTGCCGCCGCGGTGCTGGCGGCGGTACGTGTCGACCGGCTGGCGCTTGATGTAGCCACGGCCGGAGATCGTGACGACCACGTCCTCGTCGGCGATGAGGTCCTCGTCGGTCATCTCGCGGCTCGCGTCGTCCGCGACCTTCGTCCGCCGCTCGCCCGCGTACTTGCGCTTCAGCTCGATGAGCTCGTCGCGGATGATGCCCAGGACCCGGGCCGGGTTGGCCAGGATGTCCTCGAGCTCGGCGATGAGCTGGATGACCGAGAGGTACTCGTCCTCGATCTTCTTGCGCTCGAGCGCGGCCAGGCGGGCCAGCCGCATGTCGAGGATCGCCTGGGCCTGGAGCTCGGACAGGTCGAACCGCTTCATGAGGTTCGCCCGCGCGACATCGACGTCGGCCGACTCGCGGATCGTCTTGATGACCGCGTCGAGGTGGTCGAGGGCGATCTTGAGGCCCTCGAGGATGTGCGCCCGCGCCTGGGCCTTGCCGAGGTCGAACTCGGTCCGGCGCCGGATGATCTCGCGCCGGTGGTCGAGGTAATGGACCAGCACGCTGCGGAGCGGCAGGGTCTGCGGCTGCCCGTCGACGAGCGCCAGCATGTTCATGTTGAACGCGAGCTGCATCGGGGTGTGCTTGAACAGGTTGTTGAGGACCTTGTGCGGGTTGAAGTCCCGCTTGATCTCGATGTAGATGCGCATCCCGTCGCGATCGGACTCGTCGCGCAGGTCGCTGATGCCGTCGATCCGCTTCTCCTTGACCAGATCGGCCATCTTCTCGAGCAGGGCCGCCTTGTTCACCTGGTACGGGAGCTCGTTGACGATGATGGCGGTGCGGTCGTCGCGGACCTCCTCGAACACGACCTGGGCGCGCATGACGACCCGGCCGCGGCCGTGGGCGTACATCTGGCGGATCGCGTCGACGGTCTCCCACTCCCCGGTGAGCGCGTTGCGCTGCTTCTCGAAGCGGAAGATCGTTCCGCCCGTCGGGAAGTCCGGGCCGGTCACGTGCTTGCACAGGTCGTCCGAGGTCAGCTCGGGATCGTCGATCAACGCGACCGTGGCATCGACGATCTCACCGAGGTGATGCGGCGGGATGTTCGTCGCCATCCCGACGGCGATGCCCGAGCTGCCGTTGATGAGCAGGTTCGGGAGCTTGGCCGGGAGGACCTCGGGCTGCTTCTGGGTCCCGTCGTAGTTGTCGACGAAGTCGACGGTCTCCTTGTCGATGTCGGCGAGCAGCTCGGAGGCGATCCCGGTGAGGCGCGCCTCCGTGTAGCGCATGGCGGCCGCCTGATCGCCATCCACCGAGCCGAAGTTGCCCTGGCCGTCGACCAGCGGGTAGCGCATCGAGAAGTCCTGGGCGAGCCGCACCAGCGCGTCGTAGATGGACTGGTCGCCGTGCGGGTGGTACTTGCCCATCACCTCGCCGACGATCGCGGCGCACTTGCGGATAGGAGCTCGTGGCCGAGAGGCCCATCTCGCCCATCGAGTAGAGGACCCGGCGATGCACCGGCTTGAGCCCGTCGCGCACGTCCGGCAGGGCGCGGGCGACGATGACGCTCATCGCGTAGTCGAGGTACGAGACGCGCATCTCGTCCTCGATGCGGATGGCGCGGACGTCTCCCAGGTCGTCGGTCACGGTGTGCTACTCCTGCCTAGGTCAGCGGTGGTTCGGGGTGATTGATTGGGTCCGGCAGCGTTCCGAAGCGGGCGGCCGTCGTGGCCGCCGCCGAGGTCGATGGAGCACCGGCGCGCCGGCGGATCCCGGCGAGCCGGGCGCGCAGCTCGTCGGCGTCGCTGGGGGCGAGCTTGGTGAGGCTGTCGCGAACGACCCACGCGCGGTTGCCGTCCGCGCCTTCGGCGGCGAGATCGGCCTGACGGTGGAGCGCTGCCGTCGTCGCTTCGGGGTCGCGCTGCGCCAGCGAGCGATACGCCCACGCGAGGGCCTTCTGGACGTCGGGCTCCGCGTCGCCCATCAGCTGGTCCAGGAGACCGAGCGCGGTCGGAACGAGGTCCGGATCGCGGCCGGTGCGCCGGTTGCCATGGGTCATCGTCGCGATCGTGGACGCGATGAGCCGCCGCTCCCAGCGCGACGGGGAGTACACGAGCTGTTCGAGCTCAGCCCAGCGGTACGGCTCGGCGGCGATCCCGATCCCATACGGGTGGGCGAGGTCGTCCACGGTGGCCCAATCGCCCGCCTCACGGGCCGCCCGCCGGAGGAGCTGCCAGGTGCGCTCCGGGTCGGCGGCGAGGGTCCGCTCGAGCAGCCCGAAGGCGAACCAGCGCGCCTCGAGATGAGGTTCGCGGAACAGCCGGTCCGCGATGAACAGCAGCTGCGTGGCCCGCTCGCCACGGGTCGCGTGCCTGAACCCGCGGCTCACGGCGGCCAGGAGCGGTCGCCGGACACCGTGGACGGGGCCGATCCCGGGCACGACGGACCGCATCCCGTCCTGGTATTCCGGGTCCGCGAGGCGCTCGAGTCCGCGGCGAAGGGCTGTCGCGAACGCGTCCGGGTCGCCGACGTGATCTGCGAGGGAGCTCCCGAGCTCTTCGGCCGCCGGCTTGCGGGCGGACACGAAGGCGACCGCGCGCTGGGTGGTCGGGCTTGGGGAGGCCATGGCGGTGCTCATCGAGGCGTCGCGGCCAGGTCGTTGCTCGTCAGGGGGACGTAGCCGTAGCGCTGGCGAAGCTCGAGCTTGCGGGCCTCATCGGCGGCCACGTAGACGCCGGTGGCCGTCGCGAAGGCACGGTCCGTCCGCGGGTCGACGATGTGGGCGGCGGTATCGACGATCCGGCGGCGGGAGTTCGTTATCCACCCCTCCGCGCGGATCGGCTCGCCGATCTCCACGGGCTTCTTGAATTCGACGTTGATCCGTGCGGTCAGGCCCCAGTTGTCCTCCCCTACCAGCGACCAGGCCATCACCTCGTCGAGGATCGTGCACAGGATCCCGCCGTGGGCGATGCCATCCCAGCCTTCGAAGCGCTGCTCGAGGGTGAGCTCCGTCCAGCAGCGCCGAGGCTCGACGTGGAGCACGAGGCCCATGCCGCTCGTGTTCAGGCTGCCGCACGCGAAGCAGTGGTGCGGGCGGACCTCGAAGCGCGGGACCCCAGGCACGTCCACGACGCGCGTCCCGGCCTCAGACGTCAAGGTTCTGCACCTTCCGAGCCTCGGCCATGATGAAGCCCTTGCGCGGCGCGACCTTCTCGCCCATCAGCATCGTGAAGATCTCGTCGGCGAGCGCGGCATTCTCCGAATCGACCCGCAGGAGGGTGCGCGACTCCGGGTTCATCGTCGTCTCCCAGAGCTGGTCGGCGTTCATCTCGCCGAGGCCCTTGAACCGCTGCACGGACAGGTTCTTGACGTTGAACTCCTTGATGATCCGTTCGCGTTCCTGCTCGCTCTGCGCATAGCGCGTGACCTTGCCCGTGCTGACGCGGTACAGGGGTGGCTGGGCGATGTACAGGTAGCCGGCGTCCACGACTTCGGGCATATGCCGGTAGAAGAACGTGAGCAGCAACGTCCGGATGTGCGCTCCGTCGACGTCGGCGTCGGTCATGATGATGATCCGGTGGTAGCGCAGCTTCGACATGTCGAAGCTCTCGCCGATGCCGGCCCCGAGCGCGATGATCAGCGGTCGCACGTTCTCGCTCGAGAGGATCTTGTCGAGACGCGCCTTCTCGACGTTCAGGAGCTTGCCGCGCAGGGGCAGGACGGCCTGGAAGCGGCGGTCGCGGCCCTGCTTGGCCGAGCCTCCGGCCGAGTCGCCCTCGACGATGTACAGCTCGCTGCGGGCCGGGTCCCGTTCCTGGCAGTCGGCCAGCTTGCCGGGCAGGGACATGCCGTCGAGGGCGCCCTTGCGGATCACGAGATCGCGCGCCTTGCGGGCGGCCTCGCGGGCGCGGGCCGCCGTCAGGCATTTCTCGATGATGCGGCGACCGTCGGCGGGGTTCTCATCGAGGTACTGGCCGAGGCTGTCGGCGACGGCCGTCTGGACCTGGCCCTTGACCTCCGGGTTGCCGAGCTTCGCCTTGGTCTGGCCCTCGAACTGCGGATCGGTCAGCTTGACGCTGATCACGGCCGTCAGGCCTTCCCGGACGTCATCACCGGAGAGGTTGGTGTCGTTGTCCTTGAGGACGCCCGCGCGGCGGGCCCAGTCGTTCAGCGAGCTCGTCAGCGCCGCCCGGAAGCCCGTCACGTGGCTGCCGCCGTCGGGCGTGTTGATGTTGTTGGCAAAGGCGAGGACGTTCTCGGTGTACGTGTCGTTGTACTGGAGGGCGACCTCGACGGCCGTGGTGCCTTCCCGCCGCTCGACATAGATCGGGCGGCTGTGGAGGGCTTCCTTGTTGCGGTTCAGGTGGCGGACGAACGACTGCAGGCCGCCTTCGAAGTAGAAGGACCGCTCGCGGTCGACCCGCTCGTCGATCAGCGTGATCCAGACGCCCTTCGTGAGGTACGCGGACTCGCGCAGGCGCTGGCTGATCGTCTCGAACGAGTACTCGACGGTCTCGAACATCTCCGAGTCCGCCCGGAAGCTCGTCAGGGTGCCCTTGCGCGTCCCCTGCGGGCCCTCCTTCTTGACCTTGCCGCGCGGCTTGCCACGCTCGTACTCCTGCGACCAGATGCTGCCGTCGCGAGCCGACTCGACCCGCATCCAGGAGGACAGCGCGTTCACGACGCTCACGCCGACGCCGTGGAGCCCGCCCGAGACCTTGTAGCCGCCGCCGCCGAACTTGCCGCCGGCGTGGAGGACGGTATGGACGACTTCCATGGCGTCCTTGCCCGTCGAGTGCTTGCCGACGGGCACGCCGCGGCCGTCGTCGCGCACGATCACGGTCCCATCGGCCTTGATCGTGACGTGGATCGTCGTCGCGTGACCCGCCATCGCCTCGTCGATCGAGTTGTCGACGACCTCCCAGACGAGGTGATGCAGGCCCTTCTCATCGGTCGAGCCGATGTACATGCCCGGGCGGCGTCGGACCGCCTCGAGGCCCTCGAGGACCTGGATGCTGGCCGCGGTGTAGTCGGTGCCGCCGGCACGCCCACGCTTGGGGCGTCCGTTCGACCCGCTCGCGGTCTTCGTGATGGCGTTGTCGGTCACGCGTTCCCTCCGGTCAGGCGGTCATACAGGCGCCCGAGATCCTCGTCGTTGTAGTACTCGATCACGATGCGGCCGCCTCGCCGCGAGCGGGCCAGGCTGACCTTGGTCCCGAGGGCGCGGCGCAGATCCTCTTCGACCCGCTCCAGATCCGGATCCGTCCGCGAGGTGGCCTCGGCGGGGGTGTCTGGTGCGACCGGACGCGGCTCGCGCAGGCGCCGAACCAGCTCCTCCGTCTGGCGGACCGACAGGTCCTGTTCGATGACCGTGCCCAGCACGTGATCCTGATGATCGACGGACAGCCCGCCCAGGGCACGACCGTGCCCCTCGGTGATCCGGCGATCACCGACGGCGGCCTGAACGGACGGCGCGAGCTCCAGCAGCCGCAGCGTGTTGGCCACGGTGGAACGGGCTCGGCCCACCCGTGCGGCGATCTGCTCGGGGCTGAAGCCGAATTCGTCGATCAGGCGCCGGAATCCCGTTGCCGCCTCGATCGCGTCGAGGTCCTCTCGCTGCAGGTTCTCGATGAGCGCGACCTCGAGTTGCGCCTGGTCGTCCAGTTGGCGGACGACGGCGGGGATGCGCTCGAGACCCGCGGCTGCGGCCGCGCGCAGGCGTCGCTCGCCGGCGACGAGTCGGTAGCCATCGATCGTTTCGGTGACGAGGATCGGCTGCAGGACGCCGTGCTCGCGGATGCTCTCCGTGAGCGTGGCCATCTCCGCCTCATCGAAGCGGCGTCTGGGCTGGTGGGGGTTTGCGCGGATGCGGTCGATCGCGAGGTCGGTGGGTCCGGGCTGACCGGGGCTCCGCTGCGGGATCAGCGTCGAGAGGCCGCGGCCGAGGCCGTGAACGCGTTCGGGGCGAACCGTCATGACATCACCATGCTTGCGGTGCGGACCTCAGCCTCCGGGGGCGCCGCCGGTGGCAGCCCTCGACCCGAACGAGCGCGGAATTCCCGTGCGAGCTCTGCGATACGCCGCCGCGCCGCGCGACTCCGGCGCGTACTGACTGATGGGGAGGCCATGGCTCGGCGCCTCGGACAGCCGAACGCTGCGAGGGATGATCGTTTCGTAGACGGAGCCGTCCGAGGTGCCGTCGCGCCTCGGCGGCAACGTCGGCGGACAGGTTCGTTCGGGCGTCATACATCGTCAGCACGACGCCATCGAGCTCGAGGTGCGGGTTCAGGTGGTCTCGGACAAGATCGATGGTGGCAAGCAACTGGGTCAGGCCCTCGAGTGCGTAGTACTCACATTGGAGCGGGATCAACACCGCGTCGGCGGCTGTCAGGGCATTCACGGTCAGGAGCCCGAGCGACGGCGGGCAATCGATGAAGATGACGTCGTATTCGTGAGCCAGGGGCTCCACGAGGCGCCGCAGGCGACGCTCGCGCGCCGGCACGCCGGCGAGTTCCAGTTCGGCGCCAGCGAGCGCGATGGTGGACGGGACGATGTCGACCCCCTCGGCGGCTCCCTGGACCACGAGCTGTTCGAGTGGAACGTCGTCGACGATGGCGTCGTAGACGGATCGCACGACCGTCGAACGGTCCACCCCGAGTCCGCTGGTGCCATTGCCCTGCGGGTCGAGATCGATCACCAGGACGCGGTCACCAAGGAGCGCGAGGTAGCTCGCGAGGTTCACTACCGTCGTGGTCTTGCCGACGCCGCCTTTCTGATTCGCGCAGGCGATCGTCTGGCCCACTCAGTGGCCTGCCCGGGGCGCTCTCACGAGAACGAATTCTACCATCGTTGGCCGATCGACCTCCGGTCCGGGGCGGGCGAACAGGTTCGCACGAGGCCCGTAGCTGCGACTTACCCAGCCCCTTGCTGTTTCACGTGAAACACCGCATGGGACGGCTGGCTCGATGGGCCGCCGGACCATCGAACCGTTGCCCGAAGCACCGGTCCGTGGGATACTCCGCCGAGACGTTGCCGCCGATTCGGTCGTTCGAGAGCAGTACCGAGCAGGCGGGCGCAACCTTCTGGCCGATTCGCCCGAGGAACACGACCCGTCCATGACCCTGCTACTCGCTGCGGTCGGCGCGGTGGTGACGGCCCTGATCGAATTGTCCGTCGTTCCATACCTCCGCATCGGAGATGCGCAGCCACACCCCGTGCTCGTCCTGGGCGTGATCCTCGCGATCGCGGTCGGTGTCGAAGCCGGGCTGGTCTGGGCCTTCGTGGGGGGCCTTGCTCTTGATGTCCTGGCACAACGACCACTTGGCTCGACCGCGTTCGCGCTCCTGGTCTGTATCGGTGGCGCGTCGATCCTGGCGCGCTCGTTCGCTCGATTGCGCCCGATCGTCCCGATCGGTGCCGTGTTCGTTCTCAGTCTCGGGTACTCGATGATCTTGTTCGTTACCTTCAGTGCGCTCGGCACGCCGCTCCCCGTCGCGGATCCGTTCGGGACCGTGCTCCCCAGTGCCGTGTACGACGCCGTGCTTGCCGCCATCGTCGGGCCCTTGACGATCGCGGTGCATGATCGGCGGATGGAACAGGAACGGGTCGACTGGTGAACACCTACCTCGACCGCAGCACCGTTCCGGACCGCCGCTTCTCCCGGTTCATCGTGTTCGGTCTCGTGGTCGTGCTCGCGGTAGGCGCGTTGACCGCCCGTCTCTTCTACCTCCAGATCGCGAACGGCTCCGAATATGCGGCGATCTCCACCCGCCAGCGCACCGTCCTCGAGCCGATCCCTGCGCCAAGAGGATTGATCTACGACCGCAACGGGCGCCTGCTCGTGGACAACGTCCCGACGTTCGCGGTCAAGGTCCGCCCGGCCGACCTCCCGAACACCCTGCGTGACGACGTCGTGGCCCGACTCGCCGCATTGCTTGGGACGGACGCCTCCGAGATCCACGGCGCCATCGATGGGAACCCTGGATCGGCGTTCGATCTGGTGCGCGTGGCCCAGGACGTCGATCAATCGACCGCACAGCTGATCTCGGAAGCCGGCTACCAGCTGCCTGGCGTCGAGGTCGTCGTCGAGGCTCGCCGCCAATACACCGACGGTGCGTTGACATCGCATCTGCTGGGATACACCGGGACCCGTGTCAGCCGAGCAGCTGCCCGACCTTCGCGCGAAGGGCTACCAGCCCGACGACCTGCTCGGGAAGGTCGGCCTCGAGGCCCAGTACGAGACGGAGCTGCGCGGCACGTACGGCTCCGAGAGCGTGGCGCGCGACGCCACCGGCCGCCGCACGCAGACCCTCCAGACGGTCCAGGACGCCGAGCCGGGCGCGTCCCTCGCGCTGACGATCGACACCAAGGCGCAGCGGAACGCGGAGAAGGCCCTGAAGTGGGCGATGAAGAAGATCGGGATGACGCGCGGCGTCGTGATCGCGATGAACCCCCAGACCGGCGAGATCCTCGCGATGGTGAGCCTGCCGACCTACGACAACAATCGGTTCGCCCGGGGCATCAGCACGACCGACTACGCGAAGTTGCTCAAGGACAAGGACAAGCCGCTGCTCAACCACGCGATCCAGGCCCATTACGCACCGGGCTCCACCTACAAGCTCGTTGCCGGCACCGGCGCCCTGGCCGATCGCAAGATCAGCGACTCGACACGAGTCATGACCCGACCGTATCTGACTCTCGGCGACACGAAGTTCTACGAGTGGAACCGGCGCGGCTGGGGAGCCTGCAACATCTACTGCGGATTCGGACACTCGAGCGACACGTTCTTCTACCAGCTCGCCGGCATGCTCGGGATCGACCGGCTCGGCCATTGGGCGAAGCAATACGGCTTCGGGGCGCCGACCGGCGTCGATCTTCCGAGCGAGGTCGCCGGGATCGTCCCGACCAACGCCTGGAAGCAGGACGCGCTCGGCGCCGAGATCTTCCCGGGCGAGACGTACCAGGCCGGCATCGGTCAGGGCTACGACGCCGTGACACCGCTGCAGCTCATCAACGCGTACGCCGCGCTCGCCAATGGCGGAAAGCTCTACCAGCCGCAGATCGTGCGCGAGATCATCGGGCCCGATGGCGACGTCGTCCGCCCGTTCGAGCCGAAGCTCCTCCACAAGCTGAAGGTCAAGCCGAGCGTGCTCCGGGTCATGCGCAACGCCGCCCGCGAGACCGTGACGCTGCGTCATACCTACAACCTCGTCGATCTCCCGATCAAGGTGGCCGGCAAGTCCGGGACGGCCGAGTTCGGCACCCCCGACGCGCGGGGCCGCCTGCCGTACTCCTCGTTCTTCGTGGGGTTCACGCCGAAGAACGCGCGAACGGGATCGTTCGACAAGGCCGATTCGCAGCTCGTCGTCATGGCCTTCGCCCACGACTCGCGGACCGTCGGCAACGCGGCGACCGAGATCGTGAAGTACTTCCTCCAGCTGCACTACGGGATCAAGAAGGACTACCGCATGCCAGAGCTCCTGGAGCGCGGCAACTTCTACCAGAACGACTGATGGGCGTCATCCGAGCCGAGCCGGTCCGCGTCACCGATTGGGCAGCCAAATCGGTCGGTGCCGCGTGGCGGGCGTTCGACCTCCAGCTGGCCACGTTCGCTGGTCTGCTGGCGGCGGTCGGGCTCGTGATGGCCTATACGAACAGCGTCGAGAACGGCGTCAGTCCACTCGAGGCGGGCACGACGTTCACGCGTGGCCTCATGTGGGCGGGGATCGCGGCCGTCGCCTTCATCCTGGCCACCGCGTTCGACTACCGCTGGTTCAAGACCTTGTCCTGGCCGGTCTACGCGCTGCAGCTGGGCCTGCTCGCGCTCACGCTGGCGATCGGCGACGGGGTCGGCGGATCCGCCCGCTGGATCACGTTCGGCCCGTTCACGTTCCAGTTCAGCGAGCTCGCCAAGATCCTGATGATCATCGTGCTCGCCCAATACCTCGCAAGCCGCCAGGCGAAGCTCGATTCCCTGCGGGCCATCCTGGGGGCCTGCGTGCTCGTCGGACCGCCGTTGGCGCTCGTCATGCTCCAGCCGGACCTCGGCACCTCGCTGGTCTTCGCGGGGATCCTCGCCGGCATGCTCTGGATGTCGGGTGCGAGCCTCATGTGGCTCGGTGCGCTGGCCGCAGGGGTCATCGCGATGGTCCCGATCGCGTGGAACTACCTCCTGCGCGATTACCAGAAGGAGCGCCTGTCGTCGTTCCTGAACCCGACTCCGGACATCACGGGCTCCGGCTATCAGCTCTATCAGTCGCAGATCGCCGTGGGCTCGGGCGGGATGTTCGGGCGCGGCCTGACGAACGGCACCCAGGCGCAGGGCGATTTCCTGCCCGTGCAGACCACCGACTTCGTGTTCTCGGTGCTCGCCGAGGAGCTCGGCTTCATCGGCGGCCTGGTCTTGTTCATCCTGTTCGCGCTGCTCCTGTGGCGGGTGCTGATGGCTGGTTGGCGTTCCCGCGACCCGTTCGGGACGCTGTTCGCGGCCGGGTTCGCGTCGATGATCCTGTTCCAGCTGGTCGTGAACGCCGGCATGGTGATGGGGGTCATGCCCATCACGGGGATCCCGCTCCCGTTCGTCACGCACGGCGGCGCGTCACTCGTGAGCATCGCGATCGGCCTGGGCATCCTGCAGAGCATCAACATCCGCCAGACGCGCGCGGAGTGGTGACGCCGCGCGCCAACGGTCGCCACAGTGCGGGCCGCCCGGTTAGGTGGTCGAGCTTAGCGTGAGTGACGCGACGCGCCTCGCTCGACAGACCCTGGTTTCTGACTGCGCCGCCCTCCTGCCGATCGAGCCCTTGCTCGTCGATCAGGATGCCGATCCTCTGTCGATCGTGAGAACGGCCGCAGCACGTCCGGAGACGCGACTCATCGGCGTCGTCGATTCGAGCGGCATGCTGGTCGGGGTTCTTCCCACGCTTCGACTCGCCGAGACCGTCGTTGCCCGCGTATCACCCGAGACCCTCCTGGCCGGACTCGCCGATCTCGACGAGGCGGCTCGGTTCGGGCATGAGGTCGGGGCGCGACGTGTAGCCGACGTCATGCTGCCGCCAGCCTCCATCAAGGGAACCGCGACGGTCGACGAGGCCTTCCGACTCATGCACGCGAGGCATCTCTCGGGTCTGTACGTCGTCGACGATGCGGACCGACCGACCGCCTATCTCGATCTTCTCGAGGTGAGCATCCGCTACCTCGAGGCCCTTGAGGCAGTCGAGGCCAGCCCACCCGCAGCGGACTGAGGCGGACGCGTGGAGGTCGCGCTCGCCGGCGTCATCTTTCTCATCACATACGCGCTCATCGCGACGGACCGCGTCGACAAGACCGTGGCCGCGTTGCTTGGTGGTTCGCTCGTCGTCATCCTCGGGATCGTCGATCAGGAGGAAGCGTTCGCCGCGATCGACCTGAACGTCATCTTCCTGCTCGCCGGGATGATGATCCTCGCGGGAATCCTTCGACAAACGGGCTTCTTCCAGTGGGTGGCGATCCGCTCGGTCAAGTGGGCTCGCGGCGAGCCGTATCGCCTGCTGCTCATCCTGAGCGTCGTCACCGCGCTCCTGTCGGCCTTTCTCGACAATGTCACCACGGTGGTGCTCCTGGCGCCGGTCACGCTGTATATCGCAAACGTCCTGCGGGTATCCCCGCTGCCGTTCCTGATCAGCGAGATCCTGGCCTCCAACATCGGTGGTGCCGCGACACTGATCGGCGATCCCCCAAACATCCTCATCGGCTCCGCTGCCGACCTCGGGTTCGACGATTTCCTGATCAACATGGCACCTGCGGCTGTACTGGTGTTCGCTGCATATTTGGCCATGACGTACTGGTTCTTCGGACGTGATCTCGATGTCGATGCCGCGACTCGCGATAGTGTCCTGGCTCTCGATGAACGCGAGGTCCTGACCGACCCGCGATTGCTGCGCGTGAGTCTCGGAGTCATCGGTGCCACGGTCGTCGGTTTCCTGCTCGCAAAGCCGCTCGGTTTGGAGCCCGGCGCGATCGCCTTGCTCGGTGCAGCGGCCCTGATGCTGCTCGCGCGGTCGGACGTGGAGGAGGTGCTCCAAGAGGTCGAGTGGGCGACGCTCTTCTTCTTCGTCGGACTGTTCATGCTCGTCGAGGCTGTCGTCCACGTGGGTATCGTGGGCGCGGTCGCCGACGGCCTGTTCGAGGCAACGGGTGGGGATCCAACCGTCACGACCATCGCTCTCCTCTGGCTGAGCGGGATCGCTTCGGCGATCATCGACAACATCCCGTACACGGCCGCGATGATCCCGGTCGTGGAAGATCTCGGCGCAGCTGGCATCCCGATCGAACCGCTTTGGTGGGCCCTCGCGCTGGGAGCCTGCTTCGGCGGGAACGCCACGATCATCGGGGCGTCCGCCAACGTGGTTGTCGCAAACCTTGCCGGACGGGCAGATCACCCGATCACATTCCGGGCGTTCCTTCGCTACGGCGTCCCGGTGACCTTCGTTTCGCTTGTGATCTCGACGGGGTACGTGTTCGTCCGCTACCTGGCCTGATGGGCCCGCCGTTCGCGTTCTCCCTCGTTCTGCCCGAGGTCCCCGGCGGTCACGCGCCGTCCGCCGCCGGGGCACCGCTCGACATCATGCTTGGACTCTTCTTGCTATTCCTGGGGGCCAAGGTCGGCGAGGAGGTGGCAAGGCGGCTGGGTCAACCCGCGGTCATCGGTGAGCTGCTCGGTGGGTTCCTGGTGGGTCCGGCCGCCTTCGGTCTCGTTCTCCCCGGGGAGACGGCGTTCGTTCTCGCGGAGATCGGTGTGGTCATCCTGCTGTTCTCCGTCGGCCTCGAAGTGCGCCTCGACGATCTGCTGGCCGTCGGCAGGCCCGCGGTCTTCACCGCGATCGTTGCGATGATCCTGCCGATCGGGGCCGGTGTCGCCATCATGTTGATCGGCGGGGAGGCCCTCGCGACGGCCGCCTTCGTGGGCCTCGCCTTGGCCGCTACCAGCATCGGGATCACAAGCCGGGTCCTTGCCGAAATGGGCGTGCTCGACAGGACCTTCGCCCGGGTCGTGCTGGGCGCCGCCGTGATCGATGACATCCTCGCGCTCATCCTGATCGGCCTCGTCTCGGGTGCCGCGGAGGGCGACGTGTCAGCATCGACGTTGCTCGTGGCGGTCGCTGCGATCGGACTGGTCGCGCTCGGGTTCGCGGCCGCGCGGCGCGCGCGCGGGCTGCGGAGAGAGGTTTTCACCTGGCCGCTGTTTGCGGACACGCCGCTGGTCCCCGCGTTCATCCTCATGTTCGCGGTGGCGCTCGTGTCGGCCGCCATCGGGCTGGCGGCCATCATCGGCGCGTTCGTGGCCGGCCTGATCGTGGCGGAAACCGAGGCGCAGGACGAGCTGGAGCACGAGATCCGGCCGCTCGGGCAGATCTTCACCCCGTTCTTCTTCGCGGTCACGGGCGCCCAGGTGGACCTGACTGCCCTGTTCGATCCCGCGAACGCTGTGCTCGCGATCGTGCTGGCCGGCGCCGGCGTAGTCACCAAAGCCGCGGGAGGCTTGATCGGGGCGCGGTCCATCGGCCGCTGGGGCTCGGCGGCCGTCGGGTTCGGGATGGTGCCTCGGGGCGAGGTGGGCATCGTCGTGGCGAACCTCGGTTTCGCCGCGGGTCTGCTCTCGGCCGGCCTTTTCAGCGCCGTGCTCGTCGCGGTCGTCCTCACGACGGTGATAGCACCATATCTGCTGGCCTGGGTGATCCCGCGGGCCGCCGCTGAGACGGACGCGCATGCGGCTGCGGAGCTTCCTCAAGCCTAAGGAGTCACCGTCGGCGGAACAGCCCCCGCCGGTCGCGCGTTTCGGCCGCCGCCGAGCGCCGCCGGCCCGTCTGCCGCAGGATCGCGTCGATCTCATCGCGATATGGGCGTCCGATCGGCATCCGGTCGAGCCATTCGAGGTACTCGAGGTCCGAACGCGCGATCTCCCCGAGCGACCAGCCGTCGTAGCGCCCGAAGTTCAAGACACTGCCCGATGGGTTGCCCGGTGGCTGGCCGGCGGCGCCCATGTGGTCAGGCGTGCGCATCGACTGGTCGTAGCCACCGCCGACCGACGAGCGGCCGCTCGACCAGTCGCGCGAGACGGTCTCGGGCTCCGGCGTACGGGGTTGAGGCCCGCCCGCGGGCGCGGACGCCGGTCTGGCGGAGGCATGGGCAGTATTCGGCGCCGTGGCGGGACCCCCGGCGGCCGCGCGGCGCCTCCCGCGCTGCTCCGCGATACGGCCGCCTGGAGGGCACGCTGCCGGTCGTGGGCGGCGCGCCGCCCCGGGTCGCCGAGCACCTCCCACGCGGCGTTGATCGCCTCCATCCGCCCGCTCGACTCGGCCCCGGTCGCCGTGTCCGGGTGGTATTTGCGGGCGAGGCGTCGATACGCGGCCGCGATCACCTCATCCTCCGCCTCGGGATCGACCTGGAGGACCTTGTACGGATCCGACCCGCTCACGCCGGCGCGCTCTCAGTTCGCGCTGTCCGCGACGGTCGGGACACCCGGGTGCGTCTCCAGTCCCAGGGTCGCGATCGAGTCGGCAAGGGCAGTCGAGTCGCCCGGGCTCGCACGGCGGAACAGGTAGCGGACGACGTCGCGCGCCGCGGCGGTCACCGGCAGGGCAAGGATCGCCCCCAGGAGGCCGGCCAGCGCCCCGCCGATGATGATCGCGAACATCACGGCCGCGGGATGCATGGCGACCGCATCACCCTGGATCTTGGGCACGAGGAGGTTGTTCTCGATCTGCTGCACGAGCGTGTAGAGGATGAGTGCGGCGATGACGGGTTCGATACCGGCGGTCGCCGCGAGGAGGACTGCCGGGATCGCCGAGATGATCGGTCCGATGATCGGCACCAGCTCGAGGATCCCGGCCGTCACCGACAGCAGGATCGCGTACCGCCCGAACACGGGATCCACCACCTGGCTGAGCACCGACAGGCCGATGAACGTGAACACCCCGACCGTGATCCCGAGCACGAGTTGCGCCCGGACCCACTGGCCGAAGACCCGCCGGGCGATGCGAAGGACGGCCCAGACGTCGAACCGCCAGGCCGCCGGCAGGCTTCGATCGAACTGGCCGGTCAGCACGCTCCGGTCCTTGAGGATGTAGAACACCCAGACCGGGAGCAGCAGGTAGCCGAAGATCGCCCCGATGAAGCTGCCCGCACCCGTCAGGACGGGGAGGAAGATCGCGAAGTCGATCGCGGATGCACCTCCCTCGCCCTGGGCGATGCCCGCGATCACCGAGTCGATGTAATCGCGGAGCGCGTCTGGCAGTTGCAGCCGGGCGTAGATCTCCGACAGGCGTTCGATCTGGAGTTGGAGCTGCACCGTCAGGGCGGGGAAGTCCTGGACGAACCGGACGAGCTCGTTCACGAGGGGGGTGAGGGTGAGGTTGATCATCTCGACGATGGCGACGATCGCGACGACGTAGACAAGCAGGATCGCGAGCGTTCGACGCATGCCTCGCCGGACCAGCCAGCGCACCGGCGGCTCGAGCAGGTAGACGAGCAACAGGCCGAGCACGAAGGGGCGCACGGCGTCGCGAGCCATCCAGAGCACGACGCCGAGGACCACGGCAGCGACGATGAGGACGGTGACGCGCGGCGAGAGCGCGGCGAATCGGGGCTCGGTCGGGCTGCTGGCCGGGTCGATGAATGGTGGTGGCGGGAGCGTGGCGACCCAGGCGGTCGACGCCGACGTTGCCTGCGTCGCCCCCGCTGCACCGGGTGTCGCTTCCGTCGGGGCGGGCTCACGGCCTGCGGGCGACCGTTCGCGCTCGTCCATCGTCGGGCAGACTACCAGACGTGTCCGAGCGCCCCGTGAGCACGGCCGAGCCACGCCAGCGCTGGCGCCTGGTGGTCGCGCGTTCCGCAGCCGCGCCAGAGCAGCCGCAGCGGGAAGTCACCGATGGCTGGTTCGCGGCGATCGCGGATGCCGGGTTGCCGGTGGCCTGGACCGAGGGCGCGCGATCGCGGCCGCGGATCGCGTTCGGGGCGCCGCTTCCCATCGGGATGGCCGCCGACGCCGAGCTCATCGACGTCGTCCTGACCGAGCGCTGGCCCGCCTGGCGCCTGCGCGAGACCCTGGCCGAGCACGTGCCGGCCGGGTGGCGTCTCGTCGACGTGCAGGACGTCTGGCTGGCCGGGCCCAGCCCTCGCCGGCCGGGTTGCCGCGGCCGACTACCGGGTCGTCCTGGACAGGTTCCGTGCCGGTCGAGCGCCTCCGCGTCGGCCGCCGAGGAGTTGCTCGCTGCCCCGACTCTGCCACGCAGCCGTGCGCGGGGCGACGAGAGCGTCGAGTACGACCTGCGTCCGCTGCTGATCGACGTGGCGATCGAGGACGGCCCGCCCGTGACCGTCGACGACCCGGACCCGATTCCACCCCGAGCTCGGGACCGGCCGACCCGAGGAGGTCGTCGCGGCCCTTGCCGACCGCATCGGCCAGAGCCTCGAAGCGTCGTCGATCGTCCGCGACCGCCTGGTCCTCGTCGAGGACCTCGGCTGAGACCCGTGCGGGTCGTGTCTCAGCTCGAGGACGGGCGCTCCTCATCGTCGGCCTTGCGCCACACCTCACGCGCCTGCCGGTCGCGAGTTTCGGCTTCGTCCGGATCCTTGGGCTGGAGGGGTCCGGCTCCGAGCCCGGTTGGCTCCATGTGTGTCCACCCTGCAGCCCCGAGGATCCGCTGCGGAAGCCGCCCTATGCCGTGAGCCAAACGCACGACATTCGCCATTCGCAACTCCCTCGTAGAGCGATCATTCGCCCGTGGTGTTCCCCAGCTCACTCAACTCGATTCGAACTGACCAACCACCGCACGACGCTCGATTGACCCGTTCGGGGTTCGGTCGTACACTTCTCGTTCGCGCTTGGCTCGGCCAGGCGTCTTTCCCTGTCCGTCGTGCAGTGGCCGCGTGCCACCGCCACCAGCATCCTGAGGATCCATGTACGCAGTCATCGAGACCGGCGGAAAGCAGTACCGCGTCGAGGTCGGAACCGAACTCGAGGTCGAGCTGCTCGACGGTGAGCCGGGCAAGACCGTCACGCTCGATCGCGTGCTGCTGATCGCCGATGGCGACGATGCGTCGATCGGCCAGCCGGTCGTCGATGGCGCCGCCGTCAGCGCGGAGATCGTCCGCCGCGACCGTGGGCCCAAGCTCATCTCGTTCAAGTACCGCCCCAAGGCCCGCACCCGGGTCAAGAAGGGCCACCGCCAGGAGCTGACGATCCTGCGCATCAGCGACATCACGCTCAACGGCAAGAGCGCCGCGAAGTCGGCCGCCAAGGCGGAGTCGGACGCCAAGACCGAGCGCCAGCGTCTCGAGGAGGCCGCCTCGGTCCAGGCTGCGAAGGACGCCGAGCTTGCCGCCAAGCTCGCAGCGACCAAGGAGCCGGCCAAGAAGTCGACCGCCAAGGCATCGAGCGCCAAGACCGACACCAAGGCCGAAGCGAAGGCCGAGAAGAAGACCCCGGCCAAGGCCGAGGCCAAGTCGGCGACGAAGAAGACGACCACCAAGGCGAAGGCCGCCGACGCCGACGAGGCCAAGGCCGCGCCGAAGAAGAGCGCTCCGAAGCGCGCCACCAAGAAGGACGAGTAGCACCCATGGCACACAAGAAGGCGGGCGGCAGCGTCAAGAACGGCCGTGACAGCGCCGGCCAGCGCCTGGGCGTGAAGGCCGGCGACGGCCAGCTCGTCCCGGCAGGCTCGATCATCGTGCGCCAGCGCGGGATGACGTTCCTCGCCGGCCCTGGCACCGGGCTCGGGCGCGATTACACCGTGTTCGCGACCGTGGCCGGCAAGGTCAAGTTCGAGCACGCCACCAAGGACAAGAAGCGCATCCGGGTCGAGGCGGTCGATACCGCCGCGACGACCGCCTAGGTCGCCAAGCACACCCGGAACAGCCGGCGACCACCGGCGGGGCGATGGCCCTGCACGGAAGGCGTCGGAGGAGAGAACCACCCGTGAAGCCCGATATCCATCCCAAGTATTACGAAGCCAAGGTCCATTGCGGCTCGTGCGGCACCGAGTGGACCGTGGGGTCCACCCGACCGGAGTTGCGCGTGGACGTGTGCAGCAACTGCCACCCGTTCTTCACGGGCACGCAGAACATCATCGACACGGCCGGCCAGGTCGAGCGCTTCCAGAAGCGCCTGGAGCGCCAGACCCGCAGCTAGGCGGTCGATCACGACTACACAAGACGGCCGGCCCCCGAAGGCCGGCCGTTGCGATTCCGGGTTACCCCATCGCCGGTAGACTTGCCGCGATGTCTGCCACCCCCGCCCCGCCGGTCGCGTCCGACGGCCGTCCTCGGTACGCCTATGGCGGCCAGGCCCTCATGGAAGGGGTGCTCATGCGCGGGCGCGACGCGATCGCCGTCGCGCTGCGTCATCCGGACGGCCGCATCGTCACGGCCACCGAGCGGCTCGACAAGGGACCCCACGCATCCCCGGCCGCGAAATGGCCGTTCGTGCGGGGGCTGATCCTCCTGTACGAAACCCTCGTCATCGGGACGCGCTGGCTGATCCGCAGCGCGAACGTGCAGGCCGAGGAGGACGAGGTCGAGCTCGGCAAGGGCTCGATCGTCGTCATGCTCCTGATCACGTTCGCGGCGGCCATCGCGGCCTTCACGCTATTGCCGCTGTTCATCTCGAGCGTCGCGACGTCCGGCTCGACCCAGGGCTGGGCGCAGCCCGCGCTCGAAGGCATCATCCAGGTCGCGCTGTTCCTGGGTTACCTGGCCCTGGTGTCGCGGGCGCCCGATATCCACCGGGTCTTCCAGTACCACGGCGCCGAGCACATGACGATCCACGCGCTCGAGGCCGGCGATCCGCTGACCGTGGACGAGGTCCGCAAGTACCCGACCGCCCACCACCGCTGCGGCACCGAGTTCCTCGTGATCCTGATCCTGCTGTCGATCTTCACGTTCTCGCTCGTCGGCAAGCAGGAGCCGCTCGTCATGATCGCGAGCCGGATCCTGCTCATCCCGGTCCTCGCCGGGGTGGGCTACGAGATCCTGAAGCTGGGCGCGAAGTTCCGCCACAACCCGGTCGTCAAGGTGATCATGTACCCCGGCATCCTCGTCCAGATGATCACGACGAAGCGCCCGACCGACGACATGATCGAGGTCGCCATCGCTTCCATGGAGGAGGCGCTCGTCGCCGACGGCAACGAGATCCCGGCCGGATCGACCGATTTCGACCGTTCGCCGATGGAGCTGGGCAAGCCCGCGGCTGAGCCCGAATCACCCGATGCAGTCGGGACCGCGAAGCCGGGCGAGTCGCCACCGCTGTCATGAGCGATCTCGATGCCACGCTGGCCGAGATCGCGCTCCAGTACGACGACCTCCAGGCCCAGCTCTCGCGGCCGGAGACCAGCACCGATCCGAACCTGATCCGCAAGCTCGGCAAGGAGCTCGCCCGGCTCGAGCCAACGGTCGCGGCCTACCGCCGTCTCGAAGCGATCCGATCGGAGCTGGCCGGCGTGCGTGAGCTCGGCGACGCGGGCGACGGAGACGACGAGATGCGGGCCATGGCTCGCGAGGAGATCGATCGCCTGGAGCTCGAGCAGACGCGCCTCATCGAGGAGTTGAAGGTGCTCCTCCTGCCGCGGGACCCGAACGACGACCGCGATGTCATCCTGGAGATCCGGGCCGGGGCGGGTGGCGACGAGGCCGCGCTGTTCGCGGCGGAGCTGCTCCGGATGTATACGCGCTATGCCGGCCGGCATCGGTACAAGCCGGAGATCATGAGCATGAACGAGACCGGCATCGACGGGATCAAGGAGGCCATCGTCCAGGTCCGCGGCGACGGCGCCTACAGCCGCCTCAAGTTCGAGGGCGGCGTCCATCGCGTGCAGCGCATCCCTGCGACCGAGTCGAGCGGTCGCATCCACACCTCGACCGTCACGGTCGTCGTCCTGCCTGAAGCCGACGAGGTCGAGGTCGAGATCGACGAGGAGAAGGACCTCCGGATCGACGTCAAGCGTTCGTCCGGTCCGGGTGGTCAGTCCGTCAACACGACCGACTCGGCCGTCCGCATCACCCACCTGCCGAGCGGGCTCGTCGTGGAGATCCAGGACGAGAAGAGCCAGCACAAGAACAAGGCCAAGGCTCTCGCGGTGCTGCGCTCGCGCCTGTTCGATCTCGAGATCCAGAAGCAGCGAGCCGCCGACTCGGCCGCCCGGCGATCGATGGTCGGGGCCGGTGATCGGAGCGACAAGGTCCGGACGTACAACTACCCGCAGGATCGCGTCACGGACCATCGCATCGGCAAGACCGTGCACAACCTGCCAGGCGTGCTCGCAGGTGATCTCGACGAGCTCATCGACGCGCTGATCATGGTCGACCAGGCCGAGCGGCTATCCGGGGTGGTGGGGAACGATGACGCCGCCTGAGGCCGCCGACGTCCGGTTCCTGCCGGCGCGCGACGTCCCGATCGAGCGGGCCACGGACCTGGGATCCGTCCAGGTCCTCAAGCACGGCAACCGCTATCTCCTCACGGATTCGTTCGGCGACATCCATCCGGATTCTCGCGGGCTTGGCCTGTACCAGGGAGACAGCCGGTCGCTGTCGTGCGCAGTGCTGCGGGTCGGAGGCGTCCGGCCGGTGCTGCTCCAGACGTCGGTCGGGGGCAACTACCGCGGCAGCATCCAGATGACGAACCCATCCGCGGACCGCAACCCGGACGCGAAGGTCCATCCGCTCGACGAGCTCGTGGGGCGGACGATCGGGATCGGTCGCGAGCGGCTCATCGGTGCGGACGGCTACGAGGAGCGGGTGCGGATCGTCAACCACGCGGCCCTGCCCGCCAGCCTCCCGCTCGAGCTCGAGCTGGGCATGGACGGCGCCGACATCTTCGAGGTCCGGGGGTTCCCGCGGACCGAACGCGGCCGGCTCCTGCCGATCGCCATCACCGACCGGCGGATCACCTTCCGCTACGACGGGGTGGATGGCGTCCAGTGCCTGACCCATATCGAGCTTTCGGAGGCGGTGCAGGCCATCGACCTGGTCGCCGAGGTCGCGCCCGATGGCCGGAACGCGGGCGCCGCGATCCGCCTGAACTGGGCGCTGACGATGGGTCCCGACGAAACACGCGAGGTGTGCTGGACGGTCTGGACCTCGCAGCGCGAGGCCCCCGGGTCGGACCGCGATGAGGCGACCGATCGCCGGGAGCTCGACGTCCTGTTCCCGTCGGCGCCGCGCGTCTCGCGCGACGAGGGAGCGGCCGCGTACCACGCGTGGGAGCGCGGCACGACATCGGTCGATAGCGACCACGAGCTCTTCAATCTGGTGCTCAAGCGATCCGTGTCGGACCTGCGCCTGCTCGTCAACGACGGGCCGGGCCCGGGTGAGCGTTACATCGCCGCGGGCGTGCCGTGGTTCACCACGCTGTTCGGACGCGATGCGCTGATCACGGCCTTCCAGTCGCTGGCGTTCCGGCCGCAGATCGCCGTGGAGACCCTGGAGCGTGCTGGCCGCCTACCAGGCCACCGAGGACGATCCCTGGCGGGACGCGGAGCCGGGCAAGATCCTCCACGAGCTGCGGACGGGCGAGCTGGCCCGG
The DNA here is from genome assembly GCA_963850555.1 of uncultured Chloroflexia bacterium. Lineage (GTDB taxonomy): Bacteria > Chloroflexota > Limnocylindria > Limnocylindrales > CSP1-4 > SPCO01. The sequence goes on along the minus strand of CAWKLT010000022.1, from coordinate 28,169 downwards.
GCCGGTGAACTGCCGCATACGCCCTACTACGGGTCGGTCGATTCGACCCCGCTGTGGCTGATCCTGCTGGGTGCCACGTTCGACTGGACGGGTGACCGCGCGCTCGTCGACCGCTTGTGGCCCAACGCCCTCGCGGCACTCGAGTGGATCGACAAGCACGGCGACCAGGACGGGGACGGCTTCGTGGAGTACGCGCGGCGCTCGGAGCGAGGGCTCCTCAACCAGGGCTGGAAGGACTCCAGCGATGCCATCCGCGACCGGACGGGTGCCGCGGCCGAGGCGCCGATCGCCCTGGCCGAGGTCCAGGGCTACGTCTTCGATGCCAAGCGGCGGATGGCGGACCTCGCTCGGGTGCGGGGCGAGGCAGACCTGGCGACGCGGCTGGACGCGGAGGCCGACACGCTGGCCACCCGTTTCGAGGCCGCCTTCTGGGTCGAGGACCAGCGCTACTACGCGATGGCGCTCGACGGCGACAAGCGCCAGTTCGATGCGATCGCGAGCAATGCCGGGCAATGCCTATGGTCCGGCATCGTGTCGCCCGATCGAGCGCGCGACGTCGTCGACCAGCTCCTGCGGCCATCGATGTTCTCGGGCTGGGGGATCCGGACCCTCGCAGCGGGGCAGCCCGGCTACAACCCGATCGGGTATCACACCGGGACGGTGTGGCCGCACGACACGTCACTGATCGCCGCCGGGTTCAAGCGCTACGGCTTCGACGATGCGTCGAACCGGCTGGCCGGCCAGATGATGGAAGCCGCCCAGCGGTTCACCGATTACCGCCTGCCGGAGCTGTTCTGCGGGTTCGACGACACGGACTCGCACACGCCGGTGCCCTATCCGGTCGCCTGCTCTCCGCAGGCCTGGGCCGCCGGCGCCTCGTTCCTGTTCCTGCAGACGATGCTCGGCCTGCGCGCCCACGCCGACCGCGGTGAGCTCGAGCTGTTCCACCCGCACCTGCCGGACTGGATCGGCAAGGTCACGCTGACGGACCTGCGGGTGGGCGACGCCTCGGTCGACCTGCTCTTCCACCGCTGGCGCGGCACGACCAGCGCGGAGGTCCTGCGCAAGGTCGGAGACCTGGCCGTCACGATCCGGCTCTGATCGCTTCGCCGCGATGACGACGACGCGCGCGCTGCTCGACGAGGGGGTCGACCGCCTTCGAGCGGCCGGCTTCGAAACGCCGCGACTCGATACCGAGCTGCTGCTGGCGCACGCGATCGGCGTCGAACGGACGGCCGTCGTGGCGAACGGTGAGGCGCCCGTCGGAGCCGACGCCGAGGCGGCGTTCCGGGCCTCGCTTGCCCGTCGTGCCGACGGGGAGCCGGTCGCCTACATCCGCGGGATCAAGGAGTTCCACGGCATCGCGCTGGCGGTCGACAAGCGGGCCCTCATCCCTCGACCCGAGACCGAGCACGTCGTCGACCTCGTGCTGGCGGAGGTCATGGCCCGGCTCACGGCACGGGCCGGGGCGGGGACGACGGAGCCCCTGCGTGTCGTCGACGTCGGAACGGGGAGTGGCGCCATCGCGATCGCCCTGGCCGTTGGCCTGCGCGCCCGGCGCGTGCCCGCGGACGAGGTCGCGATCGCGGCCGTCGATGTGTCCGCAGACGCCCTCGATCTCGCGCGCGAGAACGCCGTCGGGCACGCCGTGGGCGATCGCGTGACGTTCGAGAACGCCGACCTCCTGCCGCCGTCATCGCCGCCTGTGTCCTGGGATGTCGTGGCGGCGAACCTCCCGTATGTCCGCTCCGGTGCGATGGCCTCGCTCCCGACGCCAACGACCTTCGAGCCTGCCGAGGCGCTCGATGGCGGACCCGACGGGCTGGCGGTGATCGCGCGGCTGCTGGACGAGCTCCCCGACGGCCTCGCTGGGGATGGAATCGCGTTCCTGGAGATCGGCGCAGACCAGGGGGAGGCGATCGTGGCGCTGGCCGGCGAGCGACTGCCGGGCTGGACCTGCCAGGTCGCGACGGACCTCGCCGGCCTGCCGCGCACGGCGGTGCTCCGCCGGCCGGTGGCATGACGGAGCTCGTCACGTCGCCCGCTCCCGAGTTCCCGATCCGCCTGATCGCCCTGGACATCGACGGGACCCTGATCGGCGACGACCACGACATCGGTCCGCGGACGGTGGCGGCGGTCCGAGCGGCCATGCAGCGCGACGTCGCGGTCTCGCTCATCACCGGCCGGATGGTGTCGTCGGCGCTGCGATTCGCGCGCGAGCTGGACCTGACCGGCCCGCTGGTCGGCTACCAGGGCGGTCTGATCCGGGCGATGCCCGACCCCGGATCGCGCCGGCTCGGCAAGCTGCTCCTGCACACGCCGCTCCAGCCCGACATCGCCCGCGAGATCATCGCGTGGACACGCGACCATGGGATGGATCCGCACGTCAACCACCTCGAGCGCTTCATCCTCCGAGCGGACGACCCGCGCGCCGACGACTACTCCGCGTTCATGGGCGCGAAGGCCGAGCTCGTGACCGACCTGCTGACCGCGATCGACCATCCGGTCACGAAGGTCCTGGCCGTCGGGGAGCCACCGATCCCGATCGAGGTCGCGCCGGTGGCGCGCGAGCACTTCGCCGGACGGGCCGACGTCACGATCTCGCACCCGCGGTTCCTGGAGTTCGTGGCGCCGGGCGTCTCGAAGGGCCGCGCCGTCCGTTGGCTCGCGAGGCGATTGCGCATCCCGCTCGGGGCGACGCTGGCGATCGGCGATCAATGGAACGACCTGGAGATGCTCGCGGAGGTCGGTCATGGCGCGGCGATGCCGACGGCGCCCGAGGGGGTGCGCGCGGTGGCCCGCTACGTCGCCCCGCCGCTGGAGGACGAAGGCGCGGCGCAGATCATCGAGCAGCTGGTCCTCGCGAACCCGGCGGAGGTTCTCGCGGCATCGCATCGGCTGGCCGCCGAGGCCGAGGAGCGGCGGAGGCGGTCCGCGTGACGGCGCGGGTCATCGCGGACGATGCGGAGGGTCGGGCCGTCGCTGTGGGGGTCCTGCGGGAAGGCGGCGTCGTCGCCCTTCCGACCGACACGGTCTATGGCATCGCCGTGTCCCTGGCCACGCCGGGCGGGATCGAGCGGCTCTATCGCATCAAGGAACGTCCGCCGGACAAGGCGGTGATGCTGCTGCTCGACGACGTGGCGCAGGCGGCCCGGGCCGGGCGCATCACGCCGGGGGCAGCCGTCCTGGCGGCCGCGTTCTGGCCCGGTGGCCTGACCCTGATCGTCCCGCAACGCCCCGACGTTCCGTGGCCGGCCGTGCTGACCGGCGGGAGCGCCACGATCGGCCTGCGCGTGCCCGACCACGACGCCCCGCGAACGCTCGCCCGCGGCGTGGGGCCGCTGCCCACGACGTCGGCGAACCGCTCCGGCGTCCCTGAGGCGACCGACGCGGCGGGCATCGTCGCGCAGCTCGGCGACGCGGATCGACCTCGTGCTCGATGGCGGCCCGGCCAAGGGCGGACTCGCGTCGACCATCGTCGATTGCTCGGGTGCGCAGCCGACGATCGTCCGCGCCGGAGCGATCCCGCCCGAATCGGTGGCCGCGGTCCTCGCCGACGCCGGCATCGACCTCGCCGTGGGGTGACCGGTTCGTGGGAAGATAGGCCGCGAGCGTGCCGGCGGGGGGAGCGTCGAGACGGGGCGCGTGTCCGGGCAGGAAGGAGCCGGCAGTCATGACCATCTCCGAGACGCGCGGCCTCGGGCTCGAGTCGATCGCCGACGTCGATCCCGTCCTGTGGGAGGCGATGCAGGGCGAGCGCCGCCGCCAGCACGACAACATCGAGCTCATCGCGAGCGAGAACTACGTTTCCGCCGCCGTGATGGAAGCCCAGGGCAGCTGGCTGACCAACAAGTACGCCGAAGGCCTGCCCGGGAAGCGCTATTACGGTGGCTGCGAGTTCGTCGACGTCGCCGAGCAGCTGGCGCAGGAGCGGGCGCTCGCGCTCTACCCGGGATCCGAGCACGTGAACGTCCAGCCGCACTCAGGGGCGCAGGCGAACATGGCCGCCTACTTCAGCGTCCTGCGGCCCGGTGATCGCATCCTGGGCATGAACCTGGCCCACGGCGGTCACCTGACGCACGGCATGGCCCTCAACTTCAGCGGCAAGCTGTACGAGGTCTCGGCGTATGGGGTTCGGCAGGACACCGAGCTGATCGACTACGACGAGCTCGAGACCACGCGCGCGCGCGGATCGACCGAAGCTCATCGTGGCCGGCGCCAGCGCGTACCCGCGGCTGTGGGATTTCGAGCGGATGGCCGCCATCGCCCACGGCGTCGGAGCGCTCCTGTTCGTCGACATGGCCCACATCGCGGGGCTGGTCGCCGCCGGGGTGCACCCGAGCCCGTTCCCGCACGCCGACATCGTGACGACCACGACCCACAAGACCCTGCGCGGACCGCGAGGCGGTCTGATCTTCGCTCGCAACGAGCTCCCCGACGGCATCGATCCGGCCGATTTCCCGGCGCTCAAGGGCTCGCTCGGCGCGGCGGTCGACAAGACGGTCTTTCCTGGCGTGCAGGGCGGTCCGTTGATGCACGTGATCGCCGGCAAGGCGGTCGCGTTCAAGCTGGCGGCCGAGGAGCCGTTCCGCGAGGCCCAGCGGCGCACGGTCGCCAATGCCGCGGTCCTGGCGCAGACGCTCGCCGATCAGGGTGCCCGGGTCGTCTCTGGCGGGACCGACAACCACCTGATGCTCGTCGACGTGACGCCCCTTGGCGTGACCGGAAAGGAAGCCGAGCACCTGCTCGACGAGATCGGGATCACGGTCAACAAGAACGGCATCCCGTTCGATCCGCTGCCGCCCAACACGGCGTCGGGCATCCGCCTGGGCACGCCGGCCACCACGTCGCGTGGCTTCGGCGAGGACGAGATGCGTGCCGTCGGGCGGATCATCATCGAAGCGATCAACGCCCGCGACGACGACGCCGTCCAGCGGCGGCTGGCCGCCGAGGTCGCCGAGATCGTCGCCCGCTTCCCGGTGCCGGGGCTGCCGGCCGCGTGACGACGCGCCGGTGACATTCATCGAGGAGGTCGGGTCCAGCATCGGTCCGATCCTGGCCGTGTTCGTCGTCGCCGCGCTCCTCGCGGCCATCCTGACACCGCTCATCCGGCGGGTCGTGCTGCGCCACCGGATCGTCGACCGTCCCAACGCCCGCCGGGTGAATACGCGCCCAATCCCGCGTGCCGGCGGCCTGGCGATCGCGGCCGCGTTCCTGATCGTTGCCGGCGGGTTCGTCCTCCTCAACGAGGGGGCGGACTGGGTGCCGACGCCGCTCAACCTCGCGCCCGGCGACTTCCTGGCGCTGTTCCTGGGTGGCGCGGCCGCCGCGGCGCTCGGCGCGATCGACGACCTGTTCAACCTCCGCGCTCGCTGGCAGCTCGCGGGTCAGATCGGGCTGGCGCTTCTCGCGGTCGCGCTCGGGATCGGGATCGTCGTGATCAACAACCCGTTCGCCGACGCGCCCATCCGGTTCATCGAGCCGTTCTCGGTCGGATTCACGGTCTTCTGGATCGTCGGCATGATCAACAGCATCAACTGGATCGATGGGCTCGATGGCCTGTCGACCGGTGTCGCGCTGATCGCCTGCGTGACGCTCGGGCTCATCAGCCTCACGACGAAGATCAGCCAGCCGCTCATCGCCGTCCTCTGCTTCGCGCTGGCCGGCGCGCTGGCCGGGTTCCTGCGCTGGAACTTCCACCCGGCCAAGATCTTCAGCGGCACCAGCGGCGTCCAGTTCGTGGGCTACACGCTCGCGGTGCTGTCGATCCTGGGTTCGGCCAAGGTGGCGGTGGCGCTGCTCGTGCTCGGTGTCCCGATCATCGACACGTTCTGGATCATCGTCGGGCGGGTGACCCGGGGCGTCTCACCGTTCGCACCGGATCGATCGCACATCCACCACCGGCTGCTCGACCTCGGCCTGTCCCATCGCAACACGGTCCTCGTGATCTACGGGATCTGCGCCGCGCTCGGCGTGCTCGCGCTGCTCGTCTCCGAGATCACGACGCTGTACGCGTTCCTCGGCGTGTTCATCGTGTCGGGGTTGATCCTCTTCGCTCCGACACGGGGCGCATTCCGCCGTCCCGAAGAGCTCGAGGCCGCCGCGTACGAGACGCCCGAGCCGGACGAGACGCCCGAGCCGGACGAGACGCGAGGACGAGACGCCCGAACGCGACGAGGTCTGAGGACCCTTTCGCCGAAGGGGCGGGTGCTAGCATCGCCGCCACCATGGACCTGCCGATCGTCCTGCTCATCGCGGCACTGGCCGTGGGAACGGGGCTGGCCGTCTACCTCCGCACGGATGCGACGTCCCAGGCCCATCGGCGCAACGTCCTCGAAGGTGCGGCCGGCATCGTCGATGCGTCGATCGCGATGTATCTGGTCCGAAAGGCGCTGGGGCGTCCGACCTCGACCAGGGCCGAGCGCGCCGCAGAGCGTGCTCGCCTGGCCGTCCTCGCCGAAGCGGACCGCCGGGCGGCGGGCGCATCCGGTCCGGCCGCCGTGGCCCCGACACGGCTCGTCGTCGCCGGTACCGCGGCGTCGCACTCGCCTCGCGACCTGCCAGATCGCCAGGCCCATCCGGTCGCCGCAGGCCCGGTGGTTCCGATCTGGGCACGTCGTTCGACGGTTCCGCGCGAGGGAGTGGTCGCGGTGGCGGGCCTCGTCGTCGTGATGGTCGCCGCGTTCGCGTTCTGGCCGCGAGACGCCGGCGGGGTGTTGTCGGCCACGGGTACGCCGGCGGCGTCCAGCCCGGTGGACGCGGTGTCGCCGTCGACCCCGATCTCCTCCCCGAGCCCGACCGTCGAGCCGACGGCCGCCGCGACCGCCACGGCGTCCCCGACGATCTCGCCGACGCCCACGCCCGAGCCCACGCCGACGCCGACCGCCACGCCCCGGCCAACGGCACGCTCCACCCCTCGTCCGACGGCACGTCCGACGGCCAGGCCGACCGCGACGCCGAAGCCGACCGCCACCCCCGAACCGACGCCGACGCCGACGCCCGAGGCGACGCCCACCCCGACCCCTGAGCCCACGCCCGAACCTACACCCGAGCCAACACCGACTCCCACGCCCGTGCCCAGCGTGCCACCGTCGGCAGCGCCCTGAGCATCACGATCACGACCGCCCTTCGGTGGCGGCGTCGTGCGCGCAGCTGCTACACTTCCGCTGCCTTGACAGGTCGCCCATGATCGAGCCCGGCCGAGGGTTGGCTTATCTCGCCCTCTTCTCGGAGATCGGTCTCAGCCTCCTGGTGACGACCCTGATCGGCGTACTCGCCGGCTACTGGGTCGACGGGCAACTCGGGACCCTCCCGATCTTTCTGATCATCGGCTTCTTCATCGGCGCCGGAGCCGGGACGTTGATGATCTACCGACTGGTCAGCAGGTTCCTCAAGACGATCGAATAGCCGGCCGAAGCGGCTGGGACAACGGAACGAGCGCGGCGGCAGGCCGCGCTCCTGTGTGTGGAGGCAGCGTGTCGAGCGAGCAGGCCGCGACCGACCCGGTCGCGGAGCCGTCCGGAACGGCGCCGGCGCCCGAAGCGAAGTCGGGCCGCGGGCTGTCCTCCCGATGGTTCCTCCTGATCGGCGCCGTGATCGTCGTCGACATCTTCGCCTTCATCCTGTTCCCGCCGTTCCCGAAGGGCGGCGTCCCCGGCGAGGCCTGTTCGTTCCCGGTCTGCTTCATCGAGAGCACGCTGCATTTCCCGGCGCCCCACACGGTGATCGGCCCACACCCGCCGGAGGGACTCATCGTGTTCTCGCCCAGCATCAGCGACACGATCGTCACGATGTGGATCGTGATGGCGATCGTCCTCGTCGGGGCGATCCTCATGACCCGCGGCGGGAAGCTCGTGCCCGGGCGGGCGCAGAACGTGTTCGAGGCGTTCTATGAGGGCCTGAGCGACTTCGGGATCGGCCTGGCCGGACCTACCGCCCGACCGTACATCCCGATCTTCGCCGCGTTCTTCCTGCTGATCCTGTTCTGCAACTGGGTCGGCCTCGTGCCGTTCGTCGGCCGGGTCGATTTCCTGCGGGCGCCCTCGAGCGACGTGAACATCACGATCGGGCTGGCCCTCGTCAGCTTCCTGATCTTCCACATCGAGGGGTTCCGGCACCTCGGTGTCGGCGGCTACCTCGGGAAGTTCTTCCCGGTCTACGAGTTCAAGCACGGCATCGGCGCCGGGTTCATCGCCATGTTCGTCGGCCTGATCGAGCTCATGCTCGAATTCGTCAAGCCGGTAACACTGTCCATGCGGTTGTTCGGCAACATCTATGGCGGTGAGGTCGCGCTCGGCGTCATCACCGCCCTCACGGTCGCGATCATCCCGGTGGGACTCATCGGACTGGAATTGATGCTCAACGCGATCCAGGCCCTCATCTTCAGCGTCCTGACCCTCATGTTCATCGTGCTCGCGATCGAGAGTCACCACGAGGAGGAAGGCCAGGTCGCAGAGGAAGCGCTCGACGCCATCGATGGCCGGGAGCCATCCGGGCTTCAGCCCGCACACTGACGCGCCGACGCGGCGCAACCAACCACGGTCCAATGAACCCGAGCGGCCCGCTCGGGGAGTAGGAGGAACTGAACGACATGGAGTACATCGGCGCCGGACTCGCTGCTCTCGGGGTGCTCGGCCCCGGCATCGGCATCGGCATCCTCGGCGGCCTGTCGGCCACGGCCATCGGTCGTAACCCCGACGCGGCCGGACAGATCCGCGGCATCGCGATCATCCTCGCGGCCTTCGCCGAGGGCCTCGGCGTCCTCGCGATCGTCGTCGGCCTGCTCGCGATCTTCATCCAGCCCGCGTAGTCGTCCCGGCACGGAGTAGGCAATCGTGGACATCCTGTCCGTCACGTCCGAGATCGGGCGCGAGGTCGTCCGCCTGACGACCGAGGCGGAAGTGCCGGGCCGCTCTTCCAGGTGAACCTGTTCCAGGTCATCATCGCCTCGGCCAACTTCCTGCTGTTCCTCGCGATCATCTGGACGTTCGCCTTCAAGCCCGTCTCGAAGATGCTCACGGACCGCAAGGAGCGGATCGAGCAGGGCCTCAAGGACGCCGAGCAGGCCCGGAGCGATCGCGAGAACGCCGAGGCCGAGCGCGTGGCGACGCTGGCCGAGGCGCGTCGGGAGTCGAACGAGATCCTGGCCCGCGCCCAGAAGGTCGCGCAGGAGTCGCGCGACGCGGATATCGCCGCGACGAAGGAGGAGCTCGAGCGACTGCGTGCCCGCGCGGCCGCCGACATCGAGGCGGAGAAGGTCCGGGCGATCACGGAAGTCCGGGCGGAGGTCGCCGACCTGGCCCTTCGGGCCGCCAGTAGCGTCGTCGGCGAGACGATGACGAGCGAACGCGAGCGCCGGCTCGTCGATGAATTCCTGCGGAGCACGCCGACCGGTGGGTCGAACAACTGATGGCACGTCGCAAGTCGGGCGCCCGCCGCTACGCCGAAGCCGCCTTCGAGGTGGCGACGCGTGACGACACGATCGACGCCTGGCGCGGCGAGCTGGACACGGCCGCCGCGATCGTGGGGGAGGATCGGATCGGTCGTGCCCTCGCCAACCCCGCGATCCCGCTCGAGACCCGGATCGCCACGGCGCAGGCGACGTTCGGGCCGATCGTCGGGCCCAAGGTCCTCAACCTGATCGGCCTGATGCTCCGGCGCGGCCGGATCCAGGAGCTCCCGCGCCTCGCGGCCGAGTTCCGCCGTCTCGACGACGAGCGGCAGGGGATCGCCCGCGCCACCGTCACCAGCACCCTGCCACTCGAGCCTGACGAGGTGTCGGCGCTCAAGGAGCGACTCGCGAGTTCCACTGACCGTCGCGTCGAGCTCGACCTCAAGGTCGATCCCAGCCTGCTGGGCGGTCTCGTCGTGCGGCTCGGCGACCGTCTGGTCGACGGAAGCGTGCGAAGCCGCCTCGAGCGCCTGCGCAATCACCTCGTTTCGGGCGCCCTCTAGGAGATCTGAGACCCATGGCCATTCGTTCCGACGAGATCACCAGCATCATCAAGTCCGCGATCGACGCCTTCGACTCCGGCGTCGAGACCCGCAACGTCGGGACGGTCGTCGAGGTGGGCGACGGCATCGCCCAGATCTACGGCCTCGACGGCGCCCTCGCGTCCGAGATGCTCGAGTTCCCGAACGGGGTGATGGGCCTCGCCCTGAACCTCGAGGAGGAGACGGTCGGCGCGGTCATCCTCGGCGACGCCTCGGCGATCAAGGAAGGTGACACCGTCAAGACGACGGGACGCGTCGTGGAGGTGCCCGTCGGCCAGGCGCTGCTCGGGCGGGTCGTGGACGCGCTCGGGCGCCCGCTCGACGACAAGGGCCCGATCGCCTCGACCAAGAACCGCCCGGTCGAGCGCATCGCCCCCGGCGTCATCGTGCGCAAGTCGGTCGATACGCCGGTCCAGACCGGCATCAAGGCCATCGACGCGCTGATCCCGATCGGCCGCGGCCAGCGCGAGCTGATCATCGGCGACCGCCAGACGGGCAAGACGGCCATCGCCATCGACGCGATCATCAACCAGACGGGCAAGGGCCTCGTGTGCATCTACGTCGCGATCGGGCAGAAGCTGTCCACGGTCGCGAACACCGTCGCGATCCTCGAGGAGAACGGGGCGATGGACCACACGATCGTCGTCGTGGCCGGCGCCGACGACCCCGCTCCCGCTCCAGTACCTCGCCCCGTACAGCGGCGTCGCCATGGGCGAGGAGGTCATGGAGAACGGCGTGGAAGTCGCCGGGCAGGGGCTGGTCAAGGACGCGTTGTGTGTCTACGACGACCTCTCCAAGCACGCCTGGGCCTACCGCGAGATGGCCCTGCTGCTGCGCCGTCCGCCCGGTCGCGAGGCCTACCCGGGCGACGTGTTCTACCTCCACAGCCGTCTCCTCGAGCGCGCCGCGCGCCTCAACGACGAGAACGGCGGCGGTTCGCTGACGGCCCTGCCGATCATCGAGACGCAGGCCGGTGACGTGTCGGCCTACATCCCGACCAACGTCATCTCCATCACCGACGGCCAGATCTTCCTCGAGACGGACCTGTTCAACGCCGGCCAGCGGCCCGCGCTCAACATCGGCATCTCGGTGTCGCGCGTCGGCTCGGCGGCGCAGACCAAGGCGATGAAGTCCGTCGCGGCGCCCTTGAAGCTGGACCTGGCGCAGTACCGCGCGCTCGCCGCGTTCGCGCAGTTCGCGTCCGACCTGGACAAGGCGACCCGCGACCAGCTGACCCGCGGCGAGAAGCTCAGCGAGATCGTGAAGCAGCCGCAGTACCAGCCGTTGCCGGTGGAGAAGCAGGTCGCGATCCTGTATGTCGCCACGACCGGCAAGCTCGACGACGTCCCGACGCCGCGCGTCAAGGAATTCGAGACCCAGTTCTACCGCTTCCTCGAGAGCCAGCGGCCGGCCATCCTCAAGGACCTCGGCGAGAGCCAGGCGTTGAGCGACGAGATCCGGGGCGCACTCGACGAGGCCATCGAACAGTTCCGCGTCGACTTCGGCATGGACGCCACCAAGCCGCAGGCCGAGAAGCCCTCGGCCCCGGCCGAGGCATCGATCTCCGCCTCACCGGCCGGTGGCCAGCCCGCAGCGGCGCGCCGAAGAGGCCGCGAAGGCCCGGCCGAGCCGGCAGCGCCCGCCGCGGACGATGCCCAGAATGCCGACGCGGCCGGCGCAGCGACGCCGGAAGCGCCCGCCGAGGCCGCACCGACCGAAACGACAGGCGATGGCAAGCCAGCGTGATATCCGGCGGCGCATCGGTGCCGTCAAGAACATCAAGCAGATCACGCGCGCGATGCAGTTCGTCGCAGCGTCCAAGCTCAAGCGCGCCCAGGACGCGACGCTGGCGGCGCGGCCGTACAGCGAGAAGCTCGACGAGGTCCTCGCGGACCTCGCGGCGGTCCTGAGCGACGACGACCACCCGCTCCTGGCCGAGCGCGAGGAGGGCGGCAAGCGCCTGATCGTGCTGGTCACCACGGATCGCGGCCTGGCCGGCCCGCTCAACACGAACACGATCCGGTTCGCCGCGCGCGAGATCACCGGCCAGTCGGGCGACCTCGCGGTCGTGACCGTCGGGCGCAAGGGCCGCGACGCGATGCGCCGTGCGGGCGTGCCGATCGAGGCGCACTTCGCGGGCTTCGGCGACCGTCCCGCCTTCGCCGACGTGCTGCCCCTCGCTCGCCTGATCACGGACGATTTCCTCGCCAACACCTACGCTCGTGTCGACGTCATCTACAACCGCTTCGTGTCGACGCTCGTCCAGCGCCCCGAGATGATCCAGCTGCTGCCCGTGAGGGCGACCGAGGACACGGAGGGCATCCCCGGCAACCAGTTCATCTTCGAGCCAAGCCCGGGCGCGGTCCTGGAGCGCCTCGTCCCGCGCTACGTGGCGACGCGCCTGTTCCAGGCCGTCCTCGAGGGCAAGGCGAGCGAAGAGTCCAGCCGGATGGTCGCGATGAAGAACGCGACCGAGAACGCCGAGGACCTCATCGACGACCTGACACTCTCGTACAACAAGGTCCGTCAAACCAACATCACCCGCGAGATGATCGAGATCGCGTCCGGCGCGAACGCTCGCTGACGCACAGGACGCAGGAGGCAACCCACACCATGGCGATCGCCACGACCAACGCGACCGGCCGGGTCATCCAGATCACCGGACCCGTCGTCGACATCGAGTTCCCCGCCGGCCAGCTGCCCAAGATCCTCAACGCCGTCGAGATCCAGCGCGAGGGCCAGGACTCGCTCGTGTGCGAGGTCCAGCAGCACCTCGGCAACAACTGGGTCCGCTCCGTGGCGATGACGACGACCGACGGGCTCGCCCGCGGCGTGCCGGTCCTCGACACCGGCGCGCCGATCACGGTCCCCGTCGGCGAGGCCACGCTCGGCCGCGTGTTCGACGTCCTCGGCCGCCCGATCGACAACAAGGGCGACGTCAACGCGACGGCATCCCTCCCGATCCACCGCGAGGCGCCGGCGTTCGACCAGCAGTCGACCGAGGTCGAGGTCTTCGAGACGGGCCTCAAGATCATCGACCTCATCTGCCCGTTCAAGAAGGGCGGCAAGATCGGGATCTTCGGTGGGGCCGGCGTCGGCAAGACGGTCATCATCCAGGAGCTCATCCGCAACGTCGCCCAGGAGCACTCGGGCTACTCGGTGTTCGCCGGCGTCGGCGAGCGCAGCCGCGAGGGCAACGACCTCATCGCGGAGATGACCGAGTCCGGCGTCCTTGCCAAGACGGCCTTCGCGTTCGGCCAGATGAACGAGCCGCCCGGCGCGCGCCAGCGCGTCGCGCTGACCGGCCTGACGATGGCCGAGTACTTCCGCGACGAGGAGGGCCGCGACGTCCTCCTCTTCATCGACAACATCTTCCGCTTCACCCAGGCGGGTTCCGAGGTCTCGGCGCTGCTCGGGCGGATGCCGTCGGCGGTCGGCTACCAGCCGAACCTCGCGACCGAGATGGCCGCGCTCCAGGAGCGCATCACCTCCACCAAGAAGGGCTCGATCACCTCGCTCCAGGCCGTGTTCGTCCCGGCGGACGACTACACCGACCCGGCGCCCGCGACGACGTTCGCCCACCTCGACTCGACGATCCGCCTCGAGCGCTCGATCGCGGAGCTCGGCATCTACCCGGCGGTCGACCCGCTGACCTCGACGTCGCGCGTCCTGGACCCCAATGTCGTCGGCCAGGAGCACTACGACGTCGCCCAGGAGACGAAGCGGGTCCTGCAGCGCTACCGCGACCTCCAGGACATCATCGCGATCCTCGGCATCGACGAGCTGTCCGAGGACGACAAGTCGACCGTGGCCCGCGCCCGGCGCCTCCAGCGGTTCGCGAGCCAGCCGTTCTTCGTGGCCGAGGTGTTCACGGGTCGGCCCGGCGCCTACGTGTCGATCAAGGACACGGTCGCGAGCTTCAAGGAGATCCTCGAAGGCAACACCGACACGCTGCCGGAGCAGGCCTTCTTCCTCGCCGGCACGGTCGAGGACGTCCGAGCCAACGCGGAGAAGCTCGGGTCGTGAGGGGCGTGATGGCGGGTCCTGTCCCCGGGCGCCGCCCGGCCTCCGCTCGCTGCGGCGCATGCGCCGGCGCTCGCTCCGCCGGACGCCGCCCGGTGCCACCCGCTCGCCGGCCTTCGGCCCGGAGCGTGGTCTGATGGCCATCCTGCTGGAGATCGTCACGCCGGAGCGCTTGGCCTACTCCGACGAGGTCGATTCGGTGGTGCTTCCCGGGTCCGAGGGGAGATGGGTGTCCTTGCCGCACCATGCGCCCCTCGTGTCGACGCTCGGGATCGGTGAGCTCCGGATCCGCAAGGGTGGGACGGAGGAGTCGTTCGCGATCGTGGGCGGGTTCGTCCAGGTTCGACCGGACAAGGTCGTCGTGATGGCGGAGACCGCCGACATGGCCAGCGAGATCGATCTCGAGAAGGCGCAGGAAGCTCGCCGCGAGGCTGAGCGGGCGCTCGAATCGGGCTACCACGAAGCCGCCGACATGGCCGCAGCGCGGGCCGCCCTGCAGCAGGCGCTCCTCCGGATCCGCGTCGCCGAACGACGTCACCGGGAGGGCCCGCGGCGCCGCGGGTAGCCAGTGGCGGACGCAAGGCCGTTCCACTGGGAATACGTCCCGGAACCGGTCCAGCAGGAATTCTTCCGTATCGAGGGCGGTAAGCCCCTATCCGGGAGCGTCGCCATCAGTGGGGCGAAGAACGCGGCCCTCAAGATGCTCGCTGCGGCGACGCTCACGGGCGAGCGCTGCCGGTTCACGAACGTCCCGGAGATCGAAGACGTCCGCGTCATGGCCCAGACGCTGACCGAGCTGGGCGTCGTGGTCGAACGACCCGAACCGAACGTGTACGAGGTCGCGGCCGGCGACGTCGAATGGCAGTTCGTGCCCCTCGAAGCGGCGGCCAAGATGCGCGCCTCGTTCATGCTGCTCGGCCCGCTGCTGGCACGCTGCGGCCGGGTCATCATCAGCAACCCGGGCGGCGACCGGATCGGGCGGCGACCCGTCAACCTCCACGTCGAGGCGATGCGGACGCTCGGCGCCCAGATCGAGTACCGCAATGGCTACTACTTCGCGACGGCTCCCGGGCGTTTGCGTGGCGCGGAGATCCGCTTTCCGTTCGTGTCCGTCATGGGCACCGAAAACGCGATGCTCGCGGCCACCCTGGCCGACGGCCACACGGTCCTGCGGCCCGCGGCCCAGGAGCCGGAGGTCGACGACCTGATCGCGTGCCTGCAGAAGATGGGCGCCGAGGTCGAGCGGACCTACCCCGACACCATCGAGATCGAGGGCAAGAAGCGGCTGCGCGGCGCGGAACACCGCGTGATCCCCGACCGCATCGAGGCCGGCACGTTCGTCGTGGCCGGAGCCGTCACCGGGGGCAAGATCACGCTGACCGGCGCCCCGTGCGAGCACCTCGGTGCCTTCGTCGAGACCATGGGTCGCGCCGGGGTCGGCGTGTCCTGCGGCAAGGACACGATCGAGGTCGACGGGAGCGCCCTCGACGGCGAAGGCTTCACGGCGGTGGATATCGAGACCGCCGCGTATCCGGGCCTCGCCACGGACCTCCAGCCACCGACGTCCGTGTTGCTCACCCAGGCGAAGGGCACCTCGCGCGTGCGCGAGACGATCTTCGAGGACCGTCTCGAGTGGATGAGCGAGCTCCGGCGGATGGGTGCATCGATCGACATCAAGGACAGCCACACGGCCGTGATCAAGGGTCGCGAGCGCCTGCACGGCGCCGACGTCGAGATCGGCGACCTGCGCGCCGGGGCCTCCCTGATCCTCGCGGCACTCGCCGCGAACGGCACGACCACGATCCACGGTGCACACCACGTTCACCGGGGCTATGAGAACATCGAAGGCAAGTTCCTGGACCTCGGCGCCAGGATCGAGCGCCTGGCAGAAGGGAACGACGCGTCCAGCTCATGAAGATCGGTATCGACCTCGGCACCGCCAACGTCCTCGTCTACGTCAAGGGCAAGGGCATCGTGATCACGGAACCGTCCGTCGTGGCGGTATCGGACGACAACCGCATCGTCGCCGTCGGCGAGGAAGCGCGCGCGATGATCGGTCGCACGCCCGGCAACATCACGGCCATCCGGCCCATGAAGGACGGCGTGATCGCCGACTACGTCATCACCGAGGCGATGCTGCGGTTCTTCATCGCCAAGGCGACGAAGGGTCGGATCGGACTGAACCGGCCCGAGGTCATGATCAGCGTGCCGGCCGGGGTCACGTCCGTCGAGAAGCGGGCCGTCCGCGACGCCGCGCTCAAGGCCGGGGCCAAGGAGGCCTACCTGATCGAGGAGCCGCTGGCGGCGGCCATCGGCGCCAACGTCCCGATCAGCGGCCCGTCGGGGAACATGATCATCGACATCGGCGGCGGGACGTCCGAGATCGCGGTCATCGCGCTGGGCGGCATCGTCGTCTCGCATTCGCTCCGGGTCGGAGGCAACAAGTTCGACGAGGCGATCGCGACCTACATCCGCAAGAAGTACAACCTCATGATCGGCGAGCGCACGGCCGAAGAGGTCAAGATGCAGATCGGGACCGCGCTCCCGCTCGAGCGTGAGCTCACGATGGAGGTTCGCGGCCGCGACCTCATCGCCGGACTGCCGCGCACGATCCCGATCACGTCGTCCGAGGTCATGGAAGCGATCGAGGCGCCGCTCCAGCAGCTGGTCGCCGCGGTCCGGACCGTGCTCGAGCAGACTCCGCCCGAGCTCTCGTCCGACATCATCGACAAGGGCATGGTCATGTCGGGCGGCGGCGCGCTGCTGCGCAACGTGGACAAGCTGCTGACGCAGGTCACGGGGGTGCCGTGTCACGTCGCCGAGAATTCGCTCGACTGCGTGGCCCTGGGGACGGGGCTCGCGCTCGAGCACTTCGATTTCTTCAAGAAGTCCCTCGTCCAGACGATCTGATGGTGCGGGCCCTAGACGCGGGTCCTGTCGCCGGGAGGCTCCCGGCCTCCGCTCGCTGCGGCGCATGCGCCGGCGCTCGCTCCGCCGGAACCCTCCCGGCGCCACCCGCGGGCCTGACCGCCGGTCGCTTTCCGGTGTTGGGGCCGTCCGGTGACAGGACCCCCCGAGCGATGACCCGGGCGTTCATCGACCTGCATTGCCATACGTCGGCTTCGTTCGACAGCCTGGCGCGGCCTGGCGATGTCGTCCGAGCGGCGGCCGAGCGCGGGCTGACCCATCTGGTCATCACGGACCACGATCGGATCGAGGGAGCGCTCGAGGCGCGTGAACTGGCACCGGCCGGGCTGACGGTCATCATCGGGGAGGAGGTCAGGACGGCGGACGGCGACCTGATCGCGGCGTACCTGGATCAGGTCGTAGCGCCCGGGATGTCGGCGCCCGAGACGGTGGCGGCGGTCCACGAACAAGGAGGCCTCGTCGGGATCCCACATCCGTTCGATCGGCTGCGCGGGTCGATGCTCCTGGATCCGGAGATGTCGGCCGTGGTCGAGCTCGTCGACTGGATCGAGGTCCACAACGCCAGGCTCGTGGGTAGCGGCAACGAGCGTGCCGCCGTTCTCGCGAAGGAACGCGGCCTGCCCGGCGTCGCCGTGTCAGACGCGCACTCGGTGATGGAAGTCGGCGTCGCGTATACGACGCTCGATGGCGATCCCTCGACGCCGGCCGGACTGCTCGCCGCGCTTGCCGGTGCGGAGACCGTGTCGGGGCGAGCGACCTACGTGGTCCGCCTGTGGACGCCGATCGCCAAGTCCGTGAACCGCCTTCGTGGCAACCGGCGGATCCGGCCCGGTGGCCCCGAATGACGACCCCGCGCGGCCCGGACGGGGACGAGCAGGACCATCGACCGATGGAAGCCGGGACCGGCAGCCCGATACCGTCCGGGGACATGGAGTTGACCCCGACCCTCGACCCTCGCGCCCCGGTTGCGGTTGCGCCCGCGTCCCACCCGCCCGATCTGCCGCCCTACCCCGCGGTCACGACCGATCTTGCGCGCGAACCCGATGCGGAGCAGATGTCCCTCGCGCGACGCATGCGCCAGCCGCGAACCCTCATCTCGATCGCGGTCCCCGTTGCCGTCATCGCCGTCTTCATCGCGCTCAACGGCGAGCTTCTCAAGATCGTGCCCGGTCTCATCCTCGCCGCGAACCCCTTCCTCGTCCTGTTGGCGTTCGCGGTCTTCTACCTCGGCTTCCCGTTGCGCGGCAAGCGCTGGTCGCTCCTGCTGCGCGGCACGGGGATACGCGTCGGGACGAAGGACGCCACGGAGATCATCTTCCTCTCGTG
Organism: uncultured Chloroflexia bacterium; assembly: GCA_963850555.1. Classification (GTDB taxonomy): domain Bacteria; phylum Chloroflexota; class Limnocylindria; order Limnocylindrales; family CSP1-4; genus SPCO01. The sequence goes on along the minus strand of CAWKLT010000022.1, from coordinate 9,899 downwards.
GCTGGTCAACTGCGTCGCCCCCGCCAAGCTCGGCGACGTCTACCGGGCCTACCTCCTGAAGATCAACAGCACCGCTTCGTTGTCGAGGACGTTCGGGACCGTCTTCATCGAGCGCGTGCTGGACCTGTTCGCGATCGCGATCCTCGGTCTCGCGGCCGGCTACTGGAGCTTCCGCAGCGGGCTGCCGCCCGCCATCCAGGTGGTCTTCGGGATCGGGGTCGCCGTCGTGGCTGCGCTCGCACTCGGGCTGTTCACGATGCGGAACTTCGGGCGGCGGATCATCGTGGCGCTGCCGTTGCCACACCAGCTGCGCGACCTGTACGACCGGTTCGAGGAGGGCGTCTTCGGGGCGCTGGTCCCACGCCAGCTGCCCATCCTTGGCCTGTTGACCGCGCTCATCTGGTTGACCGAGGGGCTGCGTCTGTACCTCGTCGTGCAGGCGCTCGGGTTCCCTGACGTGTATCTCGGCCTGTCTGGCGCGATCTTCGTGGCGCTCATCGGCTCGCTGTTGACCGCCGTGCCCCTCAGTCCCGCCGGCCTGGGCATCGTCGAGGCAGGCGTGGTCGGCGTCCTGACCATCGCGTATGGCGTCCCGCTCCCCGAAGCGACCGCCATCGCGCTGCTCGATCGGGTCATCAGCGTCTTCTCGATCATCGTGTTCGGTTCGATCGCCTACGCGCTGTCGTCGAAACCGCGCGGCATGGGCCGTATCTCCGAGGCTGCGGACGCTCCGGCGCGCACCACGACGGCCTGATTCGCGCGTCTCACTACACGTGGACCGGCCCAGGATCGCGATCAGCGACGAAACGACCGTGCGGGGCCGATTCGACCGTCATGCACCCGCAATGTCCGTTGCAATGCCTGTTTTGCATCCGTGCCGACACAGCAGGCGTACCTTGGTCATGGCGGACCTTGTCCGGGGCACTGCGACGGACCGTCGCAAACCGCACCCGAAATCACCGCTCCGTCCTCGTGCATGCCACGAACGCCCGGTACCAACGGGGGATACAGGCAGGTACCGGACATCCGCATCATCGTGGCATCGAGTCACCCATCGATCGGGTTCCCGACGCACGCGGACCAGCCGCTAGGAGCGCGCAGGCAACATGACCAGCCAGAACGGCCGAGCGTTCAACGAATGGCTTCGAGCCCAGCTCAAGGCCAAGAAGATGTCCCAGCGCCAGCTCGCCCAGCAGTCCGGCGTCGACCACTCGACCATTTCCCGGCTGATCCGCGGTGACCGCATGCCGTCCCTCGGGACGGCCACGAAGCTCGCCCGCGGGCTCCGTGAGTTGCGTGACGACGCCGACACCCCCCAATACCTGGGTCTCGTCGCCTCGGGCGCGGCCAATCCGACGGCTCGTGTCGAGTACGCCCTGCGTGCCGACGAGCTGCTGTCGGAGCCGCAGGTCCGCCAGATCATGGAGTACTACCTCGCCGTTCGGATGCGTCGCTTCGGCCGCGCCTATCCGTCAGGCTCCGGCACCGGCTCGGACGAGCGCGGGAACGAACGATCGATGAGCTCGCCCAACGTCGGTGGTCGACCGATGTCGGCCGGAGGCACCAACGGGGGCCGCACCGGCGCACCACAGCCGAGCGCCGGCGGAACGGCCACCGCGGTCAGTACCGTCCGTCCGGTCACCCGTGGCACCGGCCGCGAGACGGGCCGCTACTAAGCATTTCCAGGGCTCGACCCGGACCGCCCTCCACCGTCCGGGTCTCGGGGACTGCGAACGCCGGCGTCTGGGGCGCCGGCGTTCGCGATTTATCCGGGATCCTGGGCCGGGCCGTAGACCGAGACGAACCGGTCGGGAGCGGCCTCGAACCGGTCCAGCAGCGGTCCCCACGTGCTGCCGCCGGCATCCGGCGTCACGGTCCCCTCGGCGGGCCCGCCGCACGCCGCGCCGGTCACCTCCCGGAACCGGTCGTCGCACAGGAGGACCAGGCCGTCGAACTCGCCGAGTGAGGTCACCGCGGATGGGTCCAGGCTGCCCGGGGCGACGCCCTTCGGCACGTCGCCGACGTAGAGGCGGCCCAGACGCGCCAGGGGATAGACCATGGCCTCGGTCGACTTGAAGTCGGGCACCGACTGGAGCCGGATCACATCCGTGTCGCTCGACGCCGGCGGCTGTCAGGACCGCGTCGACTCGACCGCCGGCCGCCTCCCCGGCCGGAAAGCCGCCGTCCGGATGGACGGCGGGCGGCAGGTGCGTCAGGTTCCAGCCCAACAGGGCGACCACGCCGACGCCGGCCAGGATCGGACCGATCGTGCGGCCAAGCGTGCGCGCCGCTCCGGGTCGGAACGGCCGCAGCGAGCGCCGCCGCCCCGAGTCCGACCAGCGTGAAGACCATCGGGTCCGCGAACGCGTGGTAATGATCGTTGGGCAGTCCGGGAACGATCGAGGCCAGGCTCGGTGCGGTGACCGTGAGGAACGCCGTCGACCAGAGAAGTCCGAGACCAAGCCAGCGGGCCGCCAGCCGGTCCGGGCCATTCGCGCGTGATCGCCAGACCGCGATCGCGATGACGACGGCGCTCGCGACCACGCCAGCCAGGAAGCCGTCCGTGATGAGTCCGGTCAACGGCCAGCTCAGGATCCGGAGCCCCACGATCACGAAACGCACGGGGATCGCCGTCTCGCTGCCCGCCCGGCCCCCGGCCAGGTATTCGAGGGCCGCCCGCAGCTCCGAGCCACCCGTCGTGAGCTCGTTGACCAGCAACGGCAGGTAGGCCGCGGCGAAGATCAACATGACGCCCAGGTGCACCCGTCCGAGCGCGCGGCGTCTCGCATCGAGCACGTAGGGCACCGCGACGATCGGGCAGCAGTGCGATGCCCAGGACGTGGCATTGCATGGTGATGGCCGTCCCGACGGCTGCCAGCAGCCACCACCGACGGTCGCTGCCGTTCCAGGCCCGCCACGCACCGGCCAGGGCCAACGCGCTCGACAGGGCGATGAGGTTCGGGTTCCAGATGAACGTCGACTCATCGATCGCCGCGCCGGACATGGCGGCGACGAGGCCCGCGACGGCCCCCGCTACTGGCCCGCCGATGTCACGCGCAAGCCACCAGACGACGCCTGCCGCGGCGATGCCGGCCAACGCGATCAGGGCGACGACCGCGAGCGGCGAGTCACCACCGGTGACTGCGGCAGCCGGGCTCAGGAGGTAGTAGTACCAGGCTCCGTGATGCACATCTCCGATGGAGGTCGGCGGCCCGAGCAGTGGCACGATCCCGTCCTGGACCATGACCCGAAGGGTGAGCATGTCGTGGCCCTGGTCCGCCTCCCATGTGCCACGCGTCGGCAGATTCACCAGGCGCATGACCGCGGCCACCGCCAGGAGCACGGGGAGGGTGAACCGATCCAGGCGGTCCGTCACGCCGGGGCCGTGCGCGCCTTGGCGCTGCCTCGCAGCTGAAACGCCCCGTCCGGCAACGGCTCCAGCGGCCGGCCGGCGGCGAGTGCCCGGGCACGTCGCATGTTGATGGCGTCGTAGCCCTCGTCCATGCCCGGCGTCTCCAGGAGGAACGTCGCGTGCGCGAGGCCGGGGTGACACAGCACGTGCGCGAGGCCTGCCGGCCCGATCCGACCCGCGCCCAGGTGCTCGTGCCGATCCGTGCGCGAGCCGCGCTCGGATCGCGAGTCGTTGAGGTGGACCATGACCAGCCTGCGCAGGCCGATCCGGTCGTCGAAGGCGCCCAGCAGGTCGTCGATGGCCGCCGGCGAGCCCATGTCGATCCCCGCCCCCCAGGCATGTGCGGTATCCAGGCAGAAGCCGACCCGCTCATCCGCGATCCCGAGCGCGGACACCGCCGCCGCGATCCCCGCCAGCTCATCGATGTTCGTGCCCAGGCCGCCGCCGCTGCCGGCCGAGTTCTCGAGCACGAGCATCGTCGGCCGGGTGGCCCGCGCATCGCCGGCGGGCGCCATCTCCGACGGGGAGGGCTCGTCAGCGGCGTGGAGGGTCCGATGGATGCCGTCGGCGAGTCGCTCGATACCGGCCGTGACCCCCAGGCCAAGGTGGGAGCCGATGTGGACGTTGACGAAGCGGGCTCCGAACGTCGGTGCGTGCCGGAGCTCGTGCGCGAGGAGCTCGATCGAGCGTTCGAAGGACTCCGGATGCGACCCGGCGAGGTTCACGAGGTAGGACGCGTGGATCGACACGGGCCCGATGTCGTGCTCACGCAGGCGTTCCCGGAAAGCGGCCAGCTCTCCCGGCGGCTCGGCGCGTCGTTTCCAGGCCGTCGGGTTGTCGGTGAAGATCTGCAGGGCGTCGGCGCCGATCTCATGCGCACGGTCGACCGCCTTGACCATGCCCGTCGCGAGGGGCAGGTGCGCACCGATCCGCCGGCCTTCGGGGAGCATGGGGCGCATCGTACGCTGGAGCGGCTCCTGACTGGGCCGGCCCTCGGTCGCTCAGCGTCCCTCGTACGAGTGCCCGTTCATCCAGGGGCCTCGACTAGCGGCCGTTGCCATGCTGGCGACCGGTCGTGTAGTCACCGCCGATCACCGGCTCGATCATCCCCAGGTCGCCATCGTCGCGGGCATACAGGATGGCGATCCGCTCGGTCTCCGCGTTGACGAACACGAAGAACCGGTGCCCGAGCTCGTCCATCGTGGCGGCGGCGTCCTCCTCGAACATCGGCTCGATGGCGAAGCGCTTGGTCTTCACGATCCGGCGGTCGTGCCCGGGTTCCCGGGTCCCGTCGGCGAGGGACTGCAGGATGCGCTTCTCCTGCTCCGGGCGGGCCCGCAGTCGTGGCTTCGACTTGTGGTCGACGGCCTGGCGCTCGACCTTGTCGACCACCTCGTCCAGCGCGGCCTGGTAGCTGATGCCGACCGCGTGACTGCGCAGCGTGCGCCCGTCGATGACGAGCGTGACCTCGGCGATGTGGGCGTCCGAGGCGCTCTTGTGCATCTCGTTGGAGAACTCGACGATCGCATCGGTCCGGTCGTCGAGGAGGCGTTCGAGCCGGCCCATCTTGCGCTGGGTGTAGTCGCGAACCCGGTCCGGGACCTCGACATTCTTGCCCTTCACGATGGTCCGCATGCTCACCTCCGGGTTCGAGCGTCGGGGTTCGAGTATAGCCCCGACCCGGCGGATCAACGCTCGCGAGCCACCGTGATGGCCGAGGTGCCCAGGGCCCCGGCGCGCTCGAGCGCCTCGGCGCACGCGGCCAGGGTGGCGCCGGTCGTGACGACGTCGTCGACGAGGAGGACCCAGCGGCCGACCACGCGTCGCATCGCGCCCCGAGCCCGCCACGAAGGCGCCGGCGACATTGGCGGCCCGATCGCGTCGGTCGAGGTCGAATTGGGCGATCGTGGCGCGCTCCCGGGTGACGAGCGTGGCGTACGGCAGCCCCAGGTGCCGGGCCGCGACGCGCGCGATGAGCTCCGCCTGGTCGTAGCCCCGTGTCCGTGCGCGGGCAGCATGGACCGGCACGTGCGTGACGAGGTCCGCCCCGACGCCGATCCGCGCCCAGCGACGCGCGACCGCCGCCCCCAGCGGCTCGGCGAGCCGTTGCTCGCCCGCGTACTTGATGGCGTGGAGCGCGGAACGGACCGTTCCGCTGAACGGCGCGCACCAGTCGAGTTGGAGGAGCGGGGCCGGGAGATCGCCGGGTAGCCCGATCGGGACGCCGGCGGGCGCCTCGAGCCGGCCGTCCAGCGCCGGAGCGCACGTTTCGCACAACGGCGCGCCCTCACGCCCACAGCCGACGCAGGCCGCCGGGAGGGCCGCATCGAGCGCCTGCGAGGCCGCCCGCCGGACGAGATCGATCACGCGACGAGGATGAACGACGGCCCTTACCGGCGACTCACCTCAGGCGAGGTCAGGACAGCCGGACCAGGTCCCCGGGCTGCGTCCCGGACGCCTCGATCGTCCCGACCGGCAGCTCCAGCACGCCATGAGCGCCACGGACGAACGGCACGAGCCCGGTCCACGCGCGCAGGCCCGGATGGACGGACGCGACGGGGCGGACCAGCGGGTCGTCGGCCGTGGGGCGGCCGACGAAGACGGCATCGATGGGGAACTTCATGAACATCATGTGGATGCCGTTCGAATCGGGCAGCCAGAGGCCGGCCCCCTCGTCGAGTGAGGACCGGCCCATCAGGCCCTTGAACTTCTGCCACAGCGATCCTGCGACCTCCAACCGGGAGGCCAGGACCGTGTCGCGCGTGAGGTTCCGAGCTCCGAGCCCCATGGTGGGCGCTCAGACTCCGGCCAGGTTCACCATGATCAGGATGATGGCCGGGCCCAGGATGACGATGAACAGCGAGGGAAAGATGCACCCGACGAGCGGGAACAGCATCTTGATCGGCGCCTTCGCGGCCATCTCCTCAGCCCGCTGCCGACGCTCGATGCGGAGCTGCTCGGACTGGACCTGGAGGACCTTCGAGATCGACACGCCGAGCTGCTCGGCCTGGATGATCGCGCCGATGAAGTTCGTCAGTGGCCCGACCTCGGTGCGGGCCACGATGTCCCGAAGGGCGTCGCGACGCGCCTTGCCGACGCGGACCTCGGCGAGCGCTCGTCGGAACTCGTCCGACAGCGGCCCCTGGAGCTTCTCGACGACCTTGGCCAGGGCGGCGTCGAAGCCGAGGCCGGCGCGGACGGAGATCGTGAGGAGGTCGAGGGCGTCCGGGATCATCAGCAGGATGGCCTTCTGGCGCTTCTTGACGCGCCCGCCCAGCCAGAACTCCGGGATCGTGTAGCCCAGCAGCGCCCCGATGATGCCGAAGCCCGCGCCGATCGCGAACGGGAAGCCAAGGACGCCGACGATCGCGAACAGGAAGAAGAACACGATCGCGAAGATGATCGCGGAGATGGCCTTGATGCCGAGCCAGTCCGAGGTGCGCAGGTCGCCCGGGTTGCCGGCGAGCGCAAGACGCTTCTCGGTCTTTTCCGTGAAGGACGTGGATGCCACCCGCGACATCCGACCGGAGAGGCCGGCCGCCAGCGGCCGCAGGGTCCGCTCGATGAACGGGGCCTGCAGCTCCAGCTCCTCGAGGTTCTTGGCCTGCATGGTCCCGAGCTGGGTCAGGCGTGCCTGGACCGGGTCCACGGGCGCACTGCCCCCCAGCCCGAGGACGATCAGGAGGATCGCTCCGGCCGCGACGGCGGCGACCACGATAGGCAGGATGCTGTCCATTCGACTAGACCTCGATGTCCACGATCTTGCGGATGAGCATGAAGCCGATGAACATCATGAATCCGCCGAAGATCAGGATCACCACGCCGGCCGGGAGTCCCAGCACGGCAGGTGGGTTGAGGAACATCGGTTCCATGAAGTTGGGGGCGGCGATGAACAGGAAGCCGGCGAGCGCGATCGGCAGGAAGCCGACGACGTAGCCTGACAGGCGCTGCTGCGCCGTCAGGGTCCGGATCTCGCCCTTGATGCGCACTCGCTCGCGGATGGTGTAGGCGATCGAGTCCAGGATCTCGGCGAGGTTGCCGCCGACCTGGTGCTGGATCGAGATGGCCGTGGCCATCAGCTCGAGGTCGTCCGACCGGACGCGGCGGACCATGTTCTCGAGCGCCTGCTCGAACGGCAGGCCCAGGTTCACCTCGCGGATGACCCGACCGAACTCGGTCGAGACCGGCGGCCGCGACTCGCGCACGACGAGCTCGATGGCCTGCAGGAAGGACGAACCCGCGCGCAGCGCGTTGGCGATCAGCGTGATGGTGTCGGGCAGCTGCTTGTTGAAGGCGTTCAAGGCGGCCACTCTTCCGACGGCCGAGCCAGAAGCGCGGCAGCATGAAGCCGATCAGCGCTCCGATGAGCAGGACGAGTGGCGAGTGGAGCGCGGGCATGAAGAAGCCGAAGATGATCATCAGCACGGGGACGCCGATGATCGAGCCGGCCCAGATCATGAGGAACTCGGATGGCTTGAGCTTCAGGTCCGCGCGCGCGATGTCACGCGCGAGGTTGGCCCCGAAGTCGCGGCCCTCGACGACCTTGTTCAGGTTCGCGAGTGCCTGGCTCTGGGCGATCAGGTCGCTGATCGGTCCCTGGCCGGTGGAGGCAACGGCCGCGCCCTCGGCCTTCCCGGAGGCGTAGCGCTCCAGGCGGTCCGAGATGCCGGATCGTCCGGAGCTGGCGACCCCGACCGCGATGAGCAGGATGGCCAGGGCGGCCACTCCAGCCACCGCCAGCGTCATGGGTTCCACGGTCGGTCTCTCCTCTTCCGCGTCTTAGTAGTTGAAGCCGAAGAGACCCGGGGGCAGGTTGATGCCCATGATCTCGAACTTCTCGACGAACTTCGGCCGGATCCCGGTGGGCTTGAGCCGACCCTGGATCTTGCCCTCGACGACGCCCGTCTGCTCGAAGACGAACACGTCCTGCATGACGATGACGTCGCCTTCCATGCCCTGGACCTCGGTGATGTTGACGATCTTGCGGGTCCCGTCCTTGAGACGGCTCTGCTGGACGATGAGGTCGACCGCGGAGGCGACCTGCTCGCGGATGGCGCGCAGCGGCAGGTCGACGCCGGCCATCAGGACCATGGTCTCGAGCCGCGACAGCATGTCGCGAGGGGAGTTGGCGTGGCCGGTCGACATCGAGCCGTCATGGCCGGTGTTCATGGCCTGGAGCATGTCCAGCGCCTCACCGGAACGGCACTCGCCGACGATGATGCGATCGGGCCGCATGCGCAGTGCGTTACGCACGAGCTCGCGGATCGGGATGGCACCCTTGCCTTCGATGTTCGGCGGGCGCGACTCGAGCGTCACGACGTGCTCCTGGCGGAGCTGGAGCTCGGCGGCGTCCTCGATCGTCACGATGCGCTCGTCGTTCGGGATGAACGAGGAGAGCACGTTGAGGGTCGTGGTCTTGCCGGAGCCGGTGCCGCCGGACACGAAGAGATTCAGGCGAGCCTCCACACAGGCACGAAGGAAGTCGAACATGTCTGCGGTGGCGGTGCCGAAACGGATGAGGTCGTCCGTCGTGAACGGCGAAGCGGCGAACTTGCGGATGGTGACGACCGGCCCGACCAGCGACAGCGGCGGGATGATGGCGTTGACGCGGGAACCGTCGGTCAGGCGCGCGTCGACCATCGGCGACGACTCGTCAACGCGGCGACCGATCGGGGCGATGATGCGGTCGATGATGCGCATGACGTGGTCGTCGTTCTGGAAGACGACGTTGGTCAGCTCCAGCTTGCCGGAGCGCTCGATGTACACCTGGCGCGGGCCGTTGACCATGATCTCGGTGATGGACTCGTCGCGCAGGAGCGGCTCCAGCGGTCCGAGACCGATGATCTCGTCCGTGATCTGCTCGAGCATGCGGACGCGCTCGGCACGGGTCAGCGCGAGGCCTTCCTCGTCGATGACCTTGCCGAAGATCTCCTCGATCTGGCGCCGGACCTCGACCTGATTCGACAGGTCGAGCTTCGGGTCCAGGTCCTGGATGACCCGGTTCTGGATCCGGAACTTGACGTCCCGGAAGGACTCTCGGACGGGCGCCTGCGACTGGAGCCGCGGCGCCGAGGGCAGGGTCGGCGGGCCGCCACCGGCCGGAGCCGGCACGGAGCCCGGCGCGCCGGCCGGCGCCTCGGGCGCCCCACCCGGGCGAGCTGATTCGATCCGCTTCAACAGGGACATGACCTAAACCCCTTCTCGCCCCGAGGGTCGAAATACTTCAACGGTGCCGGTCGACACGATCAGCGCCATGCGAACAACGATTTCTTGTTGGTGGCCTTGGCCTTGTCCTCGGTGGCCGCGACCTGCGACTTTTCACCGAAGACTGACTGGGCCAGTCGGAGGATGTCCTGGGAGACCTGCGCCTCCCGGTTGCTGAGGAAGAACGGAACCCCCCGATTGAGCGCGTAGACTACGCTCCGCCCGTCGCTGACGATCGTCTCGTCCACCTTACGGCCGATCGAATGCTCGACGTCCGCGACGC
>CAWKLT010000021.1:0-39976 GCA_963850555.1 uncultured Chloroflexia bacterium | reverse complement strand
GCGGCTTTACTGATGCGAATGAACGCATCACCACATGCGGTATTAGCCACCCTTTCGGGCAGTTATTCCCCACTTCGGGGCAGGTCACCTACGCGTTACTCAGCCGTCCGCCACTAACACTCAGAGCAAGCCCTGAGTGTCCGTTCGACTTGCATGTCTCATGCACGCCGCCAGCGTTAATCCTGAGCCAGGATCAAACTCTCCGAATGTATGCGCCGTGTTGCCACGGCGACTTCAATCCGAGGGTTCGATCGCTCGCACATCCTTGTCCAGATGTTTCCTGTCACTCTTCAATTGTTAAGGTGCAGCGTCGGGCGCGACAGCGCGTGGCGCAGACCGGGAATGATGGGGCCTGCCCCGCACGGTGTCAAACGCACCGATCAGGGATTCGACCGCCTTGGCGGTCCCTTCGCGCCAGCCTCCAAAGAGGTGGCACGGCGGCGAATACTACGGGCGCTCCCGGGGGCTGTCAAACGTCCGAATCGGGCGTCGTAGGCACGGTGGTCATGGCGCTGGCACGGCACCTGGGGCGAGCGCCGCGATGTCTTCGCGAAGCGCCAGGATCGCCCTCACCTCGTCGTTCACGTCGACGCTTCCTGCACCCACCTTCTGGAGCGCGGCGAGCATCTGATCGGTGTAGGCGCTGACCGCTGCATCCTCGACGAAGGCGACGTTCAGGTTTTCGGCGACCCACTCGCCCTCGCGGTCGAACCAGTCGACGATCTCATCGCCGTCGGCGAGAGCCAGCTCGTCGATCGCAGCAACGATGTGTGTCACGTCCGATGCGTCCATGGACGCGGGCGGGTGCGGAGTCGGAGTCGGATCGAGCGGGCTCGTGGTGATCGGATCAGGGGTGACCACCCCGATCCCGCCCGGCGGGACGCCCTCGGGTGTGGCCGACCCGTCAGTCGGGAATGCGGCCCCGGCGGTCAACATGGTCAGCATGAAGACGACCACGGAGCCGATACCGGCGACCACCAGGACCGCGACGACTCCGGCGCCTGTCCAATCACTCCAGCGGCGGATTCCGTTCCTGCGGCCGACGGCGACGAGCGCGACCGGCCCACTCAACAGGGCGATCCAACCTGAAGCGGTCGGCGCACCCGCTTGAGCGCCGAGCCACGCGGCGGCCAGACCGATCACGACCCAGAGCACGGCCGCGATGATCCCGGCGCGGATCGCGCGCGGCCTCGGAGGGGCGTCGGTGGGCAGTGTCGACGTACTCCCGTGAGACGCCTGGTTGCCCATCCCCATCCTCCTGCGCCGAGACGGAAGAGGTGATCCGGCCCCGCGCCGGCAGCCTACCAGCCGATCGTTGCGGCTAGAGCGGCCCTGTTTCCACGAGCAGGATGAACGCCGCGCCACTGAGCCAGGACAGCAGCGCGAGCTCGGCGCCGCCAGGGTGGCCCAGCGCGACGACGACCGCGTAGACGATGAGACCAAGGACCGCCGCCGCAGCCGCCTTGAGGAGGCGCAGCCCGATCTCGATGAGGAGATGGCTCATGGTCGGTCAGACGGCCCGGCGGCCCTGGAGCGCGCGGATCAGCGTCACCTCGTCGGCGTATTCGAGGTCGCCGCCCACCGGAAGCCCACGCGCGATCCGGGTGACGCTGCCGACGACCGACTCCAGGCGCTCGGCCAGGTACATCGCCGTCGCCTCCCCTTCGAGGGTCGGGTTGGTGGCGAGGATCACCTCCTCGAACTGCGTGCCGTCACGCGCGGCTTCGTCGGCGCGGTCCAGGAGCTCGCGGATGTGCAACCGCTCGGGGCCGATGCCATCGATCGGCGAGATCGCGCCGTGGAGGACGTGGTAGAGACCCTTGAACTCGGCCGTGCGCTCGAGGGCGAGCACGTCGAGCGGCTCTTCCACGACACACAGCCGGCGCTGGTCCCGACCTCCGTCGCGACAGATCGCGCACAGCTCCTGGTCGCTGATGTTGAAGCAGCGCTCGCAGAAGACGACCTTGTCGCGAACGTCGATGAGCGCCGCCGCCAGCGCCCGGGCTTCCGCATCGGGCGCACGGAGCAGGTGGTAGGTCAGCCGCTGCGCGGTCTTGGGGCCGATTCCGGGCAACCGCCCGAACGATTCGATGAGCCGCGCGACGGGCTCGATGAGGAGGGTCGCCACGCGCCCGTCACATCCCCGGGATCTTGAGGCCGCCGGTCACCGCGGCCATCTTCTGCTCGGCGAGCTCGCGCGACGCACGCAGGGCATCGTTGACGGCCGCGACCACGAGGTCCTGCAGCATCTCGACGTCGGCAGGATCGACGGCCGAGGGATCGATCGTGATGCTGACGAGCTCCTGCTTGCCGGTCACGGTCGCACTGACGACGCCGCCCCCGGCCGAGCCGTCGACCTGCGCCTCTTCGAGCTCCCCCTGGACGCGGGCCATCTCCTGCTGCATCTGCTGCGCCATCCGCTGCAGGTTCGCCATCCCCATCGCGTGTTCCTCCTCGTGGTCGTGACGGCCAGTCTGACCGATGCGCCGACCGCCTGCCGGGCCGCGCTCGGCGGTCAGTCGATCTCGACGACGTCGGCCAGGTCATCGCCGAAGATGCGGCGCGCCTCGGCCATGAGGAAGCCGTCGTCCCCGCCCGTTGCCGGGACCGGGACCTCGATGTTGGCGACGATGCAGCGGACCCCGACGTCGGTGCCGATGACCTCGCGGATGCCGGCCTCGATGCCGGCCTTCTTCCGTTCGGCGATCTCGCGGAGGAACGCCTGCTCCTCGGGGAAACCGAGGGTCACGATGACCCCGTCGAGGGCGACGGGCCGGCACATGAGGATGAGCGGCTTGATGACCGGCTGACGGCTCAGGGCCGTGACGATGTCCGGCCAGGCCGCGACGATCCGGTCGAGCGAGAGATCCGTGCCGTTGGTCGCGGGCGGTGCGGCGACGGGTGGCTCCGCAGGGGCCGCGGGCGAGGGTGCCGGCGCCGGGGCGGTCGAGGCGGGCTCCGCCTGGCTGGCGGCCGGTTCGGATTCGATGGGAGTCGACGGATCCTCTTCGGGTCGCGATCGCGGGCACCGGTGCCGTCGCTTGCGATTCGTCGGTCGGCGGCGATGGGCTGTCCTCGGTCGGCGCTGCCTCTGCCCTCGGGGCTGGCGCCGCTGCCCGCGCGGCGGGCTCGACCACCGGCTCCGCGGGCCGGACCGATGGCGTCGCCGGGCGCCGGGCGGGCTCGACCGCGGGCTTGGCGGGCTCGGTCGCGGGTGTCGCCACGGCCGAGGGTCGAGCTGCGGAATCGGTCTGCGAGCCGGCGAACAGCGCAAGCTCCAACTGGAGGCGGAGGCCGCCGATGCCAGCACGGTCCGGATCGATGGCGATGAGCCGGCGGGCGACGGAGGTCAGGGCGGCACCACGATCCGTGCCACCGGAACCGGCCTCCGCGACGAGCCGCGTGCGAACGGCTTCGACGACCTGGTCCAGCAACGCGCGCGGGTCGCGGCCGCGCTCTTCGAGTCGGTCGAGGATCTCGATGCCCGCGGCGGCGTCGCCGGTCAGCAACGCCTCGACGAATCCCTCGACGGCCGCGGCGTCCGCGAGACCGAGCAGGTCGCGAACGGCAGACTCGGTCACGACATCGGTCGTCATCGAGAGCAACTGGTCGAGGATCGACTCGGCGTCGCGCATCCCGCCAGCGGCCAGACGCGCGATGAGCGTGAGGGCTTCGGGCTCGATCGATCGGCCGTCCGCTTCGAGGATCCGCGCCAGCTTGCCCTCGATCTCCGGGACGGTGAGGCGCCGGACGTCGAAGCGCTGAAGCCGTGACAGGATGGCCGGCGGGAAGCCCGACGGCTCGGTCGAGGCGAACATGAAGATCACGAAGTCCGGCGGCTCTTCCAGCGACTTCAGGAGCGCGTTCCAGGCATCGCGCGTGATCTGGTGGGCCTCGTCGAGGATGTAGACCTTCCGACGCAGATGACCGGGCGGATAGGCGAGCCGGTCGCGCAGCTCGCGGACCTCGTTGATCCCGCGATTGGACGCGGCATCGATCTCGAGGACGTCGAGGGTGGTCCCTTCACGGATGGCCACGCACGCTTCGCAGGCGTCGCACGGATCGCCGTCCTGGAGGTTGGTGCAGTTGACGGCCTTGGCCATGATCCGGGCCAGCGAGGTCTTGCCGGTCCCGCGCGGACCCACGAACAGAAGCGCGTGGGCGACGCGCTCGGTCCGGACGGCGTTGCGGAGTGTCTCGACGACCGCTTCCTGGCCGACGATCTGGCTGAAGGTCTGGGCACGCCAGCGTCGATACAGCGCCTGGTGCGGAACGGTCGGCGTCACGACCTCCTCCGGTCGGGGGCGAGCGGGATCAATTGCCGTGCACCCTCCGTCGATCGACCGTCGCTCGGGCCCACCATGACGGGCGGCTCGGACCAGGCCGTTCCGCGGCACCCGACGAGGATCGCTTAGTGCTGCTTCCTTCCGGACCTGACACGGTTCGCGGTTCGCCGCTGCGCGGGACCCGGTCCTCAACGTCGCACCGTCGGGCGGCGACCGAGAACGGAGACCTCGAGAGGGGATTCGGCCCTGCTGGAGCGGATTGCAGGCTACAGGGCACCGCTAGTTCCCCGCCTAGCACGGCCCGGGAAGGATACCCCGGACCGACCCGTCATGCCGTCCATCGTTTGCGGTCGTGGCCGAAGAGGACCTGGGCCGGATCGAGCCGGCGCAAACGCTCGATCGAGCGGTCGTATGCGGCCTCGTCCCGGGCGCTGCTCCGTCCCTCGAGCGCTTCCGGGTCACCCGTCCATTCGCCGGCGGTGTAGAAGGCCTGGCCGGCGAGGACGATCGGGCCATCGGGTCCGTCGACGATCAGGGATTGGTGTCCCGGCGTGTGGCCCGGGGTCGCGACGACACGGATGCCGGGCGCGACCTGGTGGTCGCCCGCGATCTGTTCGTAGCGAGCGCCCGGAAAGTCGATCCACTCGAGGATCGTGTGGTCGGTCGTGTGGGCCAGCTCCCATTCGACAGGCTGGACGTAGATCGGGGTTTCGGGAAACGCGGCGTTCTGTCCCGCGTGGTCCGCGTGAAGATGGCAGTTGACGACGTTCGGTGATGTCGCCGATCTCGATGCCGGCCGAGTCAAGGACCTCGCCGATCGGCCTCCCGACCGGATGGTAGGCAGCCTCAAGCTCCGCATTCCCAAAGCCAAAGCCCGTATCGAACAGCAGGATCCCGCCCTCGATGCCGAACGGCATACCCAACGACAACGCCGACCCGCCCCGCCAGCTCCGGATCCGGAAACCGAAACTCCGACAGCAGCAGCGGCGTGATGCTCGGGAGCGTCTGGTCGCTCACGATTTCGGAGTGTGGCCGCAGCGACGCGGGTGGGCGGTCCAGGCGAAGGCGGCGTCCGAGGACCGAAGCGAGCGTACCCGAGGGTACGTGAGCGAGGACCGGAGGCGCCAACGCACGCATGGGCCGATCCACCCGTGGCGCGGAGAGTGGCGGAGAGGGCGGGATTCGAACCCGCGATGGGTTGCCCCAAACCGCATTTCCAGTGCGGCGCCATAGTCCACTAGGCGACCTCTCCCGAGGGGGCAGGGTAACGGGATGCCACCCGGCGCGCACCGCGCCCCCCGTTGCGCATGACGTCAGCCCGCCGCGAGGGTGGTCGAGGCGAAGGCGGAGCCGAGGACCGGAGCGAGCGCACCCGAGGTACGTGAGCGAGGACCGGAGGCGACAACGCACGCATCGGCCGCCATCGCGGCGGGCGGTTGTGGCGGAGAGGGCGGGATTCGAACCCGCGGTGCTTTCGCACACCGCTTTTCGAGAGCGGCACCATCAACCACTCGGACACCTCTCCGCGGGAGAGGATACCAAAGGACGCCCGGACGCCCGAGCCGTGGCCCCGTCAGGCGCTTGGCGAGCCGGCGAGGAGCGCCTCGGCTTCGTCGCGCCGGATCCCGCTCACGACCTTGATGCGTCGCGGCAGCCCCGGGTGCTGGGCCAGCTGCAGGACCGTGCCCGCTGCGCCCTCCCGGGTGTCCTCGACCGCGAAGACCAGCGCCTCGACGTCACTGGCGAGGAGCGCTCCGACACACATCGCGCATGGCTCGTGCGTCGTGAAGATCGTGGCGTCCGCGAGGCGGCCACGGCCCAGGCGACGGGCCGCTTCGCGCAGGGCGACGACGACGGCGTGGGCGGTCGGGTCGTTCGTCGACTCGACTCGATCGTGAGCTCGGGCGACCATGGCCTCATCGACGACGGCGACCGCGGCGATCGGCCGCTCACCGCGCTCGATGGCGAGCTCCGCCTCGGCCAGCGCCTCGCCCATGAAGAGCTCGTAATTCATGGGGCGATGCTAGCAGACGGTCGCGTGCGCTCCGTTGGCGCCACCCAACCGCAACCGGTCGTGCCCGAGTCGACGCGATAGCATGGCGTGCGCATGTCGACGACGAAACGGATCGCCATCCTGACGGGCGGCGGCGACGTCCCAGGCCTCAACGCGGTCATCAAGAGCGTCGTGTATCGAGCGACCGAGGCGGGTCACGAGGTGCTCGGGGTCCGCCGCGGCTGGGAAGGCCTGACGCACGTCCAGCCCGAGTTGCCCGAGGGCGGCGGCTACCTGCGTCCGCTCGACCGGATCAACACGCGGACGATCGACCGGACCGGCGGGACCGTCCTGCACACGTCTCGAACGAACCCGCGCAAGATGCGCGCCGGAGCGCTGCCGGCCTGGCTGGCGGAGGCGGACCGGACGAAGTTCGCGGTCGGCGACGACCTCCACGACCTGACGCCCCTCGTGCTGGACCACCTGTCCGCTCTTGACGTTGACGTCCTCGTGACGATCGGCGGGGACGACACCCTGTCGTATTCGCAGGTCCTCGCCGACGCGGGCGTGTCGCTGGTCGCCATCCCCAAGACGATGGACAACGACGTCCAGGGAACGGAGTACTGCATCGGCTTCTCGACCGCGATCACGCGCGCGAAGGAGGCGATCAACCGGCAGCGGACCACGCTCGGCTCGCACGAGCGGATCGGCGTCTTCCGGATCTTCGGGCGCGACGCCGGCTTCTCGGCGCTGTACACGGCCTACGTGACGTCGGCGCGCTGCGTGATCCCCGAGGCACCGTACGACCTCGAGGCGCTGGCGGCCCTCCTCGCGGCCGACCACGCGGCGAACCCGTCGCACTACACCTTCGTCATCACGGCTGAGGGCGCGATCTGGAAGGGCGCGCAGATGTCCGATGTCGGGGAGGCCGACGCCTTCGGGCACCGCCACAAGGCGAATGTCGGCGAGGCGCTGGCCTACGAGCTGCATGCCCGGACCGGGATCGAGACCCTCGCCTCCGAGCTGACCTACGACCTGCGGTCGGGTGAGCCCGACTCGATCGACTCGATGGTTGCGACGACCTTCGCGAACGTGGCCATGGACCTGATCATGGACGGCGTCACGGGTCGGATGGTCGCGATCCAGGACGGCAAATACGCGCACACCGAGTTGCCGGACCCGGCGCTCGGCCCGCGCAAGGTCGACGTCCCGGTCATGTACAACGCGACGCGCTTCCGGCCGCGCTACGAGGGGAAGCTCGGCGACCCGATGCTGCTGGTCGGCCTGGACTGAGGCGGGCGGCGGACCGCGGGCTGCCCGCCGCGGTCAGTCGTCGAGGCCGGACAGACCGCGGATGGCGCGCGCGAGGGCCGACATGTCGTCGTCGGCGTGTCCCTGGGCGATGAGCCCCGACTCGAGCTGGGAGGCCAGGGCGCTGACCGGCAGTGCGGCTCCGAGCTGAGCGGCGAGCTCGAGCGCGATCGCGAGGTCCTTGCGGTGCAACGCGACCTTGAAGCCAAGCGGGTACTCGTTGTCGATCATCCGCCCGGCGCGGTTGGCAAGGACCCAGCTCTGGGCCGCTCCCCCGCCGAGTGCCTCGACGACCTGCTCGACGTCGAGCCCGGCCTTGATCGCGAGGACGATGCCCTCGGCGACGCCGAGGTACGTGCCCGCGAGGATGACCTGGTTGACGGCCTTGACCGCCTGCCCCGCGCCGATCGGGCCGACATGGGTGATGGTCCGGCCGAGCGCGTTGAGCACCGGCCGGGCGTGCTCGACGTCGCGCTCGGCGCCGCCGACGAAGATCGTGAGCGTCGCGTTGCGCGCCCCTTCCGAACCACCCGACACCGGCGCGTCGACCATGCGCAGGTCGCGCTCACGAAGTCGAGCGGCGAAGTCCCAGCTGCCGGACGGGGCGATCGTCGAGCAGTCGACGATCAGGGTGCCGGGCTTGGCACCCTCGACGACGCCGTCGGGTCCGAACAGCACCGCCTCGACATCCGGGGTATCGGACACGCAGATGACCACGATCTCGGCGTTCGATGCGGCCTCCGCGGGGCTCGAGGCCGTCGTCACGCCGAGCTCCCCCAGCTCCGGGGCGCGGTCCGGGGTTCGATTCCACGCAGCGACCGGGAAACCGGCGCGGGCCAGGTTGGCGGCCATCGCTGCGCCCATCGTCCCGAGACCGAGGAATGCCACGCGCTGCATCTCGCGATGGTACGGGCTGCGACGTCGGCAACGCCATGCGCGACGGCGGCGCGCGACGACGCCATGCGCGACGGCGGTGGCGCCGGGATGATGTGGGCGTGCTTCGACTCGCCCTTGCGTTGTTCGCCCTCCAGGCAGGCTTCCACGGCTTCACCGCGTCGCTGCCTGTGGCGCTGTCTCGAGCCGGCGTGCCGGACCCGCAGATCGGGCTCATCGTCGGCGTGGCGGCCCTCGTCCAGGTGCCGGCGGCGTTCCTGGCCGGCGTCATCGTCGATCGCTTGGGCGGCCTGCGGATGCTCACGATCGGCGGGCTGTCCTACCTCGTCGGCTGCGGGATCCTCATGCTGCCGGGCGTCGAGCCGGGCGGGCCGGCGGGACCGTTCATCGTCGCCCGGATCTTCCAGGGGATCGGCATCGCCGGGACGCTGCCGGCGGCGCTGTCGCTCGTCCCGCACCTGACCGAACCCGCGCGGCGCGGCTTCGCCCTGGCGTTCATGGGCAGTGCCCACAACCTGACGCTCGTGGCGATCCCGCCGCTCTCGCTGGCCGTGCTGTCGGCCACGTCGTTGCACGGGGTCGCGCTGGTGATGACGACCTCGGTCCTGATCGGCCTCGCCCTGGTGTGGATCCGGCCCTTCCGGTTCCGCTCCGGCACGGGGGCGGGCGGCCACGACGAGCGCCCGTTGCCCGAGGCTCGCCGCCGCCTCGGCTTCGCGTTCCGGCGCGCCTGGGCACCGATCATCGCGATCGTCATCCTGTTCATCGTGCACTGGGGGGTGATCGTCGCCTACCTTCCTCAGCGCGCGGAGGCGGCCGGCGCCGACATCGGCCTGTTCTTCGCGGCTGACGGCGTGGCGATCCTGCTCAGTCGCGTCCCGTCGGGCTGGCTCGCCGACCGGATGCGACCGGCGCTGCTGATGCTTGCCGGGCTGGCGGCGACGGCACTGGCGATCCTGCTGGTGGCACTGCCGCCGACGACGCCACTGCTCGTGGTCGCGGGGCTGCTCAGCGGGGTCGGCGGCGGACTCGTGATGACGCCGATGCTCGTGGAGCTGTCGCGCCGCAGCGCCGACGCGGACCGTGGCAGCGCCTTCTCGTTGTTCTCGGCAGCGCTGGCCGTGGCCCTGGTCATCGGCAGCATCGGCGGGGCGCCGGTCGTGGCGGTCTTCGGCTTCGAGGTGACGATGCTCCTCAGCCTCGTGGGCGTTGCCGGGGCGGCGGCGATCACCGTGTCCGATGCGGCGCTCCGCTCGAACCCGCGACGGCGGTTACCGGTCGCCGCGGCCTGACGCGGCTCCCCGCATCGGTGCCGCGGTACCATCGCCAACCGGGAGGCCCTGATGACGACGAACGGCAGGGATGAAGCACAGGCGCACATCGACTCGTTGCCGGAGCCGCGACGGTCGCAGATGCAGCGTCTGCATGATCTCGTTCTTGCGGCCATGCCCGGGGCCGATGTCCGGATGTGGGACTACGGCGGCCCGCTCATCGGCTACGGGACCTACACGTACTCGAACAGCAAGGGCCCGGTCGGCGACTGGTTCTCGGTCGGGCTGGCGAGCCGCAAGAGCTACATCTCGCTCTTCTCGATGGCGACCGGCGCCGGCGGCTACCTGGTCGAGACGCTCCACGGCCGGTTTCCGGGCACGAAGATCGGCCGGAGCTGCATCAACATCACCAAGCCCGAGCTGATCGATGACGCCGCCGTTCGGGACCTTGCCACGCAGACCTGGGCGCAGTTCAAGGACGGCCAGCCCCGTCGGTGATGGGGTGGCGGCCCGCGCCGCACCCGGCCTCGATATGACCTCTCCGTCAGATCGGCGGGCGCCTCAACCCCTCGCGGCGAATGGCGGGGCAGACACCTGGCCCGACTTGAGTCGATCGACGATGGAGAGGAGCGGGAGGTGATCTGAGATCAGGCCGTCGAGGTCGATGGCATCGGCGGTCGGCTCCTTGCCCGGCCGCCCGAGCAGATAGCCCTGGCCCGCGGAGATCCCGAGACCGCGAACGACGGCGAGCTGCTCGGAGGTTTCGATCCCCTCCGCGACGACCGACGCGTTCCACTGGGCGGCGAGTCCCTGGAGCGCCCGCAGGATCGCGTGCGACGGGTCGTGCGCGGTCCCGGCCTGCACCAGCGACAGGTCGATCTTCACGATATCGAACTGCATCTCGCTGAGAAGCCGCAGGCCGGCGTTGCCCGCCCCGACGTCGTCCGCGGCGAGCCGCAGACCGGCCGAACGCAGCTTCTCCACGTTGCGCCGGAGTTCGTCGAGGTCCTCGACCTCCTCCCGCTCGGTCAGCTCCAGCACGACGCGGTCGAGCGGGATCGAGTGCCGCCGGAGGATGCCCTTCACGTCACTGGCCCGAAAGAGCGACGACCCGAGGGTTCGAGGCGAAAGGTTCACGCTGAGATACGCCTCCTCGGGCAGTTCGGAGGCCCCGGCGGCGACGATCTCGAGGCAGAGCAGGTCAAGCTCGACGGTCTGGTTCACCAGTTCCGCCGCTGCGAAGAGAGAACCCGCGTCACGGAACGGCGCGCCGTCCGTCGGCCGGACGAGACCCTCGAACCCGACCGGCAGGCCGGCCCCCATCGAGAAGATGGGCTGGTAGACCGGACGGAGCGCCCGATGCGCTAGCACCGCCGCGACGTCCGCGGCCAGTTCCGCTGTCGGCCGCTCGGTCGCGGTATCGCCGTGATGGCTGGGGTCGTACGCCACGACGGCGGTCCGACCGTGACGCTTGCACCAGTACAGGGCCGCGTCGGCATGCCGGTACAGCTCGTGGGTTTCGGGGCTCGGGTCCGGATAGGCGCTGACGCCGATCGAGAGCGAGAACGGCGCGATCGGCGCGGTCGGGTCGCCGCCGCGCAGCGCCGCGGCGAGCATCCGTCGCCCGACTTCGAGTCCGATGGCGGCATCGGAGTTCGGAAGGATGACCGCGAACTCATCGCCACCCACGCGGAATGCGCGGTCACCACGACGCATGATCGCCGCCGTGATCTGGCCGACCGCGGCCAGGAGTCGATCACCGGCGTCGTGGCCGTTGCCGTCGTTGACCGCCTTGAGGCCGTCGACGTCGAAGACCAACAGCGCGAGCGGGGCTCCCTGCCATTGCGCTTCCTCGAGCTGGAACGCGAGCTCGTCCTGGAAGGCGCGATGGTTGCCCAGCCCGGTGAGCGCGTCGACCAGGGCTGCGCGTCGTGCCTGGCCGTAGAGCTGGTAGATCTCCGACCGCTCGAGGTCGAGTGCCGCCGCCTCACGGAGGATCCCTCGGGCCACGACCGTCATGAAGGCGAGGACCACGACGCTTCCCACGATCAGGTTCACGATCGCCACGGTCCGGCGGATCTCATCCGCACCCCAGAGTCCCTGGAAGGTCGCCGCGCCCATGAGCAAGCCGAGGGGGACGATCGTGCCCAGCAGCAGCCATCGCCGGATGCGTTTGATCCGACCCGCAGACGGGCGGATCGACGACGGGGTCGGCGGCATGGACACGTGGTCTCCTTGGTTCGCCGTGGTCCACCGTTTTACCCCCAAGGTACCTAGCCCGGGGATGGTCCGAAGGTACTGGTCTAGTACCGGCGATAAGGCCAAGGACGCTACGTATCGCGAGGGTCGCGGAAGACGACCGTGGGATGTCGGAGGGGATTGGCGCGCCCGGCGAGACTCGAACTCACGACCTTTAGGTCCGCAACCTAACGCTCTATCCACTGAGCTACGGGCGCATGATGCCGGGACCGGAGAGGTCTGGCGGAGAGGGAGGGATTCGAACCCTCGATGCAGGTTGCCCCACATGGCGGTTTAGCAAACCGCTGCACTAGACCTCTATGCGACCTCTCCGTCGATACGGCGGGCGCCATCCTATCATGAGGCCGACGAGCGGCCGGACCCACCGATCCGGCCGCGCGCACGCACGAGATTCGGAGGGACCATCGTGATCAGTGGCGACCTGCGCAAGCTGCTCATCGCCCAGATCGGCAGTGAGCTCAGCGCCCATCAGCTGTACATGGCCATCTCGGTCTATTTCGACCGAGCCAGCCTCCGGGGCTGGGGCAAGCTCTTCAAGCACCAGTCGATCGAGGAAGCCCAGCACGCCCAGAAGATCATGGACTTCCTGACCGACAACGAGATCGAGTTCGATCTGCCGGCGCTGAAGGCGACCAGCACCCGGTTCTCGTCGCCGCTCGCTGCCGCCCAGCGTGCCCTCCAGTCGGAGAAGGACGTGGCGATCCAGTTCGATCGGATGGCGGACATCGCCATCAAGGCGGGCGATCATCGCGGTCACCAGTTCCTGCAGTGGTTCATCGAGGAGCAGGTCGAGGAGGAGGCGAAGGTCCAATCCATCGTCGACCTCATCGAGAGCGGCATCAACCTGTTCCAGGCCGAGGCGCTGCTCGACCGGTTCGAGTAGGGCGCAGCGCGCATGACCCACGAGCGACCTCCGATGTCCCAGGCGGCCAGCGAGGAGGCCCTGCGCGCGGTGACGATCGGGGAGCTGGTGGTCCTGGCGGGCCCGGTCGTCCTCGACGACTACGACCCGGCCTGGGCGACCGCGTTCGAACGCGAGGCGGCACGCATCCGTGGCGCGCTGGGCGATCAGGTCAGGCTCCTCGAGCACGTCGGGTCGACGTCCGTCCCCGGGCTCCCGGCCAAGCCGATCATCGACATCGTGCTGGCCGTCCCGGACTCGACGGACGAGGACGCCTACGTGCCGCCGATGGAGGCCGCGGGCTACGTGCTCCGCATCCGCGAGCCGGAATGGTTCGAGCACCGGCTGTTCAAGGGATCGGATCCCGCGTCGAACATCCACGTCTTCACCGTCGGGACCGCGGAGATCGACCGGATGCTGGCGTTCCGTGACTGGCTCCGCAGCGACGACGACGACCGGCTGCTCTACGAGCGAACGAAACGCGACCTGGCCGCCCGGGAGTGGAAGTACGTCCAGCACTACGCGGACGCCAAGACCGACGTCGTCGCGGCCATCATGTCGCGGGCGCTGGCCGAGCCCGACGCGCGTTGACATCGGGCGCGCCGCTCGGCACACTCCGCACACGCATGGACCGCTACTTCTATTTTCGATGCCCGGCATGAACGTTCCCGGTCGCTAGGACCGGGGGCACAGGTCGTGCCGGGCAAACGAAGCAGAGGTCACACCTCTGCTTTTTTGTTTGGCCGACCGACGAGGAGACCGCACCGCGATGTTCGTCGTGATGACCGTCGGCGCCAGTGAGGCCGAGGTCCTCGGAGTCAAGAGCAAGATCCTGGCCGAGGGGCTGACGCCGTTCGATCATGTCGGCAACGAGCGAACGGTGATCGCCGTGG
This sequence comes from uncultured Chloroflexia bacterium, assembly GCA_963850555.1. Taxonomy (GTDB): domain Bacteria; phylum Chloroflexota; class Limnocylindria; order Limnocylindrales; family CSP1-4; genus SPCO01. The sequence continues at coordinate 26,168 of CAWKLT010000021.1, read as the reverse complement.
TCGGGGAGATCGGCGGACGCAAGCCGGTGCTGGTCGATCGGCTGTCGGCCCTGCCGGGCGTCGAGCGGGTCACCCCGATCAGCCGCCCGTTCAAGCTGACATCGCGGGAGTTCCGGCCCGAGGACACGGTGGTCCGGGTGCTCGACGCCGTCATCGGCGACGGCTCGCTCACGATGATGGCGGGTCCCTGCTCGGTCGAGAACCGCGACATGCTGTTCGAGACCGCCGACGCGGTCAAGGCCGCCGGCGCCACGATCCTGCGCGGCGGCGCGTTCAAGCCACGGACGAGCCCGTACTCCTTCCAGGGCCTCGGCGTCGAGGGGCTGCGCTATCTCGCCGAGGCGCGCGAGCGGACCGGGCTGCCGATCATCACCGAGGTCATGGAGCCGTCCCAGGTCGACATCGTCGCCGAGTACGCGGACATCCTCCAGATCGGGACCCGGAACATGCAGAACTACTCGCTGCTCCGGGAGATGGGCCGGGTCGCGCGACCGGTGATGCTCAAGCGCGGCTACGGCGCGACCATCGAGGAGTTCCTGATGGCCGCGGAGTACATCGTCAGCTCCGGGAACCCGAACGTGATCCTGTGCGAGCGCGGGATCCGGACGTTCGAGACGTACACGCGCAACACGATGGACCTTGCCGCCGTCCCGCTGCTCCACCACCTGACCCACCTGCCGGTGATCGTCGATCCGAGCCACGCCACCGGCAAGCGCTGGCTGGTCAAGCCGCTCGCCCTCGGCGGCGTCGCGGTCGGGGCGGATGGCGTCATGGTCGAGGTCCACCCCAGCCCGGACGACGCCCTGTCCGACGCCGAGCAGCAGCTCACCCTTGACCAGTTCCGGGACCTGATGACGGACCTCGTGCCCATCCATGCCCAGGTCCGCGGTCTGCACGGCGCGCCGGTCCAGGCGGGCGCGGCCACGGCGGTCGGAGCCGGCGAGGGACCGGGCCAGCGATGATCCGCACGGACCTCGCCACGGTGCGACCCGCCGCCCGATTGCGCGGCGAGCTGCGGCTGCCCGGCGACAAGTCGATCAGCCACCGGGCGCTCCTGTTCGCGACCCTGGCGGCCGGGGAGAGCCGGATCTTCGGTGCGGGCGATGGCGCCGACGTCCGATCGACGGCAGCGATCATGCGGGCACTCGGGGCACGTGTGGAGCCCGACGGCGATGCCGAGGGCGCGGCGGAGCGCGGCGGCGCACCGGGTCGTGGCCGGAACGTGGGCTACCGGGTCGACTCGCCCGGCGCGGACGGCCTCACGCAACCCGCCGCCACGCTGGACTGCGGCAACTCCGGCACGAGCCTGCGACTCATCGCCGGCATGCTCGCCGGTCTGCCCCTGACCGGCGTCCTGGACGGGGACGATTCGTTGCGTCGCCGACCGGTCGCTCGTATCATCGAGCCACTGCGCCGGATGGGCGCGGAGCTCCACGCTCGAGACGACGATTCCCTCCCTCCCCTCACCGTAGTCGGGCATACCCCGCTCCGGGCGGTGGACGTGACGACACCCGTGCCGTCCGCGCAGGTGAAGTCGGCCATCCTGTTGGCGGCGCTGCGAGCCGAGGGTCGGACGACGGTCCGGGAACGGGTGGCGACGCGCGATCACACGGAGCGGATGTTGCGGGCTCGGGGGGTGCCCGTCGACCGGGTCGCGGATGGGGATGGCGGCGTGGCCTGGACGGTGGAAGGAGTGACGGCGGTGCGGGCGATCGACCAGCGGGTGCCGGGCGACGTGTCGGCGGCCGCCTTCTGGCTCGTCGCCGGCGTCGATCCATCCCGACGCCGAGCTCACGCTCCGGGACGTCGGCGTCAACCCGACCCGACGTGCCGTCATCGACCTGTTGCGGGCCATGGGCGCGGACATCGAGGAGCGCCCCGTCGAGGACGCGGCGGGCGTCGAGCGCGGTGCCGCCGGTGCCGGCGGCGCCGATCCGGACGCCGGCGAGCCGATGGCCGACCTCGTCGTGCGGTCGTCGGACCTGCGCGCCATCGACCTGTCCCCGTCCGATGTCGCCGCGGCGATCGACGAGATCCCGGTGCTGTGCCTCGCCGCGACCCGAGCTCGTGGCACGACCACCATCCGCGGGGCCGGCGAGCTGCGGCACAAGGAGTCGGACCGCATCGCCGGCATCGCCGCCGGCCTCCGGGCGATGGGCGCCAACGTCGAGGTCGATGGTGACGACCTGCGCATCGATGGCGGCGCGCATCTGCGCGGCGCCACGACCGACAGCCTCGACGATCACCGCCTCGCGATGACGTTCGCGATCGCCGGACTCGTCGCGACCGACCCGATCACCATCGAGCGACCGGACTCGGCCGCCGTTTCCTATCCCGGCTTCTTCAGCGACCTCGAAGGGGTGCGAGCATGACGAAACGTGTCGTCCTCATCGGCCATCCGGTTGCCCATTCGCTGTCGGGTGCCATGCAGCAGGCCGCCTTCGATGAGCTCGGTATCGACGCGAAGTACGAGCTCTGGGATCGCCCCCCGATCGAGCTCGCCGACGCCATCGGGGAGCTGCGGGGCGACGACTTCCTCGGTGCCAACGTCACGATCCCGCACAAGGAGCGAGTCGTGCCGATGGTCGACCGCCTCACGGAAGAGGCGTCGTTCACCGGCGCCGTCAACACGCTCACCCGCGAGGGCAAGCGGCTCATCGGCCACAACACGGACGTGGCCGGTTTCAAGGTCGCGCTCGACAAGCTCGTCGGTCGCCAGAAGATGCCCCGCCAGGCGGTGATCCTGGGCGCGGGCGGTGGTGGCCGGGCCGTCGTGTACGGCCTGATCCGCGAGGGCTTCCAGCGGATCGTGGTGTTCAACCGTCACCTGCACCGTGCCGAAGGTCTCGTGAAGCATTTCGGACGGACGGCAGCGCACATGGAGCTGCGCGCGATGCCGTGGCACGAATCGATCATCGAGGCCGAGCTCGCGAAGACGAAGGTCCTGATCAACGCGACGTCGATCGGGCTGACCAGCGACACGAGCCCGATCCCGGCCGAGGCCCTCCACGCCGAGCTGCTCGTGCTGGATCTCATCTACAACCGCACGCGGCTGCTGCGCGATGCCGAGGCGGCCGGCGCGACCGTCGCCGACGGGGAGCTGATGCTGCTCCACCAGGGCGCGGCGGCGTTCACGCTCTGGACCGGGCAACCGGCGCCGCTCGACCTCATGCAGGCGAAGCTCGCCGAGGCGCGGGCCGGCGGTCTGCGCTCGGCCGAGGGCGAACCGACCGGCGAACCGGCGGCGGCCGCGGCGGAGTGACCGCCTTTCGCTTCCTCACCGCTGGGGAGTCGCACGGGCCGGCGCTCGGGGTCACGGTCGAGGGCGTCCCGGCCGGGCTCGAGCTCAGCGAGGATGCCATCGCGATCGACCTGTCACGACGCCAGAAAGGCTACGGCCGCGGCGCCCGTCAGACGATCGAGCAGGACCGGGCCGAGATCCTCGGCGGGGTCCGGCACGGCCGGACGCTCGGCTCGCCGGTGCTGCTCCTCGTTCGCAACCGCGACTGGGAGAACTGGACCCAGGTCATGCAGGTCGGGGCGCTGGACGACGAGGCGGCCGACGCCCTGCGCGCCAAGGCCGAGGGCGGCGACAAGCGGGCGACGCCCGTCACGCGGGTCCGTCCCGGCCACGCCGACCTCGCCGGTGCGCTGAAGTACGGCTTCAACGATGTCCGGAACGTCTTGGAGCGCGCGTCCGCGCGCGAGACTGCGGCCCGCGTGGCCGCCGGGGCCGTCGCCCGCGCGTTCCTGCGCGAGCTCGGCATCGAGGTCTGGTCGTTCACCGCTGAGGTCGGCGGCGTGGCCGTCGACCCGGCCAACTGCACCCGCCCGCGCGAGGAGGCCGACGCTTCGCCATTGCGCTGCCCCGACCCGGCCGCCGAGGCCGCGATGATCGCCCGGATCGACGAGGCGCGCTCGAACGGCGACACGATCGGCGGCGTGTTCGAGGTCGTCGCCCACGGCCTGCCGATCGGTCTCGGCTCGTACGTCCACTGGGACCGCCGGCTCGATGCGGCGCTGGCCGCCGCGGTGATGAGCATCAACATCGTCAAGGGCGTCGAGTTCGGGCTCGGGTTCGAGCAGACCCGGCGGTTCGGCTCGGCGGTGCACGACGTGATCGCCGGACGCGACGACGGCGGGCGGTGGGTCCATCGGTCGAACAACGCCGGGGGCCTGACCGGCGGCGTGACGAACGGGGAGCCGCTCGTCGTGCGTGGCGCGGTGAAGCCGATCTCGACCCTGGCCCGGCCGCTGCCGTCGGCCGACCTCATCACTGGCGAGGCGGTCGACAAGGCGCACTACGAGCGCAGCGACATCAGCGTGGTGCCGGCTGCCGGCGTGGTCGCCGAGGCCATGGTCATGTTGACCCTCGCCGCGTTCGTCCTGGAGAAGACGGGCGGCGACACGATCGATGACGTGGTCGCGAATCTCGCGACGTACCGGGCACGGATCGAGCAGGCGCCTGAAGCCCCCGTCGCCGGTGGCCGGCGGGCCGGAGGATCTCCCGGGCCGGACACCGGAGAACCGGCCCATGGACTGACCGGGTCGGACGAAGCCGGCTCGGGCGGCGACGACTAGGTCCGGCCGATGGACGTCGTGCTGGTCGGGTTGCCGGGGAGCGGCAAGAGCGTCGTGGGCAAGCGCCTTGCCCACCGGCACGGTGCCGCGTTCATCGATCTCGACGAGCGGATCGAGCACGAGGACGGGCGCCCGATCCCGCGCATCTTCGAAGAGGACGGGGAAGCCGCATTCCGCATCCTCGAGCGCCGCGCCGTCGCGGATCTCGGGCCGCCGGACCCCGACCCGGAGCTTCGGCGCATCGTCGCGACCGGGGGTGGCGCGGTCGTCGATCCGCGCAACCGCTGGGGGCTGTACCGGGGGCGATTGAGCGTCTGGCTCGATAGCCGGCCGGAGGTCCTCGCCCAGCGGCTCCGGCGCTCCCCGCATGTCCGGCCGCTGGTCACGGGCCGAGACCCCATCGGCACGCTGCGCGATCTCGCCGGGCGACGGGAACGCTTCTATGCCGCGGCCGACGTTCACGTCGCCGGCGTCGCTGAGGTCCAGGAGGTCGTGGCGAGGGTCGAGCGAGACCTCGCCGAACGCACGACCACGACCGGCGCCCATCCGACCACGCTGTTGCGCGCTGCCACGCCGATCGGCCGGATCGCGCTGGGCGACGGCATCGCGGCGATGGCCGTGGAGGAGACCCTTCGTCGGCTGGAGGCGCGGCGGGCGATCCTCGTGTCGGAGCCCGGGGCGTGGGCGGCCGCGGGCGAGCGCCTTGCCGCCACGCTCGCCGAGGCCGGCTGGACCGTCGCGACCGTGATGCTTCCCGAGGGGGAGGCGGCCAAGCGCCTGTCGGTCCTCGAGACGGCGGCAAGCGAGCTGGCGAGGCTCCGGGTGGAACGCGACGAGCCGATGGTCGCCATCGGTGGCGGGGCGCTCGGCGACGCCGCCGGCTTCCTCGCCGCGACGTACCTGCGCGGCATCCCGATCGTGCACGTCCCGACGACGCTCGTCGCCCAGATCGACTCCTCGATCGGCGGCAAGACCGCGGTCGACCTGCCCGAGGGCAAGAACCTCGTGGGCGCATTCCACCAACCCACCGCGATCGTCATCGATGTCGGCGTCCTCGCGACCCTGCCCGAGCGGCAGCGGCGGGCAGCACTCGGCGAGGCGGTGAAGATGGCGGCGCTCGGCGACGAGCGGCTGTTCGAGCTGCTCGAGCGCCATGGCGAGGCGATCGCTGCCGGCGAGCCCGATGCGGTCGAGCACGGCCACGTGGCGGAGCTCATCGAGCGCTGCGCCTGGGCGAAGGTCGAGGTCGTCGTCGCCGATGAGCGGGAGCGCGGGCCACGCGGCGGACGGATCACGCTCAACCTGGGCCACTCGCTGGGGCATGCGGTCGAGGCCGCCGCGGGGTACGCCGACCTGCTCCACGGCGAGGCCGTGGCCTACGGCCTTCGAGCCGCGTGTCGGATCGGCCTCGAGACCGGGGACACGCCGCCGGAGCGGGCGGCCCGGATCACGGGCCTTCTGGACTCGCTGGGTCTCGCCCGCGAACCCCTCCCCTACTCCCTGGAGGCGGTGCTCGACCACCTCGGGACGGACAAGAAGCACAGCGGCGGCCGGATGCGCTGGATCCTGCCGACGGCCGACGGCGTCGAGGTGCGAGCCGACGTCCCGGACGAGGTCGTCGCCGCGGCCGCCGGTTCCATGCTGGCCGCCGGGAGCGCCACGTGACCCGCGTCCTCGTCCTCCAGGGCCCGAACCTCAACCTGGTCGGCACGCGCGAGCCGGAGATCTACGGGCACGAGTCGCTCGAGGAGATCCACGCCGGGATCGCGGCGCGGGCCGCGGAGCTCGGTCTGGCGATCGATTTCTTCCAGTCGAACCACGAGGGCGCGCTGATCGACCGGCTGCATGCCCGCGATTTCGACGTCGCGATCGTGAACGCCGGTGGCCTCACCCACACGAGCGTGGCGCTGCGCGACGCGCTGCTCGCGATCGAGCGCCCGTTCGTGGAGGTCCACCTCTCCGATCCATCGCGCCGGGAGCCGTTCCGGCACGTCAACTACCTGCACGACATCGCGCTCGAGTCGATCGTGGGCCAGGGCGCCCGCGGCTACCACCTGGCGCTGGAGTCGATCGCGCGCCGGTTCGGAGACGCCGGTGCCTGACGACCGACGGCGGCCGGCCGAGACCGCCGAGCTGCGCCGGCTGCGGCGGCGCATCGATGCGCTCGATCGGAAGCTCGTGGCCATGCTGAACGAGCGGGCCGAGCTCGCGCGCGAGGCCGGGCGGGCGAAGTCCGCGGCTGGACGGACGGCGATCCGCGACGCGGACCGCGAGCGCGAGGTGCTCCTCCGCGTCTCGATCTCGAACGACGGCCCGATGCCGCAGGCGGACCTGCTGGCGATGTACCGGCGGCTCTTCGCGGCCACGCGGGCGCTCGAGTCGCGTGACCGGCAGCGGGAGCGGGAGCGCGCGCGGGCGCGCGAGGACCGGGGCGACGAGCCGACCTGACCTTTCGGGCGTGCCGCGTGGCGGGTGGACCCGGTTCGCGCCCGCGCCGACGGGCTACCTCCACCTGGGCCACGTCGCCAACGCGATCTGGGTCTGGGGCGTCGCCGAGGCCGTTGGCGCCCGGGTCGTGCTGCGGATCGACGATCACGACCGGGTGCGGTCGCGGCCCGAGTACGACGCGGCCTTGATCGAGGACCTGGCATGGCTGGGGTTCGCGGCGGATCGCGGCCCCACGCGCCAGGCCGACTCCGACGTGGCACCGGCATACGAGGCGGCGCTGGCGCGGCTTGGTGAGGCTGGACTGCTGTACGGCTGCGATTGCACTCGCTCGACGTTCGCGGAGTGGGCGACGGCGAACGGCGGCCCGTGGTCGGGACCGGGCTGTCCCGGCCGCTGTCGCGAGCGCGAGCTTGACGGGCCGACGTTGCGGGCCGCGATCGGCGCCGGCCGCGAGACGTGGATGGACACGGCCGTCGGGCCTTGCGCTGGGGACGTGGCCCCGGCCGGCGATCCGCCGATCCGCGACCGCGACGGCAATTGGACCTACCCCTTCAGCGTCGTCGTCGACGACCTGCGCCAGGACATCGACCACGTCATCCGTGGCCGCGACCTGATCCACGCGACGCCGACCCAGATCCGGCTCGGGCGCCTGCTGGGTCGGGAGCGGCAGCCGACGTTCCTGCACCACCCGCTGATCCGGCGGCCTGATGGCCGGAAGCTCTCGAAGTCATCGGGCGACACCGGCGTGCGCGAGATGCGGGCGGCCGGCCTAACGCGCCAGGACGTCCTGGAGACGGCGGCGGCGGCTTCCGGTTGGAACCCGCCCGTCGCCTGATCTGGGCGCAGGCCCGGCAAAAGGGACCTCCCGCAACGGGTCGTTGTGGGGCGCCGGGACACCGTCCACGAAGGCATCCGCCAAACGTTCCGTACCAATATCCCATTGCGTCGGCGAGGGGCGCGGGACAAGGTATCGCCAGTCCCCGGCATCGGATCGCTGGTCGGTCCGATGCCAACATCGGGGATCACCGGGGAAGGTGGCCGAAACGTGTCGATCGAACGATCGCACCGGTCTCAACGCGTCCCAGAACGGGGACGCGGTCAGGCGCTCGTCGAGTTCGCGCTCGTCCTCCCGCTGTTCCTGCTGCTGATCGCCGGCATCGTGGACATGGGCATGGGCCTGAACTCTTCCATCACCGTCACCAACGCCGCCCGCGAGGGCGCGCGCCTCGGCACCGTCAACCCCAATGCGGCGGCCATCGAGGCCAGGGTGCGGGGCATGGCCACCGGCTTGAATCAGACCGGACTCACGGTCTCGAGCAGCTGCGCGCGGCCCGTCGGTTCCATCCCGTCGACCTGCACGCTCGCGTCGTGGCAGGCCGGAGATTCCGTGATCGTCACGGTGAATTACCTGTACCGATTCATCTGGCCGCTTGCCGTGGGCAACACGTTCCAGTTGTCGTCGACTGCTCAGATGCGTCTCGAGTAGACCCGCCACGGGCCATCTCGGGAGAAGGGACCACCATGAGGCTGATGCGGAGGCGGGCCGACGGGCAGCGCGGCCAGATGATCGTCATCTTCGCCTTGATGCTGTGCGTCCTGATGGGATTCGCGGCACTCGTCCTCGACGTTGGGGTCCTGCGCCGCGCCAACCAGGAACTCTGGAGTGCCCTAGACGCCGGGGCGCTGGCGGGCGCTTCGCAGTTGCCGGCAAGTGGTCCCAACGCGCGTACGGTCGCGTTGGAGTTCGCCCAGAAGAACTACGCGGGCCTGCCGGCCGCGAATGTGACCGTCAGCTATCGATGCCTCGTCGGGGACCGGGACGGCAACGGCGTCTTCGACGCCAATGACGTTCCATCGGTATGCAATCCCGGGCCCAACGTCTTCGGCGCGTGGGTCTGCAGCGCCGGCGTGTGCGTCGCGCCGTGCGTCCCAGCCGAGGGCGACACCTGCAACACCATCGTCCTGACCTCGACGGCGACCGTCCCGTTCCGCTTCGGTCCTGCCGTCGGCGTGACGAGCGGAACGACCCAGATCGTCACCTCGGCCGCGTGCCGCGGTCCCTGCGGAGCCGCGCCGACCGTGCCGCTCGACCTGGTCGTCATCATCGACCGGACGAGCAGCATGAGCGCAGCCGACATGACGAACGCGAAGGACGCCGCCAAGTCCCTGCTCACGTATCTCGACCCGGCGATCCAGCACGTCGGCATGGGGCTGCTCGGCCCCAGCAAGACCACGTCGACATGCAGCGGCGTCAATACGCCGGCCAAGGGCGTCGGCGGAAGCGCGCCCGAATACGGGTCCACCTACCCAGTGGACCTCCCGAAGTGGATCCCGGTCGGGCTGACCGGAACGGGCGCCCCCGTCAACGAGTCGTACCTGAACGCCGCCGGCGCCGCGAATCCGAGCAGCCTGATCGTGAAGACGATCAATTGCATGAGCTCGTCCAGCACCGGGACGAACCTGTCCACGCCCATCAAGATGGCCCGCCAGTATCTCGTCGCCAGCGGTCGCGCCGGTGTCGCGAAGGCGATCCTGTTCGAGACGGACGGCACGCCCAACTACAACAGCGCAGGCACCGCCGCAGACTTCACCTGCCTGGCGGCCAATACCGAGTCGACCGCGGCCAAGACCGCGGGGATCGAGATCTTCACCGTCGGCTTCGGGGTCACCAGCGCGGACCTGTGCCCGGACACGACCGGTTTCTACAAGAGCAAGTCGGTCACCAGGGTGCTCGCGGACATGGCGAACACCTCCATCGACAACGGGTGCATCGCGGCGGAGAACACCGACGGCGATCATTTCTACTGTCAGCCACGGTCCGAGGACCTGCAGTCGGTCTTCGTCTCCGCGGTGACTGCGCTCACCGGATCCACGCGCCTCGTCCACCTGCCCGGTACCTGATCGTCAGCTAGCCTCGGACCGGTCTTCCATCTCCCAGGCGTGGTCGAGGGCGTGCCAGGCGATCCGGCGGGCGGCGTAGCGCGGGGTCCACTTGCGGTCGGCCAGGGGTGAGCCGTCGGAAGGTTGGCGGAGGGCGTCGAGCACCGCGGCGCGTTCGGCCTCGACGGCCTCGCGGTCGGCGAACGACGGCTCCGGCATCCGGACACCGATCTCGCGGGCGTACGCGTGGTCGGCCTCGATGACGTGCCCGATCATCTTGTCGCGGTCTCGGCCACCGCCTCGCGGCCCCTTGCGCAGCTCGGCTGGCGAGCGCTCGGCGACGCGGTCGAAGATCACCCAGGCCGCCTCGACGAGGCTCGCCATGCGCTCGGCGTCGGCCTTGCTCAGCTTCCGTCGGTCGAGCTTCGTGATGGTCGACGGGACGCCGAAGTCCGTGCCGCCGCCGCCGCCGACCGACTCGACCACACGAAGATCGTCGGCCTCGACCTGAGGCAGCTCGAGCCCGGCTCGCCGGGCGACCTTCGCGTACCGACCACGGTGTGCGACCAGCGACTCGATGGCGAGATCGCGGTCCTTGCCCCAACGGCACCAGCCGGGCCAATCGACCGCCCAAACGAACGCCTTCTTCGGGGCTACCTCTTCACCGATGTCGAGCTTCGTCTTCGCCATGCGTTACGCCTTCGTCTCCAGGTCGTCCGCGAGCCCGCCGATGAACTCCACGATCGCGAGAGCGTACCGCCCATCCGGATCGAGGTCAGGGTTGAAGATGGTCACCGTGGCTCCCAGACAGCCACCGGCCGAGATCGCCGAGTGGGTCAGCGTCGGTCAGGTCCGCCCACGACAGACCACCGTCCTGCCGGTAGTCGACGGCGGGCAGGGCTTCGGTCGAGAGGACGTCCAGGTCGACGTGGAGCCACCAATCCGACCCTCGGCGAGGCGACCCGTCGCACCGCTTCGGAAGCGACGCCAGCCGGATCCGCCCCCACGGCGGCATCGTCAAGCAGCGACACGGTGCGTTCGAGCAATTCCACGCGGGCGTCGTCGAGCTCCGCCCGGTCGCGGGCGCCGAGGATCGCCACGCCCGAAGGATCGAGCCGGGGGATCTGCGCCCGGAGCGAGGATTCGACGTCCATCGATCGACCGGCCCAGGAGCAGGCCGAGCTCCATGTCGGCGGCCTCGCCCGTCGTCGAGGCGTGGGGTGGCCAGGCGTCCTCGTGGCCGTCAACGAACAGTAGACCCGGCGGAGTCCCTGTCACGTCAGCACAGCCGGCGAGCGCGCCGATGAGGATCGGGCAGTCGCCGCCGACGATGAGGAGCCGATGACCGAGCCGCACGGCCCCCGCGGTCTGGGCGCGCACCCGCGCCAGGGTCGCGGCGAGAGTGGCGGCGTCGATGATGCCGTCCGGGCCGCGGGCGGACGACGGCGCATCGATCCGGACGTCGCCGAGGTCGACCAGTGGGCCGGCCAGTCGGAGTCGCGGGACGAGACCGGCGTCGCGCAGGGCCCGAGGCGCGCGCGCCACGCCGTCCGTCGTGCCCGAGGAGTTCGTCGGGACGCCCAGCAGCGCGATCGTCACGTCGCCGCGCGCAACTCGCGCATCAGTCGGGTGAGCGCGGCGACGTCGCGACCGTCATCACCGAGCGCGTCCACGAGCGCCGAGGCGACGATGACCCCGTCGGCGCCGGCCTTGGCGATCGCCCGAACGTGGGCCGGCTTGCTCACGCCGAACCCGACGCCCACCGGGACCGGTGACGCCGCCGTCACGTCCCTGACCAGGCGACCGACCGTCTTCGGCAGCGCCGTCCGGGCGCCCGTCACCCCGACCAGCGAGACGCAGTAGAGGAACCCGCCGCTTCGGGCCGCGATCTCGGCACGGCGTTCGGGCGGGGTCGTGGGCGCGACGAGGTAGACCACGGCCAGGCCGACTGCCCGCGCGACGGCTTCGAACGAGGCGCCCTCGTCGGGCGTCAGGTCGGCGACGATGACGCCCGCGGCACCAGCGCCCGCGAGGCGCCGCGCCACGGCCTCGCCGTCCCCGCCACCGATGACCTGGTTCGCGTAGGCCATCGGCACGAGCGGCAGGTCGGGCCGGGCGGCGCCGATCCGCTCGATGAGGCGGAGCGACCCCTCCAGCGTGGCGCCGGCCTTGATCGCGACCTGCGAGGCGCGCTGGAGCGTGGCGCCGTCCGCGAGTGGGTCCGAGTACGGCAGGCCGACCTCCAGCAGGTCGGCACCAGCATCGGCCGCGGCGAGCGCGATCTCGAGGCTGGTGTCGGCGTCGGGGTAGCCCGCGACGACGTACGGCATCAGCGCGGCGCGACCCTCGGCTCGAGCGCCGGCGAAGGCGGCCGCGATCCGGCGGGCACCGGGCGTGTCGTTCGTCCCGGCAGCGGCCGGCCGCGTGGCGACGACGGTGCTCACCGCGACGCCCGCCAGGCCGCGGCGAGCTTCTTGGGCGCCGTTCGCGCCCAGGCGGCTTCGATGACCTCGCGCAGGACCTCGTCCGGGATCCCGCCGAAGTCGACGTCCACCCAACCGAACCGCCCGACGTACGCCGCGCTCCGGGCGGCTTCGGGGAAGGCGCTCATCAGGTCGGACTGCTCGCCCATCGAGGTGCGGATGCTGCCGCCGGAGCCGTCGTCGGCCATGATCACGAAGATCTTGTCGCGGATCCGGAACGTGGGGTGGCCCGGGGTCGACTCGTCGCCCCACGTTTCCTTCTCGGTCGTCTCGGGCAGGGCGAGGCACAGCGCGCGGACCTCGTCTCCGGTCACCGCGCGCTTTCCCAGGGCTCGACGTCGTCGAAGCGCACGAGCGCCGCGAGGTCCTTGTCGCCGCGACCCGAGAACCCGAGCAGGACGAGGACCTCGTCGCCGAACCCGCCGGCGAGGCCGTCGACGCCGGCGAGCACCTTGGGCAGGGCCGCGATCGCGTGCGCCGTCTCGAGCGCCGGCAGGATGCCCTCGGTGCGGGTCGTCGCCTTCATCGCGGCGACGGCCTCGCGATCGGTCGCGGCGGCCACCTCGATCCGACCGGCTTCCGCCAGGGCCGCCAGTTGCGGGCCGATCCCTGGGTAGTCGAGCCCCGCTGAGGCCGAATGGGCCTCGACGACCTGGCCATCGCGGTCCTGGAGCATCAGCGAGCGTGATCCGTGGAGGATGCCGGGCGTGCCACCGAGGATCGCGGCGGCATGGCGGCCGGTCTCCATGCCGTCACCGGCGGCCTCGGCAACGGCCAGGCGCACGCCGGGCTCGCCGATGAAGCGAGCCAGCAGCCCGATCGCGTTGGAGCCACCGCCGACGCAGGCGATGGCGAGGTCCGGCAGGCGGCCTTCGACGTCGTGAAGCTGCGCCGCGGCCTCGTCGCCGATCCGGCGCTGGAGGTCGCGGACGATCGTGGGGTACGGGTGCGGCCCCATCGCCGAGCCCAGGACGTAGTGGGTCGTCTCGACGTTCGTGACCCAGTCCCGCATGGCCTCGTTGACCGCGTCCTTGAGCGTGGCCGTGCCGGACGTCACGCTGCGCACCTCGGCGCCGAGCGCGTTCATGCGCAGGACGTTCGGCCCCTGCCGCTCGATGTCCTCGGCGCCCATGTAGACCACGCACGGCAGGTCGAGGAGCGCGCAGGCGGTCGCGGTCGCCACGCCGTGCTGGCCGGCACCGGTCTCGGCGATCACCCGGGTCTTGCCGAGGCGGCGGGTCAGCAGCGCCTGGCCGAGGGCGTTGTTGATCTTGTGGGCGCCGGTGTGGGCGAGGTCCTCGCGCTTGAGGTAGAGGCGCAGCGCGGGAACGTTCTGGCCGGTGGGTCCGGCGAGTCGCGCGGCTTCTCCACGCACGGCGTCGGCCAGGCGGTCGGCGCGATACAGGGCGGTGGGCCGGCCGGCGAACCGTTCCAGCAGCTCACGGAGGTCCGCCCAGAACACCGGATCGTGGCGGAGCGCGTCGTACGCAGTCTCGAGCTGGGCGAGCGCGGCCATGAGGGTCTCGGGGACGTACCGCCCGCCGAAATCGCGCTCCATCCCCCAGCGCCCCGCTCCGTCGGCGTCGAGCATGCCGGCATGGACCGGTGTCGGACCGAACGCGACGTTCGGACGGTCGTCACGCGACGCCTTGGCGCGCTTGACGAAGAGCGCGACCTTGAACGGGTCCTTGCGCGGCCGCTCCCCGGGGTCTCGAGGCGCCTCGACGCCACTGGCCACGTCCACGCCGACCGCCGGGATCTCGCGCAGGGCCGCGGCGACGTTGGCCGGGGTCAGGCCGCCGGCCAGGATCACCGGCACCTCCCGTGCGACGGCCGCGGCGAGCGTTACCGCGACGCGCTGTCCCGTGCCACCCGGATGGAGCCCACCGGCCGTGTCGAGGAGGATGCGCTCCGCGCCGGCGGCGAGATGGGCTCGGGCCGCCTCGACCGTGCCGCCGGCGGCCCGGGCGGGGTCGCCGCCGTCGTTCGCCGGCAGGTGCAGCACCTTCCAGCTCGGCCGTGGCAGGGCGGCCGAGCGCCGCGACCGTTTCGTGGCCGCTCGCCTGGATCGCGTCCGGGTCCACGGCAGCGGTCGTGTCGCGGATCAGCTCTGCCGAGGCGTCCGCGGTGACGAGCACGATGCTCGGTCGTCGGTCCGGCGGCGCGATCGAACGGATCATGGCTGCGAGCTCGCCGGCCTCGGCCGACTCGAGCGCGCGGGGCGTGCCCGGGACCACGTTCAGACCGATGGCATCCGCCCCGGCCGCGACGGCCGCGGCCACGCCATCGGCGTCGGTCACCCCGCAGATCTTCACGAAGGGTCGGCGGGCGACGTTCGCAGGATCTCCGGGTGGCCGTCCCGCCGCGACGAACGAGCGCACGGCTGCCGCCGGATCGGCCGCCCGCATCAGGGCCTCGCCGACCAGGGCGCCGTCGAAGCCGAGCGCCCGCCAGCGCGCGACGGTCGATGGATCGCGGACGCCGGACTCGGCGATGACGACGCGGTCGTCGGGCACGAGGGGGCGCAGGCGGTCGGCACGCTCGACGTCGACCTCGAGGGTGCGCAGGTCGCGATTGTTGACGCCGATCACGCGAGCGCCGGACTCGAGCGCCAGCTCGAGCTCCCGCCGATCGTGGGCCTCGACCAGCGGCTCCAGGCCCTCGCTCAGGGCCAGCGAGACGAGCTCGCGAAGACGCCGCTTGCTCGGGTGCAGGACGACCAGGAGGAGCACCGCATCGGCACCGGCGGCGCGGAGCGATCGCGAGCTGCCTCGGATCGACGACGAATTCCTTCGCCAGCACCGGGATGCTGACGGCGTCGCGGACGCGCGCGAACGTCGTCGACCGAGCCCCCGAACCAATGGGGCTCGCAGAGCACCGAGATCGCCGCAGCCCCGCCGGCTGCGTACGCCCGGGCCTGCGCGACGATGTCCAGGCCCTCGTTCGCGATCCGCCCGGCCGAAGGCGAGGACCGCTTGACCTCGGCGATCAGGTGCAGGCCGGGCCTCGTGAAGGGCTCGATGAAGGATCGCGGCTCCGGGCCGTCGGCGGCCCGCTCGTCGGTCGCTGACCGGATCGGGCGGCGTATTCGGCCGCGATGTCCTCGCGCCTCCGAGCCGCGATCTCCTCGACGATGTTCGGGCGAGTCGACGTCCGAGCTCCGGCCCGAGGTTCGGCCACGGTCATGCCGGCGCCCCGGCCTCGGACGGAGCCGTGGTGGCTTTCGGCGCCGCCTCGGCCGCCGTCCGCTCCGCCCGCAGCCGACCGAGGAGCTCGGCGGTCAGCCCAGCATCGATGGTCAGCGCCGCACGCTCGAGGCCGTCCTCGAGCGTCTCGACCGAGCCCGCGGCGATGAACGCGGCGCCCGCGTTGAGCAGCACCACGTCGCGCCGCGCGCCCGGCTCGCCGCGAAGCACGGCCTCCACGTAGCGCGCGTTCGCCGCCGCGTCGCCTCCGGCGAGCTTCGAGGTCGCGGCCGGACGCAAACCGAGCGCCTCCGCGTCGACGAAGCGCTGCTCGACGCCGGCCTCGGTCACCTCGTAGATGACGCCCGTGCCATCGAGCGGCAGCTCATCGACCCCGGCGCCATGGACGACGAGCGTGCGCTCGGTGCCCAATCGATGGACGACCTCGGCGAACCGGCCGGCGGCCCCCGCGTCTCCGACACCGAGCAGCTGCCGACGCGTCCCGGCCGGGTTCGTGAGCGGTCCGAGCAGGTTGAACGCCGTGCGCACCCCGATCTCCTTGCGGGTCGGGCCGGCGTGGCGCATCGCCGGGTGGAAGTTCGGGGCGAACAGGAACGCGAACCCGAACTCGCCGAGGGCGGCGGCCGCGGACGTCGCGTCGTGGTCGATCCGGATCCCGAGCGCATCGAGCACATCGGCCGAGCCCGCCTTCGAGGTGATCGCCCGATTGCCGTGCTTGGCGACGGGCACGCCGGCGGCCGCGAGCACCAGCGCGGAGGCCGTCGAGATGTTGAAGGTGCCGCTCCCGTCGCCGCCGGTGCCGACGACGTCCACCGTCCCCTCGGGCGCCTCCACGCGCACGACCCGCTCGCGCATCGCGGTCGCGAAGCCGGCCAGCTCGTCGACCGTCTCGCCACGCATCCGCAGGCCCATCAGCAGCGCGGCCAGCTGGGCCGGCGTCGCGTCGCCGTCCATCACGGCGCCCATGGCAAGCCGCGCCTCGTCCAGCGTGAGGGTCCCGCCTTCGACGATCGTCGTCAGGGCCGTCCGGACGTGTTCGCTCACGGCGCGGTCTCGGCGAGGCCGGCAGTCGCGAACGACCCGGTCGCGTCGTCCAGGAGCGACGCCTCGCCTTCCCCGGCCTGGCGCAGGAAGTTCGCGAGCAGGTGCGGACCCTGCGGGGTCAGCACGCTCTCGGGGTGGAACTGGACGCCCTCCATCGGCAGGGCGACGTGGCGGATGCCCATGATCACCCGGTCGACCTCGCTCATCGCGGTCACCCGCAGCTCCGGCGGCAGCGTCGCGGGATCGATCGCCAGCGAGTGATACCGGGCGGCCATGAACGACGGCGGCATCCCCTCGAGCAGGCCCGTCCCGTCGTGGGTCACCTCGGAGGCCTCGCCGTGGACGAGGGTCGGCGCGCGCACGATCGTCGCCCCGTACGCCGCCGCCATCGACTGCATGCCGAGGCACACGCCGAGCAGCGGGATCTTCCGTTCGGCCGCGACCTTGATCGTGTCGACCGACACGCCCGCGTCGTCCGGGTCGCCGGGTCCGGGCGAGATGACGATCCCGCGCAGGTGCGCCTCGGGGTCGTCGGCGAGGGCCTCGACACCCGCCCGATCGATGGCGTCGTTGCGCAGCACGCGCACGTCGGCGCCGGCCGCCTGGAGGGCCTGCACGAGGTTGAACGTGAAGCTGTCGTAGTTGTCGACCACGAGGATCATGACGGGGCGCCCGTCGATGCCGGGGCCGCCTCGGCGTCGGCGTCCGCCGCGTCGGTCGAACCAGGGCGCGGCGTCTCCGGGACGCCGGCGGCCATCTCGATCGCGCGGCGCAGGGCGGCGGCCTTGTGCTCGGTCTCCTCGAATTCCGACTCCGGCACCGAGCCCGCGACGATGCCCGCGCCCGTATGGACGTGCGCCTGGCCGTCCTTGAGGACCGCGCTCCGGATCGTGATCGCCGTATCGAGGTTGCCGTCGTAGCCGAGGTAGCCCACGGCTCCACCGTACAGCCCGCGCCGCTCGCCCTCCGCGGCCGCGATCAGCTGCATGGCGCGGACCTTGGGCGCGCCCGAGAGCGTGCCCGCGGGGAAGACGGCCTTGAGCGCGTCGAGCGCGTCGAGCTCCGGCTTCAGCCGCCCCTCGACGTGCGACACGAGATGGAGGACGTGGCTGTAGCGCTCGACCTCCATGTACTTGCTGACGGTCACCGTGCCCGCGCGCGACACGCGCCCGAGATCGTTGCGCCCGAGGTCGACGAGCATCACGTGCTCGGCGCGTTCCTTCGGGTCGCGCTGGAGCTGCTCGGCGAGGAGGGCGTCCTCGCGCTCGTCGGCGCCGCGCGGCCGGGTGCCGGCGATGGGGTGGGTCGTGAGCTTGTCGCCCTCCGCCTGCAGGAGGAGCTCGGGCGAGGCGCCCACGACCTCGAAGGTGGGGGTTCGCACGAAGAACAGGTACGGGCTGGGGTTCACGCGCCGGAGGGCGCGGTACAGGCCGATCCCATCGAGCGCCGCGCCGGTCGCCGGATCGAGCGGCAGGTCGAACGACTGCCGGCGCGCCAGCACGACCTGGATGGCCTCGCCCGAGGCGATCGCGTCCTTCGCGACCTCGACGGCGTGGATGTACTCCTCGCGGCCCAGGCTCGTGTCGATCGGGCCGGCGATCGTGGCACCGGCCGCGGGACGCGCCGCGGGTCCGCGCAGCTCGGCCGCGCTCGGGCGGGACGTGCGCTCGAGCGCCTCGAAGATGGCGGCCTCGGCGATCTTGTAGCGGCCCTCGAGGTCGGCCGGCTCGGTGTGGAGCGACGCGATGGCCGAGAGCGTGTGGGTGAGGTGGTCGAAGACGAGCACGAGGTCGGTCTCGATGAAGGCGGCGGTCGGCACGCCGACCGGGTCGTGCTCGGGCAGCGGCACGGACGGCTCGAACATGGAGCTCGCGTCGTACGCGAGGGCACCGACGGCGCCGCCGGTGAACCGCGGCATGCCCTCGGTCGGCTGGACGCGGCGGCGCGGGACGAAGGCGCGGATCGCGGCGAGCGGGTCGCCGCCGTCGACCGTGTGGAAGGGCAGGTCCGGCGTGTACGTCGGAACCGTGACGGGTCGGGTCTGGATGCGGGCCTCGCCGTCGCGGACCTCGAGCAGCCGGCGCGGACCGACGCCCAGGAACGAATAGCGGCCGAGCCGCTCGCCGCCCTCGACCGACTCGAGGAGATAGGCCGGGCCGCCGTCGTCGAGGCGGAGGAACGCGCCGATGGGCGTCTCGAGGTCGGCCGGGCGCGTGGCACGCAGCAGGATCGTGTCGGCGTTGGCGGCGTATCGCTTGGCCTGCGTCAGGCTGATCGGATCGGCGGTGCTCATCGCTCGGCCTCGAGAATCAGAAACGACCTTATCGTCCCGGGACGAAAGGTCGTGCCTTCCGCGGTGCCACCCTCATTCGGCGATGCCGCACTTGCGTGACCGACGGCCCGGTCGTGGGACCTGGCGATCGGCGCTGCCCTGTATCGCTGGCGCTCTGCGCCGGAGCCTACTGGCTGGGCCGCGGCTGCGGCCATCGCGTTCGGTCCGGAGGCTCCCGGGTCCATTCCCTGCCGTCGTCGCTCCGGTTTCCACCAGCCACCGGATCTCTCTGCCGACGCTCGACGGGTACTCGTCCCGTTCATAGCCCGTTCTTCGTGATGTCGCGGGAGGATGGCAGGCCCCGACGCGGGCGTCAAGCGCTCGGCCGGACGCCGGCCTCCGGCTCGATGGGCTCGAAGCCCACGCAGTCCAGGACCGGCAGGTTCGGGTAGCGCGGGAAGCGGGGATCGGTCGTGGAGCGCTCGCAGAGCCGGAAGATCGAGCCGCGGGCGGACCGGATCACACGGGAATGCCGACACGCGCCGCACAGGCCGGGCGGCGGACCAGTCACGGGAACCTCAGGTTTGGCGGAGAGGGTGGGATTCGAACCCACGAAGTCTTTCGACTCAGCGCTTTTCAAGAGCGCCGCCATCAACCGCTCGGCCACCTCTCCGCGGTCAGGATATCAGCGACCCGGGCGGCAGCCGGTCAGCCGGCCGGCTCGATGACGTCGCGACCGAGGTACGGCCGCAGCACGTCCGGGACCGTGACCGAGCCGTCGGGACGCTGGTACGTCTCGAGGATCGCGGCCACGATGCGGGCCAGCGCGAGCCCCGACCCGTTGAGCGTGTGCACGAGCTCCGGCTTGGCGCCGGCCTCCGGTCGGTAGCGGATCGCCATGCGCCGCGCCTGGTAGTCGCGGAAGTTGGAGCACGAGCTGACTTCGAGCCAGCGCTCGACGCCGGGCGCCCAGACCTCCAGGTCGTACTTCTTCGCCTGGACGAAGCCCATCTCGCGGGTGCTCATCAGCAGCACCCGATAGGCCAGCCCGAGGCGCTGGAGCAGGATCTCGGCTCGCTCGGTCATCCACTCGAGGGCGGCCGGCGAGTCGTCGGGCTTCTCGAACAGCACCATCTCGACCTTGTCGAACTGGTGGACGCGCAGGATCCCGCGGGTGTCCTTGCCGGCCGCGCCGGCCTCGCGGCGGAAGCACGGGGAGTAGGCCGCGTAGCGGATCGGCAGCTCGGCCGCTTCCAGGATCTCGTCGCGATGCAGGTTGGTGACGGGAACCTCGGCCGTCGGGACCAGGTACAGCTCGTCGCGCGTGACGACGTACATCTGGTCTTCCTTGTCCGGGATCTGGCCCGTGCCCGTGGCGCTGGCCGTGTTGACGACGGCGGGCGGCCAGACCTCGGTGAAGCCGTTCTCGCGGGTGTGCACGTCGAGGAACCATGAGATCAGCCCGCGCTGGAGCGCCGAACCCGCGCCCTTGTAGACCGGGAAGCCGGAGCCCGCGATCTTCGCGCCGCGAGCGTTGTCGATGATGTCGAGCGCCTCGCCGAGCTCCCAGTGGGGCTTGCGGGTCCACGTTGCGCCGCCGGCCGGTGCGTCCGCTCCGACCTCGCCCTCGACCGGCTCGTCGTGGGCGAGCAACTCCCCCCAGGTCCGGACCGTGACGTTCGCATCCTCACCACCGACCGGCACGTCCGGGTCGGCGGGGTTCGGGATGCGCAGCAGCTGGTCGTCGAGATCCGCCTCGATCTCGGCCAGGCTCGCGTCGAGGGCGGTGATGCGCTCGCCCGCCGCGACGGACGCTGCCTTGAGGTCCGCGACCTCCGGCCCGTCGGGCTTCGCGCCGCCCTTGATGGCCTCGCCGATGCGTTTCGAGGCGGCGTTTCGCTCGGCCTTGAGCGCCTCGCTCTCGCCGAGCAACCGGCGCCGTTCGCCGTCGAGCTCGAGGGCGCGATCGATCAGGACCGGGTCCTCGCCCTTGTCGATGGCACCCTGGCGGATGACTTCGGGCTCGTCGCGTAGTCGCTGCAGGCCGACGCTCATGGCTAGCCTCCCACCGGCAGCGGGCCGGGCGGTCCGCCGGCGTCGGTCCAGCCCGAGGCCTCGCGAGCGCGTTCGCGCACGAACACCGGGTCGAGGCTGGCGAGGAGCCAGCCGGCGCGTGGCCCATTCCTCCGGCCGAGGAACGCGCGGTAGATGGCCTCGAAGGCGCGCCGGCCCGGGACGTCATCCTCAGCAGCGACGGCGAAGATCGATGCCTGCCAGGCGTCCCCGCTCGCCGGCGCGTCCCGCTCGGCAGCCTCGGCAAGGTGGGCGAGAAACGCGCGCTGGTCCTGATCCAGATCGGCAGCCTCAGGCGGGACCGCGTCGTGCTGGACGGCCAGCTTCGCGGTTTCTGGCGCGTACGTTTCGAGCCACGCCCGGGCGGCCCCGGCGCGCTGGTCGAGGAGCGCACGCTCGCGGTCGGTCAGGGGGCTCCCCTTCTCCGCTTCGATGCGCTCGACGATGTCGACGCCCGGGATCTGGATGAGCATCGCGAGGTGGCCGAATGCGGGCCGGAAGGCGGCTGCCTCGGCGGCGACGTCCGCCTCCGGGTCCAGCAGGGAGTACCGAAACGTCGCCTCGTAGCCCGGAGGAAGCTCGCCCTTCACCTCGCGCCCCGCCGTGGCCGCGGCGAACTTGTCGAACTCGTCGAAGAGACGCGGGATCTGGTCCGTGCCCTCGGGGTCGAAGTCGATGGCGTGGTTCGGGCGGTGGCGCATGAAGAGGAAGCGCAGCTGCTCCGGCGGGACGACCTCGGCGATCGAGTGTGCAGCCGCGCCGCGGCCCTTGGACGTCGACATCTTCTTGCCGCCGATGTTGAGGAACTCGTACGGGACGTTGAGCGGCGGCTCGCGCTCGAACACCTCGCGCGCGATCGCGTCCGACCGGTCGCGTGAGCCACCGGCCGTCGACAGGTCCTTGCCGCACGGCTCGATCGTGACGCCGAGCAGCGACCACTGAGCGGCCCACTCGAGGTTCCACGGCAGCTTTGCCGCGCCACCGAAAGGCGAGACCCACCCGTTCGTGCCGCAGCCCTGCGCCCACGTGACGAGGTCCTTGCGGCACTCGAAGTACACCTGCTCGCCGTTCCAGTCCGTGACGATCGTGGTGCCGACCTTGCCGCAGGTCGGGCAGATGACGCCGACCGGGTGCCAGGTGTCGGGGTGCTGGACGTTCGCGACCCGGCGGTAGATGTCACGCACCAGCGCCGCCTTGTCCAACGCCGTGCGGATGAACGGATCGAGATCACCGGTCGCGTAGATGTCGCTCATCCAGTAGTAGCGGTCCGGGTGGATGCCGAGCCCCGCGAACGTGTCGATGAACGTCTGGGCGTGGTGTCGGGCGTACGACGCGTGCCCGTCGTCCTCCTGGTCCGGGACGTGGGCGAGCGGACGACCCATCTCGGTCTCGACTGCGTCGGGTGTCAGCAGGGCCTGGGCGTCCATCGGGTCGAGATCGTCGACGCCGTAGAGGAGCGTGGTCTCGATGCCGTTCGCACGAAGGGCCCGCGCGATCGTGTCGAGGATGACCGGTCCGCGCAGGCTGCCGACGTGGACGGTGCCGGACGGCGTCTTGGAGTCGTTGACGACCTGCGGACCGGCGTCGCGGACCCGCTGCGCGAGTTCGTCAGCCCAATCCACCGCGTCTCCCGATTTCTAGGTGATGCTCGTGATCTTGTAGGTGAAGTCGCCCGCGGGCACCTTCACGACGACCTTCTCGCCCTTCTTCTTGCCCAGGAGCGCGCGACCGACCGGGCTCTCGTTGGAGATGCGCCCCTCGCCGGGCTTCGCCTCGGTCGAGCCGACGATCGTGAACGTCTCCTTGCCATCGCCGCTCTCGACGCTGACCGTCGAGCCGATCTGGACGTGGTCGGTCGAGTGGTTCTCGTCGATGATCGTGGCGTTCTTGATCAGCGCCTCGAGCGTCTGGATCCGGCCCTCGACGAACGCCTGCTCGTTCTTGGCGTCCTCGTACTCGGCGTTCTCGGACAGATCGCCGTGCTCCTTGGCGTCGTGGATCCGATCGGCGACCTCGGGTCGCTTGACCGTGATCATGTCCTCGAGCTCCGCGCGGAGCTTCTGGAGGCCATCCTTCGAAAGATAGGTGGGCTTGTTGTTCATCGTGGGTAGACCCCGCGTAGCAGGTGGGCCGGAACGGGCTGGCGGCCCTCGTCGGTCTGGTGATAAAGGAAAGAACTCCAGGCGGGTCGCGGGCCGATGCCGCGCGCCTGAAGTTCCGACCGGACGCGAATGGTAGACGGGCCGGGAGGAGGTGTCAAAGCCGCGCGGACGCCCGGAGACATGGCTCAGGTCTCCTTGGCCATCCGGAGCAGCCGGCGCTTCACGCGCTGCAGCGAGCCACGGTCCGGCATGGCGACGAAGAGCGTGTCGTCGCCCGCGACGGAACCCGCGACCTCCGGCCAGCGAGCCCGGTCCAGCGCGGCAGCGATCGCATGGGCGGAACCGGGGAGCGTGCGCAGGACCAGGAGCAGGCCGGCCTCGTGGATCTCGAGCGGCAGGTCCGACAACAGCTTGCGCAGTCGGTCCTCGCCGGAGGTCTCGGCCTCGATGAGCCGCGGCGGCAGCGCGTAGGCCGCGGTCCCCTCGCGCGTGACCTTGACCAGCCCGAGCTCGGCGACGTCGCGGCTGATCGTGGCCTGGGTCGTGCGGAATCCACGCTCACGCAGGGCGGTGGCCAGCTCCTGCTGGGTTCGGATCGGTCGAAGGTCGACCAGGTCGCGGATCGCCCGCTGGCGGAGCTGCTTCATGACCTCCATGTCCGGGCCGCCGCGCTACCGCGCCAGCCAGACGACGAGGACGAGCGCCGCCAGCCCGAACCGGTACCAGACGAAGATGTCGAGCGAGCGCGTCCGCAGGTACCGCAGCGTGAAATGGATCGCCGCGAGGCCTGCCAGCAACGCCGCGAGCATCCCGACGACGAGGGGGGCGACCGCGACGGTGACGCCGGCTTCACCGGTCAGGAGCCTCCGAGCCTCGAAGACGATGGCGCCCGCCGTGATCGGGGTCGCCATGAGGAATGCGAACCGAGCGGCGGCCTCGCGATCCAGGCCGGCCAGGCGACCCGCCGAGATCGAGATGCCCGAGCGGCTGATGCCCGGGATCAGTGCCAGCGCCTGCGCGGCGCCGATACCGGTCGCGACCGGGAAGGTGACGTCCGCGATGGCACGCGACCGACCACCGACCCGATCCGCGATGAACAGGATCACGCCACCGACGACGAGCATGACGACGACCAGACCGACCTCGCGGAACTGTTCCTCGATGAGGTCGTTGAACAGGAGCCCGGCCAGCGCGGCCGGGATGGTCGCGGCGACGAGCAGCCACGCCAGCCGGCGGTCCGCGTCGCCGCGGAACGACCGGTCCCGTGCCGCCGCGAGCCCGGCGGGGATGAGACGCGCCCAGTCCTCACGGAAGTAGACCAGCAGGGCGACCAGCGTGCCCAGGTGGAGCATCACGCTGAACGCGAGCGAGTTCAGGAACTCGTCGTCCCATCCGAACAGGAACGGAACCAGGACCAGGTGCCCGGACGAGGAAACCGGCAGGAACTCGGTGAGTCCCTGCACGATCCCCATCACAAGGCTTGAAAGACGGTGATCCATCGATCAGGCCCCGATTGCATTCGTCGCGCGATGGCGGTCCCGAGGCGAATGGCGCCCGGGTAAGCGGTGAGCACCGGCAGCGAGCGACCAGCGAGGTCGTGGCCAGCAGCTTCACGAGGACGTGGAGCGACGGGCCAGCGGTGCCATGCACGCATCGCCGACCGTGTCCCGACGACCGCCGCGGCTGGGCTCAGCCCTTGCCGAACGTTCCGTCCACCCCCACTCACACCGCCGTCAGGCGCGACAGCCGCTCCTAGCGAATGAACAGCGGAGCGAGGACCAGCGAGATCGTGGCGAGCAGCTTCACGAGAACGTGGAGCGACGGGCCGGCGGTGTCCTTGAACGGATCACCGACGGTGTCGCCGACGACCGCCGCAGCATGCGCGTCCGAGCCCTTGCCCAGGACGTTGCCCTCGTCATCCTTGAGGTTGTCCCGACTCGATGTACTTCTTGGCGTTGTCCCACGCGCCGCCGCCGTTATTGAGGACGGTGGCGAGCATGACGCCCGAGATGGTGCCGACCATGAGCATGCCGGCGACCGCCTCGTATCCGAGCACGACGCCGATGATGATCGGGGTGGCGACCGCGACGACGCCCGGGAAGATCATCTCCTTGAGGGCCGCCTTGGTCGTGATGTCCACGACCCGGGCGTAATCCGGGCGCTGGGTGTAGTCCATGATCCCGGGCATCTCCCGGAACTGGCGCCGGACCTCGACGATGATCGACTGCGCGGTCTTGCCGACCGCGCGGATCGCGAGCGAGCTGAAGAAGTAGACGAGCATCGCGGCCAGGAGCGCCGCGATGAACACGTTGACGTTGGCCAGGTTGACCGACTCGAGCAGCTGGGCACCGGGGACGTTGGCCTCGATGCGTCGGCCCTGGATGACGTTGATCTTGTCGATGTAGGCGGAGAACAGCAGGAACGCCGCGAGCGACGCCGAGGCGATCGCGTAGCCCTTGGTCAGGGCCTTGGTCGTGTTGCCGACCGCATCGAGGCGGTCGGTGATCTCGCGGGCGCCGGCCTCCGCGCGGCTGAACTCGGCGATGCCGCCGGCGTTGTCCGTGATGGGCCCGAAGGTATCCATCGCCAGGATGTAGGCCGTCGTCATGAGCATGCCCATCGTCGCGACGGCGGTCCCGAAGATGCCGCCGACGTTGCGGCCACCCTCGCCGATGAGCCCCGCCTGGTCGCCCAGCCAGAAGCTCGCGAAGAGCGCGATGCTGATCGTGACCGCGGTCACGAGGGTCGTTTCGAAGCCGACCGCCGTGCCACTGATGATGTTGGTTGCGGGGCCGGTCTTGGACGCCTCGGCGATCTCGCGGACCGGCCGGAAGGAGCCGGCCGTGTAGAACTGGGTGATGTAGACGAACGCGACGCTCGTCGCGAGGCCGACGACGCCGGCCGCGAAGAAGTAGACCCAGGTCGGCAGCCCACCGGTGCCGGTGCCACCGTTCGTGTTCATCATCACGAACGTCACGAAGGCCATACCCACGACGGACAACAGGGTCGTGACCCAGTAGCCGCGGTTGAGCATGTTCATCGGGTCCTCGGTTTCCTTCCCGCGCACGAAGAAGATCGC
>CAWKLT010000020.1:0-358473 GCA_963850555.1 uncultured Chloroflexia bacterium | reverse complement strand
CCGGAGCCGAACAGACCGGAGCGCCCACCGACCTGACCGGTGGCATGCCCGCGACAGACCGCACGGGCGACGGGACGACCCTCAGCGACGAGGAGCGTGCCACGTTCACGGCGATCGCCGACCACCTCATCCCGGCAGCGCACGGGATGCCGTCGGCCGCCGAGATCGTGACCGACGAACGGCTCCGGTTCGTGCTTCGCTCGAGGCCGGACCTCGGCGAGCCGCTCAAGGCAGCGCTCCGCGCGGAGCTCGGCTCGGACGTGGCGGATCGCCTGGCCAAGCTCGCGGACGAGCCGACCAACCTGTCGGCCGCGCAGCTGACCATCGTCGCCGGCTACTACACGGACAAGCGCGTTCGCGAGCTGATCGGCTATCCGGGGCAGATGGCGCTCGAGATCCGGTCGTGGGAGTACCCCGTCTATCTCGAGGAAGGGCTCATCGACGCCATGCTCGCGCGCGGGCCGATGTGGCGTGACCCGGCGACCGGGCAGCGGGCCGTCGCCACGGGCGCGCCACGGACCTACGCGGAACGCTGGGCGGATGCGAAGACGGACGCGATGTCGTCCGAAGGAGGAACCGATGGCCGCGATCGCCCCTGACGCCACGGAGTCCGCGGCACCGCGCTGGCTCGGGTCCTTCCTCGAGACGTGGGAACCCGGCACGGGCGCCCCGATCGAGGACCGCGAGCCGGCGACCGGCCGCCCTCTCGCGACTGTCCGGGCGTCAACGACGGACGACGTCGCGCGGGCCGCGGCCGCCGCGAAGGAAGCCCAGCCGGCCTGGGCTGAGACGAGCTACCAGGAGCGCGCGGCGATCCTGCGACGGGCTGCCGATATCTATGCCGCCAATCGCGACGAGTTCGGGACCTGGACCCAACGCGAGACCGGTGCCTCGCACAGCAAGATGCATCACGAGTCGAACTTCGCGTACGGCGAGATCCTGGCGGCGGCCACGCTCCCGTGGCAGCCCTACGGCTCGCTCGTCCCGTCGGCCGTCAAGGGGCGGCTGTCGATGGTCCGGCGCATCCCCGTCGGGGTCGTCGGCGCGATCACCCCTTGGAACTCGCCGAGCGTCCTCGGCATGCGGGTCGTTGCGCCGGCGCTGGCGCTCGGCAACGCGGTCGTGCTCAAGCCGGACCCGCAGACGCCGATCATCGGCGGCGCGATGTTCGAGGCCGTGTTCCGCGAAGCCGGGTTGCCCGAGGGACTGCTCCAGATCGTGGTCGGCGGGGCGGACGTCGGCGAGGCCCTGGTCACCGACCCGAACGTCTCGCTGGTCTCGTTCACTGGGTCGACGGCTGCCGGTCGGCGCGTCGGCGAGCTGGCCGGCGCCCGGCTGAAGAAGGTCTCGCTCGAGCTGGGTGGGAATAACGCATTCATCGTCCTCGACGACGCGGACCTCGCCGCCGCGGTGGCCGCGGGCGCGTTCTCGTCGTTCCAGTTCCAGGGCCAGGTCTGCTTCGCCGCGGGGCGTCACCTCGTCCACGAGTCGATCGCCAGCGACTACATCGATGCCCTGACTGAGAAGGCCACGGGGCTCCGGATGGGCGATCCGTTCCGCGAGGACGTGCAGCTGGGTCCGATCGTCAACGAGAAGCAGGTGCGGCGCGTGGACGACATCGTCCGCCGCTCCGTAAACGGCGGGGCCAAGCTCCGCGTCGGCGGCACGTACGAGGGCCTCTTCTACCGACCGACCGTCCTCACCGACGTGACCACGGACCTGCCGGCCTGGACCGACGAGATCTTCGGCCCGGTCGCGCCCGTGACCACGTTCAAGACCGACGAGGAGGCGCTGGCCCTCGCGAACCAGAGCGAGTACGGCCTCGTCGGAGCCATTTACTCGAAGTCGCTCTCGCGCGGGCTCGCGCTCGCGAACCGGATCAAGGCCGGGATGGTCCACGTGAACGATGGCACGCTGAACGACGAGGCGACGATCCCGTTCGGGGGCACCGGCATGTCGGGGAACGGCTCCCGCTACGGCGGCGAGGCCAACCTCGACAATTTCACCGAGTGGCAATGGATCACGGTGCGCGACGAGCCGCCGACGTTCCCGTTCTGAGCGCGTTCGACGTGGCATCCATCACCGACGTCGCGAGGCTGGCCGGGGTCTCCACGGCCACGGTCTCGCGGGTGGTCTCGTCCGCACCGTACGCGGTCAGCGAGGGCACGCGCGCGCGGGTGCTGGAGGCGGCTAGGGCGCTCGACTACGTCCCGAACGCGCTGGCCCGCGGGCTGCACAAGAGCCACGTGCCGGTCGTTGGCGTCATCGTCCATGACATCACCGACCCGTACTTCGCCGAGGTCGTCCGCGGCGTCGAGGACGCGGCCTCGGTCGGCGGTTTTCTGGTCGTGACCTGCAGCTCGGACCGGATCGCGGAGCGTGAGCTCTCGTACGTGCGCCTGCTCCGGTCGATGCGCGCCGCGACGCTCATCTTTGCGGGCAGCGGCCTGACCGATCCAGTGCTCAACGCGGAGGTGGCCAGGCACGTGACCGCGATGCGCGCGTATGGCGCGGCCGTGGTGCATCTCTCGCCACATGCCGAAGGGGACGCGGACATCGGCGTGGACAATGCGGCCGGGATCGCGGGGATGGTCGCCGCCCTGGTGGAGCTCGGCCATCGCCGGATCGCCTTCCTCGCCGGCCCGGCCTCACTGTACGTGTCGCTTCGCCGGCAGGAGGGCTACCGGCGCGGCCTCGCCGAGGCGGGCATCACATACGACGAGCGGCTGGTCGTGAGCACCGGCTTCAACCAGGAAGGAGGCGCGCTCGGCATCGACGCGCTGCTCGCCGGCGAAACGCCATTCACGGCCGTCTGCGCCGCCAACGACCTCCTCGCGCTCGGCGCCATGGAGCGGTTGGCCACGCTCGGCATCGAGGTCCCGCGGGAGGTCTCGGTCGCCGGGTTCGATGACATCCAGATCGCGGCGATGGCCACGCCCGGCCTGTCCACGGTGCGGCTCCCGCTGCACGAGATCGGTCGTCGTTCATTCGGCTTTGCGGAGGGCCTGCTCGCCGGCGGAGAGCCCTCGGGCGAGGTGCTCCCGACCGAGCTCGTCATGCGCGGATCGACCGCGCCCCCGCCGGCCATCCCGGTCGAGCGGCGCGAACACGCCACCGCCGTCGTGGTCGGCTGATGGTCGGAGCGCTGGCGGGCCGGGTCGTCCTGATCACCGGCAGCAGCCGCGGCATCGGGGCGGAGGTGGCCGTCAAGGCCGCCGCCGAGGGAGCATCAGTAGCGGTGCACTATCACCGCTCGGAGGACGGCGCGAAGGCCACCCTGGCGCAGGTTCGCGATGCCGGCGCCGACGGCGAGATCTTCGATGCCGACGTGGCCGACGGGCGGCAGGCCGGCCAGCTGGTCGAGCGGGTGATCGCCCACTTCGGGCGAGTGGACGGCCTGGTCAACAACGCCGGCCTGACGCAGGTGGGTCCGTTCCTGGAGATCGAGCCAGAGCAATGGGAGGAGGTGATCCGGACCGACCTCACCGCCGCGTTCCACACCTGCCAGGCCGTGCTGCCGTCCATGGTCGAGCGGGGGAACGGGACCATCGTCAACATCGCCTCCCGCCTGGGCCAGATGGGAGTCCCCGAGACCGCCGCCTACAGCGCCGCGAAGGCCGGCCTGATCGGGCTCACCCGTGCCCTCGCCCGCGAATTCGGCCCGCGCGGCATCCGCGTGAACGCCGTGGCGCCCGGCGTGACGATCACCGAGATGACGACCGACCTCGTCGACAGCGAGGCGGGACGGCAGCGGCTGCGCGACATGCCGCTGGGCCGCTTCGGTCGCGCCGACGAGGTGGCGGACACGGTCATCTTCCTGCTGTCCGACGCCTCGAGCCTGTTCCTCGGGCAGACCCTCAATCCGAATGCCGGGGGCTACATGCCGTGAGCAAGATCCTCGACGTCCGGGAAGCGGTCGGCTGCGTCCGGGACGGCAGCACGGTCGTGATCGGCGGCTCGGGCGCCGGGCACGCGTTGCCGCAGCGCTTCATCGACGAGCTGGCCGCGGTCTACGCCGCCGAGAGGCCGGCCCGCGCGACCTCACCACGGTCCGCGTCGTGGGCATCGGCGATTTCGCGGACCGCGGCTTCTCGCAGCTCGGCCTGCCGGGCCTGATGCGGCGCACGATCGGCAGCAACATCGGGAACGAGCCGCGCCTCGGCGCGCTCGTGGAGGCCGAACGAGATCGAGTCCTACTCGTTCCCCCAGGGCGTCCTCTCGCAGCTCATGCGCGAGATCGCGGGCGGACGGCCGGGACTCGTGACCCAGGTCGGCCTGGGCACGTACGTCGACCCGCGCCAGACCGGTGGCAAGCAGAACGCGTCCACGACCGAGGACCTCGTCGAGGTCGTCACGTTGCGCGGCCGCGAGTGGCTGCTGTACCACGCGTTCCCGATCGACGTTGCCGTCATCCGGGGCACGACCGCCGACGAGGACGGCAACATCACCATGGAGGGCGAGGCCGTCCAGGGCGAGATGCTGGCCATGGCGATGGCCGCGCGCAACAGCGGTGGCATCGTCATCGCGCAGGTCCGCCAGCTCGCGACCCGCGGCAGCCTGCGCATCCGCGACGTGAAGGTTCCGGCCGCGCTGGTCGACCACGTGTACGTCGATCCCGATCAATGGCAGACCTACATCACCCAGGACTCGCCGTACTACTCGGGCGCGGCTCGCCGGCCGGTCCGGCCGGAGCCGCCGCTGCCGCTCGACGTCCGCAAGATCATCGCCCGCCGCTCGCTGCTCGAGTTCCCGCGTGGCGCCATCTGCAACCTCGGCTTCGGGATCAGCCAGCTGATCGGCCGCGTCGCCTGGGAGGAGGGCATCACCGATCAGCTGGTCCTCACCGTCGAGCAGGGGATCTTCGGCGGCGTGCCCGTGGCGGGGAACGAGGGCGGTGCCGGCTTCAACTACCAGGCGATGATCGACCAGCCGTACATGTTCGACTTCTACGACGGTGGCGGGCTCGACGTTGCCAGCCTGTCCTTCGCCGAAGTGGACCAGGAGGGCAACGTCAACGTCCACGCGTTCGAGGGGCGGGTTCGCGGGCCGGGCGGCTTCCCGAACATCAGCGCACGGACGGGCAAGATCAACTTCGTCGGCACGCTGACCGCGCGCGGTCTCGAGATCGAGATCGACGGCGGGGTCCGGATCACGAGCGAGGGCAGCCTCGGCAAGTTCGTGCCACAGGTCCGCGAGATCTCGTTCAACGGACGGCTGGCGCGCGAGCGCGGGCAGCAGGTCCGCTACATCACGGAACGGGCGGTGTTCGCGCTGGAGGACGACGGGCTCGTGCTCATCGAGGTCGCGCCGGGGATCGACGTGGAACGTGAGGTCCTCGGTCAGATGGGCTTCCGGCCCCGGGTGGCCGAGGACCTGCAGGACGATGGACCAGCGGATCTACGCGACCGGACCGATGGGCCTGGCCGCCGACTTCGAGGCCGGCTCGTGACCGAAGCGCTCATCGACCTCCAGCTCGGACGGGTCGCGCGGCTGACGCTCGTCAACCCGCCGCTCAACCTCGTGACGCGCGAGCTGTTGGAGGCGTTCGGGGCGGCGCTCGACACGCTGGAGGCCGCCGAGCCCGGCGACGTCCGGGCCGTCGTCGTGACCGGGACCGGCGAGCGGGCCTTCTCCGCCGGCTCGCACGTCGGCGAGTTCGAGAGCCAGCGCGGCCCTGCCGGGCGGGCGCGGCACGAGCTGGAGTCGGGCGTCGCGCGGCGCCTGGCCGAGCTGCCGATGCCGACCATCGCCGCGATCGAGGGCAACGCGCTGGGCGGCGGGCTGGAGCTCGCCCTGTGCTGCGACCTTCGGATCGCGTCCGAACGCGCCCGGCTCGGGCTGCCAGAGGTGCGTCTCGCGGTCACGCCCGGAGCGGGCGGCACGCAACGCCTGCCGCGGGTCGTCGGGGCCGCGCGGGCCAAGGAGCTGATCCTGACCGGACGGGTCCTGACCGCGGCCGAGGCGGAGCGCATCGGCCTCGTCCACGAGGTCGTACCGGCCGGTGAGGCCGTGACCCGCGCGACGGCCATCGGCGAGGAGATCGCCCTGCGCGGCCCGCTCGCCGTGCGCGAAGCCAAGCGCCTGATCGACCTCGCGACCGAGACGGACATCGACGCCGGCCTGGCCGCCGAGCTGGACGCGTCCGACCGGGTCTTCGCGACCGACGACATGCTCGAGGGCGCCGACGCGTTCTTCGCCAAGCGCGACCCGGACTACCGCGGCCGATGAAGCCGCTTCCCAGCACTCGGAGGTGGCTCGTTCATGGCTGACGTTGGCCGATTCGGCGTCTTTCTGCCGTCGTACATCTGGGAGGGCGACGGACCGGAGCGCGCCCGCGGCATCAAGGACTTCGCCCGCACGGTGGAGGACCTGGGCTTCGATTCGCTGTTCATCACCGACCACCTGCTGGTCGGCAAGCGCTTCTACTCGGTCAACTGGCTCGAACCGCTGACGACCCTGGCGGTGGCGGCCGGTGCGACGGAGCGGGTGCGCCTCGGCACGTCGGTCCTCGTGATGCCGCTGCGCAATCCCGTGATCCTCGCCAAGGAGCTGGCGACCCTCCAGTTCCTCAGTGACAACCGGGTCATCCTCGGCGCCGGGGTCGGCTGGAACGACGCCGAGTACGAGGCCGTCGGCGTCCACAAGTCGGAGCGCGGCAAGCGCACCGACGAGATGCTCGACATCATGATGCCGCTCCTCGAGGGCGAGACGCGTCACCTACCACGGCCAGTTCTACGACGGTCGACGACGTGTTCATCGAGCCGCGCACGACGCAGCGCCCGCTGCTCTGGATCGGCGGCGGCTCGCAGCTCGCCTCGCCCAAGTCGCCGGACCTGCCGAAGTTCGTCGAGTCGGTCAAGCGCCGGACCGTCCGCTCCGACGGCTGGATCCCGCGGCCGACGTGCCCGCCACCCGACATCGCCCGCGACTGGGTCGAGCTGCAGGCCGCGATGCGCGAGTCCGGCAAGGACCCGAGCGACACGCTCGTCGCCCACGAGAACTTCCTGCACCTGGTCATGACCGACGACCCCGCCGAGGCTCGACGCCAACAGCACGAGGCGTTTCTCAAGGTCATGAGCGCGGAACGCGGGCCCGAATACCTTGAGTCGGTCTACCTGTTCGGGACACCGGACGAGATCGTCGCCTCGCTCCAGGCCCGGGTGGACGCCGGCGTCGAGTACTTCTTCCTGCACACGATGACCCCCGACCCGGCGCAGCTCCAACTGTGGGTCGACCACATCATCCCGAACGTTACGTTCCCGGCGACGGCTGGCCCGGTCCGTCGGCCACCGACGCCGTGGCGGCGCTCGGCCGCCGCCATCGGATGATCCGATGACCCGCCGGGTCGGCCTCATCGGCAAGCCGCTCAAGCGGCGCCACTCGCAGGTCATGCATGACGCCGCGTTCGACGCGGCAGGCATCGATGCGCGCTACGTCCTGCTCGAGCTGGAGCCCGAGGCGGTCGAGCCAGCCGTCCAGGAGGCGCGCGGCGAAGGCTGGCTCGGGCTTGGCGTGACCGCGCCGTACAAGCGCGTCGTCGCCGGCCTCGTCGATGCCGTCGAGGACGACGCCGAGCGGATCGGCGCCGTGAACAACGTCGTCCGCGAGGCTGACGGGCGGCTGGTCGGCATCAACACCGATGCGCCGGGATTCCGGGCCGGGGCCGAGCTCGCGATGGGGCGATCGCTCTCGGGCGCTACCGTCGTCGTCGTGGGTGCGGGCGGCGCGGCGCACGCGGTCGTGTATGCCTGCCTCGACGCCGGGGCGCGCTGGGTGACCATCGCGAATCGCACCGATTCGACCGCCAAGGCCCTCGCCGATCGGTTCCGTGGCGTGGGGCAGGGGAGTGTGGCCATCCCCTCGTCGGGACTGGTCTTCGAGGCGGCGCTCGCCGGCGCCGACCTGGCCGTCAATGCGACGACGGTCGGCATGCTCGATCCCGGCATGACCATCCCGGTCGAGCTCCTGCCGGACTCGGCGACCGTGTTCGACCTCGTCTACGTGCCGGCCGAGACACCGCTCGTCGCCGCAGCCCGGGCTCGGGGCCTGCGGGCCGCCAACGGCTCGGAGATGCTCATCGCCCAGGCCGCCATCGCATTCGAGCGCTGGACCGGAGTCGGCGGCATGGCCGACGTCATGCGCACGGCCGTGGCCCCGCTCCTGGCCGATCCCACGGTCCGGGCCTGACGCCGTGCGCCTGGCCACCATCCTCGTCGAAGGGCGGCCGCAGGCGGCCGTGGTGCGCGACGACGACCGGGTCGTCCCCATCGACACGCGGGCCACCGGGCTCGCCGGCATCCGGGCCATCGCGGCCGGCGGTCCCGCGGCCCTCGATCGCCTCGGGGCGTGGCTGGACGCCCAGCCCGCCGGGGCCGGTCGGCCGCTGGACGCGGTGACGCTCGGCCCCGCCGTCGCGGACCCCGGCGCGATCTACACGGTCGGCCTCAACTACGACGGTCCTGGCGCGTCGCCGCGCCCAGAGCGCCCCCTCATCTACGGCAAGGCGACGGCCTCGGTCGCGGGCCATGGCGCCACGCTCGCCTGGGACCGCGCCGTCACGGACGACGTCGATGCCGAGGTCGAGCTCGGCGTCGTCATCGGAGCACCGGCGTTCGGGGTCACGCCGGAGGATGCGATGCGCCACGTCTTCGGCTACACCTGCATCAACGACGTCTCGGCCCGCGACGAGCGCCTGGACGGGGACCAGTGGATGCTCGGCAAGTCGATGCCCGGGTTCTGTCCGGTCGGCCCGTGGATCGTCACGGCGGACGCCTTCGATCCGGCCAACGTCGCGCTGCGCTGCACGATCGACGGCGAGCCGATCCAGGACGGCCGGACCTCGTCGATGCGCTTCGGCATCGCGGAGATCGTCGCCTACCTCAGCCAGCACCTCGAGCTGCGGCCGGGGGACCTCATCGCGACGGGCACGCCGGTCCGGCTGGCCACGCCGCCCGGACCCGAACGCCGCCTGCGAGCCGGCGATACCGTGACCGTCTCGATCGAGGGGATCGGACGCCTGACGACGACCATCGCCTGACCGGGCACGAGGAGGACCATCGATGAAGCCAGCCACCGTGTTCCTGGGCGAGATGACCGATCCAGAGGTCCGGGCCGCGCTCGAGCGCACCCAGACGATCATCGTCCCGACCGGCTCGACCGAGCAGCACGGCCCGCACGGCCCGCTGCTGACCGACGCGATCATCCCGACCGAGGTGGCCCGGCGCGTGGCCGAACGCATCGGCGCGCTCGTGGCGCCGCCCATCAACTACGCCCTGTCGTACCCGCACGTCGGGTTCACCGGCGTCGTCCACATCCGCGTCCCGACGTTCATGTCGCTCATCGAGGACCTGTGCGCGTCGTTCGCCTCGATCGGCTTCACGCGGATCGTCTTCCTCAACGGCCACTACGACAACACGTACGCCATCGCCTACGCGTGCGCGACCGCGGCCGAGCGGATGCCCGCCGGCGTGCGCGCCTTCCCGGTCAACTACTGGGACGGCATGACCGCCGAGGAGGCGGGCGAGTTCTTCGGGCCGACCACCGGGCTCCACGCGAACCGCGGCGAGACGTCGGCGGTCATGGCCATCGATGCCGGGCTCGTCGACCTCGACGCGGCGAACGCCGAGCTGCCGCCGTTCCCCGAGGTCACGAACCAGGCGCC
Source organism: uncultured Chloroflexia bacterium (assembly GCA_963850555.1). GTDB lineage: Bacteria > Chloroflexota > Limnocylindria > Limnocylindrales > CSP1-4 > SPCO01. The sequence goes on along the minus strand of CAWKLT010000020.1, from coordinate 348,812 downwards.
GGTCCACACCGCGTTCTTCTTCTCGGCGCCGGGCTCCGTCCACCGGGCCACGCACTCCGGCACGTGGGGTGACGCTCGTGAGGCGTCGGTCGAGTACGGCGAGCGCTACCTCGATGTCGTGACCGACGCGACCGTGCGCCTGCTCGACGACATCGAGCGGACGTTCGCGGCGATGCCGCCGCGCTGAGCGCGAGGGGCTAGACCCACGCTCCGGCGCGCATGACCCGCCGGACCGAGAGCTCGCCGTCGAGCTCCACGATGTCGGCGCGCTGGCCGACGGCGAGGCGGCCGCGGTCGGTGATGCCGAGCAGCGCGAGCGGGGCGCGGGTCGCGGCGGCGATGGCGGCCGGGATCGGAATGCCCGCCTCCACGACGCTTGCGGACCGCGACATCGAGGGCGAGGACGGACCCGGCGAGGGTCGTCGTTCCGGCGAGGGTCACCCGCTCGCCGCGCACCTCGACGTCGAGCGAGCCCAGCCGACCGACCCCGTCGCCGGTTCCCGCGAGCGCCACGGCGTCACTGACGAGGACGAGCCGTTCCGGCGGCTTCATCCGTTCGATCAGCGGCCACAGCCCGGGATGGACGTGGATGCCATCGGCGATGAGCTCGACGAAGGCCCGCTCATCGAGCAGGGCGGCGAGCGCGAGCCCAGGTGCCCGGTGGTCGAGCCCGGTCATCGCGTTGAACAGGTGGGTCGTGCCGGTCGCGCCGGCCGCGTAGCCCGCTCGTGCCTCGTCGAGCGTCGCCGCCGAGTGGCCGAGCGAGACCGCCACCCCATGATCGTGGAACCAGCTGATGAGGTCCGGAGCGCCGGGGAGCTCCGGGGCGATGGTGATGAGCCGCAGCCCGTCGAGCAGCGGCTCGAGGTCGCTCCTGGCTGCTTCGCTCGGAACGAGGAGCGCAGCCGGGTCGTGGGCGCCGCGCTTCGGAGCGGCGAGGAACGGCCCCTCGAGGTTCAGGCCCAGCGGCTCGGCGCCATCGGCCGGGGCGTCGGGCAGCCACGCGCGGACGCGCTCGGCGAACGCGGCCAGCGCGGGGAGGGGCGCGGACACGGCGGTCGGCAGGAAGGACGTGACGCCGCGACGAAGCAGCGCCCGGGCCATCCCGTCGAGGGCGGCGCGGTCGCCCATCGCGTCGTGGCCGCCCCAGCCGTGGACGTGGACGTCGACGTAGCCCGGCGCGAGGAGCGGCTCGGCTCCGCTGGCATCGCCGTCGTCGAGGTCGACCGCCGCGATCCGCCCATCCTCGATCGTGATCCGGCCGGTAGCCACCCGGTCGTCGAGGACCAGGCGGCCGCTGATGGACGTGGCAGCCGGTCCGTCGCTCATCGCTCGCCGCGCGCGGTCACGCCGCCGGCCGCATCGGCCCCCTCGAGATCCGGCCCCTCGATGTCGAACCCGACGACGAGGCCATAGCGGTCGGCCGCGTAGCGCGACTCGGTCGCCTCGATGCGACGGCCGTGCCCGTCGGCGATGACGCGCCGCTCGACCAGCAGCGGGTCGCCGATCCGGACCTCGAGCAGTCGGGCGTCGTCGGGCGTCGCGGCGGCGGCGCCGATCGTGCTGGTCCCGCCGCGCAGCACGATGCCGGCCCGCCCGAGCGTTTCGTGCAGCGAGCCGTCCGCGAGATCGGCCGTCATGACCGCGTCGGCGCACTGCCCGATCAGGACGGTCGTTTCGAGGACGATCGGCTCATCGTCGGCCTGCCGGAGTCGGCGGAGGTGGACGACCGGCTCTCCGATCGGGATGCCGAGGCTTTCGGCCTCGGCGGGCGAGGACGGGCGGATGACCCGGGTCAGCACCCGCGAGCTGGGAACGCGCCCGGCGCGGCGCATCTCCTGCGTGAACGTCATGAGCCGATTGGCCCGCCGGTGCACGGGCGGATCTGCCACGAAGCTGCCTCGGCCGGGCTTGCGCGTGATCAGGCCGTCCTCGGCGAGGCGCTGCATGGCGTTGCGCGCCGTCATCCGGCTGACACCGAACTCCGCGCACAGCTCCGCGTCGGACGGCAGTCGGGCGCCCGGCACCAGGGTCGCGATGCGCTCGCGCAGGGCCTGCTCGATCAGGCGGTAGTGGTGCTGGGGCGCGGCGCTCGCCTGGATCATCGTGCCTCGATCCGATCGTGAGCTGCGGCCGGGTCGTCTCGATCGGCCGTTTCGGCGCCGTGGAGGGCCGCTCCGATGGCGCCGGCCCACGTCCCGAGCTCCGCCGGCACGACTCGGACGCGATCGAGCGCCGTCGTGTAGACCCGCTCGCGTAGCTCAGCCTCGATCGGGCCGCGCAGCAGGTCGAACGCGGCCGCGATGCCGCCGCCGATGACCACCACGTCCGGATTGACGACCACGATCATGTTGGCGATGCCGATCCCCAGGTATCGCCCGACGACGAGCAGCCCGGCGACCGCCGCCGGGTCCCCGGCCCGTGCCGCAGCCATGGCCTCCTCGGCGGTCGCGGTCCCGCAGGCTGCGGCGATGCGGTCGGCCCGCGCGAACGCCTCCAGGCAGCCCCGGTTGCCGCAGCCGCAGGGTGGCCCATCGGGCTCCAGGGTCTGATGGCCGAGCTCGCCGCCCGTGCCGTCATGGCCCAGGTGGACGCGGCCGTCGATCGCGATGACGCCGCCGATGCCGGTCCCGAGCGTCAGCCCGATCATCGAATCGGCACCGCGGGCGGCGCCCAGGCGCAGCTCGGCGAGCCCGAACGCCCGCGCGTCGTTGATCAGCGTGGTCGGCAGCCCCAGCGCCGCACCGACCGGGCCTGCCACGGGCACCCCGGGCCAGCCCCCCGGGAAGTTGACCAGGAACCGCGTCGTGCCGGCCACCGGGTCGTACAGGCCGGGTATCCCGACGCCGACCGACGTGACACCCGGGCTGCGCTCGATCGCCTCGGCCCCGACGGCCGCGAGTCGCGGCACGACGACGTCCGGGCCCTTCGGCATGGGCGTCGCGACCTGGCCCCGGTCGAGGACACGCCACTCGCCGGCGTCGCGCTCGACGACCACCCACTTGATGTTCGTCCCGCCAAGATCGAGCCCGAGATGGCGACTCGTGGGCGGGCCGTCCCCCACGTCGATCAGGACTCCGCCGTGACCCGGGTGTAGGCGGCCGCGACGACGACGATGATCGAGCCGAAGAGGATCTGGCGGAGGGCCTCGGGCAGCCCGAGGGTCGTGAGCAGGGATGTGAGGACCGTCAGGATGAGGGCCCCGACCAGCGTCCCGCCGTAGCCGCCACGGCCACCCATGATCGAGGTCCCGCCGATCACGGCCGCGGCCACCGACGGCAGGACCGCACTGTCCACGAGGGTCACGCTGGCCACGTTGTTGAGGCCCGTGTACAGGAACCCGGCGATGGCGGCGATCAGGGCCGAGATCATGTACAGCACGATCAGGACCTGCCACGACTTGGTGCCGGCAAGGCGGGCGGCGATCGGGTTATCGCCGACCGCATACAGCAGCCGGCCGTAGCCGGTCCGCCGGAGCAGCAGGAGGACGAAGGCGACCAGCGGCACGAAGACCAACAGGCTGTTGGGCAGGACGCCGAGGGACGTGCCCGATCCGAGCGTGCGCAGGAGCGCCGGGACGCCCGCCCCGGTCTGGACCATCACGATCTGCCAGACGTTGGCCAGCCCGAGGATCACCAGGCTCATGCCCAGGGTCATGATCAGCGGGTGGACCTTGAATACCCCGACGCCGATGCCCGTCAGGAGCCCGGCGAGCGCCGCGATGACGAGCGCGACGATCAGGGCGACGGCGAGTCCCTGGCCACCGACGAGCGTCGCGACCACGAACCCGCTCATCGACGCGACGGCGCCGACCGACAGGTCGATGCCGCCGGTCAGGAACGTGAGGGTCTGGCAGGCGGCCAGGAGCGCCAGCGGGATCGCGGAACGGACGATGCCCGACGCCCAACCCGGGTTCACGGAATCCGGCTTGACGAGCCATACCAGAGCGACCAGCAGCACCAGCAGGCCGATGAGCGGGATGAGCGGCTGGTCCCGGAACAGGCGACGCCACGCCGCCGCGGTGAGCCACGGGTTGCGGGCGCTCGAGGTGTCGGCTACGCCGCTCATGCCGCGATCCCGCCGGATCTGGATCAGGCTGCCGAACATGACCACGCCGATCAGGATCAGGCCCTGCAGGACGACCGACGAGGTTGGTGTTGACGTTGAGGAACGTCATGTCGGTGCGGATCAGCTGGAGGATCACGACCGCGACGATCGGCCCGAACACGCCGCCTCGGCCGCCAGCGAGGCTCACGCCCCCGAGGACCACGGCCGCGACGCTCAGCAGGGTGTAGGGCCCGGGCACCGGCGTCGCGATCCCGGTGCTCGCCGTGAGCGCCAGGCCGCCGAGTGCGGCGAACAGGCCCGTCAGCATGTAGGCGAAGACGCGCGTTCGATCGACCGGCACGCCGCTGCGGAACGCGGCCAGCCGGTTGCTGCCGATCGCATAGATGGACAGCCCCACGCGAGTTCGTCGGATGGGGATCCAGATCAGCGCCACGACGAGGATCAGGACCACCGCACCCTTCGGGATCCACTCGTTGACCAGGGACCCGGTGACCAGGTCCTTGAGCCACTTGGCGGAGGCGCCGCCGGGGGTCTTCAGCACGAGCAACGCGAAGCCCGCCCAGACGAACGACATCGCGAGGGTCACGACGATGTCGGGCACGCGGGTGATGACGACCACGCCACCGTTGATGGCGCCCAGGACGAGCCCGAGCAGGAGCACGCCGAGGACGATCGCAACGGCGAACTCCTCGGACTGGCCCTTCATGAGCGAGGCCGAGACGACGCTCGTCAGGGCCATCACGGCGCCGATCGATAGGTCGATCCCGCCGGAGATGACGACGATCGCCTGACCCGACGGCGGCAAGCGCGAGCGGTAGCACGGAGATCGCCAGACCCTGGACGCCGGCCACGCCGTAGCTCGGCTGGATGAGCTTGGTGAAGACCAGGAGGAGTGCCAGGAAGCCGACCAGCCCGATCACCCAGCCGTTGCGTTGCCCGAAGGCGGCGAGGGCGTCCGCGGGACGGGGACGGAGGTCGTCGGCCTGGGCCGTCGTGGCGCTCATCGGTCGCTCCCGGGCGGCGGCGGCGGCTCGCTGCCTGGCGACGCATCGGCGGGCAGGGCCTCGGGGTCCGGCGAAGCTTCGGCCGGCGCGCTTGACTCGGCGATGGCCTCCGCGGCAACGAACTCGGCCGCGATCTCCTCCGGCATCTGGGCGTCCGAGCGAAGGTTGTAGGCGGCCCGCAGCAGCGCCGGCTCGTCGGCATCGGCGACATCGATCTCCGCGACCACGCGGCCGCCGAAGATGACGATGGCCCGGTCGCAGGCGAGCCGGATCTCCTTCAGCTCCGAGGTGTAGAGCAGGACGGCGGCGCCGGCCTCCGCCAGGTCCCGGAGCAGCACGTAGATCTGCTGCTTGGTGCGGATGTCGATGCCGCGAGTCGGGTCGAAGCACAGCATCGCGTGCACCCCGCCGGCCACCCAGCGTGCGATCGTGACCTTCTGCTGGTTACCGCCCGAAAGGCGGCGGACCTCGCCCTGCGCGCGCGTGTCGATCTGCAGCCGCTCGATGCCGGAGTCGACCTTGCGGCGCTCCTCTCCGGTGTTGATCGGGCCCCAGCGGCTGACCCAGGCGGTCCACGGCAGCGAGATGTTCTCGCGCACCGAGCGTTGCATCAGCAGCGCCTCCGCCCGGTCGGCCGGCACGTAGACGAGGCCCGCGCGAATGGCGTCCGCGGGATGACGGAACGAGACGGGCGAGCCATCGACGAGCAGTTCGCCGCCCGACGGGCGTTCGGAGCCCGCGAGGATGTCGAACAGCTCGTCCTGACCCTGCCCCTCGAGCGCGACCACGCCGAGCACCTCGCCCGGGTAGAGGTCGAACGAGACATCCTGCAGTTTGTGCCGCGCGGCGAGGCTTCGGGCGGAGATGCGGGGCTTCACGTCGGCCGACCGAGCCGCGGCGGGCGCTCGCTCGGCGACTGCGGCCATGTCCTCGACGATGTGGCCGAGCATGAGCTCCACGATCCGCTCCTCGGAGCCCTCGGTCACGTCCACCACGCCGACGGTCTCGCCCTCGCGCAGGACGGTCGCGCGATCGCAGACGGCCGCGATCTCGATCATCCGATGGGAGATGAAGATGACCGAGCGATCGCCGCCTCGCTGGCGGCCGATCACCTCGAGGACGCGCTCCGTGAGGTTCGCCGGCAGGGCCGCGGTCATCTCGTCGAGCATCAGCACGTCGGGTTCGATGGCCATCGCGCGGGCGAGATCGATGACCCGGAGCGAGGCCAGCGGCACGCGCCCGCGCCAGGCTCGACAGGTCCAGCTTTTCGAGGCCCAGTTCGTTCAGCCAGTGGCGAAAGGGCTCGATGGGCGTCTCGGTCAGACGGAGATTGGCCCGGATATCCAGGTCCGGGATCAAGGCCGGTTCCTGGTAGACCGACACGATGCCGCCGCGGCGCGCCTCTGCCGGGGAATGGGCGGCGAACTCCCGGCCGCGCACGGAGAGCGTCCCGGCGTCCGGGCGAACGGCTCCGGTGAGGATCTTGACGAGCGTGCTCTTGCCGGCGCCGTTGGCGCCCATGAGCGCATGAACTTCGCCGGGGCGCACCGCCAGGGAAGCATTCTTCAGCGCGAGGACCGCGCCGTAGGCCTTCCTGATGCCCGCGGCCTCGAGCAGGAGCTCCGTCGTGGTGAGGGTCATCGGTCCCTCGATAGTAGTACGGGAGATGCCGGACGAATCCGGCATCTCCCGCTGCGTGGGTCTATGGCTCGGGGAAGGCTACGCTTCGCCCGGGCCCTTGCAGGCGACGGCCTGCTCGGGGGTGTACGTCGTGTAGCCCTCGATCTGGAGACCGAGCGGCCAGAGCGGATCGAGACCGTCGACCTTCCACGACTCGAGAAGCGCCTTGCCCTCGTCCGTGACGTTGTCGGCGACGACCGGGTCCAGGAGGACCGTGTTCGCGCGCGCGGGCGCCGGTGCGGTTTCGATGGTCTCGCCGTTCAGAAGCTTGAGCGCGAGACCGATGCCTGCGCCGCCGACGGCGGCGGTGTTGGTGACCGCGGCTCCGGTGAGCCCGGGAAAGTCGGTCGGGTTCGTGAGCTGACCGACGAACGCGCCGAGGTCAGCGCCGACGATCGGCACGTACGGCTTGTTGTTCTGCTTTACCACATCGACGACCTGCGAATCCATGCCCGACGTCCAGACGCCCTGGACGTCGTCGTATCCGCCGCTCGTGACGAAGTCAGTTGCGATCTGGGTGGCCTTGCCCGGGTCCCAGTCGGTATGGACGCCCTCGTCGCTCGGGGCGAGCTTGATGCCCGGATTCTCGGCAAGCGCGCGCTTCATGCCGGTGTCGCGGTCCGTGTCGGCCGGATTGCCGGCGATGCCGCGGGTGTACCAGACGTTGCCTGTGCCGTTGAGCTGCTTGAACAGCCACGACGCGCCGAGGTACGCGTATTCTTCCTGGTTGTTGTACAGGTTGTAGGCGTCCGGATCGGTGACGAACGCGTCGACCGAGACGGTGATGATCCCGGCGGCCTTGGCCTCGGCGAGAGCCGGGTTGAGCGCATCCGGGTCGTTCGGGTTGAAGACGATCGCGTCGACGCCCGCGGCGATGAGGTCGCGGATGTCCTGCAGCTGGCCCGCGGCGTCCGTGTTGCGGTGGATCGTCTTGAGCTCGGTGACCTGGCCGGAGGAAAGTGCCTCGGCCTTCGCCGTGCAGACCTGCTCCTCGCGGAAGCCGTTGCCGACGCCGCCACCGTTGGAGTATCCGATCGTGTAGCTGCCGCCCGCTGCGCTGGGGGCCGCGTCAGACGGCGCACCGGCGCTCGGGGCCGCCACACTCGGGGCAGCCACGCTTGGGGCCGTCGTCGCGGCCGGCGTGGAGCAGGCAGCCGCGAACACCGCGGCCGCTGCGAAGACCGCGAGCAATCTTGCCCGGGTCGTCTTCTTTTCTGTCATGCGTTCTCCTCCTCGATCGATGGAACGCCATCGTGGCGCACCGTAGGACGTCGACACCCCCACCCACGGGGGTCGTTGATCTTCATCAGCTCGGCTTCACCTCCTGGCCGGGGCTCGCCTCGCCGTCATCCGTAGCGCGGATGATGGCACGTGCGATGCGCCGTGCGTGCTCCTCATAGGCTCGCTCGAACAACGACCGCGAGCGCTCGGCGCCTACGACCGATGCTCGGGTGATGACAGGCGGCATCGCACCCCGCTCCACGAGGAGCTGGGCGGTACGCACCTTGATGGAATTCACGATCGCGACGGCCGTGATGGTGGAGCCCGGGCCGACCGGGGTATCGAGCCCGTCGATCGCCACGAGGGCGTCGGCGTGGGGGGTGCACAGGTCGATCACGAGGTCCGCCTCGTCCAGCAAACGCGTGCCGACGATCGGATCCGGATCGGACGACAGCGATTGGTCGACGGAGGTTACCGCGATGACTCGAAGACCGCGCCGCCGCGCTCCGCGGGCCATCTCGACCGGCACCGCCGACGTTCCCGAGGCCGAGAAGACGATCATCACGTCGCGCGGCGCGAAGCTGAAGTTCTCGAGGATGACGTCGGCGAGGCCCGGCATCCGCTCGATGAACATCGCCTGGCGCTGGCCGTTGGCGCCGACGATCTGCGTGTGGAACGTCATCGACAGCTCGGCGATCGGGTTGAACCCCGGATACGAGCCGTAACGCGGGAACATCTCCTCGAGCGGGATGCGCGAATGACCCGTTCCGAAGAGGTGGACGAGGCCGTTGTCGGCGATCGCGTCGGCGCACCACTGGCTGGCCTGTTCCAGCGCATCGCCCTGGGTCGCGGCCAGCCGATCCAGGAGCGCCCGCGCCTCGGCGAGGAACGGGGGAGCGCTCACGGGGGCGAGGGTCTTGGCGCTCATCGCGCGCCCATGACGTCGACCATCAGTACCCGCCCTCGGCGCCGGCGCCCGCCGCGGCCCTGACCGGTTCCTGACCGGCCTTCCGCGCTCGGAAGTCGTCGATGATCGCCTTGGTCGCCGTGGCGCCGATGCGCGTCGTGCCGAGCGCCATGACCTCGAGTAGCGCATCCAGGGTTCGAACGCCGCCCGCCGCCTTGACCCTGATGTGGGGTGAGGTGTTCGCGCGCATCAGCCGCAGGTCGTCGTGGGTGGCCCCGCCCGGCGCGAACCCGGTGGATGTCTTCACGTAGTCGGCGCCGGCGGCCTCTGACAGTCGGCAGGCGCGGATCTTCTCGTCGTCGGTCAGGTACGCGTTCTCGAAGATGACCTTGACGATCGCACCGCCCGCGTGGGCGACCTCGACGATCGCGGCGATGTCGGCCCCGACGTCGGCGTCGCGGCCGGCCTTCAGGGCGCCGATCTGGATGACCATGTCGAGCTCGGTCGCGCCGTCGGCCAGCGCCTGCTTCGCCTCGAACACCTTGGTCTCGGTGCGGTGGTTGCCGTGCGGGAAGCCGATCGTGGTCCCGACGGCCACGTCGGTGCCGGCGAGGATGGCCGCGGCGCGCGCGACGTCCGCGGGCCGGACGCACACGCTCGCGACGTCGTACTCGGCCGCCAGCCGGCAGCCGTCCTCGACGAACGCATCGTCGAGCTCGGGGCGCAGCAGCGAGTGGTCGATCGCCTTCGCGATATCCCGTTCGGTCAGCGCATCTAGGGTGTACATCGGATCTCCGAATCGATTCTCAGTGCTCCGAGGTCGGAGGCGGAGCTCCGTCGACGCCATCCGCCCGAGGATTCGCTCACTTGATGTACGGCCGGAGGATGTCGCGGGCGAGCAGGAAGCCGCGCTTGATCAGCTCGTCGGTCTTCTCGAAGTCGCGATCCTCGTGCTCGATGATCACGTCGCCATCGAAGCCGGCCCGCCACAGGCCGGCGAACAGCGGAGCCCACTCGACATCGCCGAGGCCGGGCAGGCGCGGGATCTGCCAGCCGATCCCGAGCGCGAACACGCCGCGTTCGTAGAGGGCCTCCCGGTCGATCGTCAGGTCCTTGGCCTGCACGTGGAGGATGTGCGGCCCGAACTCCCGGATGAACCTCGGGATGTCGATCATCTGGAGGATGAGGTGCGACGGGTCGAAGTTGAGCCCGATCGTGCCGCCCCACTCCTCGAGGATCCGGCGCCAGATGCGCGGCGTCGTCGCGAGGTTGTGGCCGCCCGGCCACTCGTCGTCGCTGAAGAGCATCGGGCAGTTCTCGATCGTGATCTGCCGGCCGTGGTCCTTCGCGAACGCCACGATGTCCGGCCAGACCTTGAGCGCCTCCTGCCAGTTGGCGTCCTGGGTCTTTGCGGCGTCGGCGCCCATGAACGTGTTGACGAAGGGGACGTTCATCTTCTCGGCCGCGGTGATCACGTGCTTCAGGTGACCGATGACGGTCTCCCGATGCGCCGGATCCGGATGCAGCGGGTTCGGGTAGTAGCCCAGCCCCGAGATCGTCAGGCCCTTGCCACTGATCTCGTCGACGATCTCGGTCGCCCCCGACGCCGAGAGGTCCGCGACATCGATGTGCGACGTGCCCGCGTAGCGGCGGGTCGGCCCGCTCGAGCGCGGCCAGCAGGCGATCTCGATGCTTTCGAATCCGTTGGCGGCCGTCCAGTCGACGACCTCGCTGAGTGGCGTCTCGGGGAAGGGCGCGGTCAGCAGACCGAGCCTCATCGGACGGGCTCCGAGGTAACGGGGTCCGGGGTGGCGGCCGTCCCGCTGCGGTCCACCTCGACCCATCGACCCTCGCGGGCGCTCCGCGCGATCGCGTCTCCCACGAGCATCTCGTCGTGGCCGTCCGCGAACGTGGGATAGCTGGGGCAGGAGGAGGGCGCCCCGGCCACCACGTCCGCGTAGACGGCCCGGAAGTGGGCGCAGAAGGTGTCGAAGAACCCCTCGACGTGTCCGGCCGGCAGCGAGGACGCCGCCTGCCCCGCGGCCCCCATCAGGGCCGGGTTGCGGATCAGGATCTCGTTGGGGCGCTCGCGGTGCCCGGCCCACGCCTGGTCCGGCTGCTCGGAGTCCCACCCCCAGGCGCCGTCGGAGCCGTCGATCTCGTAGACGAGCGAGTTCTTCCGGCCCGGGCTGATCTGGCTGATGCTCACCGCGCCCCGGGCGCCGCCATCGAAGCGGAGCAGGATGGACGCCGTGTCCTCGGTCGAGATCTCGCGCTCCAGCGTCTCCGCGGAACGAGCCGTCGAGAAGGTCTCGACCGGACCGGTGGGCTCATGACGCGTGCCGATGAAGGTCGACAGGTCGGCCATGACCTCGCTGACGTGCTGGCCGGTCACGAAGGTCATGAGGTCGAGCCAATGCGATCCGATGTCGCCGACCGCGCGCAGTGCGCCGCCACGGTCGGGCTGCAGCCGCCAGTTCCAGTCGCTCTCGAGGAGGAGCCAATCCTGGAAATAGCGCCCGGTCACGAGGCGCACCTCGCCCGAGGCCGCCATCTGCGATGAGCTCGTGAGCGTGCTGGTTGAGGGGGTAGTAGCGGATGTTGAAGTTCGTCGCGTTCACGAGGCCGCTCGACGCGGCCAGGCTGACGAGCTCCGCCGATTCGCGGGCGGTCATCGCGAGCGGCTTCTCGCAGACGACGTGCTTGCCGGCCGCGAGGATCTCGCGGCTCTGGCTCACGTGCAGGTCGTTGGGGGAGGTGACGTGGACGACGTCCACGGTGTCGTCCGCCAGCAGGGCATCCAATGAGGCGTAGGCCTGCCTGACACCGAGCGCCTCGGCCCGCGCCGCGCCACGTTCCGGGGTGCTGCCGAGCACCCCACGAACCTGGACGCCGATCCGCCGCAGTGCCTCCACGTGGACCGTGCCGATGAATCCCGTCCCGATGACGGCGGCGCCGATGTCGGCGATCGATTTCATCGCTGCTGAGTCACCCACTGGCTGGTGCGCACAAACGTCTAGACATTCTAGCGGACGATCGACACGGCTCGGAATCTGCGCCCGCGTCGGCGCATCGAGGGGTCCCTCCCGGTCCCTCTGACCCTCGCTGCCGCACCATCCTAGTTTGTCCTGTCAAGTGCAAAAGAAGGGACGCTCCATCCCACGCCCCGCCAGGGTGCCGAGCGGAGGGTTCTGCACGTCATCGCAGTACTTTAGTTCTTGACAGAGATAAGTATAGTGACCGAGGACGCCAGGTCGCCAGCCCAGCGGGACGTGCTACCACCAACGCGCCACGGACACCGCGGGCCGACCTGACCGTCGAAGGAGGCACGATGGTGCTCGACAGGAAGCTCAGCCGGCGTCGATTGCTTCAGGCGGGCGCCGCCAGTGCTGCGGCGGCGGCGCTCATCCCGATCGGTTCCAGTTCGATCCTTGCGGCGAAGCCCGAGGGGAAGGGTGGCCGGCTCATCCCCGCCGGCAAGGTCGGGACCATCACCTTTACTCAACGCGATATCCCGAACCGCCTGGCGATCGCGGCAGGCAGCACGACCACGGCGTATCTCGGCGGCCCGACGTTCCCCGAAGACCCGACAGATCTCGGTCCGCTCGTGCCGATGCCCGGCGGTTGGGCGGAGATGTTCGACTTCTTCAACAAGGTCGGCATCCATCAGGTCGAGTTCGCCGGCTACGGTCAGAACGCCTTGAACCCCGGTGGCACGGCCAGCTACCCGGGCGACCACAATGCCGCCGGCCGGGCGGCGTACCTCGACTACGCGAGCAGGCTACGCGGCCTCCTCGACGACGCCGGTCTCGAGGCGATCGGCAATCACGGCTTCATCCCGAACACGTGGTTCGGCCCCGGGAGCGCCGGCGGCACCATGTCGGCCAACGATCAGCTGCGCTTCCAGACGGAGCTCGAGTTCGGGGCGATCCTCGGCACGCCGTACCTGGGAACGGGCAACGATCCCACGAGCGCCAACAACCGGAACATCGAGTCCTGGACGCTCGCCGGTGAGAAGTGGACGGCGCTCAACGAGATCAGCGTCAACCAGTTCGGCATCCACATGTACACGCACAACCACGACCCGGCCTACGAGTTCCTCCAGGACGGCCCGCTGGTGACGGTGACTGTGTCCCGCCAGAGCGGGCTGCCACTGCTCACGCCGCAGATCGTCCGCGGTGAGTCCGGAAAGCGGCTCATGCAGCACTACCTGGATATCACGAACCCTGAGCTCGTCGTCGTCGAGATGGACATCTACTGGGCGCACGTGGCTCAGCACATCCACCGCTGGCGGTATGACTGGGAGGGCAACCGCGTCGAGGACATCTTCGATCCGCTTGCGACGGTCGCCGCAGCAGACCCAGCGCTTTGCGCTCTACCACGCCAAGGACGGCGACTGGACGGGCCAGGCGCCCGGCGTCGGCAAACGGCTACACGATGATCCCGTTCGGTGATCCCCGGAGCGATATCGACTACGCGACCTTCTTCAAGGAGCAGGGCGCGAAGGGCTATCACAACCCGAACTACGAGCAGGACAACGCGCCCGGCTCGGACGCCACGCCGGAGGGTCGCGGGCAGTCCCTGCGGTTCACGCACATCAGCGCAGCGAACATGAACGCCCTTCGCGGGTAGCGCCCCCACGACCCCCGCGACTGGCACAGGCGCCCGGGGCCGTCACGGCTCCGGGCGCCGATCGTTCGTATCGGCCAACGACCTAACGTCCGCCCGCGCTGCTTGGCGCGCGAGCTGTTCGATTCGCCCCGTGCAGGGACTGGAGGCAGGATCCGTTGCGCAAGGCCATCACGTTGCTGGGCCTGCTGGCCCTCGTCGGCTCGCTCATCGGCGCCCGCGGTGGCGCAGGCGGCGCCAGCCGAGAAATACCGGGTCTTCGTGTTCACGAACGGCGCCCCGGCGTATGCCCAGAAGGGCGTCAAGGCGATCAGGGACCTCGGCAAGGCCAACGGGTTCGGGGTCCAGTCGAACGGCGACGCCGGCTTGTTCACCGAGGCCGACCTCGGACGCTTCCGAGCGGTCGTCTTCCTCGATACGACCGGGCAGTCCGCTCAATGCAGCCCAGGAAGCCGCCTTCGAGGCGTACTTCCGCAACGGCGGCGGATTCGTCGGCGTCGGGTCGGCGGTCGAGACCGAGCCCGACTGGCAGTTCCTCACGGACATCCTCGGGACTCGCTCCGCAGGCAAGCTCGGCGCCCAGACGGTCACGAACAAGGTCGCCGACCGCGGGCATGACGCGAGCAAGAACCTGCCCGAGTACTGGAACCTCAACGACACGTACTACAACTGGGCCGCCAACGTCCGCGGCCTGAGCCACGTGCTCACCACCGTCAGCGACGCTCCCTTCAACCGCACCGGCGACGGGCCGACGATCAATGCCCTGACCGGCGGCACGATGGGCGCCGATCACCCGGTCACGTGGTGCAAGGACTACCAGGGTGGCCGCTCGTACTACACGAACCACGGCGCCTCCTCCGCCGCCTGGAACGACGCCAACCTCACCAAGGAGCTGCTCGGCGCGATCAAGTGGGCTGCCGGCGACTCCGATCCCGTCTACAGCGACTGCGGCGCGACGGTCCGCGCGAACTACCAGCAGTCGTTCGTTGCGGCTCCGCCGAACCTGAGCGAGCCGATCGGTTTCGACGTGCTACCCGACGGCTCCGGCCGCGTGATCCAGACCGACCGCCGCGGTGGCGTCCGGCTCCACGACCCGGCCACGAACTCGACGACGCTCATCGCCGACATCCCCGTCTACACCGCCAATGAGGACGGGATGTACGGGCCCGAGGTGGACAACGACTTCAATTCGAACAAGTGGGTCTACCTGTTCTACTCGCCGCCGACCGTCGAGGACGTGAAGTTCGCCGACGGGACCCTACACACGGTGACGACTCCGCTCAACGACCCGGCGACGCCGGCGAACGAGCAGAACGCCCCGAACATCGCGGGCGCGCTGAGCGCGTGGGATCCGTACGTCGGCTACTTCCAGCTCTCGCGCTTCAAGTTCGTCGATACGAGCGGCGGCACGCCGGCCCACCTCGACCTGGCCAGCGAGCAGCAGATCCTGCGCGTGCCCAACAACCGCGGCGCGTGCTGCCACGTCGCGGGCGACATCGACTTCGACTCGCACAACAACCTGTGGCTGGTCACCGGCGACGACACCCCGGCCGGCGGCGGCAATTCCGGCGGCTTCGGCCCCTTCAACGGACAGCTGACGAACGAGAGCCAGACGGTCGCCGTCGCCAATGCGACCGGCGGCACGTTCACGCTCACGTTCAACGGCCAGACCACGGCACCGATCCCGTTCCCGCTCGACAACGCCGCGATCGAGTCGGCGCTCGAAGCGCTCTCGAACATCGACGACGTCGCGGTGACCGGCACGGGCACCCGCACGGTCAACTTCCGCGGCAACAACGCCGAGCTGAACGTTCCGCTGATGACGGGCGACGCCTCGGGCCTGACGGGGACCACGCCGACCCTCACGGTCGCGATGGCGACGGTCAACAACGGCCAGGGCATCAACATCCCGGCCGACGGCGGCCTGTTCAATGCGCCCCACGTCGACGCCCGACGGTCGGCGCAGAACACCGCCGACCTCCGCGGCAAGCTCCTGCGCATCACGGTCAAGGCCGGCGATATCGGCGCCGCCGAGGAGAACGACCTCGGCGGCGCCTACACCGTCCCTGCCGGGAACCTGTTCCCCGCCGGTACGGCCCGCACCAAGCCCGAGATCTACGCGATGGGCTTCCGGAACCCGTTCCGGGTGACCCTCGACAAGGACGACGTCGCGTACGTGAGCGACTACTCCCCCGACTCGCAGGTGCCGCAGCAGTTCCGCGGCCCGTCCGGGACCGGGCGTTTCGAGATCGTCCGCGCACCCGCCAACTACGGCTGGCCGCTCTGCTACAAGACCGACCTGCCCTACTACCAGTGGGACTTCAACACCTCCACGCCGTTGCCGCGTCGGCGCGCCCGAGCCGCACGACTGCGACGACCCGACCCGCGGGCCGCAGAACACCTCGCGCTGGGTCACGAGTGGCGGCCCGACGGTCGATCCAGGTCTCGAGTACGGCCCACCGATCACGAACCCGGAGATCTGGTACTCGTATCGCGACAACCAGGCGCCACCGAATGGACCGCAAGGCACCCAGTGCTTCGCGAGCTACGGGCCGGGGGCCCCGGCCAATCCGGTCGGGGCGTGCCCACAGCTGTTCCCCGAGCTCTTCACAGGTGGCGTCGGGCCGCACGGCACCGCGCCATACGACTATGACCCGTCAAACCCCAATCCCACGAAGTTCCCGCCCTACTGGGACGGGGCATGGATCGCGGGCGAGTTCACCCAGGACACGCTTCGCGAAGTCCGCATGGACTCGAACGACGAGATCCACAAGATCAGCAACACGCTGCCCTGCGGCCCGGTGCCGGCGACCCCGACGCGGCCGTGGCTCTGCGACAACCCCATGGACATGGAGTTCGGGCCTGACGGCACGTTCTACCTGCTCACCTATGGCGACGGGTTCTTCGCCATCAACCCGGATGCCGGGATGATGCGCTGGGAGTACGTGAAGGGACTTCGCGCTCCGGTCGCGGTGGTCTCAGCCACACCGACGAATGGACCGGCACCGCTCACCGTGGCTTTCTCCAGCGCGGGCTCGAACGACGCTGACCCCGGCGACTCGATCCGCTTCGAGTGGGACTTCGACGGGAACGGCACGGTCGACTCGGTCGAGCCGAATCCGACCCACACGTATACGACGCCCGGGCAGTTCACCGCGAAGCTCGCGGTCATCGACTCGAGCGGCAAGATCGGATCGGCGAACACGACCATCACGGTCGGGAACACGGCGCCGGTCGTGACCGTGACCGTGCCGGTCGAGGGTGGGACGTTCACCTTCGGCGAGGGCATCCCTTTCACCGTGACGGTCACCGACGCGGAGGACGGCGCGATCGACTGCGCCGACGTCCAGGTGACGTTCGTGCTCGGCCATGACACGCACGGTCACGCCGAGGCGTCGACGCCCGGCTGCTCCGGCATCCTGCCGACCGACGAGGGCGACATCTCGCACGGCGGCAACGTCTTCGGCGTCATCAGTGCCTCGTACACCGATGGTGGCGGCTCCGGCGGCGTCCCGTCGTTGACCACCGTTGATCAGAACCAGGTCCGCCAGAAGCGCCAGGAGGTCGAGCACGTCGTCAACCAGTCCGGAACCAACACGGCCGCATCGGCCGATGTCGGCGGCGGGCTGCAGCGTGGCGGCCTCAGCGGCGGTGACTGGCTCCAGCTCAATGGGCCGTTCAACCTCCTCAACATCGACGCCGTGACGTTCCGCACGTCGGGCGGCAACAACGGGGTCGCCAGCGGCGCCGTCGAGATCCATCGCGACACTGTCGATGGACCGATCGTGACCACGGTCGACATCATCGGTACCGCAAACGCCACGACCTACGCCAGCAAGACGTTCGCGATCGCGGACAGCGGGACCCACGAGTACTTCCTGGTCTTCCGTGCCGTCCCGACCGGACCCGGCAACAACTTCTTCAACCTCAACTGGATCGAGTTCGGAGGGGCGGGGGTTTCGACTCCCTCGACCCCCTGAGCCCCTGCCGGTCATGGGGACGGTTCGGCCATCGAACCGTCCCCGCCGGATCACGTCAGCCGGCGGATCCGGACATTTCGGAACCAGACCTCCTCGCCGTGATGCTGAAGCACCACGCCGCCGGCATCGGCCGCCATGAAGCCCGGCAGATCCCGGAACTTGCTGGCGCCGACGAGCGTTCGCACGCTGGCGCCGTTCCACTCGTAGTCGACGACACGGCTGCCGTTGAGCCAGTGCTCGACCTGCCCGTCGTGGACGACGATCCGTCCGGTGTTGAACGTGCCGACCCCCTCCAGTCGCTTGTCGGAGGTCGGGGCGATCAGCCCGTAGAGCGCCGCGGCCGAGGTCAGCGGATCGCCGCCGTCCGGATGCTCGCCATCGTCGAGCACCTGGTACTCGGGGCCGGTCGTCCACGATGGCGCGTCGCCCTCGACGACGCGGTAGAGGACTCCGCTGTTGCCGCCCGGGCTCACGCGCCATTCGAACTCGAGCTCGAAATCGCCGAAGGTCTCACGGGTGATGAGGTCCACGCCCGCACCCGGCACGGCGTGGAGCTCCCCGTCCTCGACGACCCAGCTGGTCGGGAAGTCCTCCGCTCCGTAGCCGCGCAGCGCGGCCGTGGACGAGCCGTCGAACAGGGCGATCCAGGGACCCTCCATGGGCGTGACCTCCGGCGTCGTGGCGATGGGTGTTGGGGAGTCGATCGTGCCGGCGCACGCGGCCACCGCGAGCACCGTCGCGAGCATCGCGGCGCCTGCCGTCCGGAGCGCATCGGGCCTGGCCGACTCCATCACCCGGCCATGGTCCCCCAAATGCCCGATCCCGTCCGTTCGGGGCGCGAAGCTCGGGCGCTATCATCGCGTGGTGAGTGAGGGGCCGACGGAGTTGGTACGCGCGCCGGTCATCGGGCCGCATCAGCCACTTCCCGACGAGGTCCTCGACGCCCTGGTCACGGTGCTCGACGAGGTCCGCCTCGGACGGTCGCGATCCCGCTCCGAGCTCGTGGAACGGACCGGCCTCGGCCGGGCGATCGTCGCGCGACGGGTCCAGGAGCTGATCGATCGCGGGCTGTTGAGCGAAGGCGACGTCGGCCCGAGCACCGGCGGACGACCACCACGGCACCTCGCCTTCTGCGCGGACGCCGGGCACGTCCTGGTCGCCGACCTCGGCGCGACCAGCATCGACGTGGCCGTCACGAGCCTGGATGGCCGGATCCTCGGTCACCACGACGAGCCCGCCCGGATCGAGGACGGTCCCGAGCGCGCGCTCGAGCGCGTCGACGCGCTGTTCGATTCCTTGCTGCGCACGACGCAGGACATCCCGGGCCGGCTGTGGGGCATCGGCATCGGCGTCCCGGGCCCCGTGGAATTCGGCTCGGGGCGGCCGATCTCACCGCCGATCATGCCGGGCTGGGACGGCTACCCGATCCGGGAACGCTTCACGCAGCGCTACCGGGCGCCGGTCTGGGTCGACAACGACGTCAACCTGCTGGCGCTCGGGGAGTGGCGATCCGGCGTCGCGTCGGGTCACGACAACGTCGTGGTCGTCAAGATCGGGACCGGGATCGGCGCCGGCATCATCTCCGACGGCCGCCTGCATCGAGGAGCCCAGGGCAGCGCCGGCGACGTCGGCCACATCCAGGTCACGGACGACCCGGCGGTCCTGTGCCGGTGCGGCAATGTCGGATGCCTGGAAGCGCTCGCCGGCGGTGCCGCGCTCGGGCGCGCCGGCGAGGCCGCCGCGCTCGACGGCCGGAGCGCCAGGCTGCAGGCGGCGTTCGACCTGCACGGCAGCCTGTCGGCGGAGGATGTTGCCCGGGCCGCGTCATTCGGTGACCCGGTCGCCGTCGCGCAGCTCCAGGCCGCCGGCAGGTTGGTCGGCTCGATGCTGGCGGGCATCGTGAACTTCTTCAATCCATCGCTGATCGTCATCGGTGGCGGCGTCGCCAACAGCCCGGACCAGCTCATGGCGGCGATCCGCGAGACGATCTATCGACGGTCCCTGCCACTGGCGACACGCGACCTGTCGATCCAGCGCTCCTCGCTCGGTGCGCTGGCCGGTGTCATCGGGGCCTCGTCGATGGTCGTGGACCAGCTGTTCGCCCGCGGGGCGATCGCCCGCTGGATCGAGGCCGGCGACCCGGCGTCGATGCCGGACCTGCCACTGGCCCGCGCGGGCTAGGGCGCGCGGGTCAGCCTGTCGGGCCGCCGCGTTTCGCGACGAACGCCTCCGACTCGGTCGCGAGATCCAGCCATGCATCGTCCGATGCCGGCTCCGCGACCGACAGCCACTCCTTCATCAGCCGGCCATTGCCGGGATCGAAGCGCTCGCCCCGACCTTCTGCGACGAGCGCATCGACGCGACGACGGTCGAGCTTCACGACCAGCCGATCCTTCACGAGCATCGCGAAGATCTTGCCGTTGGTCTTGAGCGAGGTCGAACCGAACGCCTGCTGCGGACCCGACTCGTTTCCGTAGGTCGCGGCACCTTCAGCAAGGATCGTTCTCGACGAGTGCCGCCCATCGTTCGTTCAGCGGTCACGGCCTGACGTCCATGTCCGTCACGCCCCCGCCACGACCCGGTCCGTGAAGTCGCCCGAGCCCTCGTCCTTGAGGATCAGCTTGTGGCGCCCGTCCGGCAGGATCTCGCGCTTGATCACGACCAGCCCGTCGTACATCTCGGGCGTGGACGCGATGCGCGCCGTCGTGCCGCCCCGCCAGTCCAGCTCGACCCCCTCCCACTGGCCGGTCTTCGCCGACCGGTAGCACGCGTCCATGATCGCGTTGACGACGTACCCGTCGTAGAACGTCTCCTGCGGCGCCCGCGCCGGCGTCGATCGCGCGGAACATGTCGCTGAACATGTCCACGTAGCCGAGCTCGGACACCTCGTCGCCGACCGGGAACAGCCACCCGGCCGACGTCTCCGCCTTCTCCGCGACGTACCCGCCGCCGCCGCCCGGCCGTGAACATCTCGAACCCGGTCCGCAGGAAGTGGTTCAGCCAGATCGTGCCGTGGGTGCCGGCCACCTCGTCGCGCAGGTCCATGCCGCCGCGGAACGTCCAGCTGACCTCGAACTGGCCGATCGCTCCCGACTCGAAGCGGATCAGCGCGACGGCGTTGTCCTCGTCGGCGATGGGGTGGACCAGCGTGTCCGTGTGGCACATGACCTCGACCGGCCGGTTCCCCTTGCCGACGAAGTTGCGCACGATCTCGATGCAGTGGCAGCCGAGGTCGATGATCGCGCCGCCGCCGGTCAGCCGTCCGTCCCAGAACCACGCGCGAATGCGGCCCGGGATGCGTCTCGCGCGACCGGACCCAGGTCACGTCGCCGAGCGCCCCGTCCTGGACGGCCTTGATCGCCTTGAGCGTCTTGGGCGTGTAGCACAGGTCCTCGAGGTAGCCGCCGAACACCCCGGCCGCCTCGACGACATCGAGCATCCGCTTCGCCTCCTCGGCGGTCCGCCCGAGGGGCTTCGTGCAGAGGATGGCCTTGCCGGCCTTCGCGGCCAGCCCGACCGCCTCCTCGTGGAGGAAGTTGGGGAGCGCGACGACCACGACGTCCGTGTCGGGATGGTTGACCGCCGCGGCCAGGTCGGCCGTGGACTCGGGGATCGACCAGCGCTCGCGGAACGCCGTCCCGCGCCCCTCGCTGCGCGAGTAGACGACCGCGCACCTGGTCGCGGCCGCGCTGGCCGTGCAGGGTCATCGTGTAGAAGTCGGCGATGAGCCCGGTGCCGAGCATCGAGATGCGATGGCCGTCCATGTGGTCCTCCTCAGGTGAGCGGTCAGGTGGGGCGACGGCGCGGCCGCGAAGGTGAACGCGCGCGCCGGATTGGTGACGAACAGCGTTGGCGGATCGACTCGTCCACCCCGGCCGTCGGCCAGGAGCCGGGTGAAGCCGTCGAGCAGCCAGACGAGCCCGGGTCCACCGCCGTGGACCTTGTAGTAGCGACGCCGGGCGGCGTCCATCCCGAGGACGATCCGGTCGCCGTGCCCGTCCTCGACCATCCAGCGGATGAGCTGGAGGGTCCCGTTCGGCTCGTCGTCCTTCCAGCGGAACGAGCCGTCGTACTCGCCGTAGGCCCCGGTCGCCAGCAGCTCGCGGTGATAGCCCCGATCGACGACCTGGTCGACGTGGCTGAGCACGATGTGTCGCGCGCGCGACGCCGTGGTCGCGCAGGACCCGGACCTGCTCGAGGGCGCCCGTCGCCATGCTCGCAGTGGGTGAGGATCGGGACGCCCGTCCGGCGATGGGTCTCGGCGGCGGCCTCGAACACGCGCCGGTCGCGGGCCGACAGCCCGCCCTCGGAGCCGGCGACCTTGATGACGCCGGCACGGAACGTGGTCCGGCGCACGACCGGCCCGGCGTAGTCGTAGGCATCGATGCCGTCGGTGACGTCCGCCGTGAACAGGTCGGCGAGCTCCTCGACCGAGACCCGGTGGCTCCAATGCGCCGGGCCGTAGTAGCGGTCGTGATGCAGCCCCGTCGGGCGCGACGACGTGCACGCCGGTCCGCCTCGAGAGGTCCGCGAGCTTGGCGACGTTGCGGCCGGCATCGCACGGCATGGCATCGATCACGGAGCGCAGCCCGAGCGCGGCCGCCTCGGCCACCTCGGTCGCCATCGCGTCGACGTCCCCGAGATCGAACTCCGGCTCGAGCTCGACCGGCCGCCCGCCATCGATGACGAGGTGCTCGTGGGCGTAGGTCACCCCGAGCTCCTCGGGCGCGATGTCCCCGAGCACGGTCCGGACGAAGGTCATCGCGCGACCGCCTCGGGCGCGTCGGCGACCTCCAGGATCGCGCCGTCGGCGCGCAGTCGATCGCGCAGGGCGCTCACGTCGAGGTCGCGCGGATCGCGCCCGCCGGCCACCGCCAGGGCCGCCGCGGTCCCGGCCGCCTGGCCCATCGCCATGCACTGGGCCATCGAGCGGACCGACGCGTGGGCGTCGTGGGTGGCGCTGAAACAGCGGCCCGCGACGAGGACGTTCGCGGCATCGCGGACCACGAGCGTCCGGTACGGGATCCCGACCGCCGCGCCGTCCGGCAGGTACTGCCAGACCGTGTCCGCGCCGCCGTGATGGTCCTCGATCGGCGCGCCGCACAGGCCGATGCCGTCGTCGAAGGCGCGCGCGCCCAGGACGTCGTCGCGGGTCAGCCGGTAGTCGCCGTAGACGCGCCGGGTCTCGCGGACGCCGATCTGCGTGCCGAGCGCGACGAGCGACGCGTGCTCGTAGCCCGGGCACGCGGTCGACGAGGAACCGGACGTATTCGAGCGCCTGGCGCCGGCCGGCGATCTCGGCCTCGGTCAGGAACCACGGGTCGGTGGCGTTGACGATGCGGCCGTCGGCGTCGCGCCGGACCGAATCGAGTCGGGTCATGATCGTGGCTGTCACGCCGTCGATCGGGCGTGATGTGGTCGCTGCCCTCGCGCCGGGGCAGGTCGTAGTCGCCCGAGTCGGCGGCCTCGGCCATCAGCGCGGTGGAACTCGGCCTTGGGGATCGCGCGCCGCCGCTCGAGGTCGACGTTGGCCATCCGGAACGTGGTCGTCAGCGTCTGGGCCGGATCGAGCTCGCCCGCCGTCTCGTAGCCGAACCCCGCGAACGCGCACAGGTCCGCGTCGCCGGAGGCATCGACGAAGGTCGTCGCGCGCACGCGCGCGAGGCCGGCCCGCGTCGCGACGACGAGCGCCTCGACCCGTCCGTCGCGGACCTCGGCGGCCTGGACGAGCGCGTGGAGGAGCGGCGCGCGCGCCGGCCTCGGTCACGAGCCGCTCCCAGACGACCTTGAGGTGCTCCGCGAGGTAGGTCACGCCGGTCCCGGCGCCGTAGGTGTTGGGCCGCTCCACGACCGGGCCCAGCTCCCGCAGGCTCGCGACGACGTCGTCGCCGATGCCACCGACCACCTTGCGCGCGGACGAACCCGGCGTGTAGAAGCCGTAGAACGTGTCGAGGACCGCGGTGCTCGTGCCGCCCAGGAACGGCAGGCGGTCGATCAGCAGGACCGACGCGCCGCCTCGGGCAGCGGCGATGGCCGCGGTCGAGCCGGCGGAGCCGGACCCGACCACGCACACGTCGACGTCGGCGATCGTCGGCGCCCCCGTCGTGAAGGTCACGGCTCGGCCGCGGGAGCGGGTTCCGGGGACACGGACATCACCGACCAGCCGCCATCGACCTTGAGCATCTGGCCCGTGACGGCCCGCGATTCGTCCGAGAGGAAGTAGATGGCCGCCTGGGCGACCTCGTCGGGGTCGAGCATCTCGCCGGCGAGCGGCTGCTTCCGACGGGCGTAGGCGAGGATCGCCGGATCGTCGGCCGCGCGCTTCGCCATCGGTGTCTTCGTCAGCGACGGCGCCACGATGTTGACCCGGATGCCCTCGGGCGCGTAGGTGGCGGCCATCGTCGTCATCAGGGCCGTGAGGGCGCCCTTGGCCGCGGCATAGGCATGGGTCGCGAACAGCTCCGGCGCGGGGTCCGTGGTGGTGACGCTGCCCATCAGCAGGATCGAGCCGCGCGTCCCGGAGGCATTCGGCGCCTGCCCCAGCATCTGGCGGACGACCGCGGCGCAGACCAGCACCTGGGTCCGCAGGTTGAGGGCCGCCGTGGCCTCCCAGGCGTCGCCGGTCACGGTATGGATCGGGCCGTCACCGAACCGACGGCCGCTGCCGCCGGCGACCGAGAACAGGCCATCGATCCGACCGAACCGCTCGACGGCGGCGGTCACGGCGGCGCCCACCTCGGCCTCCTCGGTCAGCTCGGCCTGCGCCCACGCGGCACCCAGGCGCTCCGCGAGCCCGCGGGCGTGGTCGGCCGTGCGCGACGTGACGAAGACGCTCGCCCCTTCGGCGACGCAGCGTTCCGCGGCCGCGGCGGCGATGCCGGTGGAACCCGTGATGAGGATCACGCGATCGCGCAGGCGGTCCATGCCGTCAATGATGACGCGGCGGCCGAGTCGGGACGCAGTCGCGCGGACCCTGGCCCGCGGCGATGCATCGCGCGCCCGTCCTGCGCTAGCATCGCTGGCATCATGGAAGCACTCGCCACACCCCTGCTCGAAGAGGCCACGGGCGGCCGGGACGTCCTCCTCGAGATGGACCTCCGCCGCGGCCAGCTCCGTCGCAACCTGCGTTGCGCGATCCGTGAGGCGATCCAGGACGGCCGCCTCGCCACGGGCACGCGCCTGCCCTCGTCGCGTCGGCTCGCCACGGACCTGCGGGTGTCGCGCGGGGTCGTCGCGGACACGTATGACCAGCTCACGGCTGAGGGCTATCTCGAGACGCAGCCGCGACAGGCGCCGCTCGTCGCGGGCGTGGGTGCCGCCCCGCCGATCGCCGACGAGCCTGCCCGGCCCACCTGGGCCATCGACTTCATCGCCACGACGCCGGACGTGGAGCTGTTCCCTCGCCGGGCCTGGATCCGCGCCACGGAGCGAGCGCTGCGCGAGGCCCCCAACGAGGCGCTCGACTACGGCGATCACCGCGGCCGCATCGAGCTTCGCCGAGCGCTCAGCGGCTACCTCGGCCGGGTTCGCGGCGTCCGCATCGAGCCCGAGCGGATGGTCATCACCCAGGGCTTCACCCAGGGTCTGGACCTCGTCTCGCGGGTGCTCCTCGCCCGTGGCTCGACGGAGATCGCGTTCGAGGCTCCCTCCCAGCCGACCGGCTGGGCCACCCCGGAGGCGGTCGGGCTACGCGTCGTCGGCGTCCCGGTCGATCGCGAGGGTGTCCGGACGGACGCGCTCGACGCGCTCGGCGCGGCCGCCATCGTCGTGACCCCGGCGCACCAGTTCCCGACGGGTGCGGTGATGGCGCCGGAGCGTCGCGCCGACCTCGTCGCGTGGGCCAACCGGGCGGATCGGCTCATCATCGAGGACGACTACGACGCCGAGTTCCGCTACGACCGCAACGCCATCGGGGCGATCCAGGGCCTCGATCCGTGCCGCGTCATCCACATCGGGACCGCGTCGAAGACGCTGGCGCCGGGCATCCGCCTGGGCTGGATGAGCCTGCCCGACACGCTCGATCGACGAGGTTCGCGCCGCGAAGGCCGCCCAGGACTCCGGTTCGCCGTCGATCGAGCAGCTCGCACTCGCCTCGCTCATCGACAGTGGCGACTACGACCGCCACGTGGCCCGCGCACGCCACGTCTACCGGCAGCGGCGCGACGCGCTGATCGCGGCGCTCGCCCGGCACCTGCCCGGGCTCACGATCCAGGGCGCCGCGGCGGGCCTCCACGTCCTGCTCCGATTGCCCGACGGCGTGGACGACGTCGCGATCGCGGCCGCAGCCGCGGAACGCGGGATCGGGGTCAACCCGCTCTCGCCGATGTCACGCCCGAGCGCGCCGAAGCGCGGTCTCGTGCTGGGCTACAGCCGGTTGAGCGATGGAACGCATCGAGTCGGCGGTCGGCGCCCTGGCGGTCTGCCTCGCGGATGCGGGGGTCGCGGCGCGTCCGTCAGCGGCTCGGCCGAGCGCCGCCGTTGCGGCCCTCACGGCTCGCTAGCTCAGGCTTCGTCCTCGTAGTCCCACGCCCGGATGACACCGGGCTCGACCCGGATCACGACGCCGGGCGCGTAGGACGAGACCATCCGCTCGGCCGCCTCGGGGCCGTCGTAGCGCAGGGCCGTCCGCCGAAGCACGTCGTAGAAGTCGTCCCCGGACACGGTGGCCTCGCCGCGGATCTCGAAGCCCTTGTACGGCCACTCGCTGTTGGCCACCACGACCGTGACCCGCGGGTCGCGCTGGACGTGGGCGACCTTGCCGCCCTCCGGGGTCGGGACCCACATGTTGATGCCCCCGTCCCGCCATTCGAACCAGACCGGCGAGAGCATCACCGTGTCGTCCTTGCGGCGGGTCGCGAGGACCGCGATCAGTGGCTGCTCCAGCAGGTCGGCGACATCTTCGGCGCGGAGGTCAGTTCGCATCGGTGGCGACTCCAGTGGTGGGGGAGGAGAGCCGGTTCGGCCCAAACCGTCCGAGCCCGATCCGGCTGTTGACGAGCGCGATGCCCCCGACGATCAGCCCCAGCCCGGCGAGCAGGCGCCCATCGAGCGGTTCGTGCAGCACGAGCACCCCGAGGGTGACACCGAACACCGGCAGCAGGTACGCAACGACGGCCGTGCCGGCGGCACCGCGCCGGCCGAGCAGCCCGAAGAAGACGAGGTAGGCCACGCCGGACCCGAGCAATCCCAGCCACACGACCGCCAGGAACGCCTGAGGCTCGCAGGGTCAGCTCGAACGGCCGCTCCAGGGCGAAGGCGAGCACGCTCGTGATCAGCAGGCCGAACCCGACCTGGAACAGCGCCGGGATCATCGGCCGCAGGCCGCGCACGTTCCGCCGTGCGTAGACGGCGCCTGCCGCGTACGAGATCGTGGCGCGCGATGACGGCGAGCGCCCCGAAGAGGTCGACGCCGGCCGCTGCGGCCGGGTCGAAGCCCACGAGCAGCGCCACGCCCACGAAGCCGAGCAGCACGCCGGCGACGCGACCGACCGTCAGCGGCTCGTCGCGCAGGAAGATCGCGCCGATCGGGATCACGAAGATCGGCACGGCGGCGTTGAGCACGGACGTCAACGTCGAGTCGACGTGCATCTCGGCCCAGGTGATGAGCGTGAACGGCAGCGCGATGTTGATGGCGCCCATCACGAAGAGGTGGCCGTAGACCCGCCCCTCGCGCGGCAGGCGCTCGCGCGCGGCGGCCACGACGACGGCCAGCAGCCCGAACCCGATCAGCAACCGGAGCATCACGAGCGTGAACGGCGGAAGCCCCGCCTCGACGCCGATCTTGATGAACAGGAAGCTGCTGCCCCACAGGAACCCGAGGAGGATGAACAGGAGCCAGTCCGTGCGCGAGGTCGTAGCGGTCATGCCGCTATGGTCGCGGTCGGCTGGCTTCATGCCTAGGACCACGGAGCATGGCCTTGATGGGTCCAGCGGCCCGGACCATCCGATCACGCGGGTGGCGTTGACGGCGCCCCCGCAGCGGTCTATGCTCGCCGTATCCCGACGGTATCTGCGCTGCGGCCACGCCTGCGCGCACCCCGCTCGGTCCCATGCGACCCGGACGCCCTCTCCCCAGGAAGAGCGCATCCGTCCCGCCCTCACCCATACAAGGTGACCCTGTACAGATGCCCGGACCCGGCCCCGACCAACGCGACCGTTCCCGTAACCGACGACCCCGCCGACGTGCGCCCTTCGCCGGCGGCGGACGCGCGCCCGTAACCGAATACGAAGAGCAGCAGGAGCTCGAAGCCGCCAAGGAGCGGAACGACCTCGAAGTCAGCGACCTGCGCGAGATGAGCGTGACCGAGCTCAAGGCGATCGGGCGCGACCTGGAGCTCGAGACCGGCTCCGCCGATCGCAAGGACGAGCTCGTCGATCAGATCCTCCAGCGCCAGACGGAGCGCGCCGGCCACGCCTACGCGACCGGCATCCTCGACATCGTCGACGAGGGCTTCGGGTTCATGCGCCGCCACGGCCTGCTGCCCAGCCCGGAGGACGTGTACGTCAGCTCCAGCCAGGTGCGCCGCTTCGGCCTGCGCATCGGCGACCGCATCTCCGGTGCCGTGCGCGCCCCGCGCGAGGCGGAGAAGTACTGGGGCATGCTGCGGGTCGACGCGGTCAACGGCGTCGATACCGACACGGCCCGTCGCCGACCGGTCTTCGGCGACCTGACACCGGTCCACCCGGACGTCCTCATCAACCTCGAGACGGACTCCAAGAACCTCAGCCAGCGGCTGATCAACCTGGTCAATCCGATCGGCAAGGGCCAGCGTGCCCTCATCGTCAGCCCGCCCAAGGCCGGCAAGACGATGCTCCTCAAGCAGATCGCCAACGGCGTCAGCGCGAACTACCCCGAGATCCTCCTCATGGTCGCGCTCATCGGCGAGCGCCCCGAGGAAGTCACGGACATGCGCCGCAGCGTCAAGGGCGAGGTCATCTCCTCGACCTTCGACGAGCCGACCGAGAACCACACCCACGTCGCCGAGATGGCGCTCGAGATCGCCAAGCGCCAGGTCGAGACCGGGCGCGACGTCGTGATCCTGCTCGACTCCATCACGCGCCTCGCGCGGGCCTACAACCTCGCGCTGCCGCCCAGCGGACGGACGCTGTCCGGCGGCATCGACCCGATCGCGCTGTACCCGCCCAAGCGGTTCTTCGGTGCGGCCCGGAACATCGAGGAGGGCGGCTCGCTCACGATCATCGGCACGTGCCTGGTCGACACCGGCTCGCGCATGGACGACGTCATCTACGAGGAATTCAAGGGCACCGGCAACTCGGAGCTCATCCTCGACCGGAAGCTCGCCGAGAAGCGCATCTTCCCGTCGATCGACGTCCAGCGCTCGGGTACCCGCCGTGAGGAGCTGCTGCTCGAGGAAGGCACGCTCAAGATGGTCTGGACGATGCGCCGGATGCTGTCCGCGGTCGGGACCAACGAGGGCATCGAGATCCTGCTCAACCGCCTTTCGAAGACCCAATCGAACGCGGATTTCCTCGCGTCGCTCACGAAGAACCTCGACGCCTGACCTTTGGCGGGTTTGCAACCCGCGTGATTTGCGTGTTACGGTGTCTAACGATGTCGTAAGCCCGTTGTGATGCGGGCGCGGCCGCGAAGAGAGACCCCCCAGCTCGAAACCGCGACCCCGGACGGACCCATTCACGAGTCCCCCCACCCCACGCGCGTCCCCAAGCGCCTCGGGTTCGTCCAAATCGTCAGGAGACCGTATTGCTGAACGCGTCGGTCGGCGTCCAGCGCGTCATAGGACGCGTGCGCCGATCCTCGAGCCAAGAGTCCACGCGAGTGGTGAGCACTCCCACTCGCATCCGGGTCAGTCACCCGACCCGCGACCCGATGGCATCGACTCATCTCTATCACCGATCCCAGGCACGCCGCAGCACCTTTTCGCTGCCGGCCTTGGCGATCCCACGTCACCTCGCGATGCCGAGGCTGGCGATCCCACGTCATCTGTCGATCCGCACGACCCTGCGGCGGCTCGGTCATGAGCGCACCACGGCGGTCGCGGTCGCCGGGATCGTGCTCGCCGCCTCGTTCCTGAGCGTCACCCCCGGTCGCCCCAGCGGCGACACCGGTGGCCCGACCGGCGATGGACCGGGACCCCGGCTCGCGATCGGCGGTCCGGTCGGCGACGGCGGCACCGAGTACGGGAACGTCGTGTCCTCGTACGACGAGGACCCGGCCGATGAGACCACGGATGCGGCGGCCGCACGTCCTGCCCGCCGATGACGCCGCGGTCGTCGATATCCCGCTGCGACTCGAGCACGTCAACGATGGCGCCGCGGTGACAGCCGCCCTCGCTGCCCCCACGACCGTCGAGGGACCGTTCCTCGACGACGGCACCCTGCTCAAGCCCGTCGCGGTCAACACCAACGTCCCGGACGGCAGCGACCTCATCCGCACGTACAAGGTCAAGGCCGGCGACACGCTCGCCGGCATCGCCAAGAAGTTCGACGTGACGACGATGACGCTGTGGTGGGCCAACAAGCTCAAGGCGAAGAACGCCCTCGTGCGCGGCCAGGAGCTCAAGATCCCGCCGGTCACCGGTCTCGTCGTCGAGGTCAAGTCGACCGACACGCTCGCCTCGCTCGCGCGACGCTACAAGGTCGCCGAGACCGAGATCCTCACGACGAACCAGATCGACGACCGCAACCTCGTCGTCGGCCAGGTGCTCGTCCTGCCGGATGCGAAGGGCGCCCCGATCAAGACGCCCGAAGCCCAAGCCGAAGGCCACCTCACGGCCTGCCGTGCGCAGCGGCGGCAGCGCGGGGCAGCCGCGCACCGGTGCGATCGCCCAAGACCTACTCCGGCGGCAACTTCGCCTGGCCCGCCCCGGGCGGCCGCATCAGCCAGTACTACCACTACGGCCACTACGCGCATCGACATCGACGGCAGCACGGGCGACCGCATCGTCGCCGCGGCGTCGCGGCACGGTGACCTTCGCCGGCTGGAAGAGCAACGGCGGCGGCTACCAGGTGTGGATCTCGCACGGCAGCGGGCTGTACACGACGTACAACCACATGTCGAGCGTGTCCGTTGGGCCGCGGCCAGCGAGTCGGCAAGGGCCAGCGCGTCGGGGCCATGGGCGCGACCGGGTTCGCCTCGGGCTCGCACCTGCACTTCGAGGTCTGGAGAGGCCCGGTCTGGAGCGGCGGCTCGCGGGTCAACCCGCTGGCCTACCTCTAGACCTCTCGCGCACCGGGTCGCCGATCCCGTCGGATCGGTCGCGCCCTGGGTGCGTGGGACAATGACCACGATGTTCCTCGACCGCGTGAAGATCTGGGTCCGTGCCGGCGACGGCGGTGACGGGGCCGCGACCTTCCGCCAGGAGGCACACGTCCCGCGTGGCGGACCCGACGGCGGGGACGGCGGTCGGGGCGGGTCCATCCTCGTGCGCGTCGACCCCGGGCTGACGACCCTGCGCGACTTCCAGTACCGCCACCATTTCAAGGCGAAGCCGGGCGGCCGCGGCACGAAGGCGCGCCGCCACGGCAAGGCCGGCGAGGATCTCCTCCTGGAGGTGCCGCCCGGGACCGCGATCGTCGACGACGACAGCGGAGCGCTGCTCGCGGACCTGGTCGCCACGGGCCAGGAGACGACCGTGGCGCGCGGCGGCCGCGGCGGCCTGGGAAACACGCACTTCAAGACGCCGACCCACCAGGCGCCCAAGCACGCCCAGAAGGGGGAGCCGGGCGAGGAGCACTGGCTGCGCCTGGAGCTGCGCCTCATCGCCGACATCGGGCTCGTCGGGCTGCCGAATGCCGGCAAGTCCACGCTGCTCGCCGCCCTCACCGCCGCGACCCCCAAGATCGCCGACTACCCGTTCACGACGCTCGAGCCGAACCTCGGCGTCATGGACCTCGGTGACGAGGACGAGCGCCGGCCGACCATCGCCGACGTGCCGGGTCTCATCGAGGGCGCCAGCAGCGGGGCGGGTCTCGGTCACGCGTTCCTGCGCCACGTCGAGCGAACACGGGTCCTCGTCCACCTGGTCGATGGCGCGTCCCGCGACCCGGCCTGGGACCACGAGGTCATCCGCGACGAGCTGCGGTTGCACGATCCGGCGCTGCTCGAGAAGCCGTTCCTGATCGCCTTCAACAAGATCGATCTCGGTGCCGCGCGCGAGGCGTGGCCCGCGTTCCGCGCGGCCCGAGAAGCCGAGGGGCTCGAGGCCATCGCCATCGCCGCGTCGACCGGGGAGGGGCTCGACGCGCTCCGTGCCCGCGTCGCGGAGCTGCTTCCCTCCGCCGTTGAGCTCGCCGAACCGCCCGAGCCGGCCGGCGTCGTCGTCCACCGGATCGATGCCATGGGCGACGGCTTCGCGATCGAACGCGAGGCCGACGGCGGCTTCCGGGTGCGCGGCAAGCGGATCGAGCGGACCGCGGCCCAGACCAACTTCGACGTCGAGGAGTCGGCCGAGCGGTTCCAGCGCGCCCTGGCCCGACTCGGCATCGACGCCGAGCTGCGACGCGCCGGGGTCGCCGCCGGCGATCTCGTGCGGATCGGCGGCTCGGAGCTCGAGTGGGAGCCGCAGCCGTGGGAGGAGGAGTGACCGCTTCGCGGCCCGCTCCGGTGATCGGCGTGTTCGGCGGCACCTTCGACCCGATCCACGTCGCCCATCTCGCGGTCGCCGAGGCGGCTCGCGACGCGCTGGGCCTGGAGCGCGTGCTGTTCGTCCCGAACCGGCAGCCGCCGCACAAGCCCGACCAGCGGGTCACCCCGGCGGCGGACCGGCTCGCCATGGTCCGCGCCGCGATCGCCGGCAACCCCGCGTTCGAGGCGAGCACGATCGAGATCGATCGGGAGGAGCCGTCGTACATGGCCGACACGCTGGACGTGCTGCGGGCCGAGCATCTCGCGGCCGGAGAGTCGGGCGAGCTGGCGTTGATCCTTTCCGTCGACGCCCTGGCCGGCCTCGCGACCTGGCACGAGCCGGCTCGGGTGCTCGAGCTGGCCACGCTCGTGGTGGCGCCACGCGACGGCTACCCGGATGTCGGGCCGGAGGAGATCGCCCGGTTCGTGCCGGGGGTGGACGCCCGCGTGGTCGTGCTGGACGGCCCGCGGATGCAACTTTCGGCGTCCGAGATCCGGGCCCGCGCCGCGGCCGGACGGTCGGTGCGCTACCTCGTCCCGGATGCGGTCGCGGCGTATATCGGCGACCATGCCCTGTACACCGAACCTCGGAGGATGGATCGATCGTGACCGACCCCGCGCTTTCCGGCCCCGTGGCCACGGAGCCTCGTGCGCCGAGCCCCGATGGCCTGCCGCAGCGCGATACGCCCGCCGCCACGAGCGGCGACCGCGCCGCCCTGGACCTCGCCCGCCGCATCGTCGAGCTGGCCGAGGACAAGAAGGCCGCCGATATCGTGCTGCTCGAGCTCGCGCCCGCTGACGACGCTGGCGGACTACTTCGTGATCTGCTCCGGCGGCTCGGAGCGGCAGCTCGAGGCCATCGCCGACGGGGTCATCTCGTCGCTGCGCGACGACAAGGTCAAGCCGATCGGCCGCGAGGGCACGGCCGCGTCGCACTGGGTGCTCATCGACTTCGGGTCGGTCATCGTCCACATCTTCACGCCGCCCGAACGCGAGTACTACGGCCTGGAGAAGCACTGGTCGGAAGCCCGCACGATCCTGCGGGTCCAGTAGCATCCTTCGCGAAGGGCGAGTAGTCCTCACGGCGCAGGTGGCGGGCATCCCCCCGTACCAATAGGTGGAGTACCGTCGGGTCATGATGGGGTCCCGCGGTGCGTGACAAAGTCCGGGCATGTCCGCACTTCGCGACCGTTGTCCCGCCTGTGATCACCGGCTCATCACGACCCGGTTCGACACGACATTCCGGCTGCCCGACCGGAGTGAGCGGCTGTGCTTCGGCATCCCCGGCGGACTGTGCGAGGACTGCTCGCAGCTCTACATCGATCCCGAGCTGATCGAACTCCTCGATCTCGGCGAAGGCCGTTGCGTCTTCGCGATCGAGAGCGACCTCGTCCTCCAGGAACAGGCCTGGTCGTCCGCCGACTGACGGTCTGAACGCGGTGTCCGGTCCCGGGGTCAGCCGGGGCCGGCGCGCCGCTCTCCGCTGCCGTTCCGCGCAGCGTGGTCGCCGACCCACATCGTGAACGCCAGCCGGCGCTGTGCCGTGTCCGACCTCCGAGCCCGGCGCTCCCTTCACCATCGCGTCGAGGTCGACCAGTCCCTCGAGCGCGCTGACGAGCTCCGCGGTCGACCAGAGGCGGGCCTGCCCGGCCAGGGTCTTGGCGCGGTACTCGCTCGCGATGCCCATCTCCCGGGCGGCTGCGGGCAGCGCGGTCCCGGCCGCCAATCGGTCGCCGAGCTCGAGCAGCTCCACGACCCGCCGATGCAGGACGGCCAGCAACACCGGCTCCGGCGTGATGTCGATGAGGCGATCGAGTGCGGTGAGGGCGGCGTCGACGCGCCGCTCCCCGACGGCGTCGGTCAGGGCCCAGACCGAACCCGGCGTCGCCTCGGCGACGAGCGCCTGCACGTCGTCGGCCGTGACCGGGCCACCGTCGAGGGCATGGCGCAGCGCCAGCTTGTCGAGCTCGCCCGACGCGATCCGGCTCAGGTAGCGGCGCTCGACGTCGCCCTGGGTGACCCGGCTGCCCAGCCGATCGGCGAGCGCGCGGGCCGCCCCGGGCGCCAGCGGCAGGCCGCGATCGCGCGCCTCGGTCTCGATCCAGGCACCGAGCGCCGTCGGGCGTGGCGCCATCGCCTGGGCGACCGCGCCACCGGCGGCCTTGACCGCTTCGACCAGTCGCTTCGAGCCCGGTCCTTTCGCGCCCGATTTCGCGGCCTCGACGAAGGCGAGCGCGTTGCCGGCGGCAAGCATCGAGATCGCCTCGATGACGCGGTCGCGCGTGTCGTTCCGGCGAACCAGCGCGCCCGGGTTCGTCACGACGGCCAGCGTGCCACCGCCGAACAGGGTGGCGGTCGCCAGGCGCTCGTGGAGCTGCGCCGCCCCGGTCGCGGCGGTCGCGAGATCGCCGCGCAGGTCCCAGCGCTCGAGTGGCGTGCCCAGCTCGTCCGGCGAGGGCCGTGGCAAACCGCCCGACCAGGCGTTCGGCGACCAGCTCGTCGTCGCCCCAGACGTACAGGAGCGGCGTGATCATCGGGTCGCCGTTCCGGGGCGCGCGGCGCGAAACGCATCGGCGGTCCACGGCAACCGTCGGACCTCTGCCGGAGTGATTCCGGCGGCTCGGCACACCTCGGCTTCCAGGCGTTCCGCCCGCGCGCGGACGGCCCGCCAGGTCAGCTCGTCCCAGCCATCGGGATAGCGTTTCCGCCAGGAGGCGAAGCGGGCCGCCATCGACTCGAGCCGCTGGCCAGCGCGCTTGTCGGCGTACGCGACGATCCGCTCCTCGCGGCTCGCGAAGGCCGCCCAGCGCCGGTACGCCTCGCCGTCGCCGAGGCGCGTCACCGGGTGGGCGGCGACCGCACGAGCGAGCTCGGGGTGGCCTTGCTTGGTGAGCCACGCTGCCGAGCCGTGTCCGTGCCCCAAACGCCGGACCGGATCGGCATGCGGGGAGGATCTTGTCGACGTCATGGAGCAGGGCCGCCGCCTCGACGACCGCCCGATCGACGGCCGTCCCGTTTGCCGCGATGCGCGCTGCCAGGAAGCCGGCGACCTCGGCCACGGCACGCGCGTGCGCGAGGAACCAGGCGGGCGGATCCAGGGAGGACAGCAGGGCCGCGGCAGCCACGCGCCCGGGGACGGTCATCGACTCGATGGTATCCGAGTCGGGCCGCCTGTCCGGGTGCGGCGAGCGTCCCGGGACGTTTGCCGTCTTGCCGTGCGTTCCGGCGCCCACCATGCTGGCGTGGATCACCACCCTGGAGGGACCATTGCGCGGGCGAGGTACCGGGTTCTGGCGATCGGCCTGACGGTCTTGTCAGCCATGGTGCTCGTGCTGTTTCTGACCGGTCCGGGGCAATGCGCGGTGCCGCTGGAACCGTCCCTGAGCCTGTACGGCCCGCCCATGCTGGTGCGTCCGGCGCTGTGCGCGGTGGACTCGGTCGCGCCGGTGTGGCTCGTAGCCGTGGCCGGGATGTCGCTCGGGCTTGCGTACCTCGTGCTGGCCCGCGGAAGGCGACGGGCAGGATCGTCGGACCCGTCGGAGGCCTGATCTCGGGGATCGCACAGAAGAAGGCGCGCTGGGGTCCGGCGCCCGTCGCCTTGGCGGTGGCGGTGGCTTGCCCTTGCGCGACCGTCGCCGAGCGTGAGACGACGTCCGCCGCACGCCGCGGCTCCGTGCGGACCACCGCACCCACGGCTCCGAACGTCACCGTGACCGATCCGTCCACATCGGTCCGATAGACCCGCGCTCCGGACGCGGCGAGACGCTCCAAGGTCGGACGGGCCGGGTGACCATACGGGTTGTCGGCGCCCGCCGAGGCCACGGCGACACGCGGTCGAACGGCGTCGACGAACGCGTCGGTCGTGGCCGTCCGGCTGCCGTGATGGGCGACCTTGAGCAGATCGACCCGGGGCAGATCGCCGGTCAGCAGCGATGGGTCCACCTCTTCCTCCACGTCGCCCGTCAGCAGGAACCGGCGCTCGCCGATGACGCCCAACAGCACGACCGACACGTTGTTGATGCCACTGCCGGCATCGGGTGGTTCTTCGGGGACCTGGCCGCGTACCGGCCAGAGCACGCGCATCGCGATCTCATCGACCGTCAACCGGTCACCGGCCCCGATCGACATCCGCGCGGGCGCTCCGGGTCGGGCAAGCTGCTCGAGCCAGGCCGCGTAGCCCGGTCCAGGTCCACGCATCCCGGGCTCCAGGACCCGGTCGACCCGATACCGCTCGAGGAGCAGCGCCAGTCCTGCGACGTGATCCTCGTGCGGATGTGACAGCACGACCGCGTCGATCCGCCGGTCCCATGGCGGGATCCGTCGATCGAGTTCGACCAGGAGCCGATCGGGATCGGGCCCGCCGTCGACCAGCAGTCGCCCGCCGCGCGAGCCCTCGATCAGGATCGCGTCGCCCTGGCCGACGTCGAGGATCGTGATCCGCGCCACGCCCGCCGGACGGCTGACAGCGACGGCGCCGGCGACCGCCACTGCGACGACCAGGCCGATCGTGGCCGCGCGGCTTGCCCGTGACGCGCCTGTACCCGGTCGATGGGATCGCGCCGGCACCTCGCGGGCAAGGGGCGGCGAGCCCACATGCGCGATCCCACCGCGTCGCGACCGCGGACGCCTCCGAAGCAGGACCACGGCGAGGCCCAGGACCGCGCTCGCGACGCCCAGCACCGCACCGACGACGGGCTCGAAGGCGATGCTGCCGAACGGGATCCCGGCCGCGACCTCGACGATCCCGATCGTGAGGCGCAACGCGATCCAGCCCGGTGCCGCGAGAACAGCACCAAGTGCCGCAGGCGCACCGGCACTCACCAGGGCACCGGCAAGCAGCGCCACGAGGCCGGCAGCCATGGCCGGCATGACGAGTGGCACGACCACCAGGTTCACCGCCGGGGAGATGAGTGCCAGCCGCCCGAACGAGGCGAGCACGACGGGGAGTGTCGCCGCCTGGGCTGCCAGCGACACGCCGAGGCTTTCGCTCAACCAGCGAGGCAGTCGTCCACGGGTCAGGCGATCCAGGCGGTCCGTCAACGGCGTCGCCCAGGCCACGAGACCCGCGGTTGCGAGCGTCGACAGCTGGAACCCAGCGTCACTTACGAGCGCCGGCTCCGCGAAGAGCAGCAGGAATGCCGCAAGACCGAGGGCCGCGGCGGCCCGGCCGCTTCGGCCGGACTCCCGGGCGAGGAGGACCACCCCGGCCATCGCCCCGGCACGGAGCACCGATGGCGAGGCTCCGGCGAACACGATGTACGCGATGACCGCGATGGCGGTGACGATCGCTCGTCGCCGACGCCCAAGCCGACCGGCCATCGCCCCGACGGCTGCCGCCACGATCGCGATGTTCCAGCCCGAGATCGCCACGACGTGACTGACGCCGGCGGTCGTGAAGTCGGCCGCGACCTGCCGGTCGACGCGATCGCGCAGGCCGATGAGGATCCCCGCGGCTAATCCCGCCTCGGGTTCCGGGAGGACGCGGGTCAGCAGCTCACCGGCATCGCGGCGCCAACCCTCCAGCAACGTGCCGGGATCGATGGGCCGCTCCAGCACCTCCATCGACCTGGCGTCGAGGGTGCCCCATGCGTCGAGTCGCTCGAGGTATCGACCATAGGAGCTGTCAGGTCTCGGCCGTGCACGTCCCGCCACAGTGATCCGGTCGCCAGGTTCGATCGCTGGATAGCGCGGCAGCGTCGCGGCGACGCGGAATCCGCTCGCGCCGCCGGAAACTGTCCGGATCGTGGCCACCTGATGGCCCTCGCGCGGGGACCCGACGGTCTCGACGACCATCGTCCAGGGCCCGCCGTCGGCCGGCGAACCCGACAGGGCCGCTCCGGCCGGTCCCACGCCCGCCCGCAGCGCGATCGACATGATCCCGATCGCCATCGCGAGGGGCCCGATGCGACGGCCGCGAGGCAGCCACAGGCCGACGAGCAGCAACAGGCCTGCCGAGCCCACCAGGATGCCCACGATGTGGCGGTTCGCGACGCCGACCGCAAGCGCGGCGATCGCCGCCCCGACCGCCAACCAGCCGGTTCGGGGCATGTCAGCGAACCGCGACGAGCTCGCGCAGCTTTTCGAAGGTCTTTTCGCCGAGGACGCCGCGCGTCCGCAGCTCTTCGACGGCGGCGAACGGCGCCTCCTCCCGGGCCGCGATGATCTTCAGCGCCGTCGCGGGGCCGATCCCAGGCAACGCCTCGAGCTCGGCCTGGGTCGCGCGGTTGACGTCGACGGGAGCGGTGCCCGGAACGGCGGGCTCGCCCGGCCCGGCCGATGCGCCCGCGGGCGCGACCGCCCGGCGCGTCATCCCGCGACGGAACCCGCACCTGATCGCCGTCGTGGAGCGTCGCGGCGAGGTTGAGTTCGCGCTCGGCCTTGCCCGTGTCGACGCGCGGGCCGTACCCGCCGGCCGCCGCCACGAGGTCCCCGATCCGAGAGCCTGGCGGGAGGCGGAACACGCCGGGTCGCGGGACGGCACCCACGATCTCGACGACGACCTCACCGCCGGACCCCGCGCCGACCCCAGGCTCGAATGCGGCGCCCGACGCGCCCGATGAGCCGGCCCCTCCGGACGCACCCGGGGCCGCCAGGGCCGAGCCGCCATCCACGATCACGGCTCCATCCGGAGCCCCCGAGAACGCCATGACGAAGGCCATCACCGCGAACGCGACCGCCGCCACGACGGTCGCGACGACCTTCAAGATGGCCGGCGACATCAACGCGTGAGCTGGACGATCCGCCTCCGGTGCCGTCCCCGCGGGCACCCTCGAATCGGCGGGCGCGTCAAGCACACGCCACGGCGGGGTCGTGGTCGGTTCCACATCGCACTCCGCGGCGGGCGGTCGTGACCGACGACGGGAACACCGCGACGTCTCGCCACGTTGGGGGCACTTCCGACGCGGCGAGACGTCTTCGGGACCTTACTCAGGGGCGCTTAGCTGCGACTTATCTCCTGCGACCTTTCTGCAAGGTCAGGGCGCGTCGGAGCGTAGAATCCGAGCCACGTCCCCGGCCACCATTGTTTCCCGCACAGGAGGACCTTCCATGGCCGTTGCCCGAGTGACCGAGATCAGCTCCACGTCGTCGAAGAGCTTCGAGGACGCCATCCAGCAGGGCGTCGCGCGCGCCACGAAGACGCTGCGCAACGTCAGGAGCGCCTGGATCAAGGAGCAGCGCGTCGATATCCGCGATGGAGCCATCGCCGAGTACCAGGTCAACATGATGGTCACCTTCATCCTGGACGACTGACCATGGACGTCGAGACCGTTCGCAAGCACGCGGACGCGTACTGCGCGGCGCTCCTGGCCGGCGACATCGGGCTCGCGTCGGAGGAATTCAGCTCGCAGCTCAAGCAGAACATCGGCGAGGTGGTGTCGCAGCTGCCGCTGCCGTTGACCAAGGCCGCCGTCGAATCCGTCGACGTCGCGGGCTCCGGCTATGTCGCCGTCCTGCACCTGACCGGCGAGACCGACGACATCCGGATCGAGACCCGCTGGAAGGATCGCGACGGCCGCCCGACGATGGTCGAGGCGAGCCACGTCATCGAACGGGTGGCCGCGCCGCCGGCCGAGGAAGGCGCCGAGGCCGAAGCCGAGGCCTGACCCGTCGTCGATCTCGGTCGACACGGCTCATGCCATGCCACCGTGGCTCCGGCGAGCCAGACGGTGGCGACACAGCCCGGGTGTAGGGTGGGTCGCAATACGCGGCGGCCCGAGGCCCTGTAACGCCGCTCCTGCGTTCCGCGTCATCCCTGCGTCGGGGGAGGAAGTCCGTTCGTCACGGACCCGCGGTGTCAGGAGGGTTGGTCTCGATGCGCATTTCCACACGACGGTTCGTCGCGCCGCTGCTGGTGGCGCTCGCCCTTGCGGTATCCGGCCTCCCCGCTGCCCCGTCGGCGGCGCGTGCGGCCGGCACCGTCACC
The DNA here is from genome assembly GCA_963850555.1 of uncultured Chloroflexia bacterium. GTDB lineage: Bacteria > Chloroflexota > Limnocylindria > Limnocylindrales > CSP1-4 > SPCO01. The sequence continues at coordinate 308,794 of CAWKLT010000020.1, read as the reverse complement.
GCGCTCGCGATCGACAGCGAACCTGGGGACTTGATCGGCGCAGGGCCAGCAGCTCGACGTACGCACCGCCTCGTCGCAGTTCAGCGTTGCAACCTTCGAGCCGGGATGGACCGTTCGTCCAGGTTCTTCGGTGCCGACGGGCGGCGACTTCTGGACATCTGTCGCTTCATGCGGCCGGTACCGGAAGCGCTGGCGGTCGGGACGTACGACAACGCGCAGCGCTTCGCGGACGCCACTCACCCAGGTCTCGATATCGGCGGCCAGGGCCGCGGCTGCAACATGTCGACCGGGACGCTTCGTGATCAGCGAGCTCGAGCGTGACATGGACCGGCAACGTCACGACGCTCGCCGCGTCGTTCGAGCAACACTGCGAGGGCGGTCCCGCCGCCCTCTTCGGCGAGCTCCGCTACCTGGCGAGCGCCGGCTACAAGCTCCTGACGGTCGCACCGGCCTCGGTCGACCTCGGGTCGGCGGGGGTCGGATCCGCAACGCCTACGCAGACCGTCCACCTGACCGTCGAGTGGCACGGCCGGCGTCTCGCTCTCGGCCCTGGCTATCACCGGCACGAACGCCGCGGACTTCAGCATCGCGTCCGAGACACTGCCCGGTCGGCGTCCTTGCGCCAGCGACCTCATGTGACATCGTCCTGAAGGCGGTGCCCAAGGCGACCGGTGCCCGCTCGGCAGCGCTGGTGATCGGCAACGACACGTTCCGAGGCCAGCGCACCATTCCGCTGACCGCAACGGGCGTCACGCCAGTGTCGGCGGTGGCGTGGGGGACGACGATCACGGGGCCGAACTTCGCATGGAACGAGGGGCAGTCCCTTGCGCGGACGGCGACCACCGGCGCGACATACCTGCATGCGACCTATACGACCGACCGGGTCTCCGGAGCGTGGGTCGACGACAACGGACCGTATGCCGGCATCAACTATGTCCGCTCGAGCAACCAGGGCTCGACGTTCACGACGCCCAAGCGCCTCAACCCATCGACCCAGCACGGCTCCCGCGGCTCCCTCGCTGCGAGCGGCAAGCTACGTGTACGCGACATGGGTTTCCACCACCCGCTGGATCGCGTATCAGCCGACGGCGCCACGGGTGCTGTACCTGCGTCGGGGCTCCGATCACGGATCGAGCACTGGCTGGGGCACCATCAAGCGGCTCACCTCGCTGACCGGTCGCGTCGACTTCCCCACGGTCGCTGCCGCGGGCGCGAACGTCTACGTCGCGTACACCGACAGTGGCTCCGGGTCGGTCAGGGTCAGGATCAGCCGCGATCGTGCCGCGACCTGGACCACGGCGACGCTCGGAACGACCAGCTGGTCGACGACGTCGGGCAAGCTCGGCATCCCGCGCATCGCCGCCAGCGGGAACACGGTCGTCGTCTCATGGATCGGGAACGCGAACGGTTCCGTCAAGGCTCGCGTTTCGACCGATGCCGGCGTGACGTGGGGCCCGAACACCGGGCTGAGCGCCTCGTCGACCGACGTGCCGGCCGTGGCCGCGCTCGGCACACGGGCAGCGGTCGCCTGGACGAACGGTTCCACGGCCATCATTCGCACCTGGACGGCGGGCACGTGGTCGACGCCGAAGTCGACCGGCACACCCACGGGCGCGACATACACCCACTCGTATGGTCCAGCGGTCGCCCTCAGTGGCGCCGCGGGTGTGGCCGTGGCGTGGAGCGGCTGCGTGACCGCGTGCGAAACGTGGACATCCAGCACGCGCGCGAACCTGGTCTGGAGCGAATCGAGAGACAGCGGTGCGACCTGGTTCGCGGGACAGGTCATCGGATCGTCGGGAGCGTCGACCGCCCGTCGCTACAACGACTATCCGTCGATCCTGTGGCCATCGGCCACGGTCCGACACGTGCTGTGGAACGCCGGCACCGCGGGAACGGACTCCTACCGCTTGTTGTTCCGGACTGGGACCGGTGTCGTCGCAGCGTCGGCGGCCACGGTGACGGCAGCCGGGACGACGTCCCAAGACGTCGAAGCCGGCGACCGAGCGGTCTCGGCCACCCGCTCGCGATCTCCCGGAGCGCCCTGACCGACAGGCCCGGGAATCGGAAGAGCGCCTGCCGTTTGGCAGGCGCTCTTCGTTCTGGGCTCGGGATCGTTACTCGGCGGCCTTGAGGCTGCGGCCGAGGTCATCGGCGACCACGTCATCGAGACGACGCACCGCAGCGGCACTGCCGCGACTCACCGCAGCGAGGCCCTGCGCGAGCGCTCGCCGAGCGTACGAGGGTCGATTCCGCGCCCGAGGCCGAGAGCTCGGCTGCATGGCGGGCCTGATCGGCCTCCTGCGTCTGCCGATACTCCATGCTGAAGACATCCTCACGACGCTGGTTCGCGACATCGAGGGCGAGGAAGCTATAGAGGTAATTCATGGTGAAGGTCTCCAGTTCGGCCGCGGCCGGAAAGTTCAGAACGGGTTTCAGCGGGTGTGGTCATCGGGCAGGCTGTCGCGCGAATCGGCGCCCCAATTGAGGGCTGCGACGTCCAGACCCATCAGACCGATGATGAGGATCGTGAACATGATGATGAATTCCATGACCGACCTCCTTCCGAGGTAACCCGTTTAATGCGTCTAATCGGTTACTGAGGGAACTGTACCCCCTTGCGCGTAACCTGTCAAGCGCTATATAGTGGTTAGCAAGATGACAACTCAACGTTCACAACCGACCGACCCGAACCACGCTCACGACATCTCGTTGGAGGGCACGTTCGACTTCGTGAACACCTACGACATGGAGAACACCTTCGACATCGAGAAGGGTTTCGCGGTCGATAGGTTGCCGACGCTCGATTCCGCCCTCGCCTGGTTCGTCGAACGTGGGGTGATCCACTACGAGGGCGCGGAGCGCTGGCGTGAGCAGGTGTCCGCCGAGCCGTCGGCTGGTGCGGAAGAGCTTGCCCGGATCCATGCCGTGCGAGCAGCGCTGCGCGAGGTCGCCGATTCGATCGCCGAGGAGCGTGCCCCGGATCCGGCCGCGCTCGATACCGTGAACCGGGCTCTCCATGCCCGTCAGGTCATCGAGCTGATCCCCGCCTGGGATGGGGTCAACGTTGACCACCGCCACGTCGGGGACCCGATCGACGACGCCCTGGCCCGCCTGGCCGACCCGCTCGTGCGCGAGCTGACGGGCGGGCACCCCGAGCGCATCCGGATCTGCGACAACGACCGCTGCCGCTGGGTCTTCTACGACACGTCGCGGACGGGCCGGCGGCGCTGGTGCGACATGGCGACCTGTGGCAACCGGGCCAAGGCGGCCCGGCACCGCGCTCGGGCGAAGGCTGGCGAGGCCGGCGAGGCGGAGACCTCGGCGGACACCTCGGCGACCACCGAGAGCCCGACGCAGTTCTCGAACTAGCTCGAGGAGTTCAAGGCCCGCAACCGTTGGGCCATGGACGGGATGACTGTTGCCCCCGTACCGTGCCGGCATGCGTCGCTTCGTGCTCGGCCTGGCCATCGTCCTCTCGAGTGGAATCGGGGTGGCAGCCGTCGTCGAGCTGATGAAACCGGCCCCGCCGGGCTGGTTCGATCCGGGCGCGCACGTCGTCGACGGCCTGTGGCTCGGCGGGGAGACGGCCTGTTCCGTCGAAGGGGAGCAGGAATGCTCGCTGGCCGTTGATGCGGCGCTCGAACGGCTCGCCGTGATCGAGCCCGAAGCCACCGTGACGTCCGCGTCCGTCGCCAGGCCGGTGGGCGCGTACCGGAACGGACGAGGCGGGACGATCCTGGCCACGACCGCTGGCTGGGTCACCTACAACATCGTGGTCCTCGGGCTGGCTGACGGCCGGCGGCTCATGGTCGGCGTGCATTGCGAGCCGCGGATGGAACGAGAGTCAGGCTCGATCCCGGCGCGGTGTCAGGCGGATGCCGCCCCGGTCAATGCGCCACGAGTCGGCCAGGAACCATGGCTCCAAAGCGACTGACGCTCAGGACGGTCGCTGGACAAGCGTCAAGATCCGTGATCGACGTAGCGTCGTAGGACGCGGGGGTCGCGATCACGATGCGAACGTAGCCGCACTCGGCGCCCACGGAGGCCTCCATCATCGTGTTACCACTGGCGATCGACGCGGCATCGTTCGCCGAAACCACCACCGAGGTGAGGACGGCCCCGCCGGGATCTTCGGCCGCGACCGTGTAGGGCGGGCCGCCGTGCCCCGCGATCGGCGCGCTCGTCGCAGTGCCGGGTGGATACGTTCCGACCCATCCCCCGTTCACGTACAGGCCACGGGCGCGTCGGTCTGGTTCTCGATGTGGACCCGGACTTCGCCGCCCATCGGGAGCGCACAGCCAGCGAGGGTCATGGCACAGAGCAGCAACGCCGCCCGCCACTGCGCCGGACGCATCACACCTCGCGGACGACGATGTTGATGAGCCTCCCGCCGCCGGCCAGGATGATCTTGTCCGGCTGGCGGCCGGCCAGGATCGCGGTGACCTTCGGGCTGGCCAGGGCGGCCGCCTCCAGCTCCGCGCCGCTGATCCCGGCTGGCGACCGTCAGCTTGTCGCGGAGCTTGCCGTTGACCTGGACCGGCACTTCGCGGGTCGACTCAGCGGTCGCGGCGACGTCGACCTCCGGCCACGATTCGGTGTGGATCGACGACCACTCGCGACCGGCCTCGGCCGCGCGGCGTGACCAGAGCTCCTCGGTGATGTGCGGGGCGGCCGGGGCGAGCATCAGCAGCAGCATCCGGATCGCCTCGTCCCACGCGGCACCGCCGGCGACCGGCGTCCCGCGGTAGCGGAACAGGGTGTTCGAGAGCTCCATCAGCTTGGCGACCATCGTGTTGAAGTGGTACGCCTCGTAGTCGGCGGTGACGTCCCGCAGGGTGCGATGTGCCGCCGAGCGCAGCTTGGCTTCGGCGGCGGCCACGTCCTCGCCCGCCGGCAGGTTGCCGGCCTCGGGATCGCCTGGCTCGCGCCCATGCGGGTCGATCGTCAGCGTCCAGACCCGATTGAGGAAGTGATGGGGGCCGCCGATCCCGGTCGGGCTCCACGGGCCACCCTGGTCCCACGGCCCCATGAACATCAGGTACAACCGAACCGTGTCCGCGCCGTAGCGGGCGACCAGCTCGTCGGGGTCCTGGACGTTGCCTCGGGACTTCGACATCCGCTCGCCGTCCGCGCCGAGGATCTGCCCCTGGTTGAACATCCGCAGGAAGGGCTCGTCCTGACCGACCAGGCCGACGTCGCGCATCGCCTTCGTCCAGAACCGGCTGTACATCAGGTGCATCACGGCGTGCTCTGCGCCACCCGTGTACTGGTCGACCGGGGTCCAGGCATCGGCCATCGCCCGATCCACTGGCCCCTCCTCGTAGTCGGGCGACAGGTAGCGGAACCAGTACCACGACGAATCGACGAACGTGTCCATCGTGTCGGTCTCGCGCCGCGCCGGTCCACCGCAACGCGGGCAATCGACGCGGAGGAAGGCCTCGTCGTGGTTCAGCGGGTTGTCGCCGCGTCCCTTGTAGTCCACGTTCTCCGGCAGGCGGACCGGCAGGTCCGCGTCGGGCACCGGCACGATCCCATCCGTCTCGCAATAGATGATCGGGATCGGCGTGCCCCAGTAACGCTGGCGGCTGATCAGCCAGTCGCGTAATCGATAGGTGACCTTGGGCTCGGCCTTGCCCGTTTCCGCGAGTTTCGCGACGATCGCCTTGCCGCCCTCGTCGGCCGGCATCCCATCGAACGGGCCGCTGTTGACCAGGCGCTCGCCCTCGGCGTGGGCCACGTAGGCGTCGGCCATCGGGTCGTCCGCGGCTGTCCCGGGCGCGGCGACGACGCGGCGGATCGGCAGGCCGAACTGCTGGGCGAAGACGAAGTCGCGCTCGTCGTGCGCGGGCACCGCCATGATCGCCCCGGTTCCGTAGCCGGACAGCACGTAGTCCGCGATGAAGATCGGGACCTGCTCGCCGTTGATCGGGTTGATGGCCGAGGCGCCGATCGCGACCCCGGTCTTCTCGCGGTCGGTCGAGAGCCGGTCGATCTCGGTTCGTCGCCTGGCCTGCTCGACGTAGGCCTCGACCTCCGCCCGCTTCTCGGGCGCCGTCAGGGTCTCGACGAGCGGATGCTCCGGCGCGAGGACCATGAACGTGGCCCCGAACAGCGTGTCCGGCCGCGTCGTGAACACGCGCAGCGTCTCGCCGCCCGGATGATGGTCGGACCGAGCGGTCTCGAAGTCGATCTCCGCGCCCTCCGAGCGGCCGATCCAGTTCGTCTGCTGGATGCGGATGGGCTCGGGCCAGTCGTTGCCGCGGAAGTCGAGCAGCTCGTCCGCGTAGGCCGTCGTGCGCAGGTACCACTGCTCGAGGTCGCGCTTCTCGACGGGAGCGCCGCAGCGCCAGCAATGCCGATCCGCGCCCTCGACCTGTTCGCGTGCCAGCGTCCCGTCGTTGGGGCACCAGTCGACCGGCGACATCTTCCGGTAGGCGAGGCCCTTCTCCAGGAACCGCAGGAACATCCACTGGTTCCAGCGGTAGTACGACGGGTCGGCGGTGACCACCTCGTGCTTCCAGGAGAAGGTCGCGCCCATCGTGCGGAACTGCCGGCGCATGTTCTCCATGTTCTGCATCGTCCAGGTGAACGGATGGCCACCCTCCCGGATGGCCGCGTTCTCGGCCGGTAACCCGAAGGCATCGAAGCCGATCGGGAAGAACACGTTGAAGCCGTGCATCCGCCGATAGCGCGCCAGCGCGTCGCTCGGCGTCACGATGTACCAGTGCCCGATGTGCAGGTCGCCCGACGGATACGGGTACATCGTCAACATGTAGTACTTGGGCCGGCTCGTGTCCTCGAGGTCGGTGTCGTGCAGGCCGAGCTCCGCCCAGCGCGCCTGCCAGCGCGGCTCGATCGGCCGTCGGGTCGTAGCGCTCGACCCTGGTTCGGCCGTCGCCGGACTCGGTGGTCTCGGCAGTCTTCGCGCTGTCAGCGGTGTCGGTGGTGTCGGTCACGGAGCGAGCCTCTGGTCGGTCGCCGGAGACGGTTCACCCCCCGCCGTCGGCGAGGGGTGAGGGTCGGCGGTTCCACGTTTCTGGTGGAGCTACGGGGACTCGAACCCCGGACCCCCTGCATGCCATGCAGGTGCTCTTCCAGCTGAGCTATAGCCCCACGGAGGGCGGATTGTAGCAGAGGGTCGGCCGCTGGCAGGGTCACAGGGTGAGTGCATGGGACGTGGCTTGCGGGCTGGTCGCGGTGCGCGGTGTCATCATCAGCGCGTGACCGTCTTCGACCTGCTTCTGCACGGCGGCACCGTCGTGGATGGCACCGGGTCGCCCGGGCGTCGCGCGGATGTCGGGGTCCTGGGTGACCGGATCCTCGCGATCGACGACCTCTCGGCGGTCGACGCCGGGGGCGTCACGCACGTGATCGACGCCACGGGTCTCGTCGTTACGCCGGGGTTCGTCGACCCGCACGGTCACTCGGACGGCTCGCTGTTCGTGGACGGCGGCCTCGTCAGCCATCTGCGCCAGGGGTACACGACGCAGCTGTCCGGCAACTGCGGGGAGACGCTCGCACCCATCACCGATGCGGGGCGGGAGATCATCGCGCTGGCCCTGCGCCCGAACCAGCTCGTGGCCCGCTGGCGCACGTTCGGGGAGTACCTGGATGCCGTTGCCGAGGAGCGCCTCGGGCTGAACGTCGCGTTCCTCGTCGGGCAGGGGACGGTCCGTGGCTCCGTGATGGGCTCCGAGGCCGGCGCCGCCACCGACGATGAACGCCGGGCGATGGTCCATGAGGTCGAGGCCGCGCTGGACGCCGGCGCGTTCGGGCTCTCGTCCGGGCTGATCTACGCGCCTGGGATGCACGCCGGCCGCGGACGAGCTCGTGGCCCTGGTCGCGACGGCCGCACGGCGCGGGGGCCTGTACGCGACGCACATGCGCAACGAGAGTGCCGGGCTGTTCGATTCGCTCGCGGAATCGATCGCGACGATCCGGGCCGCTCGCGACGGAGGTGCGGACGGGGCGCGGCTCCAGGTCTCGCATCTCAAGTGCGGCGCGCGCGCCGTGTGGGGACGCGCCGGCGAGGCCATCGCCGTCCTCGACGCCGCCCGGGCCGAGGGCCTGGATGTCGCGGCCGATCAGTACCCGTACACGGCCGCCGCGACGACCCTGGCCACGATCCTCCCGCCCAGTCTTCTCGCGCTCGGTGTCGAGGACTGCGTTGCGGCGCTGAGCGACCACGAGGCCCGGGACCGCGTCGCGGCCGAGATGAAGCGCGGGATCTCCGGTTGGGAGAACGTGGCCGCGGACCCGGGCTGGGAGGGGATCCGGATCTCGTTCGCCCCGAGCCATCCCGACTGGGCGGGACGCTCGCTGGCGGAGCTCGGCGAGGAGATGGACGTCGACCCGGCCGAACTGGCGATGGACGCGCTGATCGACGACCAGCTGGACGTCTCGGTCGTCATCGATTGCATGGACGAGACCGACGTCGAGACGATCATGGAGGTGCCCTGGATCGCGGTCTGCACGGACGCCCAGGCGCGCCGGCCCGGCCACCCGATCCTCGATGCCGGCCGGCCGCACCCGCGGACCTACGGGAGCACCGCGCGCGTGCTCGGCACCTACGTGCGTGAGCGCAGCACGCTCGCGCTCGAGACCGCCGTCGCGAAGCTCAGCAGCGTGCCCGCGGCTCGCCTGGGCCTGCGCGACCGCGGCGTGTTGCGCGAGGGAGCCTTCGCCGACCTCGTGGCCTTCGACCCAGCGTCCGTCGCCGACGATGCGACCTACGAGCAGCCCTCGCGTCATCCCATCGGCATCGAGCATGTCGTCGTGAACGGACGGCCGGCGGTGCTGGCCGGACAGGAGACGGGCGAACGGGCCGGCCTGCTGCTGCGGCGGACCGGATGACGGCTCGCAGCCGGCCGGCCCTTGCGCCGACCACGGAGGTGCCGGCGGTCGCGCCACTCCCGGGCGGGTCGCTCGGATACACCCTTCGGCATTCGGCCCGCGCCCGCGGCCTGCGCGTCGTGATCCACCCCGAACGAGGCGTGATCGTCACCGTGCCCGCCACGCGCTCCGGACGAGCCGACGGCGAGCGACGGGCCGTGGAGTTCCTCGAACAGCGTGAGCCGTGGGTCCGTCGCCACCTCGCCCGGCACGCGGACGTCCGTGCCGTGCTTGGCAGCCCGCGGCGGGGCGCGCGACGGCGGATCCATCCGGCTCGAGGGTTCGGTCGTGCCGATCCGCGTCGTCCCGGCCGTCACCGGCGCCCGACGATCGACCGTGATCCGGTTCGATGACGAGCTCGTCATCCATCGTGCGTCGGCGGACGCGCGTCCCGATGCGGCCGTGGTCGAGGCCTGGCTCCGCGAGCTCGCCCGCTCCAGGATCGACGACGCGATCGAGCGGCACGCCGCGGATCTTGGCGTGACCCCGCGAAGGGTCACCATCCGCGACCCCCGCACCCGGTGGGGGAGTGCCTCGCAGAGCCGGCCGGGTGTCGCTGTCATGGCGCCTGGTCCTGGCCCCGCACGAGGCCCTGGAGACGGTGGTCATCCACGAGCTCGCCCATCTCCGGATCTTCGGGCACGGGCCCAGATTCTGGGCGCTCGTCGCGTCGCGGCGACCGGACCACCGCACGTGGCGCCGCTGGCTGCACGACCACGCCACCGAGCTGCACGGCGCCCTCGGCTAGCCGCTAGTTCGGCAACCCGAGGGCGTCGTCGCCGTCGGCGACCACGGTCGTGCCCGTCCAGCGCAGCAGGTTCAGGTCCAGCTCGTCGTGGCAGCCCTCCGCGATCGCCTCCCACATCCGGAACGCCAGGTCCGGGTCGACGTCGTCGGGGAGTGCGACGAGCGTGTTGCGGACCGGGGCGAGGAGCAGCCGCGGACGATCACCGAGGATCGGGCGAAGGACGTCCGGAACGAGGATCAAGCGCCGACCCCCAGCCCTGACCCTGGATCGCGATCGTCTCGACGCCTTCCGGGTGGATCCGCTCGACGCGTGGGGGCTCGACGACCGTCAGGGCACGCAGGTTCTCGAGCGCGGTCCCGAGCAGCGTCGCGTGATCGATGCCCCAGCGCTCGACCTGGTTCGCGGTGACGTGCGTGAAGGCCGGCCCGAAGTCGATGCCGAAGCCGGTCCAGACGCCGGGCGGGACGAAGACGTGCATCGGCGTGGCTTCCGGCGGGTACGGGTGGCGAACCCGCCGCAGGATCGGCAGGACGAGGGACGACACGTCCGGCCACGGGGCGTCGAGGTCCAGGTTCTGGGCCGCTGCGAGGACACGCTCGAACAGCTCGTGGTCCATCGCGCCCCCGAGCACGCGCATGGCGAAGCCGTCGTCGTGCCGTCCGCGGCCCTTGGTCTTGCGGCTGGTCCGTCGCGCGGCCTTCGAGGAACGGCGGTCGCGATCGCCCTTCGTGGTCTTCATGCGGCGCATCGTGGCGACGAGCCCTCACCCGGCGCATATCGCCGACTTCACCGGCGCTTACCCGGCAACTCCCAGCCGAGAACGCAGCTGGCGGTCGGTAGACTCGGGAGCTCTTCCACGAGGTGCGTCCCCGATGCTCAAGGACCTACCCGGCCATCGCCCGGAACGAGGCGACATCTACCGGCGCATCGGCGTCGAGCCGATCATCAACGGTGCGACGACGATGACCTACCTCGGTGGCTCGATCATGCCTCCGCCAGTCATCGACGCGATGCGGCAGGCCTCTGAATGCTTCGTGGATCTGTACGAGTTGCAGGACGCAGTGGGTCGTCGGATCGCGGAGCTGACGAGGAACGAGGCCGCGTTCGTATCCGCTGGTGCGGCCGCGGGCCTGTTCCTGTCGGCGGTCGTGTGCATGGCGCGTGACATCGACGAGGGCGTCATCCGACCCGACGAGCTCCACGGGCTCCCGCGCGACTTCCTCATCCAGTCCGCCCACCGGATCGCCTACGACCCGGCGGTCGAGCTTGCGGGCGGGCGGCTCGTCGAGATCGGGACCGCAAACGGAACGTCCGAGGCCGACCTGCTGGGCGCGATCGGCCCTGGGACGGCGGGCATCCTGCACGTGGCCGGGGCGCACCTCGCCGCGGGTACGCTCCCGCTCGAGGTAGTGGCCGACGTGGCGCATGCCCGTGACCTGCCCGTGATCGTCGACGCGGCGGCGCAGCTGCCGCCGGTCGAAAGCCTGTGGGCCTTTGGCGAGGCCGGCGCCGATCTCGCGCTGTTCAGCGGAGGCAAGGGGCTGTGCGGGCCTGCCAGCACGGGTCTCGTCCTCGGCCGCCGGCGCTACGTCGAGCGATTCGCCGCCAACGCCGCTCCGCACCAGCGCATCGGCCGACCGATGAAGGTCGGCAAGGAAGACCTCATCGGCATCCTGGCGGCGGTCGAGTGGTACCTCGCTCAGGACCACCCGGCGCTCGCCCGCCAGTACGACGCCATGGTGAAGCAGGTCGTCGCCTGGGCCGACGGGCGACGCGACATCGACGTGGTGTACGAGCTCCCGGGCCAGGCCGGCCAGCCGACGCCGCGTGCCCTGCTCACCCTCGCGCCGGAACACGCATCGCAGCGGGACGAGATCCTGGCACGCCTGCGCGCCGGATCGCCTCGGATCGAGCTGTTGCCGGCCGCGAGAGATGCCTTCTACGTTGCTCCGGAAACACTCGTGCCCGGGGAAGAGGCTGTGGTGACGCAGCGGCTTGCGGCGATCCTCGACACGCTTGTTTGATAGGGAGCTGTGGCCCCATCCTCCGCTTTCGAGGTCGAGGCGCCCACGCCGACCGGTACCCTACGAGGCACCATGGCGGCACCTGGTCCGCGCTTCTGCCCGCGGTGTGGCACCGAGCGCATCGGCGACATGCGGTTCTGCCCGAGCTGCGGGCTCGACCTCGGGCAGGTCTCGGCGGAAGACGGCCCGTTCGTCGCCCCTACCCCGCCCGCCGACGAAGCGCCCGCCGTTCCGCCCCCGGCGGCTCGTCGTGAGACCGCGCGACGTCGTGCGGTCTGGCGCCCGCTCGTCGGCCCTGGCCTTCTGGTCCTGGTCATCGTCGTAGTCGCGGCCTGGGTCACCGGTCTGGGTCCGTTCTCCCCGCGCGGCGGCTCCGGCACGCCGGCGGGAAATGGAGCCGGGAACGCCGAACCCACATCTCCCTTCCTGCCCGAGGTCACGTCGCAGCCGTCCTTCATCGCCTCACCCGGTCTCACGGCGCCACCCGTCGGCTTGAGGATCCTCAGCCCGGCCGACGGCGCGGTCGTCGGTGCCCGCGAAGTCACCGTGATCGGGACGGCGCCCGCGGGGCTGCGCATCACGCAGGACGTCAGCTTCGGGTTCGACCGGCACGCGACAGCGGACGGGACCGGCCACTGGGCCATCGGGCTCGAGCTCTCGGAAGGGGACAACGAGCTCAAGTTCCGGATCGGCGACGACCCCTCGACGACGCAGACGATGCACGTCACCTACGTGCCCCCGGCGCCCTGACGATCAGAGATCGCGGCGCTCGAACCACCAGGTCGCGGCGCCAAGAACGAGCGCCATCCAGAGCACCGCCCAGACGATGAACACCAGCGGTGGTGGTTCGGTGGCGTAGAACGGGTTCGCCTCGGCGAGGTCGCCCGCCTCGCCCGCTGCGATCATCACGACCAGTGGCGGCTCGAGTCCGTAGATCACCCCTCGCCAGAGCCCGTCGGTCGGCAGCACCCACCGGCTGAATTCCGCGACGGATCGCAGGGCATCGACGCCCAGCGCGGAGGCGACGCCGGCCAGCACGCCCGCCATCCAGCCCAGGCCGAACCCGACGACCGCGATGGCTCCCGCGGCGATCGACGGCATGACCGACCCGAGCGCCAGGGTCAGCGTCAGCAGGACGAGCGCCTCGCCGGCGAGAAACGCGACGGCAACCAGGGGCTGGGGCGGCCCGAACCCGGAGATGAAGACGGCGACCGCGATCGCCAGTAGCCCGGACGCGACCGCGTACAGCACGACCACTACCGCGCAGCCCAGCCAGCGCCCGAGCAGGAGGTCGGCGCGTCGCAGGGGCCGGGCCAGGATCGCCAGCGCCACGCCCGATTCGAGGTCACCGCCGACCGCCGGCGCTCCGACGAACGCCGCCGTCATGGCCAGCACGAAGCTGAACATGAACGCGATGAGGATGAGCACCTGGGAGACCCCGATCCGGATCTCGAGCTCCCCGACCCCGTCAGCGCGCGCGAGCTCGACCAGGCGCGAGAGACCGAAGGCGACCAGCAGCACCGACACGATCGTCAAGGCGGCGAGGACCCACACGACGCGTCGCCGGACGAGCTCCTGGATGGTGAGCCGCGCGATCACGATCATGCGTCGGTCGATTCGGTGATCAGCTCAAGGAAGCGGGCCTCGAGCGAGCCGCGCCCCGGCTCGACGGCGTGGACGCGACCACCTGCGGCGACGATGGCCGCGACCAGGTCCGGGATGCGAGCACCATCGAGCGGCCGGACCTCGAGCCAGTCGCCATCGACCGCGACCGGGCCGAAGGTCTCGACCGCAGCGTGGCCGCGCTCGTCCAGGCCAGTCACGCGGAGTCGAACCCCGTCGACGGCCACGACATCGTCGAGCGCGCCCGATGCGATCGTGCGGCCTCGATGCAGGATCACCACACGGTCACAGACACGCTCGACCTCGGTCAGGAGATGCGAGTTCAAGATCACCGTGGCCCCGCGATCCCGGGCGGACCGGACGATCGCCCGTACGTCCGTCCGACCGATCGGGTCGAGCGCTGACGTCGGCTCGTCGAGCAGGATCAGCTCCGGTTCTCCGAGGAGCGCGACGCCCAGACCGAGTCGCTGCTGCATGCCCTTGGAGAACTCGCCGACCGCGTCGTCCTCACGGTCCATCAGCCCGACCCAATCGAGCGCCTCCTCGATCGCGCTGGCGCGGCGGCCGACCGGCACGTGCGCGAGCCGGGCATGCAGCTCGAGGACTTCATAGGCGGTCAGCCAGGGCTGGTACCGGAAGAGCTCGGGCAGGTAGCCGATCTTCGCGCGAACGGCTCGGTCTCCGAGGGGGGCTCCCAGGACGTTGCCCGAGCCCCGGGTGGGTCGGGCCAGGCCCAGCAGCAGCTTGATCGCCGTCGTCTTGCCCGCACCGTTCGGCCCGAGGAGACCGACGAGCTCGCCGCGCCCGACGGTGAGGCTGAGCCCGTCGAGGGCGGTCGTGCGGCCAAAGGTCTTGACGATCCCGGCGAGCTCGATGGCGGGCGTCGAGGCACGAACTGGCTCGTGGCGCGCGCGCTGCGGGATCAGTGGTAATCGCGCCAGTACGCCGCCGCAAGCGAGCGGTACCACGAGTCGCCGCTGATGTCGGCCAGCGCCCGGAGTTGCCAGGTGTGTATCTCGTGGTAATGCGCGTGGCGCGTTCGATGGACGAGGTCGTAATAGCTGATGCCGCCGGGCCTACGGTAGGTCGTGCCGTAGCTGCGGATCGTCCGGAGCGCGCCCCGGAGCAGATCCCGGGCGGTTCGATCGCGGGTCAAACGTTCGTAGTCGTAGAGCCCGAAAAGTGCGAAGTTGAACCCGTTCAGGACGTGGGTCGGGGTCGCCGAGGGGTACTCCTCCAGCCACAGTCGTCTGTTCACGACGTAGGCGACCCATGGCCGCGTGACGCGCCCGAGACGTCGGAAGCTCATGGCGGTCTCGCGCGCTCGCTCCGCCCAGATCTGAAGGCCGGTCACCCGATACAGGCGGACGAAGAGCGATAGGGCGAAGCCCTGGCTGTAAGCCGAGTACCACGGCGCCTTAAGCCTCTCCCTGGCGTAGTCGTACTTATAGGGGAAGTAGCGTGCGCCACCGGACAGCCGGCTGAGTGAGATCAGCTTTTTCGCCCGCACCACGGCCCGGTCCAGGTACGCCGGGTCGCCGGTCCGCACGTAGCCGTCGACGTAGCGGATCCCGCTTTCGGCGAGATTGCCCGGCGAGTAGACCCGGCGCCCGTCGATCACCTTGTAGGCGATCCCGTCGGAGTCGGTGCCGGCCCCGAACTTCAGGCCCAAGAGGGCCCTACCGTTCAACGGCAGGTCCGCCCACGCGAGGGTTCGGATAGTGACCCAGGAGATGGCGAACGGTCGGTTCGCGAATTTCGGCAACGGCGCGAGGGCGGCGCGGTCGAGGATGCGAACTGAGGCGAGGTTGATCGTCGCATGCTCGCTCCGCACGCGCGGGCTCGAGGCGAAGTTGATCGTCGGATGCTCGGTCGTCGCGCGCGGGCTCGAGGCGACCGACGGGTCGGTGCGCGCCAGCGACTCTGCCGGCATCGGGAGCGCCACGAGCGAGACGCCGAGCAATGCGTTCAGCGGGCCCGTCACTCGCCGGTGCATCTGCCCCCTCCGTCGATCACGACCGAGCGGCCCGTCGCTTCGACCGGCGATCGGCTCAATTGTGCGTAGGTCGTCAACCCTCGCACACCGGGAGTTGGTGGAGATGAGGGGACTCGAACCCCTGACCCCCGCGATGCGAACGCGGTGCTCTTCCAGCTGAGCTACATCCCCAACGGCGACGGATTGTAGCATCGGGTCGCCCCGACTCCCCCCGGCCGCTCCGTCCCGAGCCTCAGGACGACGGTCCATCGCAGGGCTACCCGCCACTAGGCTCGGCCGATGCCCATCGGCCTCCTGACCGGTCTCGGTGCCGCCCTGGCATGGGGCACGCTGGACGTCTTCTCGGCGCTCGCGAGCCGCCAGATCGGCAGCCTCCGCGTGACGACCGGGGTGCAACTGGTCGGTGCCGCGCTGATCTGGGTGCTGGCCCTGGCTCGCGGGGTTTCGTTCCCGTCCGACCCCGCGGTTCTCATCGGCGGCTCGCTCGTCGGCCTGGCCGGGGCGGGCGCCTACCTCGCGTACTTCACCGGGCTGCGGATCGGACCGATCGCGGTGGTCAGCGGGATGGTGGCGGCCTACGGCGGGCTTACGGTGGTGCTCGCAGTCCTGATCCGCGGTGAATCCTTGACGCCCCTCCAGGCGCTCGGCGCCACCGTCGCGACCGTCGGGGTGATCCTGACGGGCGTCGCGTTCGGGGGTGGCCTGCGCGGGGTGAAGTTCGCCGGCCCGGGAGTCGCGTTCGCGATCGTGGCCCTCGTGCTGTTCGCGGTCATGACGATCGGCAGCGATGTCGTCCTCGAGCGGACCGGCTGGATCGAGGTCCTGCTCGTCTCGCGCTCGGCCAACGCCGTCATCTCGGTGCTGGTGCTGATCGTGGCGATGACCGTGCTGCGGGGGCCGGCCGCGCCGCTGCTGCAGGGCGAGGCGGTGGACGGCGGCCGGATCGACACGCGCGTCATCGCCGCCGTGGCACTCGCGGGCGTGCTCGACGTCATCGGCCTGATGTCGTTCGCCTACGGGCTCGAGGTCGCGGAGACGTGGCTGGTCGGCCTGGCGTCGTCGTTCGGTCCCGCGGTCACGATCGTGGTCGCTGTCGCGTTCCTCGGGGAGCGGCTCAAGCCGATCCAGTGGCTCGGCCTGGCCGGGGTCCTGGTCGGGATGATCGCGATCGGCCTGCCGTAGCGGGCTCAGCCGGGGAGGCTGAACCAGAACCTCGTGGTGCCCTCGCGCGACTCCGCGCCGACCCGGCCGCCACTCCCTTCCACGAGCTGCTTCACGATCGCGAGGCCGATGCCGGCGCCGCCGCGCGCCCGGTCGCGCGATTTCTCGACCCGATAGAACCGCTCGAACACGCGATCGAGGTCCTCGGGCGGGATGCCCTCGCCCGTGTTGGAGATCGAGACGAGGAGGTCGCCCGGCCGCCGCTCGGCACGGACCGTGATGGAGCCGCCGGCCGGTGTGTACCGGACGGCGTTCGAGAGCAGATTGGCGAGCACCTGGGCCAGGCCGTCGGGGTCGGCTCGGGCGGGCAACGTCTCCGGGACCTCGGTCCGGAGGGTGAGACCGGCGCGATCGATCGCGGGCGCGGCGAGGTCCAGCGCCGACCTGACGGCGGCCGCGAGATCGAGCTCGACGGCGGGCGACGGCGTCGTTCCCGCGTCGCCTTCGGCGAGCGCATCGAGGGAATGGGACAGCCGGACCAGTCGGTCGGCCTCCTCGTGCAGGGATTCGTAGGTCGCCCGGTCGGCGACGATCACGCCGTCGCGCAAGGCCTCGAGGTAGCCCTGCAGGTTCGTCAGCGGGGTCCGCAGCTCGTGCGCGGCGTTGGCGATGAAATCGCGGCGCATCTGCTCCTGCTGCTCGAGCGACGCGGCCATCTGGTTGAACGAGTCCGCGAGGCTGGCGAGCTCCTCCGGTCCCTCGCGCGGGACGCGCGCCGCGTAGTCGCCGTCGGCGATGCGACGGGCCGCGCCACCGATCTCCGCCAGTGGCCTCGCGAGCATGCGCGCGAGCACGACCGCCAGGCCCACGCTCGCGAGCACGGCGACCACCGACGCGGCGATGACGACGGTCGTGACTGAGTCGTCGTACATGTCCCGCGCGTGCTCGGCGGAGTCGCCGGCTTCCATCATCAGGGCCGTGAAGACGTCGGCCCCGACGACCGCCACGCCCACGGCCAGGATCACGAGCCCGACCGCCGCCGACGCGATGGCCGCCAGCGCGATCCGACCGGCGATCCCGCGCGCGATCACTTCCGGGCGGCTCGGTACCCCACGCCGCGGACCGTCTGCACGTAGCGCGGCGCGTCGGGATCGTCGTCGAGCTTGTCGCGCAGCCGCCGGATGTGGACGTCGATCGTCCGATCGAGCACGTCGGCCGCGTCCTGGCCGTAGACCGCATCGAGAAGCTGGTCGCGCGACAGCACCCGCCCGTCGGCGCCGAGGATCGCGCTGAGCAGCCGGAACTCGACGCGCGTCAGGTCGATCGACGCTTCCCCGCGCCGGACTTCGTGGCGGGACGGGTCGATCGTGAGGTCGCCGTGGCGGATGACCGGCCCGGCGGCGACCGCACCGGTCGACGTCTCGGCACCGCTACCGGCAGGCGCCGCCCGCCGCAGGATCGACTTCACGCGAAGAACGAGCTCGGCCGGCGAGAACGGCTTGGGCAGGTAGTCGTCGGCGCCATCCTCGAGCCCGGCGATGCGATCGATCGTGGAGCTCCGAGCCGACAGCACGAGGATCGGCGTGTGGGCCGCCTCCTCGTCGCGGCGCACGGCGCGGATGACGGCCCGCCCGTCCAGTTCGGGGAGCATCAGGTCGAGCACGACGAGCGCCGGCTGGTGCGTCTCGATCGCCTCGAGCGCCGCGGGCCCATCCGCGGCCGTCACGACCGTGAACCCGTCGCGCTCCAGGTACGTCCGCACGAGCCGGACGATCTTCGCGTCATCGTCGACGACGAGGATCGGCGCAGCAGGGATCGTCGGGTCAGTCGGAGGAGCGGGCATCGCGAGCATGGTAGGCCGAGCCTACGGGCCCGCCGTGTCGATCGGGTGACGCCGAGGCCCACCGATCGCGCCGCGTGCACGCGGCGCTCCTATCGTCGATCGGAGGTTCGTCCACTGGCCGTTCGTGCACCACGCGCATTTCATGAGGAACGAAACGTCAGATTTCGAGCTCGCGCGCTTGATTCCAGCCGTTCGTTCGCTGATAGGAGCATGTGGTGCACGGATGGCGAACGAACGAGCGGCGGTCTGCGAAAAAGGTCCTTGTCGGACTAGAACAAGTGTTCTAATCTAGTCGTCCGATGACGACCCCTCGTGGCGATGTGGATGCCGCTCTCGCGGGCCTCCAGGCTCGATGGGGTGCGGCAGCTCCGAGGGTCGTGGGGGCACTGGCATTGGCGCCGGCGGCGGCACTCCCCGATGAGCAGCCACGGTACGAGCCCAGCCTCGACGACAGCCGGGTCATCCACACGGGCTTCGCCGCGCTCGACGCGATCCTCGGGCCCGGCGGCCTCCCGAAGTCGGCCAGCGTCGCGATCCGCGGCGACGGCTCCAGCGGCCGGACGACCCTCTCCCTCCGGGTCGCCGCGGAGGCCCAGGCGCAAGGCTCGGTCGTGGCCTGGCTCGACCTGTCGCGCAGCTTCGACCCGGTCGAGGCCGTCGCCCGCGGCATCCGGCTCGAGTGGCTCGTGGTCATCACCCCGGCCAGCCTGGACGAGGGGCTGTCGATCGCGGGCAGCCTGCTGACGGGGCGGTCGGTCGACATGCTCGTCCTGGACCTGCCCGGCGGTCGGCTGGCGAAGACGGACAAGCCGGCCAGGGTCGCCGATCGACTCCATCGACTCGCCGCGCTCGCCCGCCGCGCGGAGACCCTGCTCCTGATCCTCGATGCGCCCGGACTCGCCGGCGGCCTCGCGACCGCGGTCGCCGAGTCGACCGGCATCCGGCTCGAGCTGGCTCGCCGGTCGTGGGTCCGCCTGGGCCGCGACGTCGTCGGCCAGCGCACCGAGGCGATCGTCGCGCACAACCGCCACGGACCGCCGGGGCGCAAGGCGACGCTCCGGATCCTCTACGCCGAGGGCGGCGAACGGGACGCCTGTCTCGCGCTCGACGCCCTCCTCATCGATCAGGCGCCGCTCGAGGCGCCCATACCGACGCCGATCACGGCACCCGTCCACATCCCGCTCGAGGCCCCCGATCGAAAGACCCACGACCATGCGACGTCTCCACCTCTTCGTCCCGCATCTGCCCCTCCACCTGGCGCGGGCCCGACGCTCCGAGCCCTTCCCGACCGGCCCGCTCGTGCTCGGCGGCCGGCCGTGGGATCCGGGGCCGGTCATCGACGCCGACCGGACCGCTCGAGCGCTGGGCGTCCGGCGCGGCATGCCACTGGCGAGCGCCCACCGACTCGTCCCTGAGGCGACCTTCATCGAGCCCGATCCCGACGCGGACGGGGCGGCGGCCGAGGCCGCGTTCGAGGCGCTCGGCGCGTTCAGCCCGAGCCTGGCCGGGAGTGGCGACCCGATGGACGCCGCGTTCGGGCTGTTCGAGATGGGGATCGATGGCCTGGGGCCGTTGTGGGGTCCCGAGCCGGTGCTCGTCGAGCGGGTCGGGGCGGCGCTGGCGGGCGCCTTCCCCGGGGAGACGGTGCGGCCGCGTGCCGGGGTCGCCGGCACGCACTTCGCGGCGACCATCGCCGCGGTCCACGCCCGTGCCGGCTCCCCGGTCGCTGTCCCGCCCGGCGACGAAGCGGCGTTCCTCGCCCCGTACCCGTCCGGCCTCCTGACGACGGACCTCGACGTCCGCGCTCGACTGACCCGGTTCGGGCTGCGCGAGATCGGGGCCGTGGCGGAGCTGCCCAGGTCGGCGTTGATCGCCCGGTTCGGCGACGAGGGGGCCAGGCTCCACGCCCGGGCGCGTGGCGAGGAGACCGAGCCGTTCCGGGCCCGTCACGCCCCCGAGCGCCTGGCCCTCGCCCTGCCCATCGAGCCGCCGGTCGAGGACCTCGAGCCGTTGCGGTTCGTGCTCCACCGGCTCGTGGCCGCGATCACGGCCCAGCTCACCTCCAGGGGACTCGCCGCGGACCGCGCGCACCTGACCCTGGAGCTGGACCTGGCCTTCGCCGCGCGTGGGACGTCGCCGCGGATCGAGGTCGAACAGCGCTTCCCGGAACCCACCGCGGACCCCGAGGCCGTCGAGCGGCTGCTGTTCGCGCGGCTGGAACGGGAGCCGCCACCGGCGGCGGTGCAACGGCTGGAGCTGGAGTTGCGGGGCACGACCCAGGCGGCGGGCCAGCAACTGCCGTTGTTCGTGCCACAGGCCGCGCGGACGGCACGGCTCGGCTGGCAGCTCGCGCGGCTGGCGCTGACCTACGGGGAGGATCGCGTGCGGCGGGTCGCCATCACGGACCCCGAGGCGCCACTCCCCGAGACCCGCTGGACCTGGCGGCCGGTCGGGCTGGAGGGAGAGTGACCCGGCTGCTGCGCGAGCACCCCGCGATCGACGTCGAGCTCGATGCCGACGGGCGCCTGACCGCGATCCGCTGGAATGGCCGGCGCGAGGTCGTCGAGGTCTGCAATCGATGGCGCGTGGAGGAATCCTGGTGGCGCGAGCCGATCGCCCGCGACTACCTCAAGGTCGTCGGGGAGCGATGGCTCGCGCTCGTCTACCTGGACCGCATCTCCGGGACGTGGCACCTGGAGCGGCTGTACGACTGACCGTCAGCGCCCGCGCCCGCGCCCGATGCGGCCGAGATGCGTGTCCTGGAACGAATCCGGGTACTTCAGCCCGTAGCCGGCGACCCGATCCATGCCGCTATGGGCGACGAGGATCGCGCCGGCGGCCGCAAGCGGCACGCTGCCGATCGCCAGGCCGACACCGGCAACGGCCACGCCCGTCGCCAGGTTGTGGACGATGTTGTAGAGGATCGCCCCGACCCGCGGGCCGCGCAGATACCCGACCATCGAGACGTCCGGAACGATCAGCAGGAGCGCGAACGCCCACCAGGGAAGCCCGAGGAAGAGAAACCCGGCGAGCCCTGCCGCGAAGGCGCCCGCTCCCTCGGCTCGCAACCAGGGCCGGATCCAGGCACGATCAGTCGTCGCGTCGTCCACTCATCGTCGCCGCTTCAGCGGATCGGCGCCCCCATCATCAGGGTCACGACGAACAGGATCAGGAACATGCCGATCACGAGGACCAG
The DNA here is from genome assembly GCA_963850555.1 of uncultured Chloroflexia bacterium. Classification (GTDB taxonomy): domain Bacteria; phylum Chloroflexota; class Limnocylindria; order Limnocylindrales; family CSP1-4; genus SPCO01. Next base: position 287,308 of record CAWKLT010000020.1, on the reverse strand, counting down.
CACGCCGATATCTCGTGGTTGCGCCGACTGCATTGCGCCTCCCCCAGCGGCTGCGCGGGATCGAGTCTCCACCGCCCGAGCCGTGTCAGCATAGACGCGCGAGCGAGTTCATGTGTCGCGCCGATGCACCGCGAATGTCGCGCCGAAGCACCAGATCCGTGGCGGCTGTCCGGCGGACCGCTCAGCCCATCGGACAGGCGGCCCCGTAGCGGACGACCACGAACGTCAGCCCGCCCATCGGCCGGACCGATGTCTGGATCCGGCAGTCGCCCCCGCCGACCGATTCGATGACGAAGCCGCCGTCCTCCAACGGTCCCGATAGCGACTCCGTCCGGAACTCCGACGTCTCGAGCGCGGTCTGCATCCAGCCCGCGATCTGGGCGGTGTCGTCGTTGTCGACGGCATACGTGCCGCTGACCGGGTCCGGGCTGATGTCGTCCGCGACGGTCGACGTCGGGAACCTTGGGAACCCCGCCGGGAGGTCGTCCCAGATGCGGCCCCAGCCGGTCTCGGTCTGGGTTAGGCCACTAGCGGTGGGCCCGATCGACGGCGCGACGGAAGGGCTGTCGGTGGGCGCACTGGTCGTGGGATCGTCGGTTCCACAGGCCCCGAGCGCCAGGGCGGCGACCATGATCGCGACAAAGGAGAGGGTTGGACGGGAGCGGCGATTCCGCGTCTGCATGCACCCGAGTCTAGGCCGAACCGCTGCGTCGCCCGCCGGGCCATTGGCGATGGTTGACATGCGTCGTATTCTTCGGTCCTGACCGCTGTGTGGAGCACGGCGATCACGGCGACATGGCGTAAAGGCACATCGGCGCCCGTCAGCCGGACGCGCCCGAAGCGGCTCTTGGGGGAGCCCCTTCGGGCGTCGTCGATTCCCGGACGTGGCAGGACCCCGTCACCCCCAAGCGACGGGGTCCTGCAGGCCAGAGTCCGCTGCTCACCAGCGCTCCGGCGGGTCGGCGCCGACCATCGCAGTCGATCGCCGCCTAAATCGTCTCGTGCCCCCAGGCCCCGAGACTTATGAGTGCTAGATCGCCGCCGCCTGGACCGCGATGACCGCGGGCAGGAGGACGAGGATCAGAAGCATCGCAACCACCACGGCGATACCGCTCCGGAGCGCGGCCATGGCGACCGGTCGAAGCGGGTGATCGAGGCGGATGGGTGCGTGCATGCCGGTGAGACGCCGAACCCCCCGATTGTGTTTCGTGATTTCTACTAGAACGTTTGTTCTATACTAGCAGGCCCCCTGCAAGCCCGGCCCCCGACCGGAGAACCCGTGGCGACCATCCCCTACGCCGAGCTCCACGCCCACACCAATTTCTCGTTCCTCGATGGGGCCTCGCCACCGGACGAGCTGGTCGAGCGGGCCGCGGCGATCGGCCTGGCCGGGCTGGCCGTCACCGACCGTAACGGCCTCTACGGCACCGTCCGTTTCATGGGCGCGGCCGAGGAGATCGGCCTCCATGGCATCGTCGGGACGGAGATCGAGCTGCTCGATGCCGGCGTCCCCGACCCGGCCGGCGTGGTCGTCCCACCACGGCGTCAACGTCGACGCGCGCGAACGGCGGCGGCCACGCCGACCGGAGTCGATCATCGCGGAAGGCCGTCCGTCCCGGCCCCGCCCCGAGCGCGCCCGTCTGCCCGGCCACCGCGACCCGGTCAAGGAGGACCTGCGCGGGATCGGCGAGCGGGCGCGCGGCCCGCATCTCGTGCTGCTGGCCCGCTCGGCGGTCGGCTGGCGGAGCCTGTCGCGGCTCATCTCTCGCGCGAACCTGGCCGGGACCAAGGGCGTGCCGCGCTTCCGCCAGGCCCTCCTCGACGAGCATCACGAAGGCCTCGTCGCGCTGTCGGGCTGTCGCGACGGGGAGATCGCGCGTCGCCTGCGGGTGGGCGATCGAGCGGGGGCGCGGGCGGTCGCGGAGCGCTACGCGACGCTGTTCGGGCGTGGCGACGATCCCGCCTCGAGCGGCTTCTTCATCGAGCTCTCGCATCACCTCCTGCCCGACGACGACTGGCTCGTGGCGGAGTCGGCGGCGCTCGCCGCCGAGCTCGGGCTGCCGGTCGTCGTCACCAACGACGTCCACTACGCCACGCCCGACGACCGTGAGCTGCACGACGTCCTCACCGCGATCAAGCACGGCCGGACGCTCGAGACGCTCGCCGACCTGCGCCGGCCGGACGGCGAGTCGCACCTCAAGACGGGCGACGAGCTGGCGGCGCTCGGTGCGTCGTTCGACCCGGAGCCGGCGCGGGCGTGGCGCGAGGGGATCGCCACGTCGGTCGAGCTGGCGGCGTCGTGCACGGTCGATCTCGGCTTCGAGCAGTACCGCTTCCCGGGCTTCCCGGTGCCGAAGGGCGAGACCCCGTTCTCGTATCTCGTCGAGCTGTGCCAGGCCGGCGCCCGGAAGCGCTATCACCCGCTGACCTCGGCCGTCGTCAAGCGGCTCGCCCACGAGCTCGATGTGATCGAGCGGGCCGGGCTCGCCGAGTTCTTCCTGATCTGCTGGGACCTGATGCGGTTCGCCAGGGAGCAGGGCATCCCGGCCCAGGGTCGCGGCAGCGCGGCGAGCTCGATCGTCGCCTACACCCTCGGGATCAGCCGGGTCGAGCCGATCCAGCACAACCTGCTCTTCGAGCGGTTCATCAACGAGGGCCGGACGACCTATCCGGACGTCGACATCGACTTCAGCTCGGCGCGGCGGGAGGAGGTCATCCAGTACGTCTACAACCGCTACGGACCGGAGCACACGGGGATGGTCTGCAACCTCGTGACCTACCGGGCGCGTTCGGCGGTCCGCGAGGTGGGGGTCGCGCTCGGGTTCCCGCGGCCGCTCGTCGACCGGGTGGCCAAGGCGCTCGAGACCTACGACTCGGTCATGGTCCGGCGCGACCTGGAGGCGGACGGCGGCTTTGCGGAGTTCTTCAAGCGGACGGGCGAAGGGGAACCGGCCGAGGCGCTGGCGGCGACGGAGGCCGAGGGACATGGCCTCGTCGACAGGATGGGCCAGCTCAACACCCGGATCCCGCTCGTCGGGAAGGTGCCGCCATGGCGCCAGCCACAGGTGCCGCCAGACCCGGATGCGCCCAAGCCGTTCGCCTGGCTGCGCGACCTCGAAGGGGACGACGTAGCCGCGGGCGTCGACCCGGCCGCGGCCGGGTTCCGCGACGATCCGCTGGCGCCGCGGACGGCGATCCGGAGTGGTGGCACGTCCGGGGACGAGGGTGGCCCCGGCGACACGCCGGCGAGCGTCGCCTGGCTGCGGGCGGGGAAGGGGACCGGATACGCGGAGGAGCGCGACCGCCTCGTGCCGCCGGCGCTCGTCGAGGGTCGGGCCATCGATCCGGAGAGTGGCCAGGTCGAGCCGCCGCCGCGCCAGACGGATCGGCTGGGCAGGCCCAACCGCTGGGACCCGCCCTCGCCGCCGACGGCGGCGATGGGCCGGGGTGGGTCGGCGGGCCAGTCGTCGGTCGCTCGCATCGAGCCGGAGGCGCCGCCGCAGGCCCGCGGCGGTTCCACGGTCGGCCTCAGCCATTGGGAGCGCTGGCTGGAGTTCTGCGCTCGGATCGATGGCTTCCCGCGCCATCTCTCCATCCACAGCGGCGGGCATGCTCGTGACGGCGGCCCCGCTCATCGACATCGCGCCGCTGGAACGGGCGACGATGCCGGATCGCGTCGTCGTCCAGTTCGACAAGCGCGATGTCGAGACGCTCAAGCTGATCAAGCTCGACCTGCTCGGCCTCGGGATGCTGGCCGCGATGGACGAGACGCTCCAGCTCATCGAGCACGACTGCGCGGTCTGTCTCGATCTCGATCGGCTGCCGGAGGACGTGCCCGAGGTCTTCGAGATGCTCCAGGCGGCCGACACGGTCGGGGTCTTCCAGGTCGAGAGCCGGGCGCAGATGCAGACGCTGCCGAAGTCGCGGCCGCACAACCTCGACGACCTCGTGGTCGAGGTCGCGATCATCCGACCCGGGCCGATCCAGGGCAACGCCGTCCACCCGTACCTGCGGCGCAAGCAGGGCCTGGAGCCCGTGACGTACCTCCATCCGTCGCTGGAGCCCGTGCTCAAGGACTCGATGGGCGTGATCCTCTACCAGGAGCAGGTCATGCGCATCGCGATCGAGGTCGCGGGGTTCAGCCCGGCCGAATTGGACGGGTTCCGCCGCGCGATGGGGACGTGGCGCTCGACCCGGGAGATGGAGAAGCTCCACCAGCAGTTCGTGGAGGGCGCCCTCCGCCAGCCCGGCATGACCGAGGAGGACGCCGAGGAGCTCTTCCGCCAGGTCGCGGCGTTCGCGAGCTTCGGGTTCGCGAAGTCGCATGCCGCGGCCTTCGCGCGGACCGCCTACGAGTCCTCCTTCCTGAAGCTGTTCTACCCGGCGCAGTTCCTCGTCGGGCTCATCAACGCGCAGCCGATGGGCTTCTACCCGGTCGAGGTGCTCGTCAACGACGCGAAGCGCCACGGCGTGGCCGTCCTGCCCGTGGACATCAACGGCTCGTCGTACAAGACCACGACCGAGTGGGTGGGCCGGCCGGGCGAGCCGCTGCCGCCAGGTGTCGGGATCGAGGCACGACCGGAGCCCGTCGTCTCGTCCGCGTGCGTGAACCCGTCCGTGGCCGCGCGTGAGCTCTGGACGCCGGAGGTGACGATCGGCTGGGGCGTGCGCCTCGGGCTGCAGCTCGTGAAGGGCATCGGCGAGCAGCACGAGGACCTGCTGGACGCCGAGCGGGAACGCGGGCCGTATCGGAGCCTGGCCGATGTCGTGGAGCGGACCGGGCTGCCCGAGGAGGTGCTCGAGCGGCTCATCCGGAGCGGGGCGATGGACTCGCTGGGTCGACCGCGGCGGGAGCTGTTGTGGCAGTTGCGGGAGGTGGCCGGGGCGTCACGCGGACGGATGGACGGCCGGACGGTCCGGGCGCTGGGTCGCGCGGCTGGAAAACGGGGAGCGGCCGCGGGCCGGCCGATGGACCTGCGATTGCCGGCGACGGACGCGCCGGCACTCCCCGCGATCACCGAGTCGGAGCGGGTCGGCGATGCCTACGCGGTGCTCGGCGTGGATGCCCGTCGACAGGTCGTGGCGCTGTTCCGGCCGGCGCTGGATCGACTGGGGGCGGTGACGAATGCGGCCCTCGCCGACCGTCGTCCGGGGCACGTCCGGGTGGGCGGCCTGGTCGTGACCCGCCAGCACCCGATGACGGCCAAGGGCACGGTCTTCCTGGCCCTGGAGGACGAGACGGGGATGGTCAACGTGACCCTCTGGCCGAGCACGTGGGAGCGGCTGCGCGGGGTCGTCCGCCGGCACGCGCTATTGCTGGTGGACGGGGAGCTGCAGCGCGAGGGGATGGTCGTGAACCTCGTCGCGCACGAGGTCCGGGCACTCCCCGAGGTGGCCGCCGAGGCCGGTGGGCCGGAACGGCCGGGTGGCGTCCGCCAGATGGGTCACGCCGGGATGCGGCGCCTCGGCTGACCGTCGTCGGGCGCCGCGGCTCGCGGCGCGGTCGGCGCCGGGGTCAGCGCGCGGTCAGCGGCGCGCGCCCGCCTTCTGGCCGGACGTCGAGCGGCTCCGGCCGTCGTTGCCGCGGCGCGCCGGCGGCTTGTTCTTCCCTCGGTTCGGGCTCGACAGCTGCAGGAACCGGCGGTACCACGCCGCCGCGGATGCGAACAGCGCACCCATGATCGGCGAGAAGACGAACGACGAGACGATGGCCGCGGACGGCTCCAGCGCGAACACCTCGGCGAAGCCCGCCGGCAGGAGCCCGGCGAACCCGAGGATGGTGTAGCAGATCGCGCTCACCAGACCGACGATCACGCCAAGCAGCCAGCTGGCCCGTGGCGCCAGGAAGCCCGCGATGAACACGCCGCCGATCGCGGGTGTGACGACGAAGTACTGGAAGGCGAACTGGCTCAGGACGTCGGCCCCCTTCGTGATGCCCGTCAGCACCGCGGCACCGATCGTCAGCAGGACAGGCAGCCACAGCGCCTTGTGCGTTACGAGCCGGGGCAGAGCACGAAAGTCACCCGGGGCATCGAGCGGCCGGAACGCCAGACGCAGCGCGCTGAAGATCCCGATCCGCCCCGTCCCGTCCGGACCCGGGCGGTTTGCGCCCTGCTTCGTGGCCGGGGCGTCCGCCTCCGCCGACTCATCGTCGAGGTTCGTGTCGTCGAGGAGCCCGTGCTCGGCTCGATAGCGCCGGCGTGCCTCGGCGCGGGTGGTTCTCTTGGCGCGAGCCACGGTCACTCCTGGGTTCGTCGATCCGGTGGGGCAGGTGCGCGCCATCGTAGTCGATAAGTCCGGGGTAAGGGCCATCTGGTATCACTCAGGTGGCGCCGCCACTCGCCCAAGCCCCGCCGGTCCGCCCGCCCGTTCCCCGCCGGGAGGTCACGCATGGATCGCGCCCGGCGCGCGGGGACTGCCGCGCTCGTTATCGCCCTCATCCTGGTCTCGGTGGGATCGCCCGCCGGGGCGTCCCGGGCCAGCGCGGCCGATGTCGCCTGGCCGGTCTCGACCCTCGTCGTGTCGGAGCTCCAGACCGGCGGTGCCAGCGCGTCCGACGAGTTCGTCGAGATCGCCAACCAGGGCGCTGGACCGGTGGATCTCGTCGGCCTCGAGCTCGTGTATGCGACGTCCTCGGGATCCACGGTGACTCGCAAGGCTTCGTGGGATGCCTCGTTCGTCCTCGATGCCGGCCGGCGGGTGCTCGTCGTGAATGGTGCGGGCATCCACGCGGCGCTTGGGGACAAGGTCTACACCGGCGGATTCGCCGCGACCGGCGGCGCCGTCGCGCTGCGGGTGATCGGCGGGACCGTCGTGGATGCCCTCGGCTGGGGCGATGCGACGAACCCATTCGTGGAGGGCGGGCCTGCGGTGGCGCCGCCGGCCGGATCGAGTCTGGAGCGGTCGCCCGGTGGCACGCTTGGGAACGGCGTGGACGCCAACGACAACGCGCTCGATTGGTTCGTGAACCCTGCGCCGAACCCGCAGCGATCGAGCGATGAGCCTGTGCCGACACCCGGCCCGACGCCGACTCCGTCGCCAACCCCGACGCCGACACCGAGCCCGACTCCCACGCCTGTGCCAACGCCGACGCCTGTGCCAACGCCGACGCCTGTGCCGACGCCCGTCCCGACGCCAACCCCTATTCCGACTCCTGTCCCGGGACCGACGCCGACCCCGACTCCAACCCCTACCCCGACGCCCATCCCCACTCCCACCCCGACCCCGACGCCGACTCCTGCGCCTTCGATCGCCCCCCTGACCATCGCGGCCGCGCGAGCCCTCCCTGACGACTCGGTGGCCACGATCGCGGGCACGCTCACCACGGCGCTCGGTGCCATCGAGAGTGGCCGAACCGCGTATCTCCAGGATGCGACGGCCGGGATCTCGATCTATCTGGACGCGGCCGTCGTCGGAACCATGCCTGCAGGGACGGCCGTGATCGTGAGCGGGACGCTCGATACCCGGTACGCGCAGCGCACGCTCCGGGCCGGTGAGGCCGATGTCACGGTCGTCGGCCAGGGCGCCGTCCCCGAGGCGATCGCGATCGCGACCGTGGCCGGAGGCGAGGCGTACGAAGGCCGACGCGTGTCGGTGGCTGGGTCCGTCGTCGGTGGTTCGGACGTCCTCGCGGACGGACTTGCCGTGTCCGTCGATGACGGCACGGGCTCGATCCGGATCGTCGTGACGCCGGATGCGCTCGGCGAGCGAGCGTTGACGGACGGAACGCTCGTCACGGTCGCGGGCTCGCTCGGCCAGCGTGACAGCAGCGGGACCGGCACGACCGGCTACCGCCTGTACGTCACCGCGGCGACCGACCTCGTGATCCAGCCCCCTGCGCCGACTCCAACGCCGTCCCCGACTCCCACGCCGACCGCCTCGCCCATGCCGACACCGACCCCTTCGCCGAATCCGACGTCCTCACCGGCGCCGTCTGCGACTCCGACGCCCGGCCCCACGACCATCACCATCGCCAACGCCCGGACCAGGGCCATCGGCTCGACCGTGACGGTCCGCGGAGTCGTGACCGCCGAGCCGGGCCGGCTTGGATCGCCCGCCCTGTTCGCGATCGCGGACACGAGCGGCGGGGTCGTGGTGAAGCTGCCCGACGGCGTCCGCGCGCCCGCTCGCGGTGCCCTCCTCGAGATCCGCGGCAAGCTCGCCGATCCGTATGGCCAGCTCGAGATCCGCCCGGCCGCCGATGCGGTCATCGGGTGGGCTGGGTTCCGGCGCTTTGCCGGCTGCGATCGCCGTCGGCTCCCGCGGCATCGACGAGGCCAATGAAGGAAGGCTGGTCGTCCTGACCGGCACGGTCGTCGAGAAGCCCACGAAGGCGACCAGCGGAGACATCGCGCTCTGGCTCGAAACGACCGCCGGGATCCGCGTTCGCGTGATGGCCGATGCCTCGAGCCGCATCACCTCGACGAGCGTGTCCAAGGGCGCGACCTACCGCGTGACCGGCGTTGCCGGCCAGCGAGCGTCCCGGAAGGGCGCGCTCGACGGGTACCGCGTGTGGCTGCGTGACGCCGCCGACGTCGACCTTCCTCACGGTGCCGTCTTCACCGCCATCGTCCTCACCGTCACCCTCGGCCCGCCGAAGCCGACCGCAGGCACGTCGCCGCGACCGACACGGGCCCCGGCCGACGGGACGGCAATGTCGGTCGCTTCCGCGCTGCGGATCACCGATCGCGACGTCGTCATCGGGGCGGTCGTGACCGCGCCTGCGTCCCTTCTCGACGCGACGGGCCGCCGGATCGTCGTCGGGGACGGAACCGGCGCGATCGAGGTCCTGCTCCCGAAGGACGTCCCGGCGCCGGGAGTCGGCACCCGGATCCGCCTGACGGGCCGGGTGGGCGTCGCGTACGGTGCCCCACGGCTCCGGGCGGAGATCGATGGAGCGACTCGGCTCCGGGAAGGTCCCCGCGCCGTTGCGCGTGCGCGGGCCACTCAGTGCGGCACATACCTGGCGGCTCGTCGCGGTGTCCGGCCGCATCGACGATGTGCGCAAGCTCGGTGACCGTTGGCGTGCCGAGATCGTGGTCGGAGCGGCTCGCCTGGTCGTCGTCGGCCAGCCCGGTGCGCGGATCCCGGTCGAGACTATCGTCGAGGGCCGCTCGATCGAGCTGACGGGCATCGTCCGGCCGGCCTACCCGAGCGCCACCGATCGTCGCCCGACGATCCTGCCCCGGTCCCGAGGCGACGTCAGCGTCGGCGGCGGACCGACGGATGGCGGTCCGACAAGCGGGGCATCGACCGGGGGCGCCACGTCCGGTGGCGCTGCCGGCGGCGCGCCTTCGTCCGCGAGCGACGGGATCGCGAGCGGCAGCACCAACGGGGAGACCGTGGCCGATGCCGACCTGGCCGACCTCGCATCGATCGTGGGTGACACCGTCCGCGTGGGCGGTCTCGTCGTCGACGTCCGGCCCGACGGCTTCACGCTCGATGACGGCACGGCGCACGCGCCGGTCGTGCTGCGCGATGAAGCCGCGGACTGGATCCCGCTCATCGAACCGGAGGACGCGATCAACGTGATCGGCCGAGTCGAGCGGCTGGACGATGGGACCCTCGCCGTGATCGTCACCGATCCTGCCGCCATCGTGCTCGGCAGCGACCCGACCGCACTCGGCGTCACGGGACCCGCCCCCCTGAGGCGCAAGCCCGGCGGAGAAGGAGATGGCCGGCGCGGCGCGGCCACGGTCGGCGGGCTTCGGAGACGACTTCGGGGCGCTCCCGGGCGCCGGAGCCGGCCTCGCGTCGCTCGTCGGGATCAGCCTGGCGTCGCTCGGCGTGACCCTCCTTCGACGGCGCCAGGCCCGCCGGTTGCTGACCGCCCGCGTGGCCGCGCGGCTGTCCTCGATCGGCGGCGCGGAGGCCTTCGATGGGCCCCTCGGCGGGGTCCGTGCGGGGACCGACGGGAGGCCCGGCGCCGGCTGAACGTGGCTCGATCGGGAGTCGTGCGTGGGCTGAGCGTGGCCGGACGGGCGTCATCCACGCTCAGCCACGCTTGACTCACGCACGAACAGGGGCCTATCCTCGGCCGAGTTTCGCGCCAGCGAAGCAGCCACGTGAGCGAGGGAGAGGTTTTGCCGAACGCGGAAACCCGCGTCGATAGCCCGAGAGATCGCCGGATAGCGATCCCTGAAGGGGAACGGCAGTACCACATCGGACTCGGACGGGGAGACCTGGCCGAGTACATCCTCCTCCCCGGCGACCCTGATCGGACATCCCGGATCGCGACGCGCCTCGATTCCATCGAGCTCGAGCACCAACACCGGGAGTTCGCCACCGTCACCGGGACGTTTCGAGGTCAGCGGGTCTCGGTCGTATCGACCGGGATCGGCACCGACAACGTCGAGATCGTCGTGGCCGAGATCCTGGCGATCACGGAACGGCCCACCTTTATCCGTGTCGGGTCGTGTGGGGCGCTGCAGCCGGAGATGAACCTGGGAGACCTGGTCATCACCACGGGTGCGGTCCGCCTCGAATTCGACCACCAGCTTCTTCGTCCACGATGGGTATCCCGCGGTCGCCGATTACGAAGCGATCACGGCACTCGTCGAGGCCGCGGAGCGACTCGGTCACCGCTACCACGTCGGTGTGACGGCGACGGCACCGGGATTCTTCGGGGCGCAAGGGCGTCCCATCCCGCAGTTGCCCATCCGCTACCCCGATCTGGCAGAGGACATGGCGCGCCAGCGTGTCATGAACTTCGAGATGGAGGCATCGGCCCTGCTCGTCCTCGCGTCCCTTGCCCGGTGTCGAGCCGGTGTCGTCTGTGCGGTGTATGCCAATCGGACGACCGGTGAATTCGTCGGGGGATCGACAAAGGATGCGGCAGAGGCTGCCTGCGTCGACACGGGCTTGGAGGGCCTGATCGTGCTCGCCGAGATGGATGCCCAGAAACGAACCGCATCGACGGACCGCTGGCGCCCGTCGCTGTGGACTACTACCGCGCGTACCTGAGAGCGGGTGCGGGACGAAGGTTCCCGTGACGCTCCGACCGCATCCCGAGGAGGAACCCGAATGGCAGAGGCCTATTGCGTCAAGGACAAGCAGAAGGTCGAAGTCCTGAATCCCCAGCGCATCACCATGAAGAACGGCAAGGCGGCCCTCCAGGGCACCTGTCCGATCTGCGGTGGCAAGGTCTTCAAGATCGGCGGCTGACCCCGTCCTTCGAACGATCTAGCGAACGGCCCTCGCTGGCAACGGCGAGGGCCGTTCCATGCCTTCCACGGCCGCGGGGGACCCCTTTGCTAGAATGGGTGGCGATCCCCACGACGTCCTTCCCGCGCGCCCGCAACCCCGCTTCATCCACTCGCGGTCCGACCCCGACCGCCAGGAGGTCCCACGATGGCAGTCCGCGTCGGCATCAACGGCTTCGGCCGTATCGGCCGCCAGTCGCTCAAGGCGCTGATCGAGCGCGCGCCGGACGTGGAGGTCATCGCCGTCAACGACCTCGTGGACGCCGAGATGAACGCCCTGCTGTTCAAGCACGACTCGACCTACGGCGCCTACGACGGCGAGGTCAAGGCCGGCGACAGCTCGATCATCATCGATGGTCGCGAGATCAAGATCCTGGCCGAGCGCGACCCGGCGGCACTCCCGTGGGGCGACCTCGGGGTGGACATCGTCCTCGAGTCGACCGGCATCTTCACCAGCGCCGAGAAGGCACGCGCGCACATCGATGCCGGGGCCCAGAAGGTCATCATCAGTGCGCCGGCCAAGAACGAGGACATCACGATCGTCCTCGGCGTCAACGAGGACCGCTACGACCCGGCCAGCCACCACATCATCAGCAACGCCTCGTGCACGACGAACTGCCTCGCCCCGGCGGCCAAGGTCGTCAACGACCTGCTCGGCATCGAGAAGGGGCTGATGAACACGATCCACAGCTACACCAACGACCAGCGCATCCTCGACGTGGCCCACAGCGACCCGCGGCGGGCTCGAAGCGCCGGCCAGAACATCATCCCGACGACGACCGGCGCGGCCAAGGCGCTCGCGCTCGTGATCCCCGACCTGAAGGGCAAGTTCGACGGGTTCAGCCTGCGCGTGCCCACCCCGACGGTGAGCGTCGTCGACTTCACCGCGACCGTCCGGCGCGAGACCAGCGTCGAGGAGCTGAACGACGCGTTCCGAACCGCCGCCGCCGGCCCGATGAAGGGCATCCTCGGCGTGTCGGACGAGCCGCTCGTCTCGATGGACTTCAAGGGCGACAGCCGTTCGTCGATCATCGACGCCGATTCGACGATGGTCCTGGGCGGGGACATGGTCAAGGTCATCAGCTGGTACGACAACGAGTGGGGCTACAGCTGCCGCGTTGCCGACCTCATCGCCTTCGTGGCGGCCAGGCTGCCGGTCGCGGCCGCCTGACCCCGCCCACCATCCCGGCGACGGCTCGCGAGCCCATCGCCCGCTGGCGGTCACACGCCGGCAAGGAGCACTGACCGCATGGAGAAACTCACGATCCGCGACGCGGACGTCGCCGGCAAGCGCGTGTTCGTGCGCGTCGACTTCAACGTCCCGCTCGCGGACGGGAAGGTCACCGACGATTCGCGCGTCCGGGCCGCGATCCCGACGATCATGGCGCTGGTCCAGGCGGGCGCCAAGGTCATCCTCGCGAGCCACCTCGGCCGTCCCAACGGCAAGGTCACCGACAGCCTTCGTCTGCGGCCGGTCGGGCAGCGGCTGACCGAGCTGCTCCGGCGGAACGTGCCCGTGACCGGCGATGCCCTCGGGCTGGGCACGGAAGATGCCCTGAAGCGGATGCGGCCCGGCGAGATCCTCCTGCTCGAGAACCTGCGCTTCCATGCCGAGGAGGAGGCCAACGATCCGGCCTTCGCTGAAACGCTCGCCTCGTACGCCGACGTCTACGTGAACGATGCCTTTGGCTCGGCGCATCGGGCGCACGCGTCGACGGTCGGCATCGCGAAGCTGCTCCCCGCGTACGCCGGCCTGCTCATGGAACGTGAGCTGGCGATGCTCTCCAAGCTGATGGTGGCGCCGGAGCGGCCGTTCGCGGCGATCCTCGGTGGGGCGAAGGTCAGCGACAAGATCAGGGTCATCGACAACCTGCTGACCAAGGTCGACATGCTCGTGCTGGGGGGTGGCATGGCCAACACGTTCCTGCTGGCCCAGGGCAAGGCGATCGGCAAGAGCCTGGCGGAGCCGGACCGGGTGCAGGACGCGCAACGGATCCTCGCGACCGCCGAGAAGAACCGCGTGCGCGTCGTCCTGCCGGTCGATGTCATCGTCGCCAAGGAGGTCACGCGCGGCACCGAATACAAGACGCTTCAGGCCGAGAAGATCCCGGCGTCATGGCACATCGTCGACCTCGGGAAGGCGAGCCAGGACCTGATGGTCGAGGCGCTGACCGACGTCAAGACGGTGTTCTGGAACGGCCCGCTGGGCGTGTTCGAGATCCCGTCCTTCGCGCACGGTACGAACGCGGTCGCACGGCTGCTCGCGGACCGCGCCGAGCATGGGGCCACGGTCGTCGTCGGCGGCGGAGACTCCGTCGCGTCGATCACGCAGCAGGGCCTGGCCGACCGGATGACGCATATCTCGACCGGTGGCGGCGCCTCCCTCGAATTCCTGGAGGGGCGCGAGCTGCCGGGGGTCACGGTGTTGCTGGATCGGCCGGAGCCGCCGAAGCCCGAGAAGAAGCGAGCGCCGGCATCGAAGGCCAAGCCCGTGGCGAAGTCCGCGCCGGCTACGAAGCCCGCGGCGGCCGCGAAGCCTGCCGCAAAGCCCGTGGCGGCCGCCAAGCCCGCCGCCACCAAGAAGCCGGTTGCCCAGACCGCGGCCAAGCCCGCGCGGCGAAGCCAGCCGCCAAGCCCGCGGTCAAGCCAGCCGCAAAGGCCGGATCCGCGGCCAAGCCAGCCGCAAAGGCCGGATCCGCGGCCAAGCCGGCAGCGAAGCCCGCCGCGGCAAAGGCGGCCACGAAGTCCGTCGCCACCAAGACCGCGTCTAAGCCGGCGGCCAAGCCCGTTGCCAAGGCGACCGTCGCCAAGGCAACCGCCAAGCCCGCCGCGAAGTCGGTCGCGACCGCGAAGGCGACGACCGCCACCAAGGCCGCGCCGAAGCCCGCCACCAAGGCGACCACGACCAAGAAGACGACGGCCAGGGTGACGGCGCCGACGAAGCCGGCCAGATCCCGAGCCAGGACGGAGACGCGCGCGTGACCACGATCGACTTCATCGACGCTCGCGAGATCCTCGACTCGCGTGGCAATCCCACGGTCGAGGTCGACGTCGTCCTGGTGGACGGCTCGGTCGGGCGAGCGGCGGTGCCGAGCGGCGCCTCGACCGGCGCCCACGAGGCGGTCGAGCTTCGCGACGGCGACAAGACCCGCTTCGGCGGCAAGGGTGTCCTGACGGCCGTTGCCAACGTCACCGACCGGATCGGGCCGGAGCTGCTCGGCCTCGACGCGTCCGACCAGGCCGGTGTAGACGCCTTGCTCATCGACCTCGACGGGACGCCCAACAAGGGCGAGCTCGGCGCGAACGCGGTCCTCGGCGTGTCGCTCGCCTGCGCCCACGCGGCCGCGGCCTCGTACGACCTCCCGCTGTACCGCTACCTCGGGGGCGTCGGCGCTCGCATCCTGCCGGTCCCGATGTTCAACATCCTCAATGGCGGCAAGCACGCCCAGGACTCGACCGACTTCCAGGAGTTCATGGTCATGCCCGTCGGGCTGCCGACCTACAGCGAGGGGCTGCGAGCCGGCGCGGAGATCTTCGGGGCGCTTCGCTCGATCCTCCACGACGACGGGTTCGCGACCGGCCAGGGTGACGAGGGCGGGTTCGCTCCGTCGCTGGCTTCGAACGAGGCGGCGGTCGAGGTCATCCTTCGCGCCATCGAGAAGGCCGGCTACCGACCCGGCGAGGACGTCGCGATCGCGCTGGACCCGGCCACGACCGAGCTGGTCGAGGACGGGAGCGGCGGCGACGGCGCTCCGACCCGCTACGCGCTTGCGAAGGAAGGTCGGACGCTGGAGTCCGGCGAGCTCATCGACCTGTGGGCGGATTGGGTGGCGCGCTACCCGATCGTCTCGATCGAGGACGGGCTGGCGGAGGACGACTGGCTCGGGTGGGGGCAGCTCACCGAGCGCCTCGGCGATCGGGTCCAGCTCGTCGGCGACGACCTGTTCGTGACCGACACCACGCGCATCGCGCGGGGGATCGAGCTGCGCTCGGCGAACTCCGTGCTCATCAAGCTCAACCAGATCGGGACGCTGACCGAGACCATCGAGGCGATCGAGCTCGCGCGCGGCGCGGGCTGGTCCGCCGTCGTCTCGCACCGATCCGGCGAGACCGAGGACACCACGATCGCGGACCTCGTCGTGGCGATGGGCACCGGGCAGATCAAGACCGGGGCCCCGTCGCGATCCGAGCGGGTCGCCAAGTACAACCGGCTGCTCCGCATCGAAGGCGAGCTCGGTGACGGGGCGCGCTATCCCGGCCGCAGTGCGCTGACGGGGGCGTCGGTCGCCGGCTCGGTCCGTTCCGGAGGCTGCGGAGGTCGGGTCCGGCTCGTGACGCGGTTCGTCGATCGCGGCGCCATCACGGCCGCGTATGTCGGGATCGGCATGTCGGTCACGGTCGCCATCAGCTTCCTGCTGATCATCCCGATCGAGCCGATCGTCTGGCTGCTGACGATCCCGACCGGCCTGCTCATCGGCTACTACGCGAACCAGCGCTCGAACCGGCGGGCCGGGCCGTGGAGCCGGATCCTCGTGAACGGCGTCTTCGCCGCGCTGGTCACCGGGGTGACCGCGGCGGTGCTGCTGCTCGGCGTCAAGGCGCTGTTCTTCTATGGCGACAACGGCTATCGCGACGCGAGTGCCGGCGGTCCGATCGCCTGCTCGTCCGGGCCGGACTGCGTCTACCAGCGCTACCTCCTCGTCGAGGACGGCGCGCGGGCGGCCCCGCTCGAGGCGGCCGGCGTGACCGATGCCGACTCGTTCTCGGCCTTCTACTGGTCGCAGCAGTTCACGGTCGCGGGCCTGCTCGTGGTGGTGACGACGATCGGTGGGCTGGGCGGCGCGGCGCTCTACGGCGTGTTCCGCCCGAAGCCGGTCGCACCGGCACCCGGGGGCCACGAGACGCCAGCCGCGATCTGAGGATCCGCCAACCCGGCCCGGGACATGACGACGCCCCGGGTGGAGCCCGGGGCGGTCGAGGTCGGCGAGGCTCTTGCACCCGGTCAGCTCTTGCTGGCGGTCTTCTTCGGAGCGGCCTTCGCGGCGCTGGCCTTGGTCGACGACTTCGCTGTCGACTTCTTGGCGGCCGTGGTCTTCGTCGCGGACGCCTTGGCCGCCGGCTTCGACGGCTTGGTCGCAGCGGCGGTCGCGCCTTCGGACGCGGCGGCCTCGGCTGCCTTGGCGGCGGCGGCCTCGGCGCGAGCCGACTTGCTCAGCGCGGCACGGGCCTTGCCCGCGGCGGTCTGTGCGCCCTTCGCCTTGACCGACTTCCCGGCCGCGATGCGCGCCTTGGCTGCCTTTGCGGCGGCGGTCTTGCCGGTCACCTTGGTGACGCGACCCGAGGTCGTCGTCTGGGTCCCACCGAGGGCGGCGTTCACCTTGATCGTGAGGCGCGACTTGCGGCGGGCGGCCGCGTTCGGGTGGATGGCTCCGGCCTTCGCGGCGCGATCGAGCGCCGACAGCGCGTCGATCAGGGCGACGGTGGTGGCTTCAGAGTCGCTCGGGTTCGCGGCAACGCTCAGTGCCTTGGCGACGTACGTCTTCGCGGCGGTGCGCCGCGGGCCAAGGATGTCGTGACGGCGCGCGGCTTGACGTACGCGCTTGAGGCCCGATGGGGTGCGGGCTCCCGTCCAGGTGCGGGGCGTCTTGGCCAAGTGGAAGGACCTCGTGAATGTCGATCGGATGTGGTGGCTGGGCAACGCGGCACGGGGTGAGTGCCGGGCGCGAACGCGGATGGTACCACAGGGCTCGGTCGGGTCCGGCCCCGACGCTGGACGCTCGCGCCCGCCAGACTTGGGGGCGTGACCGCGATCCTTGGTGGCCTGGCCGCCGCCGTCCTGTGGGCGACCGCGACCCTGGCCTCGTCGAGGTCGAGCCGGATGATCGGCTCCCGGGTCGTGCTCGCGTGGGTGATGATCGTCGGCACGATCGTGGGCCTGCCCATCGCGCTGGCCACCGGCATCCCGACCGAGGTCCCACCGGACACGCTGCCCCTCGTCCTGCTCGCCGGCCTCTGCTACTCGGCTGGCCTCGGCTCCACCTACAAGGCGCTGACCATCGGCAAGGTCTCGATCGTGGCGCCGATCGTCGCGACGGAAGGCGCCGTCGGGGCGATGATCGCCGTGGCGCTGGGGGACCCGCTGACGCTCGTGGCGGCGCTCCTGCTCGCGGTCATCGCCGGCGGCGTCGTCCTGTCCAGCATCGAACCCGCCCGCCCCGATGTCCCGGCCGGTGACATCGAGCTCGCGGCGGACGCCCTCGACGGCCCGGCCCGTGACGATGCCCGAGCCCGGGTCGCGGACCACGCGGCGCTCGTCGCCGACGATGCCGAGCGGACCCGCAAGACCGTCCTGTACTCCGTCGCGGCCGCCCTGATCTTCGGCGTCGGCCTCGTGGCGGCCGGCAAGTCCGCGGCCCTCATCCCGCCGATCTGGGTCGCCGTAGGCACGCGGTTCGTCGGCCTGGCGGTCGTTGCGCTCCCGGTCATCCTGCAGCGACGGCTGGTGCTCACCCGCGCGGCCCTGCCGCTCGTGGTGATCGCCGGGGTCGGCGAGATCGTCGGCTCGACGGCATCGGCGTGGGGATCCACCTACAGCATCGCGATCACGGCCGTGCTCGGCTCCCAGTTCGCGGCGATCGCCGCGGTCCTCGCGTACTTCCTCTTCGGCGAGCGCTTGTCACGCACCCAGGTCGCGGGTGTCGTCCTGATCGTCGGAGGCGTCACGGCCCTCGCGGCGTCCAGCGTGTGACCGGCTACACTCCCGCCTCGTGACCATCCCCCAGGACCGCCTTCGAAACTTCTCGATCATCGCCCACATCGATCACGGCAAGTCCACCCTCGCCGATCGACTGCTGGAGCTGACGCACACGATCGACGCGCGCCAGATGACGAGCCAGGTCCTCGATTCGATGGACCTCGAGCGCGAGAAGGGCATCACGATCAAGGCCCGCGCGGTCCGCCTGGACTACACGGCCAAGGACGGCAAGACGTACGGGCTCAACCTCATCGACACGCCCGGCCACGTCGACTTCTCCTACGAGGTCAGCCACAGCCTGCAGGCCTGCGAGGGCGCGATCCTCGTCGTCGATGCCACGCAGGGGATCGAGGCGCAGACGCTCGCCAACGTCCACCTCGCGCTCAAGGAGAACCTGACGCTGATCCCGGTCCTCAACAAGATCGACCTGCCCTCGGCCGACCCCGAGACGATCATGGACGAGCTCGAGAACGTCCTCGCGATCCCGCGCGAAGAGGTGATCCTGGCGAGCGCCAAGGACGGCACCGGCGTCATCGACATCCTCGAGGCCATCGTCGAGCGGGTCCCGCCTCCGAAGGGCGACCCGCATGCGCCGGTGCAGGGGCTGATCTTCGACAGCCATTACGACGCCTACAAGGGCGTGATCGTCTACGTCCGGCTGGCCGCGGGCACCCTCCGCTCGACCGAGCCCGTCAAGCTCATGGCCAGCGGCGCGATGGCCGAGCCGCTGGAACTGGGCGTCTTCCGACCCCAGCTCGTCCCCGTCAAGCAGCTCGTCGCGGGCGAGGTCGGCTACGTCGCCACCGGGCTCAAGAACGTCCGCGAGGCGCAGGTCGGCGACACGCTCACGACCCAGGCCCGACCGGCCAGCGAACCGCTCCCCGGCTACCAGGAAGCGAAGAGCCTCGTGTTCGCGGGCATCTACCCGCTCAGCGGCGAGGACTACCCGCTGCTGCGCGAGGCGCTCGACAAGCTCCACCTCAACGACGCGAGCTTCACCTTCGAGCCGGAGAGCTCCGTGGCGCTCGGCTTCGGCTTTCGCTGCGGCTTCCTCGGCATGCTGCACATGGAGATCGTCCAGGAGCGGCTCGAGCGGGAGTTCGCGCTCGACCTCATCGCGTCGGCGCCGTCGGTCGAGTACCACGTCGAGCTGCAGCACGGTCGCGGCATGGTCGTCGTGGACAACCCGTCGCTGCTGCCGAACCCGTCCGACATCGAGTCGATCGAGGAGCCCTGGGTCAAGCTCAGCGTCGTGACGCCGAGCCAGTACATCGGCGCGCTGATGGAGCTCTCGACGAACCGGCGCGGGACGTTCGTGAACATGGAGTACCTCGACCCGACCCGGGTGGTCCTCCATTTCGAGATGCCGCTCGCGGAGCTCATCGTCGACTACTTCGACCAGCTGAAGAGTCGAAGCCAGGGCTACGCGTCGATGGACTACGAGGAGCTGGGCTATCGACCGGCGAACCTGGCCAAGGTCGACATCCTCGTCAACGGCGAGCCGGTCGACGCGCTGTCGATCATCGTCCCGCGCGATCGAGCGCAATCGACCGGGCGCGCCCTCACCGAGCGGCTCAAGCAGCTCATCCCGCGCCAGATGTTCGAGATCCCGATCCAGGCCGCCATCGGCAGCAACGTCATCGCCCGCGAGTCCGTCCGGGCCATGCGCAAGAACGTGCTGGCCAAGTGTTACGGTGGCGACATCTCCCGCAAGCGCAAGCTGCTCGAGAAGCAGAAAGAGGGCAAGCAGCGGATGAAGCGGGTCGGGTCGGTCGAGATCCCGCAGGAGGCGTTCCTCGCGATGCTCCGTCTGGACGAAGGCTAAGGCGCGTGGAGGATCTGTTCGACGTCTCGCGGGGCCTGATCGTGGTCGGGCTGACGCTGCTGCTGGCGATGCTCCGCCTCGACGCGGAGCGCTTCGGGGTAGCCGAGTACTACGAGACGACACGCGATGGGGAGCGGCCACGCGTCCGGCGGCGGCTGGCGTGGTACGGCCTCGGGCTCGGGATCGTCATCGCGATGCTGTACATCAGCCCCGCTCCGCAGGTGGACCTGTTCCTGGGGACGGGCGATCGACTCGGGGCGCTGCTCGGCGGTCTCGTCTTCGCGGCGATCGGCGTGGCCCAGGCGGTGGCCTTCGCGACGTTCCGATATCACCGCATCCGCTTCCCGGACACGGCTTCCTACCCGGGTGCGCTGCTGAACTCGACGGCAACGGCGTTCATCGACGAGGTCACGTTCCGTGGCGCGATCTTCGGGACCCTGATCGCGCTCGGCCTGGAGGCGAATGCCTCGAACATCATCCAGACGCTGCTCTATGCCCTGGCCACGCGGCTGGGAGCGCCCGGACGGGACCGGTACCTGCTCGCCACGACGATCGGGATCGGGCTCATCGGTGGCTGGCTGACGGCCGTCACCGGGGGCATCGCCGCGGCCTTCCTGGGCCATGCCGTCACGCGGTTCGCGATCTTCCTGTGCACCGGCCACACGGGCCAGACCCTGCCGCGCGGGCGGGAGGTGGAGGAGATCGAGAAGCGCCGCCGGCCGCCCGACGGCTGGCGCGTGATCGGGAATCGGGAGTCGGCCTCGCGGGACCGGTGAACGCACCCGTGGTGATCGCCGAGGCACTCGTCGCCTCGCCCGCTCCGCCGGTCGCGCTCTACGTCCATGTCCCGTTCTGCATCTCGCTCTGCCCGTACTGCGATTTCGTCGTCTATGCGGGCGCGGCGGCGCGCGGGCCGAAGGCTCGGATCGCGGCCTTCCTGGACGCGGTCCTGACGGAGATCGACCTGCGGGCGGACGCCCTCGATGATCGGTTCGGGTCGTCTCGGCCGGCGCTCGAGAGCGTGTACATCGGCGGCGGAACGCCATCGCTCCTGCCCGCAGACGGACATCGAGCGACTGCTCGCGCGCGTGCGCGAGCGGTTCGACATCGCACCCGGACGCGGAGATCACGCTCGAGGCGAACCCCGGGCCGGACGAACGCGGCGACCCCGCAGCCTGGCGCCGCGCCGGCATCACCCGCATCTCGTTCGGGGCCCAGTCGCTCGACGACGCCGAGCTGCGGCGGCTCGGGCGGCGCCACCGGGCAGCGGACGTGGCGGCGGCGGTGGCGGGCGCTCGCGAGGCGGGCATCGCGTCGGTCAACCTGGACCTCCTCTACGACACGCCGGACGGCACGCTGGCGACCTGGACGGCCACGCTCGCTGCCGCGCTGGAGCTCGGGCCGGACCACCTGTCGCTCTATGCGCTGACCCTTGACGACCCGGATGGAGAGGGGCTCACCGGTCCGGGCGGTGACCACCTGCCGACCACGTCCGGCGCGCGTCGCTGGCGCGAACGGGCGCGGCTTGCCCAGGACGAGGACCGCGCCGCGGCCCAGTACCAGCACGCCACCTCCGTCCTCGCGGATGCCGGGTTCCGCGGCTACGAGATCTCGAACTGGGCACGGCCCGGCCACGAGAGCCGCCACAACCTCGCCTACTGGCAGCGCCGTCCCTACGAGGCCGTCGGGCCGGGGGCGCATGCCTTCGATGGTGCCGTCCGGCGCTGGAACGCGGCCCGGCTGGAGGGGTACGTGGCTGCCCTGACCGGCCCGCGTCCGGTCCTGCCGCCCGGTGGCGCGGACGTCGTGGACGGCGCCGCTGCGACCGCCGAAACCCTGATCCTTGGCCTGCGGCTGGACACGGGCGTGCCCCTGGCCATGGCCGACGAGCCGCCCCTGGCCGACGCGTTCGGGTGGGCTCGCGCCGCCGATCTCCTGGACGTGACCGCCGACGACCGGGTGGTCCTGACCACGCGCGGCCGGCTCCTCTCGAACGAGCTGCTCGCCCGGCTGGTCTAGACAGGGCGGTGCCGTCGCGCACCGGTTTTCGATCATCCGTCGGCCCGTTCCGCGCTACTCCAGCGCCTGCGGACTTGGCGCGCGGGCGGGGCGGTCGGCATACTGTCGGGACCGTTGCCTCAGGTCACCAGGGACGTTCTGTGACCGCAGCGGTCGTCCGGGTCTGTCGCACGGGCAGGGTCAGAACGCGGCGCGTGCGACGCCCTGGGGAGGGAGGAAACCTCGTGCCACCCCGTCCTGTCCACCGCCCCGATCGTCTCCCGACGAGCCAGGCGGCGCGGGCCTCTCCTGGCCGCGCTCCTCCTGGCGATCCCGCTCCTCGCCATTCCCACGACAGCGGCCGCGGACCCGGGCGCCCCGTGGGACGGGACGCCGATCTCGGCCGGTCTCGGGCCGACCTATGGCGAGGATTGGTGCCAGCCACCGGACCCGGGAACTGCCATCGCCGGCCTCCAGGGCCCTCCGTTGGCGATCATCCCCTACGAAGCCATCCATTGCACCGTCGACCAGATCCTCGCCGAGGGCGTCGCGGCCGGCCTCCCGGCGCGCGCGACGTACGAGGTCAACACCCTCACGGACACCGGCCGCGAGCAGCTGGCCGTCGTCGTCAACGCCCTCGAGACGCCGGAGCAGCAGCGAGACTACGAGCGCTGGACCCAGGTCCGGGAGTTGATGACCAGCGATCCCGCCGAGGCGCAGGCGCTGCTCGCGACCTTCGGCGCGGACGTCAAGATGCCGATCTTCATCGAGGCGAATATCCACGGCGGCGAGCGCGAAGGCACCGACGCCATGCTTCAGGTGCTCCGTGACCTGGTGACGACGCCGTACGGTGACCACCCCGTCGTCGACGACGTCCTCGACCACTCGATCATCATCATCATCCCGAGCCAGAACCCGGACGGCCGGTATCTGGGCACGCGGGCGAACTCCAACGGGTTCGACATGAACCGCGACCTGCTGGTGCAGTCGCAGCCGGAGATCCGGGCGAACATCCGCCTGCAGCTCGAGTGGCTGGCGCCCGTCATGTTCGCCATGCATGGGTACGTCAATCCCGACCCTCATCGATGGGCTGACGAAGCCCCACAACCCGGGTCTCGAGTACGACATCTTCGCGAACTGGAACCAGCGCCGGCTCGACGAGAACGAGCTGGACTTCGCCGTGATCGAGCAGAGTCTCACCCGGCCGGTCAACGACTACGGCCCCAACGGCGGCCAGCAGGCGAACATCGCGACCACGAACGGCGCGACGCAGAGCTGGCACCACCGTCACCATCCAGACGACCGCCGCCCATGGGCTGAGTGTCGGCCAGCACGTCGAGGTGGCGGGTGTGGCCGAGTTCGCCTACAACGGCGAGGTCGTGGTCACCTCCACGCCCGCCAACAACCGCTTCACCTATGAGCTGGAGGTCACGGGCCTTGCGCCGTCCGGCCAGGGCGTGGTCTTCACCGGCAGCCCGGCCGTCGCCGAAGGATGGGACGACTGGGGCCCGTTCTACACCCAGACCTACGGCGCGTTCTTCGGCGTCGACGGCTCCACGCTCGAGATGTGCAGCAATGCCTCGTGCGGCGGCCGGCTGGGCTCCAAGACCGCTCAGTACCTCGGTTTCTACTCGTCGGCCGACTACTGGCTCGCCCACCGTGCCGAGATCCTGCACGACCAGCTCACCGTGGCCGATTCGCAACGTCAGCAACGCCCCGCGCGTGCCCTGCTGCGACGATCCGTTCCTGGCCGAGCGCGGCTTCGACGACGAGAACCACGATTGGATGGTCCCGTACCCCAAGGCCTTCGTGATCCCGAGCGGCATCAGCCCGGGCGGCAAGCCGCTGGCGTTCGACGACGGCCAGCGCAGCCAGTCCGAGTCGAACCGGCTGGCGCAGTGGCTCCTTGACAACGGTGTCCAGCTCCACCGGACGACGAAGGACTACGTCTATGCCGGCCAGACGATCGCCAAGCATTCCTATGTCGTGTTCCCGGACCAGTTCCAGCGCGGGTTCGCCTACACGTCGCTGGCCGCCGGGCAGGACATCTCCGAGCGGATCACCCAGCTCTACGCACCCCCGGGCGCGTGGAGCCATGGTCAGCTGTGGGGCGCCGACACGATCGAGGTCCCCGCAGGGGCAACGTTCGCACCCAAGGTCGAGCCGATCACCGAGCTGAACCCGCAGGTCGGGGGCGTGCGCGGCGGTGGCAAGGCCGACTGGTACGCGCTCGCCATCCGTGGGACCGCGGAGGCGCGGGCCGTCCTGGACCTGCTGCGCGACGGGATCGACGGCGAGATCGCCGACGCAGCATTCACGAGCGCTTCGGCGGGCTCGATGCCGGCCGGCTCCGTGCTCTTCGCGAACACCCCGGCCAACGTGGCAGCCCTGACCGCCGCTGGTCTCGATGCCGGCGTGTGGTTCGAGCGGGTGCTGACAGCGGCCAAGCCGGCGACGACACAGCTGGACGAAGCGCCGAAGATCGCGGTCCTCGTCAACAGTGCCGCGCCGACCATCAACGACACGATGCACAGCCTCCAGCGCATCTTCGGATCGGATGCGCGGTTCATCTCGACGATCGCCGGGAACGACTCGCTGCAGAACGCGGCCGCCAACCCGCTCGCCGACATCGACGTCATCTACAACACCGGCCAGAACTACCCGGCGACGGTGAACATCTCGGCGGCGCCCGCTGGAGCCACGCAGAGTGGCACCACGGCGACGATCCAGACCACCGCCGCGCACAACCTCGCGGTCGGCTCGACCGTGACCGTCTCCGGTGTCGGCGTGGCCGGCTACAACGGCACCTTCACGGTGACAGCCGTGCCCGCGGCCAACCGGTTCTCGTACGAAACCGCAACATCCGGACTCGCCGCCTCCGGCGGTGGGACCGTGACGTACACCGGCGCTCGTGATCGACTCGCCGGATTCTTCGCGGACGGCGGTGGGTACATCGGCACCGGCGTCTCGGGCACGAACTTCACGTTCCTCACGAACGGTGGACTGACCTCCGGCACGTTCACGCAAGGCAGTGCCACCGCCGGCGGCGGCATCGCCCGCTGGAACAACACCGGCGGGGCAGCGAGCCCGGTCACCGGGGCCAACCCGGCCACGGATTTCTGGTATCTCCCCTCCAACGTCACCTACTTCTCGGCGCTCCCGACGGGCGCCGTGATCGACGGCCGCTATCCATCGGGTGCCAGTGCCAGCCCGACCGGACCCACCGAGCTGTTCGTCGCCGGGCTGTGGCGATCGCGCGACTCCGCTGCCTCGGTGGCGGCGGTCGGCGCACCGATCATCGTCCACGGCAACACCACGGCCGGCAGCCGGTACATCGGCTACGCGACCAATCCGTTCTCGCGGGGCGACTTCGAACGCTCCTGGCCGCTCATCGCGACGGCCGCGCTGTGGTCCAACCTCACCGACGAGCCGTAACCGCCGCCATCGACGTGGCGTCATACGATGAGCCGGCGCGACGCGCCGGCTCATCCGCTGCCAGGGAGATGAGGCATGACGAAGACAGTCGCCGCCATGCTCGTCACCGGCCTGCTCCTCGTGGTCGCCTGCCAGAACCCGGTGGTGCCCGCCAGCTCGCCACCGATCTCGTCCGTCGTGCCATCCGGCAGCGCACCCAGCCCATCACCGGCGTTGACCGCGTCGAGCGGTCCGGCTGACACGACGGCGCCCTCGTCGGGCAGCAGCGTGCCGCCCACGCCGTCGCCGACCGCAGCCGCCGCTGCCACTCCAACCCCGACGCCGACGCCGCCCCCTCCCATCAGTGAGTTCCCGCAATCCTGGACGGGTACCTGGCAGGACCCGGTGACCGGCGGATCGGGCAGCATCGAGCTCACCCTGACCGGCAAGGACGCGGAATTCGGTGGCTCCATCACGATGGACGGCACGGCCTGCCTGTCCGGCGGGATCCTCGATGGCGCCTACGACGGCCGCGACATCGGATTCGTGGTCACCCAGCGCGGTGTCCAGATGCGGTTCGCTGGCACGGCGCAGAACGCGACGATCTCCGGGACGTTCGCGACCGACTGTGACGCGATGGACGGGACATGGACGGCCGTCCGCAGCTCGCGCTGAGGCCGGTCGTCGGCCGACTCCTCGCCCTCCTCGTCGTCGCAGCCGCGGGTCGTGCTGGCGCCGCCGATCGCCCTCGGCGAGTGCGACGGCCCGTTCCCGTCCTTCGAGCATGCGGCCCCGAGCGCGCGACGCATCGTGATCGGGCAGGTCATCGCCACCCTGCCCGGCGCGGAAGCCTTCGAGGACGGCCGAACGAGCCAGTTCGTGCTCCGCGGCTGGTCGGTCCTCGAGAACGACCGTGCTGTCGAGATCGACGTCCGGGACGTCCTGAGCCAGCCCTGTAGCGGATACATCGTGGCCCGCCCGGGGGATCGCATCGCGATCGCCTTCGAAGGGCACGACTTCGCGCCCGCCCAGGTCGTGAACGCGGTGGCGTGGCTGCAGGGTGAGCCCCCGCCCTTCGACGGGATCGAGTTCACGACCATCGCAACGATCTACGCCCGCCTGGGCCGGGTGCCGCCGACGCTCGTGTCGCCGGACCCCGCGGCCGCCGCAGCACCCTCGATCGATTGGCCGATCGTCCTCCTCGTCCTCGCGGCCGCTTCTGCGCTCGGCGTCGTCGTGCTGCGCCGCCGCCCGCGTTGACACTCGGACCGGCCCACTGCTACGATGCCGGCACAGCTGTTAGCACTCTCGCCTATCGAGTGCTAACGTCAGCGGGAGAACGAGCTTGGCGCGTCGAAACCGACGACCACTCGGCCCCCTGGACCTCCGCTCTCAAGCGATCCTTCGGGCCGTCATCGAGGAATACGTCACGACCGCACAGCCGGTCGGCAGCCAGGCGCTCGTCGAGCGCTATGGCCTCGGCGTGTCCAGTGCGACCGTTCGAAGCATCCTGGCGGAGCTCGAAACCGCCGGGCTGCTGACCCACCCGCACACCAGTGCCGGGCGCATGCCCACGGACGCCGGCTACCGCTTCTACGTGGAATCGATCGTCGACGCCGTACCGCTGCCGGCGGTCGAGCAGCTGATGATCCGCCACCAGTTCGGCCAGGTCGAGTTCGCGAGTGAGCACTGGTTCCGCCTCGCGGCGACGACGCTCGCCGGCCTGACGCGCTCTGCCGGCCTGGCCACCCCGGCCAAGCCCCGCGCCGCGCACATCCGCCGCGTCGACCTGGTCGCGGTCAACGAGCGGATGGCGAGCCTGATCCTTGTGCTCCGCGAGGGCGGTATCAAGCAGGCGGTCGTGAGCCTGGACGAGGCCGAACCGATCGATCAGCCCACCCTCAACCGCGTCGCGGGTCTGCTCAACGAGCGGCTGACCGACGCGACGGGCAGCCGGGCGGCGACGATCCTCGCCCGCCTGACCGAGGACGACCCGATCGAGCGCCTCGCGCGCCGCGTCGGCGAGCGGATCGTTCGCATCCTCAATGAATACGACGCCGCCTCCGTCGAGGAGGTCTTCAGCGACGGCCTCCTGAACGTCATGGAGGCCCCGGAATTCGCCCACAGCGACAAGCTCCGCCAGGTCTTCACGGCGCTCGAGAACCGTGCCTACCTGGGCGAGCTCGTGGGGAGCGTCGCGGGGTCCGGCACCATCCACATCCTGATCGGCGCGGAGAACCCGCGGGCCGAGATGCACGACGTCTCGCTGGTGCTGGCCCCGTACGGCCGCGCCGGCCAGGCGATCGGCGTGGTCGGGGTCCTCGGGCCGACCCGTATGAGCTACTCACAGGCCATCGGCACGGTCCGCTTCGTGTCGGGCCTCATGAACGAACTGGTGGATCACCTCTATGCCTAGCCATCGCACCCGCGCCCAGGAGCGCGCCGACGAGATCGACATCAGCCCCACCAGGCTGCTGGCGGAGATCGAGGCGCTCAATGCGCAGGCCGACGCCTCCCGCGTCCAGGCCGACGAGTATCTCAACGCCCTGCAGCGCGAGCGCGCGGAGTTCCTCAACTTCAAGCGTCGCACTGCCGAGGAGCGCCAGCGTGACCTCGGGCTCGCCGCCGAGGACCTCATCCGCAAGGTGCTGAACCTCGCGGACGATTTCGACCGGGCCATCGAGGCTCGACCGGAGTCGATCGCCGCGGACCCCTGGTTCGAGGGCGTCAGCGTCATCGATCGCAAGCTTCGCCAGCTCCTCGAGAGCGAGGGCGTGAGCGCCATCGATGCCACGCCCGGCACGCCGTTCGATCCGCGCGACCACGAGGCCATCGCCAACGTTCCCGGCACCGACCGCCCCGAGGGCGAGATCGTGGAACAGATCCGGCGAGGCTATCGATTGCGAGATCGGGTCCTGCGGCCCGCCCTCGTGGCCGTCGCCGCGGGCTCCGGTCCGACCGGCGCCAACCCAGACGAACCCATTTCCTAACCCAGATTTCCCGAACCCCAACCGAGCGAGGAGCACACACCACCCATGGGCAAGATCATCGGCATCGACCTTGGCACGACGAACTCCGTCGTCGCCGTCATGGAGGGCGGCGAGCCGACCGTCATCGCGTCTGCGGAGGGCGGCCGGACCATCCCGAGCGTCGTCGCCTTCACCAAGACCGGTGAGCGGCTGGTCGGCCAGCTGGCCAAGCGCCAGGCCGTCACCAATCCCGGCAACACCGTCTTCTCCATCAAGCGCTTCATGGGCCGTCGGTTCGACGACCCGGAGGTCAAGCGCAGCAAGGAGCTCGTCCCGTACACCGTCGAGAAGGACACCAACAGCGACGGCATCGCGGTCAAGCTCGCGGACGGCAAGAGCTACACGCCGCCCGAGATCAGCGCGATGATCCTGCAGAAGCTCAAGACGGACGCAGAGGCCTACCTCGGCGAGAAGATCACCGAGGCGGTCATCACCGTCCCCGCGTACTTCGATGACACGCAGCGGCAGGCGACCAAGGACGCCGGCCGGATCGCCGGTCTCGAGGTCAAGCGGATCATCAACGAGCCGACCGCGTCCGCCCTGGCCTACGGCCTCGACAAGAAGGGCGACGAGAAGATCGCGGTCTACGACCTCGGTGGCGGCACGTTCGACATCTCGATCCTCGAGCTCGGCGAAGGCGTGTTCGAGGTCAAGGCGACGAACGGTGACACGCACCTGGGCGGCGACGACTTCGACCAGCGCGTCATCGAGTGGCTGCTGGGCGAGTTCAAGAAGGACCAGGGCATCGATCTCGGCCAAGGACCAGCAGGCCCTCCAGCGCCTGAAGGAAGCGGCCGAGAAGGCCAAGATCGAGCTGTCCTCGACGGCGTCCACCGAGATCAACCTGCCGTACGTCACCGCCGACGCCACGGGGCCGAAGCACCTCGTCGTCACGCTGACCCGGGCCAAGCTCGAGGACCTGGTCGACGACCTCGTCAAGAAGACCGAGGGCCCGGTCAAGGCCGCCCTCAAGGATGCCGGCCTCAAGCCCGGCGACATCGACGAGGTCATCCTCGTCGGTGGCATGACCCGGATGCCGGCCGTCGCCGAGGCGGTCAAGGCGATGTTCGGCGGCAAGGAGCCGCACAAGGGCGTCAACCCGGACGAGGTCGTGGCCATCGGCGCCGCGATCCAGGCGGGCGTCCTGGCCGGTGACGTCAAGGACGTCCTGCTCCTCGACGTGACGCCGCTGTCGCTCGGCATCGAGACGCTCGGTGGCGTGATGACCAAGCTGATCGAGCGCAACACGACCATCCCGACCTCGAAGTCCCAGGTCTTCTCGACCGCGAGCGACTCGCAGTCGCAGGTCGAGATCCACGTCCTCCAGGGCGAGCGCGACTTCGCGGCGGACAACAAGACCCTGGGCCGGTTCATCCTCGACGGGATCCCGCCGGCTCCGCGCGGCGTGCCGCAGATCGAGGTCACCTTCGACATCGATGCGAACGGCATCCTCGACGTGAAGGCCAAGGACCGGGCGACCGGCAAGGAACAGCAGGTCCGGATCACGGCTTCCTCGATGCTCGACAAGAGCGCCGTGGACCAGATGGTCCGCGACGCGCAGGAGCACGCCGAGGAGGACAAGACCCGGCGCGAGGAAGTCGAGACCCGCAACCAGGCCGAGGCCCTCACGTTCCAGGCCGAGCGAACGCTCAAGGACCTGGGCGACAAGGTCTCGTCCGAGGACAAGCTCGAGATCGAGAACCAGGTGGCGTCCATCCGCGAGGCGCTCAAGGGCTCCGACATCGAGGTCGTCCGGACCGGGATGGCGGCCCTCGTCGAGACCCTCCAGCGCGTGTCGACGGCCGCGTACCAGGCCTCGGCCTCAGAGGCCGGACCGACCGACGGGGCCGACGACGGCTCGTCGAACGGTGCCGGCGACGGCGGGGCCGGTGAAGGCGGAGGCCGGGCGAGGCCGCGCCCGAAGGCGAGGAAGCGGTCGAGGGCGAGTTCAAGGAGGTCTAGGCTTCCACGTTCGTCGCAGATCAGAACCGCCCGAGCCAAACGGCCCGGGCGGTTCTTTGTGTCTCGCAGCGCGGGCGGCGCCGGGCCCGGGGCGCCTCGGTCCGTCGCCGGGCTGGCACCCGGGGCGCCTCGGGCCGTCGCCCGGCCGCGCCCATGTTCTTGTCAACTGCTCGTGGGGCCGGCACGTGACAGGCGAGTTCTCGCCACGAGTTCGTCCCGGCGAACATCTGACGAGACTTGGGACTCGTCCGGCCCTGCATGCCGCCCGCGCGTGCGTGGCCCAGAGGCTCCAAGATCGGCAACGTGGCTTGGCTCTCGTCGCGTGCCGGGCTCACGAGGAATTGGCAAGAACAGAAGGCCGGAAAGCGGCCTCGATGGAGCCCGCAACCAACGACTGACCTCGACATTGCGCGCCGGGAATGCGTTGCGAAAGGTTGCCTCGTGATCATCGATGCGCCGGCGCGCGGTGCGCGCCTCGGGCAGGACCAGCAGTCGACTGACGATCCTGACCCGCCAGCCGCGCGACTCCGCGATCTCGCGGGCGAGGCGCACCTTCCGGTCTAGCGTGGCGAGCATGCCTCCGATATCCGGGACGACAGTCTTCACCTCGATCACGAGCAGTGCCCCAGACGTTGGCTCGAAGGCGAGGATGTCGATGGAGCCACGTTCGCCGAAGACATTGAACGAAACTTCGGTCGCGACCTCCCATCGCTCGCTTCGGAGCCGCTCCACGAGATGGTCGACCAATGCCGCGTGTCGTCGATCGCGCAGTCGATCGAGCCCTTCACCCTGGTACTGGATCCGGATTGAGAGATAGCCGCCCAACGCCGCGATGACCCGGATCAATCGCTCGGCTGTCAGTCGGTCGCCTCTACCGGCTTCGATCTCCGCGACCACCCAGCGTGAGACCTTCGCCTCGGTCGCGAGGCGTCTCTGCGTCCAGCCACGGCGCGTTCGCAGGAGTCGCACATCTCCGCCGAACCGCATGACATCCATGGGCGCGAGTCTGGCGATCCCCGCTCAACGGAGGCTTACCGGGACTCCTCGCTCACTAGACTGCGCTTGTGCCGCGCCGCGATCGACCTGATCCCAGCCGCCGATGACGCTCAAGGGTGGCCGGCCTGGCGACCGTCGCGTTCGGGTGGAGCGCGTCCGGCCCATGGAGTTCCGCATCGCGACGCCGCGGCGGGTGAAGCGGCCACGCTCGCCATCGGCGGTTCTCGTTTCTGGCTTCGCGATCGTGATCGCCGTCGGTGCCGTGATCCTCATGCTGCCGATCTCGTCCGCCGCCGGCACCTGGACGTCGCCGATCGACGCACTGTTCACCTCGACCTCGGCCGTATGCGTCACCGGCCTCGCGATCGTCGATACCGGCACGTATTGGTCGACCTTCGGTCAGCTCGTCCTGATGGTGTTGATGCAGCTCGGTGGCTTCGGCTTCATGACCGGCTCGACCCTGCTGCTGCTCCTTCTCGTGGGGCGGCGTACCGCGCTGCGTGACCGGATCCAGGCGCAGGCATCCACCGGGGTTCCCGAGCTCGGCAGCGTCACGAGCGTCATCCGGCGCGTCGCCGTGTTCACACTCATCGCGGAGGTCGCCGGCGCACTCATCCTGACCGTCGCGTTCTTCGTGGGAGACCACGCAGCCGACCCGCTCCAGGCGCTGTGGTGGGGCGTGTTCCACGCCATCTCCGCCTTCAACAACGGCGGCATGGACCTGTTCGGCGGCTTCCGCAGCCTGGCGGACTTCGTGGACGCACCGCTCGTCCTCGGCACGCTCGGCGTCCTGATCCTGCTGGGCGGCCTGGGCTTCGCGATCGTCGGCGACATCGCGGCCAAGCGACGATGGCGGCGGCTTGCCCTCGAGACTCGGGTCGTCGTACTCACGACACTGGCGATCCTGGTCGTCGGGACCGCGTCGCTCGCGATCTTCGAGTGGTCCAACCCGGCAACGCTGGGCGCCCTGCCCGAGACGGCCCGGCCGTTCAATGCGCTGTTCGAGACCACGACCCTTCGGACCGCCGGTTTCAGTACCTTCCCGACGGCGCAGCTGCGCGACCCGACCCTGTTCATCGTCATGGCGATGATGTTCATCGGCGGCGCCTCCGGCTCGACGGCCGGTGGCATCAAGGTCAATACGTTCAGCGTGCTCCTCATCGCCATCGTTTCCACGGTCCGCGGGCGGCCATCGGCCGAGGCCCTCGGTCGTCGCATCCCCCACGAGGTCGTCTACCGAGCCTTGTCGGTGGCGCTCCTCTCGATCGCCTTCATCTTCATCGTCGCCCTGAGCCTGGAGCTCACCACGTCGGCGGGCACGGACTTCATCGCCATCGTCTTCGAATCGATCTCAGCATTTGGCACGGTGGGCGCTTCGATGGGCCTCACGCCGGAGCTGCCACCGCTCGCGCGGGCGCTGCTGATCCCCGCGATGTTCGCGGGTCGTCTCGGACCGCTGACGCTGGTCCTTGCACTCGCGGCTCGGGCGCGGCCGGTGCCGTCGCGCCCGGCCATCGAGACGATGCGCATCGGATGAGCCACGCTACGCCCAAGCAACGGAAGGGATGCCTGCCATGAAGCCATCGGTCCTCGTCGTGGGTATGGGACGGTTCGGGACGGCCGCCGCACTCGAGCTCATGGCCCTCGGACACGAGGTGCTCGCGCTCGACCGCGACGAGGCCGCAGTCAACGACGTCGCCCCCGAGGTCACCCATGCCGCACAGCTCGACGCGACCGACGAAGGGGCGCTGAAGTCCGTCGGCGCCGGGGATTTCGAGTTCGCCATCGTCGCGATCAGCAGCGCCACCGACGCGAGCATCTTCGCGACGATGGCGCTCAAGAACCTGGGCGTGTCGCAGGTCATCGCGAAGGCCGCCACCAAGCTGCACGGCGCGATCCTGGAGCGCATCGGCGCGGATCGGGTGATCTATGCAGAGACCGAGATGGGCCAGCGCGTGGCCCACTCCTTGAGCATCCGCGGCGTGCTCGAGTACCTCGACGTGGCACCGGGATTTGGCATCGTCAAGTTGCGGCCGCCCGAGCCGTGGGTCGGCAAGTCGCTCAGGGACCTCGACCTCGGCAGCCTCCAGATCAGCCCTGTCGCCCTGCGCCACGGCAAGGACGTGACGGTCAACCCGCCACGTGAGGTCGTCCTTGGCGCGGACGACGAACTGATCCTCCTTGGGCGCGACGAGCAGCTCGAGCGGATCGGCCGCTGAGAAGGCTCAGCCCAGGAAGAGGTCGACGCTCGGCGCCAGAACGCCCGCGACGATCACGACGACGTAGCCCGCCAGAAGCAGCAGCCCCGCCATCAGGTGTAGCTGGACGTTCGTGCCCATGATCGCCATGAGCCCGTACGGGTTGTCGTAGTTCGGGGCGAGGCCATCGGAAACGCGGCGCGCCAGCGGGATCGTCAGCAGCATCAGCAGGGTCGGCACCGGCAGGATGCCCGCAACGACGCCGACGACGAGGGCCACATAGGCCGCGGTGGCCGCGACGTTGTAGCCGCTGATCACGACCTGCCGCGAGAACCGGACGGGCAGTGTCCGCTTGCCGGCCAGCGCGTCCCCGCGCCGGTCCGGGATCTCGTTGACATACAGGATCAGCGCCACGAGCAGGGCCACCGGGATCGACGCCACGAACGGCTCCCACGACAGGGCCCCGCCCGTCTGGACCACGTAGGCACCCAGCAGCATCATCGGACCGAACCCGATCGCAACGGCGATCTCGCCGAGTCCGCGATACACGAGCTTCAAGGGCGGCGCGGTGTACCCGAGGCTCACGATGATCCCGACGACACCGATGACGAGCAGCGCCGTCGAGCCGTGGGTCGCGAGCAGCACCAGGCCGATCGCACCGGCCAGGACGTAGAACACCGTCGCGAGCCCGGCCATCTGGCGCAGCGACACGAGTCCGTACTGGATGACCCGGGAACCGCCACTGAACTTGGTCGGGGTGACGTTCGCGTCGTCGGCGCCCTGGACCGTATCGAACACGTCATTTGCGACGTTGAGCCCGAGCTGGACGAACGCCGCCCCGATGACGGTGAGGGCCGCCGCCACGAGATCGAAGGCGCCGTGGCTCGCGGCGATGAGGATGCCGAGGACGACCGGGATGATCGTCGCGGTCAGGAACGGCAGCCGGGTCGTGCGCAGGGTCAGGAACCCGAACGAGAGCTTCGGCTTGACTGGCGTGCCGCGCTCCGCGGACAGCGCGTCGAAGTAGCGGCGTGACTGCGGCAGGGAGCGCTCGGAGTATTCGAAGAACGGGACCTCAGCCTCGTCCCAGCCCCATGCGCTGTTGCCGGTCAAGGTGATGCCTTCGTCGACGGCCGCGGCGCGACCCCACACCGTCACGTGCCGCCGCTCGTCGTAGCCGTAGCCCGGCTGTGGATGGATGTGGGAGCCGGTCAGCGAGACCGGGCGATCGGCGGGGACCGTGAGGCCGGCGGGTGGCGAGAACGTGGCTGTCAGCCCGGCCGGGTCGACGGCCGCCTCGACGACGACGCTGATCGGGTATCCGGCGTCGTCGACCCACGTGGCGATCTGGTACGGGTACGTGGCGAGCTTCTCGAACCCGGCGCGCGCATCGAGCTCCGGGGTGCTGCGTCCCTCCGCGACCGCCGTCATGACACCGCCTCCGCGGTCAGCGTCGTGACTTCCGGTGGGCTCTGGGCATCGCCGTCGGACCAGTACAGGACGCGGCGCGGCTCGATCTCGATGAGGGCCCGCTCGAAGAACAGCGGCAGGGCCACGCGCTCCTTGAGGAACGCGACGATGGCCGGTTCCTTTGCCGACCAGATCGGCAGCAGCCGCTCCCAGCCGCCGTGCGGATCGTCGGCGATGACCCTCGCGTCGCCCTGGATGGTGGCTCGATCGGTACGGCCGCCGACGCTGACAGGGTCCGTGATCGAGACCGCGACCTTCGCGTTGCCGTCGATGTGCTCGAGCTTGCGGCTGAACAGGGTCGAGGAGGTCATGTAGACGCGCTCACCGTCGTACAGCGGGATGAGCGGGTAGGTGACCGGGCGGCCCTTGGCGTCGATGACGGTGAGCTCGGCGACGAGTGCTCGGTCAAGCAGCTCGGCAACGGGGGCGGGCATGGTGGCCATGGCTGGCTCCTGGGTGAGACGTTGCAACGGCCACAGCATACCGCATCTGCTACCTGCGTGTAGCAGGTTTCGAACAGGTGACAGGTGAAGCGCCCGGCCTCCCCAAGGCCGGGCGCTGGGGCGAGCGTGACGATCCAGCTCGATGGACTGGGAAGGCGACGCTAGGCGAGGGCGTCGCAGAGCGGCTGTAGCGCTTCGACGTTGCCGTTGACGAAGTAGTCGTCGAAGTGGTGCGGTCCGTGGGACTCGAGGATGTCGCCGGTCGCCCCGTCGAACACCAAACGACCGGCATCGATCAAGACCGTCCTGCCGTCGGATCCGGTGATCCGGATCGACAGGCCAGCCCCCGACGAGATGCCGCTCGCGAGGTCGCCCGGGACCGAGAGGACGTGGATGTTCGTCGCATGGGTGACCCAGTCGACCGTCACTCCGCTCGATGGATTCGTGAAGGTGCCGACGAAATCCTCGTGGAAGTGGCGCCTGAGCAGGTTGCCTTCGGCGTCGTAGATCCGCCTGCCGACGACCGACCGATCCCACGTCTCGAAGATCTGGTCCCCATCGCAGAAAAGCTCGCTGGGCTGGTCGACGGGCGGATCGCTGAACGCCAGGTCGCAGACGATGCCGCCGCCGAGCCGTTCGCACACCGGGTTGAATTCGGCAGCCGGAGGCGGGTTGAGCGTGTTGGGATCGACGGGCTCCTTGGCCGCGACCGGTGCGACCAACAGGAGTGTCGCCACGGTGGCCACCACCACCGATCGGGCGGCGCGAACGAACGATGCGGGCATGCTCCCCTCCTTCTTGGGATCTCATGCTGCCGGCCCATCCGACCGGCCTATCCATGAAGGCGAGAGCCACTTGGTGAATCGTTCCGTTTCGGCACGGCGCGGTACCATGCGCCCCCATGACTGAAACGCTCGCACCGGCGAGTGCGCCCGAGGTCGGCGCGTCTCCGGCCCCGCAACCGCTCATCCACGCCCGCGGCCTGACCAAGCGCTTCGGGGAGTTGACCGCGGTCGACGCCATCGACTTCGACGTCGCACCGGGAGAGTCCTTCGGATTCCTGGGCCCCAACGGCGCGGGCAAGACCTCCGCCATGCGGATGATCGGCTGCGTCTCACCCATGTCGGCCGGCACGCTGCAGGTCCTCGGGATGGACCCGATCGCGGATGGGCCGCGCATCCGGGCCCGGCTCGGGGTCGTGCCCCAGCAGGACACCTCGACACCGAGCTGACCGTGCGCGAGAACCTGCTCCTGTATGGCCGGTACTTCGGCCTGTCGCGGGCCGAGTGCGCGAAGCGGGCCGATGAGCTGCTCGATTTCGCCCAGCTGACGGAACGCGCCGGCGACCAGGTCGAGCACATGTCGGGTGGGATGAAGCGCCGCCTGACGATCGCTCGCAGCCTCATCAACGAGCCCGACCTGTTGCTCCTCGACGAGCCGACGACCGGCCTCGACCCGCAGGCTCGACACCTGCTCTGGGACCGCCTCTATCGGCTCAAGCAGCGCGGCGTGACGCTCGTGCTGACGACCCACTACATGGACGAGGCCGAGCAGCTGTGCGACCGCCTCGTCGTCATGGACAAGGCGAAGATCGTCGCCGAGGGCTCACCGCGCGAGCTCATCGAGCGCTACTCGACGCGCGAAGTCACGGAGCTGCGCTTCGCCCCGGGTGTCCAGGAGACCCTCGACGGCCAGCTCGACGGCCTCGCCGAGCGCATCGAGCGCCTGCCGGACCGCGTCCTGCTCTACGCCGACGACGGCGAGGCCGCGGTCGCCGCGGCCCACGCTCGAGGACTCCAGCCTGAGACGGTCCTCGTGCGGCGTTCCTCGCTGGAGGATGTGTTCCTGCGCCTGACTGGGCGCTCGCTGGCCGACTGATGGCGCTGGCGCCGACGCCGGCCTACAGCGGGATCGGCCGCGTCTTCGAGCACCGACTGGTCCTGTATCTCAAGACGTTCCGCGCCAGCATCTTCAGCTCGTTCCTGACGCCGATCCTGTTCCTCACGGCCATGGGGTTGGGTCTTGGCGCCTACGTCGACGCGAACCAGACCCTCGGGGGCGTGTCGTACCTGGCGTTCCTCGCGCCAGGCTTGCTCGTGGCGACGTGCATGCAGGTCGGCGGCGTTCGAGGCGACATTCCCGATCATGGCCGGGCTCGTCTGGAGCCGGGTCTACCACGCGATGTACGCGACACCGATCCGGGGCAGTGACATCGCGCTCGGCAACCTCGCCTGGATGGGCGCCCGGCTGCTGCTGGTCGCCTCGATCTTCACGGTCGTGATCGTGCTGTTCGGGGCGGCGACGTCGCCGCTCGTCGTGCTGGCCATCCCGGTCGCGGTGCTGACCGGGCTCGCCTTCGCGGCGCCGATCGCGGCCTTCGCCGCGACCCAGCGGACCCCGGAGAAGTTCGCCGCGATCTTCCGGTTCGGGATCACGCCGCTGTTCCTGTTCTCGGGGACGTTCTACCCGGTCGAATCGCTGCCCGCGATCGTCCAGCCGCTGGCGTGGCTGACGCCGCTGTACCACGGGATCGTGCTGGCCCGTGGGCTCTCGCTGGGCACGATCGGCGTCTCGCCGACGATCCCGCTCGCCCTCGTCCACCTGGCGATCCTCCTCGGCTTCATCGGGGTCGGAACGTTCTTCGCCGTGCGACTGATCACCGCGAGGCTGGTGCGCGGATGACGGCCTTCCCGCTGACCAGCGTTTTCCTCATCGGGAGTCGCCGTTCGCTGCGCCTGGTCGAGCGCAACCTGTTCGTCTACAAGCACGGTTGGCTCGTCCTCCTGTCGGGGTTCTTCGAGCCGCTGTTCTACCTGCTCTCGATCGGCTTCGGGCTCGGCGCGCTCATCGGGACGGTCCCGGGCCCGGGCGGCGAACCGATCCCGTACCAGCTCTTCGTCGCGCCCGCCCTGCTGGCCAGCTCCGCGATGAACGCGGCGGTCATGGAGAGCACGTTCAACTTCTTCTTCAAGCTGAACTACAACAAGACCTTCACCTCGATCCTGTCGACGCCGCTGTCTCCGGGTGATGTCGCCACGGGGGAGCTGACCTGGGCGCTGATCCGCGGCGGGCTGTACGCGGTCGGGTTCATGGGCGTCATGGTCGTGCTGGGCCTGGTCGTGTCGCCGTGGGTCATCTTCGCCGTGCCGGCGGCGCTGCTCGTGGGGTTCGCCTTCGGCGCCGTCGGGATGGCGGCGACGTCGTTCATGAAGACGTGGCAGGACTTCGACCTCGTCCAGCTGGTCATCCTGCCCCTGTTCCTGTTCTCCGCGACGTTCTATCCGCTCGAGACGTACCCGGAGGCCCTGCAGGTGATCGTGCAGTTGACCCCGCTCTACCAGGGCGTGGACCTGATCCGGTCGCTCACGGTCGGGGCTATTTCGCCGATCCTGCTGTTCCACGTCGCGTATCTGCTGGTGATGGGGTTCGCGGGCCTCTACGTCGTGTCGCGGCGGCTCGACAAGCTGCTGCTCCAGTAGGTCGTGGCTGACGCCGCCCCGGGGACCGATCGTGCGGCGCTGCGCGCACTGACCGCCGAGATCGTCGCGTGCCGGCGTTGCCCGCGGCTCGTGGCATGGCGCGAGCTCGTCGCCCGCGAGAAGGTCGCGCGCTTTCGGGACGAGGAGTACTGGGGCCGGCCGGTCCCAGGCTTCGGCGATGCCGACGGGCGGATCCTCATCGTCGGGCTGGCGCCGGCGGCGCACGGTGGCAACCGCACCGGGCGAGTCTTCACGGGTGACGCCTCCGGCGACTTCCTCTGGCCTGCGCTGCATCGCGCTGGGCTAGCGGATCGGCCGGTGTCGCGGCGAGCCGACGACGGGCTGACGCTGACGAACGTGTACATCGCCGCCGCGGTCCGATGCGCGCCGCCGGCCAACAAGCCGACGATCCTGGAACGCGACACGTGTGCGCCGTTCCTGGTCCGTGAGATGGCGCTGCTCACGTTCGGTGCGGGTCGTGCTGGCGCTCGGGGCGTTCGGCTGGGATGCGGCGCTGCGGGCGATGGCCGGCGGCGGGCACCTGGCGTCGGGAAGCCGTCCGCGCTTTGGGCACGGAGCAGAAGCGCGAGTCGGGCCGTACCTGCTGATCGGCTCGTACCACCCGTCGCAGCAGAACACGTTCACGGGCCGGCTGACGCCCGCGATGTTCGACGCCGTGGTCGCGCGCGCCGTGGACCTCGCCCGGACCAGCGCCGGGTCCTGACGGCCTGGGTGGGGCACGCGGCCGCAGTTCGGACTCGCCTCTCGTAGACTTCCGAGCGATGGCCACCACGGAACAAGATCTCTACAAACTGCTCGGAGTCGAGCGCGGCGCGAGCGACGCCGAGATCAAGCGCGCCTTCCGCAAGCTCGCCCAGCAGTGGCATCCGGACGTCAACAAGGACCCTGAGGCCGAGGCCCGATTCAAGGAGGCCAGCGAGGCCTACCAGATCCTGTCGGACCCCGAGCGACGCCAGCGCTACGACATGTTCGGGCGGGCCGGCGTGGACGGCGGTGCCGGTGGCCCGGGCGCCGGCTTCGAGGGGTTTGGCGGTTTCAGCGACATCTTCGACGCCTTCTTCGGTGGCGCGGCCGGCGGTGGCTCCGCGCGGCGCGGCCGACCGCAGCCTGGGGCTGACCTCCGCTACGACCTGCGCATCACCTTCGAGGAAGCCGTCAAGGGCACCGAGAAGGAGATCGACTTCCGCGTCCTCGGCCGCTGCGAGACCTGCTCCGGCAGCGGCGCCAAGCCCGGCACCGAGGCGACGACCTGCCCGCAATGCGAGGGCCGCGGCGAGGTCCGTAGCGTCCGCCAGACCATGCTCGGCCAGATGGTCAACGTCAGTGCCTGCCCGCGTTGCCGCGGCGAGGGCAAGATCGTCGAGACGCCGTGCGCGACGTGCAAGGGCGACGGCCGGACCGAGCGCAAGCGAAGCCTCCGCGTGACGATCCCCGCCGGCATCGACGAGGGCCACCAGATCCGGCTCACGAACGAGGGGGAGGTCGGTGCCCGCGGCGGCCCAGCCGGGTCGCTCTACGTCGCCGTCCACGTCAGCCCGCACGCGTCGCTCAAGCGCGACGGTACCGAGCTCTACTACGAGGCCCGGGTGTCGATCGCCCAGGCTGCGCTCGGCACGCGCCTGATCGTCCCGACCGTGGACGGTGACGAGGAAGTCGAGATCAAGCCCGGAACCCAGCCCGACACCGAGATCCGCCTGCGCGGCAAGGGCGTGCCCCACGTCCGGCGGAGCGGCTCACGCGGCGACCTCCATGTCCTGGTCGATGTCGTCGTCCCGACGAAGCTCAGCAAGAAGCAGCGCGAGTCGCTCGAGGCGTACGCGAAGGATGCCGGCGAGACGGTCGGAGGGGGCGGGATCCGCGAGAAGCTCGGCCTGTAGGTGGCGCGGACCAAGGAAGCAGCGACCGGGGCCGACGGCGCCCAGACCGGGGCATGGCTCGAGCTAGCGGTCGAGGCGGACATCGAAGCGGTCGAGGCCGTGAGCGAGATCCTCGGCCGGGTCTCGAGCGGTGGCACGACCGTGGAGCCCGCGTTCGACCTGGTCGAGGAAGGGCTTGGAGCGCGGGTCGATCCGGGCCGGCCGGCCATCGTCCGCGGGTACGTGCCCGCGCGCGACGCGTCCGCGGCCGAGGCCGCCGCGGCGACGACCGCCGAAGCGCTCGGCCACCTCCAGGCGTTCGGGCTGCGGACCATCGGCGAGCTGCGGACCCGGATCGTGCACGAGGAGGACTGGGCCGAGGCATGGAAGGCGTACTTCCCGGTGATGCGCATCGGTCGCCGCCTCGTCATCCGTCCGACGTGGCGGCGGCATCGGCGCCTGCCCGACGACGTGGTCCTCGCCCTCGATCCGGGCATGGCCTTCGGGACCGGGCTCCACCCGACGACCCGCCTGTGCCTGGCCGCGCTCGAATCGATCGCGGACGACGGCCGAGTCGACGGGGCACGAGTCCTCGATGTCGGCTGTGGCTCGGGCATCCTCGCGATCGCGGCCGTGAAGCTCGGGGCGTCCGATGCCCTCGGCGTCGACACGGACCCCATCGCCATCGAATCGACCCTGGCGAATGCCCGACGGAACCGACTCGTC
The DNA here is from genome assembly GCA_963850555.1 of uncultured Chloroflexia bacterium. Classification (GTDB taxonomy): domain Bacteria; phylum Chloroflexota; class Limnocylindria; order Limnocylindrales; family CSP1-4; genus SPCO01. The sequence continues at coordinate 245,936 of CAWKLT010000020.1, read as the reverse complement.
CGGCGCATCCGAGCCCGGGCCGGCAGCCTCCCGAGCGGCGAGCCGCGCCTTCGACGTCGTGCTCGCCAACCTGATCGCCGGCGTCCTCGTGCCGCTGGCCGGCGCCCTGCGGGACGAGCTGCGGCCGGGCGGGACGCTCGTGGCGTCCGGGATCTTCGTCGATCGCGAAGCCGAGGTCCGATCCGCGTTCGAGTCCGCCGGGCTGCGTGATCCACGCCCGATCCGCGGAAGGCGACTGGGTCGCGCTCACGGCGACCCGGCCGGGCTGACAGGCTCTTCGCCCGCGCCGACCCTACAATCCCAGTCCGATGCCCGCGACCCTCTTCCCGATCGTCCTCGCCGTCCATATCGGCCTGGCCATCAGCCTGTTCCTGCCGTCGATCCTGCTGCCGTTCACGCTGCGGAGCCGGCGCGCGACCGTCGATTCGGAGAGCGGTGTCGTTCGCACGCTCCTGTGGGCGCAGTCGCACGGGACGATGGTCATCGGGGCGGGCCTGGCGCTGTCTGGTCTGGCGCTCATCTCGATCCTTGGGCCCCAGATGCTCGCCCAGCCGTGGCTGGTCGTCGCGCTCGTCATCTACTCCGTCAACCTCGCCATCGCGTTCTTCATCCAGCGGCCGAACCTGCGCCGGCTCGTGGGCATCAAGGCCGCGTCGGACGATGCCGTCTGGAAGGCTCGCGCCCGTCGCCAGCGCTACGTGTCCTACCTGATGGCGGCGCTCGTGGGGGTCATCGGCTTCCTCATGAGCACGAAGCCCTCGTTCTGAGGCCACGAAGGAGTCCCCGATGTCCACCACCCCTTGCCTGTTCTGCGGGATCGTGGCCAAGGATGTGCCCGCCACCCGGCTGTTCGAGGACGACGAGGTCCTCGCGATCCGCGACATCGCCCCGCGGGCCCCGACCCACATCCTGCTGATCTCGCGCCGGCACATCGCCTCGGCGCTCGAACTGACGGACGCGGACGGACCGCTGCTCGGTCGCATGTTCGCGGTGGCCGCGGATCTCGCGCAGGTCGGAGGGGATCGCCGAGGACGGCTTTCGGCTGGTCTCGAACGTGGGTCGCTGGGGCGGCCAGTCGGTCGATCACCTGCACATCCACCTGATGGGCGGCCGGGCCTTCGAATGGCCGCCCGGATGAGTGGCGGGCGCACGCGCGCGGCCGCGCTTGCCGCGGCGGCGATGGTCGTCGCCGGTGTCCTCGCCGCGTGCGCGCCCGGGGACGGCCCGATCGCTCGCCACGTTCCCGGCCGGCAGCCTCGGGCCGGAGCGCACGGCCGGCCAGGCCGCAGCCCAGACGCGGATCGAGCTCGTGCGCGTGCTCGGCGAGCGCAACCTCGTCCTCCGCGACACCGAGGCTCCGTTCCGCCCGCCCGAGGACGTGACGTTCACGACGACGCCGCGCGCGATCTACCAGGTCGTGCTGCCGAACGCCCCGACCGAGGGCTTCATCGTCGTCTACGAGTTCCCGGACGCGGCGGCCGCGGCGGAGGCCGCTGCCGACCAGGCCGCCTATCTCGCGACTGGCCCAGCGCGCGTCCAGTCGGCGTTCGGATCCAGGCACGTCATGCGGCTCGTCGGATCGACGGTCGTCCTCTACTCGTGGGTGCCCGAGGGTGCCTCCGACGCGCAGCAGCCGGACATCCAGCCGGCCCTCGAGACCCTGGGCACCGGGGTGGCGATCCCGTCCTAGGCGGCCGGCCCCGCCCAGCGGCGGACCGGGTCGCGCTTGACCTTCAGCGTGTGGGTCCGCGGGAAGTCCTCGTCCGGCCACTGGCGCCAGCCGGCGATCCGCTGATTGGGACCCAGGCTGGCGTTCGCGGCCTTCACCGCGGCGCCGACCCGCGTGCCAACGGCATCCGGCGCCTCACCCTCCAGCGCGAGCACGACCGCCTCGATCCGGCCGGGTTCCGTCTCGACGACCACGGCATCGCGGATGCCGGCGATGCGGAGCGCGTTCTCGATGTCCTCCGGATACACGTTGAAGCCGTTGGGCAGCACGATCATGTCCTTGATCCGGCCGCTGAGGATGAGCCGGCCGGCCGGATCGAAGTGGCCGAGGTCGCCCGTCCGGTACCAGCCGTCGTCGGTGAAGGCCTGCGCGGTCAGCTCCGGAGCGTTCCAGTAGCCCTTGAAGACGGACCGGCCACGGAACTGGATCTCGCCGCCCTCCACGATCCGCATCTGGATGCCCTCGGGCGTCCGGCCGACGGTGCCCGGCCCATGGTCGTCGAGGGTCGTGCAGGCGCCGGTCCCGGTCTCGGTGGCGCCGTAGCCCTGCAGGACCGTGACGCCGAGGTCCTCCCACGCCTGCTGCAGCGACGGCGGCAGGAACGCACCCGACGAGAGGAACAGCCGGAAGTGCCCGCCCAGCTGCGCGTGGACGCTCCGGAACAGGAGCCGGCGAACCGCGAAGGGCAGGTGGCGGGCGACGCCCCGCAGTCGATCGACCGTCGCGCGCCGTCCGCGCTTGTCGATCTCGCGCTCGATGGCGCTCCAGAAGAGGTCCAGGACCTGCGGCACCACGACCATCGAGGTCACCCGGTGCTCGCGCAGGGCATCGAAGATGACCCGCGGGTTCCGGCTCCGGACGTAGAGGATGTCCGCCCCGACGTCGAGCGCGTAGTACAGCCCGACCGCCTGCTCGAGCAGGTGCGACAGCGGCAGGAGCGAGACCAGCCGGTGCTCCATCGGCGGGACGATGTGGTGGAACGACTCGATCGATGCCGCGACGTTGTCGTGGGCGAGCATCACGCCCTTCGGCGTGCCCGTCGTGCCGCTCGTGAAGATGAGCTGGAACACCTCGTCGGGTTCGGGGCGTTTCCAGGCGGCCTGGCGCGCCTCCCAGTCGGGCGGAAAGAGCGGGTCGTCTGCGGCCGGCTCCGCCGAGAGCGCCTCGACCGTCGTCGTCGGGAAGTCCGCGAGGCCGGCTGCCGCCGGGTCGGGCGCGTCACGACCCGTTCCCAGGATCAGGTGGCGGGCCCCCGAAGCGCGGACGATGGTGGCCACCGCGTCCATCGACATCCGCAGGTCGAGCGGCACGATGACGAGGCGGGCGTGCATCGCCCCGAAATAGGCGGCCGGCAGCTCCGGGCTCGATGGGCTCCAGGTCAGGATCCGATCGCCGGGCTCGAGGTCCAGCGCCCGGAGCCGCCAGGCGGCGATCCGCGCGCGGCGATCGAGATCGCGGTACGACCAGTGCGCGCCCGAGCCATCGTCAGACCGCAGGCCAAGCGCCGGCCGATCGCCGAAGCGGGTCACGGCGCGCTCGAGCAGGTCGATCAGGGTCATCGGCACGAACGGAATCCTCGGGCGGGTCGTCGAATGCTACGACGACGCCATCGGGGCGATCACGTGACACTGCGGAACGGCGATCCGGCCGTTCGAAGCGTGCTCCCGGCCCGTTTGACCCAGCCTGAGACCCTCGGGTAGACTCCGGCGGCTCTGGCGGCCCCCCGTCGAGCACACGTCCAGCCGGCCGGCCGCGCGCAGGACGTGAACGAGAACGAGACCCGGGTCGGAGGAGGTGAACACCGATTGGCTGAAGTCCGAGTGGGAGAGAACGAGACGTTCGAAAGCGCCCTGCGCCGCTTCAACAAGAAGATCCAGCAGAGCGGCATCCTCGCCGAGGCTCGCCGCCGCGAGCACTACGAGAAGCCTTCCGTGAAGCGGAAGCGCAAGGAAGCCAAGCGCAAGAAGAACGCCCGAACGCAGGCCGGCTGAGCGGGGTCACCCGCATCGACCGGAACCACTGCGGCCCCACGGGCGTTGCTGAACGACCGCCCGAGGTAGCCATCAACGGTGTCCCTTCGTGATCGAGTCCAGACCGATATCACCGCTGCGATGCGCAGCGGTGACGCGCTGCGCCGCGACGTCCTGCGCATGGCGGCCAATGCCGCGTACAACGTCGAGAAGCGCAACCAGAAGCCGCTGACCGACGACGAGTTCCTGGCCGTCCTCACCCGCGAGGTGAAGACGCGCCGCGAGTCGGTCGACGCGTACGCCAAGGCCGGACGCGACGACCTCGCCGCGAAGGAGCAGGCGGAGATCGCGATCCTCGACGAGTACCTGCCCGCCGCGTTGAGCGAGGCCGAGATCGCATCGCTCGTCGAGGAAGCCGTGACCGCGACCGGCGCGACGAACCCGCGCGACATGGGCAAGGTCATGGGCTGGCTCTCGCCGCGTATCCGTGGCCGCGCCGACGGCAAGATCGTCAGCGGCCTCGTGGCTAGCAGGCTCGCCCAGGCGGACCTTGCCGCGCACGACCGGAGCCCGCATTGAACCGCCCGAGCGCCGTCCGATGCTGATCCACCGAGCCCCGGTGATCGCGCGGTTCACGCGCAGCGATGCGACGCGCCTCGGCGTGGCCGCGGGCATCCTCGTGATGGTCATGACCGCGATCCTCGGGGCCGACATCCTGCCCGAGGAGACCTTCCAGTACACGCCTGGGGAGATCGCCCGAACCGACATCACGGCACCGCGCGCGACCACGTTCGACAGCGAGGTCCGCACCGAGCAGGCGCGAACCGACGCCCGCGATGCGGTCCCGCCCCAGTACACGTACACGACCGACGCCGCGATCGCGATCGCAGCGGAACAGGCGACGGCCTTCGAGACACGGATCGACCGGGTCGATACCGCCTTCGGCGCGGACCTCACGCCCGAGGAGCGGGCCTCGTTGCTCGAGGTCGCGATCCCGGATCTGTCCGAGGACGCGCGGAGCGACCCTCGTCGCGCTCGACCCCGCCCGCTGGGCGGAGGTCCGGACCCAGGCAGGCCAGGTGCTCCAGCGAACGTTGCTCCTCGAATTGCGCGAGACCGACGTCGCGCAGACGCGGACGCAACTCGCCGGAAAGATGGCCGGTGGCCTCGACGCGGTCGAGCGGACGCTTGCGGCCGAGCTGATCTCCCCACTCATCGTTCCGAACTCGTCGTTCGACCAGGCCCTCACCGACGGTGCGCGCGACGCGGCCGCGGCGGCCGTCGACCCGGTCCGGGTCAGCGTCGCCCAAGGCGAGATCGTCATCCCCAACGGCAAGCGCCTCGACGCTGCGGACATCGAGACGATCGGCGCGCTCGGCATCGGCGTGAACGCCCCGGACCTCGCGAGCTTCGCGGGGTGGTTGATGCTGTCCATCCTCGTCGTCGCGATGCTGCTGGCCTGGATCTGGCGCTTCCGCCCGACGCTCTGGCACCGCAACAACGTCATCTTCCTGATCGGGCTGCTGCTCGCCGGGACGACGCTGGCGCTCAAGATCACGGCCGGACGCGCGATCCTCGGCTACTTCCTGCCGACCGCGGCCATCGGGATGCTGCTGGCGATCCTGCTCGATGCATCGGTGGCGACGATCGTCATCGCCGTCATCGCGATCATCGGTGGCGCCCTCAACGGCAACTCCCTCGAGTTCGCGTCGTACACCTTCCTGGGCGGCATGGCCGGCATCATCGCGGTCCGCAAGGGCGACCGGCTGCAGGTGTTCGTCCAGGCCGCGATCGCGGTCTTCGTCGTCAACATGGTCGTCGTGTCGATCTTCTCGTTGCTCGGCGCGCGCGACATCCGCGGAGTCCTCGAGCTGTGGTTCGCGTCGGCGGCGGCGGCGATCGGGTCCTCGGTCGCGGCGGTCGGGACGTTCGCCGTGCTCGGCTCGGTGTTCGGGATCCTGACGGTCTTCCAGCTGCTCGAGCTCGCGAATCCGTCGCAGCCGCTGCTGCGGCGGCTCCTGGTCGAGACGCCCGGCACGTACCACCACTCGCTGATGGTCGGGAACCTGGCCGAACGGGCCGCCGAGGCGATCGGTGCCGATCCGCTCGTGACCCGCGTTGCCGCCTACTACCACGACGTCGGCAAGCTTTCGAACCCGCTCGCCTTCATCGAGAACCAGGCGGGTGGCGAGAACATCCACGACCAGCTCGAGCCCGAGGTGAGCGCCCAGGTCCTCAAACAGCACGTCGCGGACGGCATCGATACCGCGTACGCCGCCAAGCTCCCGAAGGCCCTGATCGCGTTCATCCCGCAGCACCACGGGACGGCGATCATGAGCTACTTCTTCGCCCGGGCCCGCGAGCGAGCGGCCGAGCCGTACGGCGGCTTGCTGACCGCCCAGGGGGAGAAGGCCGCCCAGGTCGTCGACGAGCGCCGGTTCCGGCATGCGGGTCCGAAGCCGCAGACCCGCGAGGCCGCCCTGATCATGCTGGCCGACGGCGTCGAGGCGTCCGTTCGGTCCCTGGCGGCGCGCGATGAGCCGGCGATCCGGGCGATGGTCGCGCGGATCATCGATGAGCGCATCAGCGATGGACAGTTCGACGAGTGCGACCTGACGCTGCGCGACCTGGAGCGCATCCGGAACGCGTTCGTGGAGCAGCTCCTGGGCATGTACCACACGCGGATCGCGTACCCGCAGAACACCGTCGTGGAGCTGGAGTCGCGGCGAGTCGCGGCGGCTGGCGGCTCGGGCGGGGCTGACATCGCGGGCGGCCCGGGCATCGCCGGCGGAGGAGATACGCCCGCCTCGTGACCCGGCCCATCTATCGACCACCGTGGCGGATCGACCTCGACGTCCGCGACGGCGTCCGGTCGCCGCTGGGTGGCGCGACCCTGGGCAGGGTCGTGGCCGCGGCGCTCGAGGCCGCTGGGGCGCCCGCCCCGGCGTCGATCGGGCTGATCCTGGCCGACGACGCGGAGCTTGCCCGGTTGAACGCGACGCACATGGGCGTGGACGGCCCGACGGACGTGCTGTCGTTCCCGCTGGTCCCGCCCGAGGTGTTCCCGCCGCATCCCGGCCGGACGACGGCGCCGGGCGCCGGAGCGCCGTTCTTCGCCTTGCCGCCGGGCCGCCGGCTGCATCTCGGCGACATCGTCGTGTCGGTGGAGCGGGCTATCGAACAAGCCGCGTCGGGCCGTGGCGGCCACACCGGCGACGTCCGCTGGTCCGCCGCCGACGAGTTGCGGTTGCTCGTCACCCATGGCGTCCTGCACGTCTGCGGCTGGGACCACGCCGACCCCGACGAGGAGGCCGCGATGCGGGCGCTGGAGCGTCGCCTGCTGAGCCCGACGGTCAGGCCGTTGCCCGCCGGGGCATAGACGGCCGGGCGGTCGTGCCTGCCCGGCGCGACCGCGCTCAGCCGGGTACCATCCTCCCTCGGCCCTCCCGCCGGTCACCCAGGCGACGCTGCGCGTCGCGGCCGGACGGGATTCGGGCCACAACGTGCTGTCCGCGGAGGAATCGTTGAAGGTCGTCGTCGGTCTCGGGAACCCGGGTTCGCAATACGCCGGGACCCGCCACAACATCGGCTGGCTGGTCATGGATCGGCTCGCCGAGCGGGCCGGCTGGGATGGCCGTGGGCGCCGGCGCGACAACTCCAACGTCGTCGGCGGGCGCTATCGCAGCCTGGACCTGACCCTCGTCAAGCCGCTGACCTACATGAACGAGTCGGGCCTGGCGGTCCGCAAGGTCCTGCAGCGCGAGCACGCTCCACTCGTTGACCTGCTCATCGTCGCGGACGACTTCGCGCTGCCGTTCGGCAAGCTGCGTTTCCGCGAGGCGGGCAGCCACGGCGGGCACAACGGCCTGCGCTCGATCATCGACGAGCTCGGCACCGAGAAGTTCAGCCGCCTGCGCGTGGGGATCGGCGATCCGGCCCGCAACGGGCGTGACCACGTGCTCTCGAAGTTCGCGCCGGACGAGGTCCAGCGCCTCGACGAGCTGCTCGACGCGGCCGCCGATGCCGTCGAGGGATGGGCGCGCGACGGCACGAGCAAGGCGTCCAACCGCTTCAACACGTTCCAGTTGCGCGAGGCGGACGCGGATCGGCTCGCCGCTCCGGGCGAGGTCGACGGGCCGCCGGACGAGAACGGCGTCCGCCGGACGAAGACCGGATGGCGTCGCGTCCTGCAGCGCAAGGACAAGTCGGCCGATGCCTGAATCGACCACGCCGCCCCTGCGCGGCCGGCGCGGGCGGGACCGCCGCATCGCCGAGCAGGTCGCCAAGGACTTCGCGGCGCGCCACCCACGCGTCCGGGACGAGGACGCCATCGACTTCGATATCGGCGCGGTGGACGCCGAGGTCGAGGATGCGCGAAGGAGCGAGGCTCCGACCGGGAGATCGCCCGCGAAGGCCCGACGGGCCGCCGCCGCCCGCACGGGCACCGCGGGATCGGCGCCGCGCACCGGCGCGGGTCATCGCCTGCCGGACCTCGCCGGCCTGCCGCCGCTGCTCGCTGCGACGGGCACGTTCGGCGCGCTGCGGGAACGACTCGGGAGCCCGGCCGACATCGGGCGGGTCGGGCGACACGCCGGGCTCGTCGCCGTGCCCGCACGGTGCCAAGTCGTACCTGGCGGCCGCCATCGCGATCGGCGAGCCACTCGTCTGGATCGCCCGCGACGCCGAGATCGGCGACCGCGTGGCCGAGGAGCTCGGCGCCTGGTTGGGCGACGCGGCCGCCGTCGCGGTCCTCGAGCCGCGGACCGCCCTGGCGTACGAGCGAAGCGAGCTCGTGGCGGACGAGACGGCGGCCCGGGTCGCCGCCCTGGCGGCCTGGCGCAGCGGCGGGCGCTCGCGTGCTGGTCGCCAGCGTCCAGGCCCTGCTCCAGCACACGATCGCGCCCGACGACCTGCCGGCCGAGCCGCGTGAGCTGCGCGTCGGTGCGCGGCTCCACCAGGACCAGCTCCTGCGCGACCTGTTCGACCTCGGCTACTCGCCCGTGACCGAGGTCGCCGGGCGTGGCGAGTTCGCGCGGCGGGGCGGCATCGTGGACGTCTTCCCGCCGTCGATGGAGCTCCCCGATCCGGATCGAGTTCTTCGGTGACGAGATCGACTCGCTGCGGGCCTTCGACCCGACCGACCAGCGGACGACCGGGGCGGTCGAGCGCATCGTCCTCCTGCCCGCGTCGGAGTTCCTGCTCCCGACCGGGGGCGTGGCCGCGATCCGCGAGCGGCTCGGCAAGGCGGTGTCGCGGCTCGGTGAGCGGCTCGGGACGGACCTCGCCCGCTTCGAAGGCTCCGCGGACGACCCGCTCCGCCCGGTCGCGGCCGGCGCATCCCGGGCGATGGCCGTCGGCGACGCGGCCGAGGTCTGGGCCGCCCAGCTGGCGCCCGCGACCGCGCTCGATCACGTGGATCCCGGGACGCTCCTCGTGCTCGACGAGCCGGGCGATCTCGCCGAGGCCGCCGCCTTCCTGTGGCGGCAGGCCGATGAGCGGCGCGCCGAGCTGGTGGAGGCCGGCGAGCTGACCAAGGACTGGCCATCGACCTACCTCCCGCCGCGGGACTGGAAGAGCCGGCTGGTCGGGTCGCGGACCCTCGAGCTGACGTGGGAATCGGAGCCACCGGCGGGCGTGGCGATGGCCTCGGGCGGCAAGAGCTCGGGCGACATGTTCGGCTGGCGCGAGCCGGTCCTGCCGCTCGGCCGCGCGACGCGCCTCGACGAGGCGGTCACCCGCTGGGGGGAGGAGGGCGGCCGCATCGTGCTCGCCTCCGACCAGGCGCCGCGCCTGGCCGAGATCCTCGAGGAGGCGGGCCACCCGGTCGCCGTCGTGGAGCGGATCGAGGAGCCGCCACCGCCCGGGGCGATCGCGCTGGTCGGACGCAGCCTCAACGGCGGGTTCGTGGGTGGGCCGGACGGTCTCGTGTTCGTCACGGACCGCGAGCTGTTCGGGACCGTTCGCGTCCGCCGGCCGAAGGCGCTCCGGCGGGTCGTCCCACGCGACATCCTGGAGCGGCTCTCGCCCGGTGACCTCGTGGTCCACATCGATCACGGCGTCGCGCGCTATGAGCAGATGCTGCGTCGCGGCGGGGAAGGGGAGGAGCGCGACTACCTCGAGCTCTCGTTCGCCGGCGGCGACCGGATCTTCGTGCCGGTCGAGCAGATCGCGCGCGTCACGCGCTACGCCGGCGGGGAGCGGCCACAGCTCAGCAAGCTCGGTGGCGCCGAGTGGCTGCGCGCCAAGCAGCGGGTCCGCAAGGCGGTCGCGGATCTCGCCGACGAGCTGCTGGCCCTGTACGCGACGAGGACGGCCGCCCAGGGCCACGCCTTCAACGACGACACGCCGTGGCAGGGGGAGATGGAGGCGTCCTTCCCGTACGAGGAGACCATCGACCAGCTGCGGGCCTCCGCGGAGGTCAAGGCGGACATGGAGCGCCAGCAGCCGATGGACCGGCTCGTCGTCGGCGACGTGGGCTACGGCAAGACCGAGGTGGCGCTGCGCGGCGCGTTCAAGGCGACCCAGGACGGGAAGCAGGTCGCCGTGCTCGTCCCGACGACCGTGCTCGCCGCCCAGCACCACGCGACGTTCAGCCAGCGGTTCGCCGCCTTCCCGCTGGAGGTCCGGATCCTGTCGCGGTTCGTGTCGGCCAAGGAGCAGGCGGCCACGATCGATGGGCTCGCCGACGGCACGGTCGACATCGTCATCGGCACGCACCGCCTGCTGAGCAAGGACGTCCAGTTCAAGGACCTCGGCCTCGTCGTCGTCGACGAGGAGCAGCGGTTCGGGGTCGCCGCCAAGGAGAAGCTCAAGCAGCTCCGCCGCGAGGTCGACGTGCTGACCCTCTCGGCGACGCCGATCCCGCGAACGCTGAACCTGGCGATGGCCGGGATCCGCGACCTCAGCGTCATCGAGACGCCTCCGGAGGACCGGCTGCCGATCCAGACCCGCGTCGCCGAGGCCTCCGCCGGGCTGGTCCGCGACGCGATCCTGCGCGAGCTCGACCGCGGTGGGCAGGTCTTCTACGTCCACAACCGGGTCGAGACGATCGAGGCGCAGGCCGAGCAGTTGCGACGCCTGCTTCCCGACGCGCGCTTCGTCGTCGGGCACGGGCAGATGCCCGAGGGCGCCCTCGAGAAGGTCATGATCGCGTTCGCCGACGGGGCGGCGGACGTGCTCGTGTGCACGACGATCATCGAGTCGGGCCTGGACATCCCGAACGCGAACACGATCATCATCGATCGCGCGGACACGCTCGGGTTGGCGCAGCTCTACCAGCTCCGCGGGCGCGTCGGCCGGTCGTCGCGACGGGCCTACGCCTACCTGCTGTATCGACGCCGCGAGCGCCTGTCGGACGAGGCGCGCAAGCGGCTGCAGGCCATCTTCAACGCCTCCGAGCTCGGGGCAGGGTTCCAGATCGCGCTGTCCGACCTCGAGATCCGGGGAGCCGGCAACATCCTGGGCGGGGAGCAGTCGGGCCACATGGCCGCCGTCGGGTTCGATCTCTACTCGCGGATGCTGGCGGAGGCGGTCGAGGGGCAGAAGGCCCGCCGGGAGGGCCGCGCCCCGATCGTCGAGGCGCCGCAGGCCGTGGTCGACCTGCCGATCGACGCGCACCTGCCCGACGACTACGTTCCCGACGAGGCCCAGAAGCTCGAGCTGTATCGACGCCTCGCCAAGGCCCGCAGCGCCGGCGACATCGCGGCGTTCCGGCAGGAGGTCACGGACCGGTTCGGCCCGATGCCGACCCCGGTCACGCGTCTCATCGAGGTGGCCGAGCTGCGGCTGGCCGCGGAAGCCGCAGGCATCGGCTCCATCTCCCGCGAGGAGGGCTGGCTCGTCGTGCGGTTCGGCGCGTCGCTGACCCGCTCCGCCGCGATGCGCCTGCTCGGGGACGGCGGGCTGCCCGGGGTCAGGCCGTCGGACGTCACCTTCGCGAGCAACCAGGTCCGCATCCGGGCCCCGCAAGCGGCGAAGGCCTGGCAGCTGACCCAGGCGGTCGTGGCCCGACTCGGCGTGCAGCGCGAGACCGAGGTCACGGTCGGCTGATCGGGCGTCCCGCGCCGACCGACGCCCGTCGGTGGCAGACTTGGACCATGTCAGTGAGCCAAGACCCGGAGCGCCCCGGACGCGCCCCGGGGCCAGTCGATGACGGCCGCGGCCTGTGGACGGCTGGTCGCCGAAACCTCACCGCCGGGCTCGTCCTCACGGTCACCCTGGTCGCGTTCGAGGCGCTGGCCGTCTCGACGATCATGCCGATCGTCGCGCGAGAACTGGGCAACCTCGAGCTCTACGGCTGGGTCTTCACGTCGTTCATGCTCGGCTCGCTCATCGGCATCGTGGTGGTCGGCGGGATCATCGATCGGCGAGGACTGGGTCGGCCCTTCGCGGTCGGCATCGGGCTGTTCGCGGTCGGCTTGATCGTCGGTGGCCTCGCGCCGTCGATGGAGGTGCTCGTGGCCGGGCGGTTCCTCCAGGGGCTCGGGGCCGGCACGGTTCCGCCGATCGCTTACGTCGCGATCGGCCGCAGCCTTCCGGAGCGGCTCCGGCCGCAGATGTTCGCGACGCTCTCCACGGCGTGGGTGCTGCCCGGTCTCCTGGGGCCGGCCATCGCCGGCGCGGTCGGCGAGTCCATCGGCTGGCGCTGGGTGTTCCTTGGCCTGCTCCCGCTCATCGCGATCTCGGCCGGGATCGCCTACCCGCAGGTACGGCGGGTCGGGCCGGGTGCGCCGTCGGCGGCCGCTGCGACGCTGCGCGAGCGGCTCCCGCTGGCGCTCCTCGTTGCCGCCGGTACGGGGCTGCTGCTCGGAGGTCTGACCAGTGGTGATCCGGTGCTGCTGGTCGTGCTGGGGACCATCGGGGCTGCCATGGCGATCCTGGCCCTCCGCCGGCTGACGCCACCTGGGACGTTGCGCGCCGCACGCGGGATGCCGGCCGCGGTCCTGATCCGCGGCATCATCACCTTCGCGTTCTTCGCCGTCGACGCCTACATCGCTTTGGCCCTGGTGGAATGGCGCGGGCTGAGCGCGACCGCGGCCGGGATCAGCCTGACCGCCGCGACGCTCACCTGGACCACCGGCTCGTGGATCCAGGCGCGCCTCTCGACGCGCTACCCGCCCGAGCGATTCGTGCAGGCCGGGATCGCCGTCCTCATCGCCGGCCTCACGACGTTCCTCGTCGTCCTGTATCCCCAGTTCTCGCCCTGGCTGGCGATCCCCACGGTGGGCCTGGCCGGCCTGGGGATGGGCCTTGCCTACTCGCCGCTGGCGCTGATCGTCCTGCGTGAGGCGTCGGGCGCCGAGCAGGGCCGAGCGTCGTCGGCGCTGTCGCTGACGGATTCGCTCGGGACCGCCCTGGGGACGGGCATCACCGGGGCGGCCGTGGCGGCCGCCGTCCGCGACGCCGGGACGCCGTTCCGCGGCCTGCTGGTCGGGTTCGCCGTCGCGATCGCGGTGGCGACGCTGGGGCTGATCCTCAGCAGCCGGCTGCGGGTCGCCGAACGGGGGGCCACGGCCGCGAGCCCCGTTCCGGTCACCGGCCCCTGAGCGTGCGGCGGCCCGGTTCGCCTGCGGTAGACTTTCCGCTGGCCCGGGGGGTCGTTCGCCGACCGTGATCCCGTCGCCTTCACTCCGCCATCACCACCGTCCATCCACCGACCCGCTCCGAGGTCTCCAGCCGATGTCCGCCGAGTCGCTCCGAGAGAAGATCCGCGAGATCCCCGACTTCCCGAAGCCCGGCATCCTGTTCTACGACATCACGACCCTGCTCAAGGATCCGGCCGCCTACAAGGAGGCGATCGACCTGATGCTCGAGCCGTACAAGGACGAGCACATCGACATCGTCGTCGGGATGGAGTCGCGCGGGTTCATCTTCAGCTCGCCCGATGGCCTACCAGCTGGACGCCGGCCTCGTGCCTGTCCGCAAGCTCGGCAAGCTGCCGGCCGAGACGATCACCGTCGAGTACGCCCTCGAGTACGGGTCCAACACGCTCGAGATCCATCGCGACGCCGTCCAGCCGGGCCAGAAGGTGCTCATCGTCGACGACCTGCTCGCGACCGGTGGCACCGTCAAGGGCACGATCGAGCTCATCGAGCGACTCAAGGGTGAGGTCGTCGGCCTGGGCTTCCTGGTCGAGCTCGGCTTCCTCAAGGGACGCGACCGCCTGGAAGGACGCCGGGTCACCAGCGTCATCCAGTACTGACGATCCGCTCGAGGCCCCACGCGATTTGACCGATCCGACCGATACCCGACCCCCCGAAGCGGACCCCGTGGTTCCGCCGGGTGAGGGCGCCGACCTGGCCCGGCGGCGTTTCTTCCGGCAGTTCGCCGGTGACCTGTTCCACGGCGCGGCGGGCGTGGTCGGCGCCGCACAGGCGATCCAGCGCGTCTCCGCGGAGGCCGCCAGCGCGATCCTCGATCCGAGCTCCGTGGCGATCGGTGGGGCCGCGGCCGTACCGGCCGTACCCGCCGCGCCGACCGGGTTCCGGACGCCGTTCCGCGAGACGCCCGGGGTCCTCCACCTCGTCGACCAGCGCAAGTTGCCGGACGTGCTCGAGGAGTACCGCGCCCGGACGGCATCGGAGACCGCCTTCGCGATCCGGGAGATGATCGTGCGCGGCGCACCGGCCATCGGCCAGGTCGGGGCGATCGGGCTGACGCTCACGGCGGAGAAGGCCCGGACCACGCGTCCGTACGCGCGCCGCGCGACGCTCCGTGGTGCGGCGAAGACGCTCATCAACGCACGCCCGACCGCGGTCAACCTGCGCTGGGCGGTCGAGCGGGTCATGGCCGCGTACGAGGCGGTCGGCGACCTGTCCGAGGACGGCGATGCCATCGCCGACGCGATGCGCGCCGAGGCGGATACGATCGTCTTCGAGACGACCGAGGATCACGGTCGCCTGGCGACGTTCGGCCTGGAGGAACTGACGTTCCCGGAGGACCGGCCGTTGCGGATCCTCACGCATTGCAATACCGGGCCCCTGGCATGCGGCCAGTTCGGGACCGCCCTCGGCGTCGTCCAGGCCGCACACCACGCCGGGCGGGCCGTGCACGTCTGGGTCGACGAGACCCGACCGTACCTGCAGGGCGCGCGGCTGACCGCCTGGGAGCTGGCCCAGGCCGGCGTTCCGCACACGCTGATCCCGGACGTGGCCGCCGGTCACCTGATGGCGAACGGCGAGGTGGACGTCATCCTCGTCGGGGCCGACCGGATCGCCGCCAACGGCGACACGGCCAACAAGGTCGGGACCTACACGCTGGCCGTGCTGGCGGCTCGGCACGGCATCCCGTTCTACTTCGTGGCACCGATCAGCACGGTGGACCTCGCCACGCCCGACGGTGCGTCGATCCCGATCGAGGAGCGCAAGGCGAACGAGGTCCTGTTCGTGCGCGGCGTGAGCATCGCCCCGCCGGACACCGAGGTCCGCAATCCCGCCTTCGACGTGACCCCGTCCGACCTCATCACCGGCATCGTCAGCGACGAGGGCGTGATCCGGGCCCCGTACCAGGAGGGCCTCGCCGAGGCCGTCGCCCGCCGCGAGCTGCGGCGCAAGTCGGCGCCGGGATTCGCGGCCGTGTCGGCGGCGGCGGTCGCGCCCGTCGCGCCGGTCGCCGCGACGTCCGCCGAGCCCGCGCCGGCCGACGAGTCCGCGAGCCCGCGCCGCCCCCCACGCCCGCCGCGGTCGAGTCCTGATGGCCACCATCGCGATCAGCCGCCGCCCCGCCGCCATCGCCCGCCAGACCACGGATCGCGACCTGCTCTACTCATTCCTGGGGCAGGACCGGCTGTACGCGGCCTATGCGATCTGCGACCTCGAGGAGCGCGAGTTCGCGCGCACGCGCTGGGGCGCCGCGTACGACGGCGACGAGCTCATCGCGGTCGGGATGGAGTACACCGGCCCCACCCCGCAGCCGCTGTTCGTCCTGGGCCGGCCCGATGGCATCAGCGCGGTGCTCCGCGACGTCATCCGCCCGCGAGCCGCGTACATCGCCGCTCGCACGATGATGCTCCCCGCCGTCGAGGCCCATTACCGCGTGGATCCCGGACCGCAGATGGTCCGGATGTGGGTCGATCGAGCGCGGTTCCGGCCGTATCCGGCGACGGTCCAGCGGCTGCTGCCCGTCGAGATCGGGGAGCTCAACCGGCTCTACCAGCTCGGTTTCGCCTCGTGGCTGCCGTCCGGGCGCGATCGCCGACGGGGTCTACTACGGGATGCGCGTCAACGGCCAGCTCGTGTCGGCGGCCGGCACGCACGTGGTCAGCCCCTCGGCCCGTCTCGCGGTCGTCGGCAACGTCCTGACCCATCTCGACTATCGTGGCCGCGGCTTCGCGACCGCCGTCACGGGTGCCGTGACCGCCGAACTCCTGCGGTCGTGCGACCAGATCGTCCTCAACGTCCGGGCGGACAACCCGCCCGCGATCAATGCCTATCGACGGTTGGGCTACATCGAGCACGCGCGCTTCGAGGAGCGCCTCATCCATCGCCTTGGCTCGCCCTGGCCCGACATCACGGCGCCGTTGCGCCGCCTCTTCGCCCGCAAGGAGACCGACCCCCGATGACCGACGCCGCCATCCTGCCCGCCCACGACGTGACCGACCTCGGCCTGGCCGAGGAGGGCGTCCGGCGCATCGAGTGGGCCGAGCGCGAGATGCCCGTCCTGCGCCTGATCCGCGAGCGCTTCGAGCGCGAACAGCCGCTCGCGGGCCTGCGCATCGGGGCGTGCCTGCACGTCACGACCGAGACGGCCAATCTCATGCGCACGCTCAAGGCGGGCGGCGCGGACGTCGTGCTCGCGGCCTCGAACCCGCTCTCGACCAAGGACGATGTCGCGGCCGCGCTCGTGGCCGAGTACGGCATCGCGACGTTCGCCCGCCGCGGCGAGGACCGCGACACGTACTACGACCATCTCAAGAGCGTCGCCGACACGCGTCCGCAGATCACGATGGACGACGGCTGCGACCTCGTCTCGCTCCTCCACAGCGAGCGGCCCGACCAGGTCAAGGAGGTCCTGGCGGGCACGGAGGAGACCACGACCGGCGTGATCCGGCTCAAGGCGATGGCCGCCGACAAGGCCCTCGGCTTCCCGGTCGTGGCGGTCAACGAGGCCCAGACCAAGCACCTCTTCGACAACCGCTACGGGACCGGCCAGAGCACGCTCGACGGCATCCTGCGCGCCACGAACATCCTCATCGCCGGCCGCAAGGTCGTGGTCGCCGGCTACGGCTGGGTCGGCAAGGGGATCGCGTCGCGGATGGACGGCCACGGGGCCCACGTCGCGGTCGTGGAGGTCGATCCGGTCCGCGCCCTCGAGGCGCTGATGGACGGGTTCGCGGTCATGAGCCACGGCGACGCCGCCGCCTGGGGTGACCTGTTCGTGACCGCGACCGGCAACCTCAACGTGTTCCGCCGCGAGCATTTCGAGGCCATGCAGGACGGCGCGATCATGGCCAACTCGGGCCACTTCGATGCGGAGCTCGACCTGGCCGCGCTGCGCGCGATGGCCGAGGGCCACGTGCGCGAGGTGCGCGAGAACGTCCAGGAGTTCGACCTGGGCGGCAAGAAGCTCAACCTCATCGCCGAGGGCCGCCTGGTCAACCTCGGAGCGGCCGAGGGCCACCCGGCCGCGGTCATGGACATGAGCTTCGCGAACCAGGCGCTGTGCGCCGAGTACGTCGCCCAGCACCACGCCGAGCTCGAGCCCATGGTCTACGTCGTCCCCGAGGCGATCGACGCCGAGGTCGCGCGGCTCAAGCTGGCCGCGCTCGGCATCGAGCTCGAGCCGATGACCGCCGAGCAGGCCGACTACGTCTCGTCCTGGCAGCACGGAACGTAGCCCGCTCGCGACCGACGGATCGGCATCCCGGCGGAACGCGGTAGGGTTCCCGAGATGACCGACGATCGATTCGCGTCGACCGCCGACGCGACTCCCTCCGACGACCAGCCCGACGAGCGGCCGCGGCTGCCCTACGGCAGCTGGCCGTCGCCGATCCGGATCGAGGACCTGCTCGGCGACACCGTCCGGCTCAGCGAGCCCTGGATCGATGGCGACGAGACGTACTGGATCGAGAGCCGGCCCGCCGAGGCCGGCCGCAGCGTCCTCGTGCGACGCGGGGTCGACGGCACGACCGAGGACGTGACGCCCGCGCCGTTCGATGTCCGAAACCGCGTCCACGAGTACGGCGGCGGGTCGTACACGGTCGCCGGTGGCACGGTCGCCTTCTCGAACCGTGCCGACGGGCGGCTGTATCGCCTGGATCCGGGCGCCACCGAGCCCGTGCCCATCACGCCGGAGGGCGACTACCGATACGCCGACCTGCGCTTCGACCCGGGCCGTCGTCGGTTCCTGGCCGTGCGCGAGGACCACACGGGCGACGGCGAGGCGGTCGCGGCGATCGTGGAGGTGCCGCTCGACGGCGAGCGAGCGCCGCGGATCCTGGTCGAAGGGCCGGACTTCCTCGCCGCGCCGCGCCTCTCACCGGACGGGACGACGCTCGCCTGGCTCGAATGGGACCACCCCGACATGCCCTGGGATTCGACCCGCCTGCGGATCGCGCCGGTCCGGGCCGACGGCTACCTGGATCCCTCCGACCTCGCCGCCGGCGGCCTGGACGAATCGATCGTCCAGCCCGAATGGTCGCCGGACGGGGTCCTCCACCTCGTCAGCGATCGGAGCGGGTGGTGGAACCTCTATCGCCTCGTCGAGGGGCCGCGGCTGGAGCCGCTCGCGCCGCTGGAGGCGGAGTTCACGAAGCCGGCCTGGGTGTTCGATCGCTCGACGTACGGCTTCCTGCCCGACGGGTCGATCGTGGCTGTCGGGCGAGCCCGGGGCCGGGATCGGATCTTCCATGTCGCTCCGGGTCGCCTCGCCGGCGAGCTGGAGTCCCCGTTCACCGATATCGCGCGCCTGCGCGCCGGCGCGGGTTCGATCCTGGCGATCGCTGGATCGCCCACCGAGACGTCGATGCTCGTCGCGCTCGATCCGACGACGCTGGCACCGACCGGGGTGCTGCGGCGCTCCAGCACGGCGGCCATCGACCCAGCCTGGACGTCGGTGGCCGAGCCGATCACGTTCCCGAGCGCCGGCGGGCGCATCGCCCACGGCCTCTTCTACCGGCCGACGAACCCGGACGTGGCCGCCCCCGACGGGGAGCTGCCGCCGCTCCTGGTCCATTCGCACGGCGGTCCCACGTCGCACGCCCCCAATGCGCTCGACCTCGGGATCCAGCTGCTGACGAGTCGGGGCATCGCCGTGGTCGACGTCGACTACGGCGGCAGCACCGGCTACGGACGCGAGTACCGCCGGGAGCTCGAG
The DNA here is from genome assembly GCA_963850555.1 of uncultured Chloroflexia bacterium. Classification (GTDB taxonomy): domain Bacteria; phylum Chloroflexota; class Limnocylindria; order Limnocylindrales; family CSP1-4; genus SPCO01. The sequence goes on along the minus strand of CAWKLT010000020.1, from coordinate 226,925 downwards.
GGCAACTGGGGGGTCGTGGACGTCGACGACTGCGAGGCCGCCGCCCAGTACCTCGTGGCTCGCGGCGACGCCGATCCGGACCGCCTGGCGATCGAAGGCGGCAGCGCGGGCGGCTACACGACCCTGGCCGCCCTCGCGTTCCGTGACACGTTCGCGGCGGGCATCAGCCTCTACGGCATCGGCGACCTCGAGGCGCTGGTCCACGATGACCACAAGTTCGAGTCGCGCTACTCGGACGGGCTCGTCGGCCCGTACCCGGAGGCCGCCGAGCTGTACCGCGAGCGGTCCCCGAACCACCACCTCGATGGCATCTCCTGCCCGGTGCTCGTCATCCAGGGCCTCGAGGACCACGTGGTCCCGCCGCGCCACGCAGAGGCGATCGTCGCGGCCCTCGCGGCCAACGACATCCCGCACGCCTACCTCGCGTTCGAGGGCGAGGGCCACGGGTTCCGCGGCGCCGACGCCATCCGGCGCACGCTGGAAGCGCGGCTCTCGTTCCTGGGCGCGGTGTTCGGCTTCACGCCGGCAGACGACCTTCCGCCGCTCGAGGTCCCGGGTCTCGCCGATTGGCGCGCCGGCCGGACGCGCGTCGCCGCCCGGTAGCGCGGGACACCGGCCATCTCGATCGTGCCCCTCGCCGTCACCGACCCCGCGCTGTCGCATGACCTGGGTTCCATCCAGCTCCTCTTCGTCACGCTCGCCTTCGCGATCGCGCTGACCTACGTCGCGCGGCGACTGCGGATCGCCGACCCGATCCTGCTGCTGCTCGGCGGGATCGTGCTGAGCCAGCTGCCAAACCTCCCCGACATCGAGCTCGCGCCGGACGTCGTGTTCCTGTTGTTCCTGCCGCCGATCCTCTTCGGCGCCGCGTACTTCACGCCCATCCGGGACTTCAAGGCCAACCTGCGGCCGATCCTGCTGCTGGCGATCGGGCTCGTCCTGTTCACGACCGCTGCCGTCGCCCTCCTGGTCCAGCAGCTGACCGACATGCCGGTCGCGGCCGCCGTCGCGCTCGGGGCGATCGTGGCGCCACCGGACGCCGTGGCCGCGACGGCGATCTTCCGGCGCCTGGGCGTGCCGCGCCGCATCGTGACGATCCTGGAGGGGGAGAGCCTCCTCAACGACGCGTCGGCCCTGATCGTGTATCGCCTCGCCGTCGTCGCCGGGGCGGCCGCCGCCAGCTCGGTGGCCTTCTCGCTGGGCAGCGCCGCTTCCGATGTGGCGGGCGCCGTCGTCGCATTCGTCGTCGTCGGGGCCGGCGGACTCGCGGTCGGGGCGATCGTCGGCGCGATCGTGACGCGGACCCTCTATCGCACGGCCGACCCCGTCATCGAGATCATCGTCACGCTGCTCGCGCCGGCGACCGCCTACATCGCCGCGGAGCAATTCGGCGTGTCGGGCGTCCTCGCGACCGTCGTCGCCGGGCTCATCACCGGGCGGCGCGGGGCGCGGGTGCTGTCACCCGACGCACGGCTCATGGGCTTCGGCGTCTGGCAGACGGTCATCTGGTTGATCAACGCCACCGTCTTCATGCTCATCGGGCTGCAACTGCCGTCCATCCTCGAGGCGGTCCTCGCGGACCACGCTCCCGAGGAGCTGCTGGGCCTGGGCCTGGCGGTGAGCGCGACCGCGATCATCGCCCGGATCGTGTGGGTCTACCCGGCGACGTACCTGCCACGGTTCTTCAGCAAGAGCCTGCGGGCGCGCGATCCGTACCCGCCCGCCCGCGCCGTGTTCATCATCTCGTGGGCCGGTATGCGCGGGGTCGTGTCGCTGGCCGCGGCCTTCGCCCTGCCGCCGGACTTCCCGTCGCGCGACCTGATCCTGTTCCTCACGTTCTGCGTCATCGCCGCGACCCTCGTGGGGCAGGGCCTGACGCTGCCCTGGCTCATCCGCCACCTGGGCGTGCTGGCGCCCGCCGGGCAGGACGGGGAGGAGGTCCACGCCCGGCTCGCCGCCGTGGAGGCCGCGCTGCAGCGTCTCGAACAGCTCAGGGACGATTATCCGGACCACCTGCCCCTCATCGATCAGCTCCGCGACGAGTACGAGCACGAAGCGAGCCATGTGCTGCCGAGCGCGGGGGCCACCGTCGACGAAGCCGAGCAGGAGCTCCTCGACCATCGGGCGATCCGCAACGCGGTCCTCGTCGCCCAGCGGGAGGCCGTGATCGGCCTGCGCGATGCCGGAGTCATCAACGACGAGACCCTGCGGTCGATCGAGCGCGACCTGGACCTCGAAGCCTTGCGCGCCGGCGCCTGACCCACCCCGGACGAAGGTCCCGCGTCGGCCCTCACCGCTCGGGTGATACCCTCCGGGCAACCCCAAACGGAGAAGCCGCCACGTGAGCATCGTCGACGCCGCGCACTACCTGTTCACCTCCGAGTCGGTGACCGAAGGCCACCCCGACAAGATGTGCGACCAGATCTCGGACGCGATCCTGGACCAGATCCTGCGGGACGACCCGGACGCCCGTGTCGCCTGCGAGACCGCGACGACGACCGGTCTCGTGCTCGTGCTCGGCGAGATCACGACGCACACGTACATCGACTTCCAGACCATCGTCCGCGACACCGTGCGCGACATCGGCTACACCCGGGCCGACTACGGGTTCGACTACCAGACCTGCGGCACCTTGGTGTCCGTGAAGGGCCAGTCGCCTGACATCGCCCAGGGCGTCGACGCGGCGCTCGAGGTCCGCGACGACGCGGCCTCCGCCTTCGAGCTCGGGGCGGGCGACCAGGGGATGATGTTCGGGTTCGCGTGCCGCGAGACGCCCGAGCTCATGCCGCTGCCGATCGCACTCGCCCACCGGATGGCGCGCCGTCTCTCCGAGGTCCGCAAGTCCGGCCAGCTGCCCTACCTGCGGCCGGACGGCAAGACCCAGGTGACCGTCGAGTACGAGCACGGCGTCCCCAAGCGGGTTCGCACGGTGGTCGTCTCGGCCCAGCACGATCCCGACGTGCGCCCGGAGCGGCTGCGCTCGGACATCGTCGAGTCGGTGATCCTGCCGACCATCCCGCGCGAGCTGCGCGACACGGACCCGGTCATGCACGTGAACCCGACCGGACGGTTCGTGACCGGCGGCCCGATGGGCGATGCCGGCCTGACCGGGCGCAAGATCATCGTCGACTCGTACGGCGGGATGGCGCGTCATGGCGGCGGCGCGTTCTCCGGCAAGGATCCGACGAAGGTCGACCGCTCCGCCGCGTACGCCGCCCGTTGGGTGGCCAAGAACGTGGTCGCGGCGGGCCTCGCCGATCGCTTCGAGGTCGAGGTCGCGTACGGCATCGGGATCGCCCGCCCGATCAGCTTCACGGTCGAGTCGTTCGGAACCGGGAAGGTCGACGACGACAAGATCCAGGCCCTCATCGAGCGCCACTTCGACATGCGCCCGGCCTCGATCATCGCGGCGCTCGACCTGCGCCGGCCGATCTACCGCCAGACCGCGGCGTACGGCCACTTCGGCCGGCCCGACCTGGATCTGCCGTGGGAGCGGACCGACAAGGCTGCCCTGCTCGCTGCGGACGCGGGCCTGCCGGAGCCGGCGGCCGTCAGCGCCTGACCGTGCGTGCGGCTCGTTAGTCTCCCGCGAACGCCCTGAACCCCGGCCTCGACGGCTCGCTGGTCCTGGGCGGCGTCCCCGCCGCTGACGCCGACCGCGCCGACCAGCACGCCGTCGCGCTCCAGCGGCATCCCGCCGGCGAACACGATCGTCCGTCCGCCCGCGACCGAGTCGTACCCGTAGAACTCGGTCCCGGGCTGCACGATCGGTGCCAGGTCGCGCGTCGGCATCCGATTGACCAGGGCGGTGAACGCCTTGTCGCGGGCGAGGGTGACGCCGACGAGGTCGGCCCCGTCCATCCGCTCGAACGCCACGAGCTGGTCGCCCGAATCGACGATCGCGCAGGTCATCGCCACGCCGAGCGCCCGGGCCTCGGCTTGGACGGCGTCGAGCACGGCCCGCGCGGCGGCCAGGGTCAGACCGGCGGCCTGCGATGCGGTCGGCCCGCGCCAGGTGTCGACGTTGTCGAGCGGGTGGGAGCGCACCGTCGCGGGTCTAGCCGGACTGTTCGGCGACCATGCCGGCCACGCCGCCGCCACCGCGCTGCCCGGCGGACCTTCGGGCGTGGCGGGTGAGCAGGAACTGCCCGACCAGCAGGATGCCGAGCGTGATCAGCAGCATCAACGCCGCCACGGCATTGGTGGCCGGCGTGACGCCGCGCCGGATCTGGCCGAACACGTACAGCGGCACGGTCGAGGTCCCGCGGCCGTTGACGAAGGTCGTGATCAGGTAGTCGTCGAACGCGAACGTGAACGACAGCAGGAACCCCGCCACGATGGCCGGTAACAGCTGCGGGAAGGTGATCTGCCAGAACGTCCGCCAGGGCGTGCCGAAGAGGTCGTAGCTGGCCTCCACCATCGTCCGGTCCATGCTCGACAAGCGGGCTTTGACCAGCAGCAGCACCAGGCTGATGTTGAACAGGGTCAGGGCGCTCACGATGGTGTGGTAGCCGAACCCGATCTCGACGCCGGTCGACGAGGTCACGATGCCCTCGCGGCCGATCGTGCTGCCGAAGAAGACCAGGGTGGCCAGGGCGATGACGAGCTCCGGGACGATGATGCTCGTGTAGGTCAGGCCGTCGAACGGCAGTCGGAACCAGCGCGGCGTGCGCTGCAGGCCAAGCGCGGCCATCGTGCCGACGAACGTCGCCAGGACCGCGGTGGCCACGCCGACGATCACGCTGTTCAGCAGGTAGCGCTGGATCTCCTTGTTGGTCAGGACGTACTCGTACCAGCGCAGGCCGAAGCCATCCCAGTCGGTGACCCGTCGTCCCGTGTTGTTGAAGCTGAAGAACACGACCACGACGATCGGAACGTAGAGGAACAGGTAGACGACCAGGGTGTGAGCGCGCAGCCAGGCCTCGACCAGCGAGGCACCCCGATCGACCGCCGCTCGGGATCGCCCGTGCGTGGCCCGCGGGGTCGCGATCGGAACAGCCGGCGCGGTCATGCGGGCCTCACAGGACGCTCACGTCGCGACCCTGCCGGCCACGATTGGTGGCCCACACGTAGGCCGTGATCACGATCAGCATGACCAGGATGAGGACCGCGGCGTATGCCGAGCCGGCCGGCCAGTTGCGCGCCTCGAGGAAGCGCAGGACGAGCGCGTTGCCGATCGTGAAGACCTGACCGTAGCCGAGCAGCTGCGGGATGACGTACTCGCCCATCATCGGGATGAACACGAGGATGCTCCCGGTGATGAGGCCCGGCAGGGCGATCGGCAGCGTGACCTGGCGGAAGGTCGCCCAGCGACCGGCACCCAGGTCCTTGGATGCCTCGACGAGTGAGCGGTCCATGCGCTCGAGGGTCACGTACAGCGGGAAGACCATGAGCGGGAGGTAGCCGTAGACCATGCCGATGAGCACGCCGAACTCCGTGCCCAGGATCCTGAACCCTGGGTTGCCGATCAGGTCACCGACGAAGCCCGCCACCCCCTCCGGCCCGATGATCAGCAGCCAGGCGTAGGTGCGGATCAGGAAGCTGGTCCAGAACGGGATGACCAACAGCACGATGAACAGCGACTTGCGATCGCCGGCACGGGTCGCGATGAAATAGGCCAGGGGCAGGCCCACCAGCAGGCAGAGCACGGTCCCGGCGGACAGCGAGGGTCAGGCTCGTGATGAAGGGTCCCGGGTTCTTGAACACCGTGGCGTAGTTGTCGAGCGTGAAGCCGCCGGCGTAGCCACCGATCGAGCTGCGCTCCCCGAAGCTGAACAGCAGGACGAGGGCCAGGGGCAGGACGAGCAGGATCAGGTACCACGCGGTGGCGGGCAGCACGAGCAGGGCCGTGGCCAGGCGGGTACGGCCGCTGCCTGGTACCGCGCGCCGGCCGAGTCCCCTCGGCCGGCGTGATCGCGGTCATGCGGATCGGTCGGGTCGGCGCTCAGCCGCCGACGCTGGAGACGAACTCTTCCCAGATCTCGACCCGGAGCGGGTCGGTCGACACGTCGTTCGCGCCTTCGAGGTTGGCGAACGCTGCGTCCGGGACGAAGACCGTCGGATTGGCCAGGAGCTCCGGGTCGACGAGCTTCTTGGCCTCGTCGTTGGCGGTGGCGTAGTAGTTGGACTCGGTCTCCACGGCCTGGATCTCCGGCTCATGGATGAAGTTGAGCCAGGCGTATGCGGCCTCTGGATGCGGGGCGTCCTTGAGGATGGTCCAGCTGTCCATCCAGTACAGCGTCCCATCCTCGGGAACGTTGTAGACGACGTCCGCGGTCTCCGGCTCGGCCTTGAGCTCATCGATGCCGCCCGTCCAGGTCAGCCCGAGCACCGCCTCTTCGGTCCGCAGCTTGTCCTGGTAGGTGTCCGAGTCGAGGACGAGGACGTGCGGAGCCAGCCCACGAAGCAGCTCGCGCGCTTCCCCGAGCTCGGTCGGGTCGACCGAGTTGAGTGAATAGCCGAGCGCCTTGAGCGGCGCGGTCATGACGTCGCCCGCTGAGTTCACGACGACGATCCGACCCGAGTACTTGGGCGCGACCTCGAAGAATTCCTTCCAGGTCTTGACCTCCTCGGTCACGACCTTGGAGCGCAGTGAGATCCCGGTCGTGCCCCAGTCCTTGGGGATCTGGTACGTGTTGTACTTCGCCTGCGGCCCGGCCGGGTCGAAGAAATTCTGGAAGGTCGGGTTGATGAAGGCCGCGTTCGGGATCCGGGTCATGTCCAGTGGGACGATGAAGTCCTGATCGGCCATCGTCGGGACGAACTCGCAGGTCGGGGCGCAGACGTCGTACAGGCCGGTCGCCCCGCCCTGCAGGCGAGTCAGCAGCTCCTCGTTCGACGGATAGATGTCGTACGTGAACTCGCCGATGTCGTAGCGAGCCTTGAACTCCTCGATGTTGGCGTCAGCGATGTAGTCGGCCCAGTTGAACATGAACAGGGCGCCTTCGGTGGCATAGGACGGTGCCGGGGCCGGGCCCGTCGAGGCGCTGGGGCCACCCGCGGGCGGGTTGCTGGCCGCTACCGACGCCGGTGGCGCTGCGGAACCCGTCGCATTGCTGGTACAGGCCGCGAGGAACGCGGCTGCGGCCGACATGGTGCTGGCATACAGGAAGCCGCGGCGGCTCAGCGGCGTCCTCGACATACGACGGACGGCACGCTCGATGTCCTGCTCTGTCACTTCGACTCCTCCTCCCGGTCCAGCCGGGCGCTCGCTTTCCTCAGCCTGCGAGGATGAGGTTGGCTTCCTCATGCCACCGGACGACCACCGGGTCGCCCGGACCGACGCCCGGCGCGCCCCCCGCGCCCGTAGCGTTTTGATGTCGGACGATCAGCTCGCCCGCCTGCTCGGTCTCCACGCGATATTCAGTCTCATCTCCGAGATAGGTCCCCTGCTTGATGCGGCCCGGGACATGGGTGGTGTTCGCCCCTGGCGCCTCGACGGCCGCTGACGGAACGACTTCCATCCGCTCGGGTCGGGAGGCAACGATGACCGTGTCCCCTGTGCTCAGCGACGCCCCCGGGTCGGTGATCCGACCCCGCAGGGTCAGGCCCTTGGCGCTGCGGACCACGACACGGCGCTCCTCGTCGGGCGGCTCGACGACGGTCGCTTCGATGAAGTTGGACGTCCCGATGAAATCGGCGACGAACCGATTGACCGGTCGTTCGTACAGCTCGGTCGGGTCGCCCTGCTGCTGGATCAAACCATCGCGCATGACCACGATCACGTCGCTCATCGTGAGCGCTTCCTCCTGGTCGTGGGTCACGTAGACGAAGGTGATCCCGACCTCACGCTGGAGGGCCTTGAGCTCGAGCTGCATCTCCTTGCGCAGCTTGAGGTCCAGCGCACCGAGCGGTTCGTCCAGGAGCAGCACGGTGGGCCGATTCACGAGCGCACGCGCCAGCGCGACGCGCTGCTGCTGCCCACCCGACATCTCCCACGTTCGGCGCTTGGCGTAGCCGGCGAGGCGCACGAGACCGAGGGCTTCGGTGACCCGGCGCTCCTCGTCGGCCTTGCCGATCTTGCGCTGGCGCAGCCCGTACCCGACGTTCTGGGCGACGTTCATGTGGGGGAACAGGGCGTAGTGCTGGAAGACCGTGTTGACGTTGCGCTGGTACGGCGGCACGCCCGCGATCGGCTGGCCCGACAGCAGGATCTCGCCTTCCGTCGGCTGCTCGAATCCGGCGATCATCCGCAGGGTCGTCGTCTTGCCACAGCCGGACGGTCCGAGGAGCGAGTAGAACGTGCCACGAGCGATCGAGAGGTTCATGGCATCGACGGCCGTGACGGACCCGAAACGCTTGGTCACGCCGATGATCTCGACGTCGGGGGCGGCCGCGGCCGCGGTGATCGGGGCGACGGACCCGGCGTTCCCGCTCGTCGCGAGGGGGGCGTCAGAGGTCGAGGGAGGCGGTCAACGGCGGTCCTCGCGCATCGGTTCCGGTCGCTGATCAACATCGCTGTAGCCGTGCTACAGGATCGCTGCATCGTACGGGCGAGCCGAGCGCGCGTCAACGCGCCGTCCGTGCGAATCTCGCAGGTGCGCCTGTACGAAACGCGACGATGGACGGCGGTCCTGAACCTATACTTCAGGCAAATCGCAGCCGATCGCGCTCGACCCGGAGGACGCCCGTGGTCACCGAGCTCCAGTTGGGGACCCGCATCCGCTCCCTGCGCCAGGCGCGCCACCTGACCCTGCGCGAGGTGGCCGACCGTGCCGGCGTCACCGAGAGCTTCCTGTCCCAGGTCGAGCGCGACGTGACGAGTCCGTCGATCGCCACGGTCCACCGGGTCGCCCGCGCGCTCGGCCTCTCGATCGCCCAGCTCTTCGCCGAGGAAGCCGAAACGGGGCGCGTCGTCCGCCGAGAGGCCCGCCGGCGGCTCGCCTACCCGGGCCTCGGGGCCGTGGATGAGTTCCTCACGTCGAACCTGGCCGGACGCCTCCAGGTGATCATGTCGACGATCGATGCCGGCGGCGGCACCGGCCCCGAGCCATATACCCACGACTCGGACGAGGAGGTGGTCGTGGTGCTGAGCGGGGTGCTCGACCTGTGGGTCGGCGGACGAGCACTACGTCCTGCGCGAGGGCGATGCGATCACGTTCCCGTCGCGACTGCCGCACTGGAACGCCAACCACGGCGATGGACCGGCCACCGTGCTCTTCTGCCTGACACCGCCGAGCTTCTGAGCCGGTGCGCCGTCGCACCGGCCGGACCATCGTGGCGGGTGGGGCGCGGACCATCGACCGGGACCGGGCGGCGTTTCGCGCTGGCGTAGGCTCACCCGATGAACGCACGACGGGAAGTCCTGCCCCGCGTCCGCCGCTGGCTCCTGGCCGCCGGTCTTGGTCTCTCGATGCTCGGTTCGATGCCGTGGGCTGTCGCGGCCGCCGAGGAACCGCCGGCCGAGCCGACGCCCGCGCCTACGGCTGAGCCCACCCCCGCGCCGACGCCCTCGCCGGACCCGACCGCGGCCCCAACCGCGGTCCCGACGGCCAGCCCGACCGCGACACCGAGCCCGGCGCCCACGGCGACCCCGACCGCGCGCCCCACCGCCACCCCGACGCCGCGACCCACGACGGCCCCGACGGCGACCCCGACCGCGGCCCCGACGCCGACGCCCGGCCCGACGCCGCGCCGCACGCCGGTCATCACGAAGGTCAACCTCTACCGCTCGACGGCGATGGTCCGCCAGTACACCAACTACTGGTGCGTGCCGGCGGCCACGCAATCCATGGTCAACCTGGTTCGCCGCACCTCCAACCGCAGCTACCGGACCCAGCAGTTCTATTACAAGAAGATCCGCATGCACAATCGCTACTACTACCGGACGCGCGGCAACGATCCGCAGGGCTGGGCGTGGGGCCTGCGCTACTTCTCGCGCGGTACCGCGATGTACGCCCCGCGGGCGTACACGAACAAGCAGCAGGCGCTCGACTACATCGTCGCGTCGATCGCGCGGTACAAGGACCCGGTCGGTGTCACCATCAAGAACGGGACCCACGCCTGGGTCGTCCTCGGCTATCGAACCAGCCATGACCCGATCGAGCCGACGAAGAAGACGATCCTGGGCTTCTACGTCAGCGGGCCGCTGGGCTCGACGGCGGACAAGTGGCCGTACCGCTACCTGACCACGACCCAGTTCAAGTCCTACTTCACTCGCTATCACGAGTGGCAGCGCAAGGTCGTGTGGGAAGGCAAGTGGGTCGTCATCGCCCAGTGAGGCCCGGTCCGCGACCCTCCCGCGGCGCTACGATGACCGCCACATGTACGCCGTCATCATGGCCGGCGGCGGTGGGACCCGACTCCATCCCCTGAGTCGGCCCGAGCGCCCGAAGCCCTTCCTGCCGCTGCTCAGCGACGAGTCCCTGCTCCAGGCCACGGAGCGGCGGCTGCGGCGGCTGACCGACGACATCACGGTCGTGACCGAGAGTCGCTACGAGCGGCTGGTCCGCGACCAGCTCCCCGAAGCCGCCCTGCTGCTCGAGCCGATGGGTCGCAACACCGCGGCCGCGATCGCGCTCGCGACCATCGCCCTGGACCGGCCACCGGACGACGTCATGCTCGTCGTCCCGGCCGATGCCCACATCGATCCCGCGCGCGAGGACACCTTCGGGCGCGTCCTCGAGATCGCCGCCGAGCGATCTCGCGACGGGGGCGTTCGAGATCGACGCGCCCCTCGTGACCCTTGGCACGCAGGTGATCCGCCCGGCCGTCGAATACGGCTACCTGCTGCCGGACCTCGCGCGCGGCGCGGACATCGGCGATCCAGCAGATCCGATCCGTGCGTATCCGCTCAAGGCGTTCGAGGAGAAGCCCAAGCCCGATCGAGCCGAGGACCTGTTCAAACGCACCGAAGGCGCCGCCTGGAACGCGGGCATGTTCCTCTGGCGCCGGCGGGCGATCCGAGCCGCGCTCATGCGGTACACGGGCCTCATCCAGTCCATCGAGCCGATGTTCGGCTCGCCGGACCAGCTGGCCCACGCCTACGAGGCGATCCGCACGCCGCTCTCCATCGACCATGCCGTGATGGAGAGCGCGGCGCGCAACGGCGAAGTCGCGATGGCGTCGATGGATGTCGGCTGGTCGGATCTCGGGTCGTGGTCGGCGTTGCTCGGCGCGCTCGGTGCTCGAGGTGAAGGGGCCGTCGTCCAGGCCGGCGAGACGGTCGAGGTCGGTGACGACGATCTGGTGGTCCGCCGCGTCGACGGACGGCTCGGCGTCATCGCCCCTCCGGAGCGCGGTAGCATGACGGCCACCCAGCCGATCGCGGTCCTCCGCGGATCGGCGCCCGGACATCGAGCGCATCCGCGAGCTGATCGACCGCTGCTCGCAGGCGGGAGGCTGATTGACCACGACGGCCGGAGGCGTCGGTGCCGACTTCCATCATCTTCGGCACGGATGGCTGGCGGGCACGCGTCGCCGACGAGTTCACGTTCGACAACGTGCGCCGCTGTGCCGACGGCGTCGCCCAGTACGTCAGCGACAACGGCGCGTCTGCGCAGGGCGTGGTCATCGCGTTCGACCGGCGCTTCGCGTCGGAGCACTTCGCGGAGGCCGCGGCCGAGATCCTGCTTGCCCGGGACATCCCGGTCTTCCTCGCGGTCCACGCTGTCCCGACCCAGATGAGCTCGTACGAGGTCGTCCAGCGAGGTGCGGCTGCGGGGATCGTGATCACGGCCAGCCACAACCCCTGGGTGGACAACGGCTTCAAGATCAAGGCCCCGACCGGTGCCGCCGCCGGTCCGGAGATCCTGGCGTCCGTCGAGGCCCGGCTCGCCGTCAACGGCCACGAGCGGCTGGACCGCCGGCCCCTGGCCGACGCCGAAGCCGCCGGACTCGTCGAGCGCTTCGACCCGTTCGATGGGTACGAGGCGTTCGTTCGGAGGACGGTCGACCTCGATGCGCTCCGGGCGGCGGAGCTCAACGTCCTCGTCGACCCGCTGTGGGGGGCCGGGTCGGGCTGGCTGAGCCGCCTGTTGGCGGGCGGGCGCATCCGGATCCACGAGATCCACCAGGAGCGCAACCCCTATTTCGGTGGCGTCAATCCCGAGCCGATCCGACCGAACATCGATGAGGCGCTCGGCCTGCTCGCAGATGGTGCGTACGACCTGGGACTCCTGCTCGACGGCGACGCGGACCGCGCCGGGGCCGCGGACGAGCGGGGGACCTTCATCCACCAGCTCGAGGTCACGGGGCTCCTGATGTACTACCTCGCCGAGCATCGCGGCTGGCGCGAACCGGTCGTGGTCAGCGTGAACAACACGTCCATGGCCGCCCGCCTGGGCGAGCGGTACGGGATCGAGACCCACGAGACCCCGGTCGGATTCAAGTTCATCGGTCCCAGGATGATCGAGACCGGCGCGATGATGGGGGCCGAGGAGTCGGGCGGTTTCGGCTTCGGCATGCACTTGCCCGAGCGGGACGGGATCTACGCGGACCTGCTCCTCCTCGACCTGTTCATGCGTGAGCGAGCGGCCGGCCGGTGGCCGGTGTCGGTGGCCATGCAGCACTTCCACGAGGTCGCGGGCCCGTCGTTCTATCGGCGCATCGATGTCCACGTGGATCGCGCCGACTATGCCGATGTCAAGCGACGGCTCCTCGTCGACCTGGCCGCCGACACGCCGACGGAGCTGGCCGGCGAAGCGGTCGACCACACGGTCGCGCTGGACACCGGCGACGGGTACAAGTTCTTCCTCGCCGACGGCTCGTGGCTGCTGATCCGCGCGTCGGGCACGGAGCCGCTCGTGCGCGTATACACGGAGGCGACCGCCCCGGAGTTGCGAGAGGCGTTGCTCGTCGCGGGCGAGGCCCTGGTCCGCGGCTCGTGACGACGGGAGACGAGACCGCGCGGCGGGTCGACAAGCCGTGGGGCCACGAGCTCATCTGGGCCCACACCGACCGCTACGTCGGCAAGGTCCTGGTCATCGAGACGGGCCGGCGGCTGTCCCTGCAGCGGCACGAGATCAAGGACGAGACGATCCTCGTGCACTCGGGGCGGCTGCGGCTCTTCCTCGAGGACGATGACGGCGTCGTCCGCGAGTCGGAGCTGGGGCCCGGCGAGCACCGGCGGGTCCCGACCGGGCGGGTGCACCGGTACGAGGCGATCGAGCGCTGCGAGCTCATCGAAGTGTCGACCCCCGAGCTCGACGACGTCGTCCGTCTCGAGGACGATTTCGGGCGGGAGGGTACTAGCGCCCCGTAACGCCCCGATAGGATGATTTCCGGGGGTGACCGCTGGGGTCGCGCGGTGTAGGCTGAGGGCACGCGACCGCCACCACCGGTCGATGGTGCAGACCGGACGGCGGCCTCGTCAGCGCCCCCAGGGGCGACGGAGGTTTGGACCGATGCACAGCTCACTGATCGGCAAGGTCGAGAAGGCGAATCGGTACGCGCGAGAACTCGATCGGATCACGGTCGACCGCCTGTCCCTCACCTTCCGCGGCGACAACGACACGCACCATGTCGCCCTCGATGCCGGCCAGTGGCGTTGCACCTGCCACTACTTCGAGAGTTGGGGTTCGTGCGTCCATCTCCTCACGCTGCAGAAGGTGATGGGGGTCATGCTGCCCGAGGAGGCGCAGGTCTCGATCTTCTCGGCCGGAGGCCGTCCCGACCTCCTGATCCCGGGACGCGTCCGGCGTCCCGCTCGTTACCTGAGCCAGGCGACCACCGCGGCCGACGCCCCGGGGAGCGGCTGACTCCAGACCCGGCGCCAGCCATCCGTGCCGTCGTGGACGTCGTACCTCGGCACCCCGTCCTCGCCGAGCCAGACGATCGCGAGACGGCGCCCGGTCCTGCGTCGAGCGCCAGCGAGATCGCGTCCGACGAAGCCGTCCGGGACCTCGACCGAGCCCGATCGACGTCCCGTCGTCGGCCAGCCAACCCTTCGACGAGCGCAGGACGATCGGGCGTGCCGGGCCCGGCCGAGGTGGCGATGACGCTCCCGTCGCCGGACGTCGCCAGGCGCCGTTCGCCGGCCGGTCCCTTCGCGATCTTTCCGCTGGCCGTGTCGACCACGATGGTCGCCGGTTCGTCCTGGCTGCCCGTGACCAGGGCCACGCGCTGGCCGTCGAGCCAGGCCGGCGGTCGCGGTCAGGAGCGCCCGCTTCAAGGCGATCGTGTAGGCCTTGCCTTCGCTCCGGATCGACCAGCAGCAGGTGCATGTCGCCGCCGCCAGACAGATCGCCCCCGAGCGCGGCGAACCGGCGGCCGCCCGGATCCCAGGTCGCGGAACGATGCGGGCGTCGCCAGCGATCGCGCCGGACTCGTCCGCGGCCTCGACGGGTCGCCACTCCAGCCCGGCCAGGTCCGCCGCCGACCCGCGCGGGTCGACCGGGTCGCTCGTCACGCAGGCCGCCATCGGCCGTGCTGCCGACCAGCGTTCCGTCCTTGCCCGCCGAGATCCAGGTCGCGTCCATCGTCGGGCAGCGGGCAGTCCGATCGCCACCGGTTCGTCCGACTCCTGCTTGGCGGCCAGGACCGTCGAGCTCGGCGGCGTCGCCGCCCGTCAGGACCAGCAGTCCCTCGGCCGGCTGCTCGGCGGCGCCCGCGTCGGCCTGGCAGGCGGAGAGGAGGAGTAGGACGGCGAGGGTCGCCGCGGCGCGGCGACCGGGTCGACTGGCGAGGGTGGCCAGCGAGTTGCCCATCCGCGGCAGTGTGCCACCCCCGGGCGGTTCACTCCACCTCGAGACGCCAGAAGTAGCGTGCGTCGCCCACGCCCGGAGCGAACTCGACGAACACCTCGACGGTCCAGTCGCCCGGTCCGGGTGCGTCGAAGCGCGGGGTTCCGTTGCCGTCGCCGAGGGATGTGGCGCCTTCGGGGCCCGCGGCGGCCGCCGGAACGTAGCGGGCGGTCCAGGCCCGGATCTCACCATCAGGCTCGAGGGCAACGGTCAGCGGCTCGCCGGCTCCGACCGCGAGCGGAGCGCCCGGGAGCCACGGCGAGTCGCTGCCCGACTCGAACCAGACATAGGTGCCGAGCTGGCCGGCGACCGGGTCGCCGCCCTCCGCCGCCAGGAGGGCATCCGGCGGCGCATCCCGGCCGGGAACCGTAGCGGATGGCCCGTCGGCGGGCGATGGCTCGCTGGTGGCAGGAGTCGCCGTGGCGGCGGGGGTCGCCGCCGAGGCGGTCCCATCCGGGGTCGCGGCCACCGCGACGCTTCCGCCGGGCCTGGCGGTCGGCTCGCAACCAAGGACGAGCGCGGCCAGGATGGCCACCGCCGACGAGGGCGCCGGACACCTTGGCGGGCGACGATCTGGTGGCCATCCCGATCTCCTTCCTTCCGGTCAGTGCGCGATGACGGGCATGGGGCAATGGGTGCCCGCGCAGGGAGCGACGGTCACCGATACGGTCGGGCTCACGTCGCCGCGCAGCCCTTCGTTGGTCGGGGTCGAGAAGACCGCGCGGAACTCCGCCGAGCCAAACAGGCGCAGGGCACTGACGTAAGTGCCGGTCGGCGTGGTGTACGGCATCGTCGCGATCGTGGTCCAGGTGCTCCCACCCGGCGGACGGCGCTGGAGCTTGATCGTCCGGCGCGAGACGGGGTTGCCGCTCAGGCGGCCGTAGTCCGCGTCGGTGACGATCTCGAGAAAGGCCGTGAACGTCTCGGTGCCGCCGTACGGCAGCGTGGTGTCGTTGCCGCTCAGCGAGAGCTTCGTCGGGAGGTCGAGGCACGTGGAGTACGGGAACGAGGCGTGCTCCGTGTCGTAGCGGACCTGGAGCCGCGCGACGTCGCAGACACCCAGGACGTGCATGTTGTAACCCTCACGCGGCTTCGTCCGCGAGAACGTCTGCACGACGGCATCGGTGTAGTCGCGGTCATCGGCGAAGTTGACGTGGTGGCCGAGTCCCTCGATGTGACCGAACTCATCGAGCGCGACCGTCTCGGCGTCGTAGCAGCCGTTCGGCGCGCTCGTGTACATCTGGCACCACTTGAGCGTGCCCCAGTCGAAGACCCGGCCATGCTCGCGGAACCACATCGTGAACCCGTCCGGGGCGTCCCGCGTGAAACACGCCAGCCCGTTCACGCCACAGGTGCCGGTCCCGTAGCCGATCGGGTTCGTCCCGGCCGCGTCGTACGCGAAGAGCGCGGCGCGAGACTCGCGCGACGCCTCGATATCGGCTGCGGCTGCGTTGACCGCGACACGGATCGGTGCGGGTGGCACGGCGCCGGTTCGCCAGTCGTACTCGAGGGTGCCGTCCTGCGGGAAGGTCCCGCTGCCGAGCGACGGATCGGGTGAGTGCGCCCTCGTGGACGCCGTCATCGGGTGGCCGATCGCGATCGCGATGGCGAGGTTCAGGAGCAGGGACAGGGCGCGCTGCCCGCGCGACTTCCGGGAGATCATCGCGACACCTCGTCGAGCTGGACGGTGCGCCCGTCCGGGACGTGGCGGAGCAGCGGTCGGAGTGATCCATCGATCGGCAGGCGTCCGTCCGGGCCGAACAGGAGCCAGGCCGGGTCGTGCTCGGCGCCGCTGCCGGAGCGCGCAGGACCGGCCACGAGCCGGCGGCCGTCGGGGTCGCCGTCGAGCCGCTGCGGGCCACGGCCATCGAGCCCGACCATCCGCAGGTGCTCGCCATCGGCCCCGAGCTCGTGGACGACGACCGATCGCCCCGTTGCGTCACGGCTCAGCACGGCCTGGCCGGCGGCCGGCTCGAGGATCAGCGTGGAGCCCGTCACGACGTCCACGGAGAGCAGCGGGCAGGGGAGACCACGGCAGGCGCCGTGCGCGACCAGGCGATCGCCGTCGAACCCGACGAGGTCACCGAGCGCCGGATCGGCAACGAGCCGCACGTCACCGCCGCGCGTGTCGAGGATGCGGACGCGGCACGCGATCTCGCCGCACGACTGCACCGCGAGCGACCGGCCGTCCTCGTCCCAGGCGAACGTCGTGATCCACGTCGGGCCGAAGCGGGCGTCGGCCGCGATCGGGGGCAGGACCCGCGACGGGCGCTGTCCGGCCATCGAGCGCCCGTCGCCAGACGCCGAGGTCGGCGCGGGTCTTCCGGTCGACGCGGAACTCGTAGAGGGTGGCGCCATCCGACGCGACCGTTGCCGTCCGGACGACGTCGCTCGTGTCGACCAGCGGCCAGGCGCAGCCTCGGGTCGTGTCGACCAGCGAGAGCCGCGAACGACGGCCGTCATCCGTGCCGACCAAGGTCGTGCCGCCGAACGGACCGGCCGCGAACGACTCCGCCATCCAGATCGAGCGCTCGCGTGCTGCGCTCGCCGGCACGCCCGAGGACCAGCCGCTGGCCGGTCCGGGTGCCCTCGCCGATGACCGGATCGATCCGATACCAGCTCCCCGACGCCGTGTCGCCGATCCGCGGCGCCCCGGCACACACGTCCGGCGTCCAGGCGCCACCGGGCGCGCCCACCGTCGTGGTGGCGATGAGCGCGATCCCACCGAGGGCAGCGACCGCCGGACCGGCACGACGAAACCAACGTGACTCCACCATGTCGATGGACCTCCTCCGGCGGCTGGACGATGGCGGGAGGAGGGCGAGGTCGGCATCGTACGCAGCGGCCCTTCACCGCCACTTATCCGGCGCCTCGCGCCGGGCCGTGCGCCCGGGCCAACGCCGGCCGAGGCCCCGCCCGGACGCTGTGCTACGCTCCGCGCCGACGTCAAGTCGAACGCCGCGTGGTCGCGAAGCCGGTGAGATTCCGGCACAGTCCCGCTACGGTGAACCGCCCTCGGGCGGAAGTCCGGTCGCCGACCTCACGGTGCATGCTCGAACCTTCGAGAGAAAGGTAGGCAGGACCGTGCACACCATCCCCTGACCCCTCCTTCGAACCGCATCGAGGCGAGGGGTCTTGCGCGTCTCGCAGGCCCCCTCGGGATCCACGAACCCCGCTCCCGGAGGAAACCCCGCCGTGTCTCCCCGCTCCCGACGCCGTGGCGTCGCCCTGTCCCTGGCGTTGTCCGTCCTGTTGGCGGCCTGCTCCACTCCCGCAGCAACGCCGTCGTCTGCGCCGCCCACCACGCCCGCGCCACCGCCGACGACCGAACCCAGCCCGTCACCAGCGGCAGCGTTCCCCGTCACGCTCACCGACGACGAGGGCACCGCGGTCGAGCTCGCGGCCGAGCCCCAGGTGATCGTGTCGCTGACCCCAGCCAACACCGAGATCCTCTTCGAGCTCGGAGCCGGCGATCGCGTCGTGGCGACCGACGATGGGACCGACTATCCCGAAGAGGCCGTCGCGCTCCCCGACGTCGCGACGTTCTCGAGCGTCGACGTCGAGCAGGTGGTCGCCCTTGAACCGGATCTCGTCCTCGCCGGCGGCCTGGGATTCACCCCCGCCGACGCGATCACGCAGCTCCGGTCGCTCGACATCCCCGTGCTGGTCCTGTATGCCCCCTCGGTCGAGGGGGTCTACAAGGACATCGAGCTGATCGGCACGGCCACGGGGACCAGCGAGGCCGCCGTCGCCTTGACGTCCGGCATGCGGGCCGAGATCGAGGCGATCAGCGATGCGGTCGCCGCGAGCGGGACACCGCCGCGCGTCTTCTACGAGATCGGCTACGACGCCACGACCGGCGCGATCTTCGCGCCCGCCGCCGACTCGTTCGTGGCCGAGATGGTGACGCTCGCGGGGGGTGACACGATCACGACCGGCGACCCGAACACCTACGAGATCGCCCTGGAGAAGCTGATCGAGCACGACCCGGAGGTCATCGTCCTCGGGGTCAATCCCTTCTATATGCCGACTCCCGAAGAAGTCGCGGCTCGCCCCGGCTGGAAGGTCATGACCGCCGTCACCAACGACGACATCCGCACCGTTCGCGATACCGAGATCACTCGACCGGGACCGCGGCTGCCGCTGGGACTGCGCAACCTCGCGACGACCGTCCGGCCGGACGTCACCCTGCCGGCCGCGCCGTAGCGGGCATGGCTGCCGGCGCACTCGCACCCGATCTGGATTCCAGCGGCGTCGCCGCCTGGGTCCGAGGTCGGCCCGTGGTCGTCGGCCTCGTCGCTGTGGTCGTCCTCCTGGTCTCGATCGTCCTTGGCGTGGGCCTCGGGTCCGTCCAGATCGGCCCGAATGAGACGATCGGCGTGATCCTGTGGCGGACGCTCGGCGTCCGGATCGGCCTGGACTGGAGCGCGGCAAGCGAGGCGATCATCTGGGACCTGCGCCTGCCGCGCGTGCTTACGGCGATGGTCATCGGGTCCGGGCTCGCCGTCGCGGGCGCGACGTTCCAGGGACTGCTCCGCAACCCGCTGGCCGACCCGTACGTGCTGGGCACCGCGTCGGGCGCGGCGCTCGGGGCGGCGATCGCGGTGCTGATCCCGGTCCAGATCGTGCTCGTCGAGTTCGGCCTCCTGCACGCCTTTGCCTTCGCCGGAGCCCTGCTGTCCGCCTATGTCGTCTTCCGGCTCGGTGGTTCCGGTGGCGCCGGTGGGTTGACCCGCCTCCTCCTCACCGGCTACGCCGTCGGGTCCGTGCTGGCGGCGCTCCTGACGATGGCCATGTACGTCTCGGGTGCCGACCTGCGCCAGATCTTCTCGTTCCTGCTCGGTGGGCTCGCGGGTGCGTCGTGGGCTCGCCTCGCGGTCGCGGCGCCCCTGATCATCGGAGCCTGCGTCCTCATGATGCTGCGTTCTCGATCCCTCGACGGCCTGCTCCTCGGCGATTCCGCGGCGAGCCACCTGGGCATCGACGTCCGGCGCGAACGGGGCATCCTGCTGGCCCTCGCCTCCCTGGCGACGGCGGCTGGCGTCGCGATCAGCGGGCTGATCGGGTTCGTCGGGCTCGTCGTGCCGCACGTCGTCCGCCTCGTGGTCGGCCCGGCGGCGCGACGGGTCCTGCCGATCTCGGCCATCGTGGGCGCGGCCCTACTGTCCGCCGCCGACCTCGTCGCACGGCTGGTGGGGGACGTCCCGGTCGGTGTCGTGATGGCGCTGCTCGGCGCTCCGTTCTTCCTGTTCCTGCTCCAGCGCACGCGCTCGAGCTACGAGCTGTGACGGGCGTGAAGCCGATCCTCGCGGCACACGACGTCACGGTCGCCTACGGGGACCGGCGCGTCGTCGTCGGAGCCACGCTCGAGATCGGCGGCGGCGAGCGCGTCGCTCTCGTCGGGCCCAACGGTGCCGGCAAGTCGAGCCTGCTTCGCGCGATGACCGGCGTACTGCGGCCGAGCTCGGGTTCGGTCCACCTGTGTGGCGCCCCCATCGACTCGGTCGAACGCTCCGCCGTCGCGCGCACCATCGCGGTCGTCCCCGAGCTCATCCAGCTGCCGTTCGAGATGCCGGTCCACGAGGTCGTGGCCCTGGGCCGGCTCCCGCACGAGCCGCCGTTCACGGGGCTGCGTCCATCCGATCACCTCGCCGTCGCCGCGGCGTTGGATCGGGTGGGCATCGCCCACCTCGGCCATCGCGACGTCCGCGAGCTGTCGATGGGCGAGCGACAGCTCGTGTTCATCGCTGTCGCTGTCGCACAATCGGCGCAGATCCTGGTCCTCGACGAACCCACCGCGCACCTCGATATCCGCCACCAGGTCGACGTGATGGAGCTGCTGGTGGATCTCAATCAGCGCGATGGCACGACCGTCGTGGCGGTCCTCCACGACCTCGCCCTTGCCGCGCATTTCTTCCCGCGTGTCGCGGTCCTGAGCGAGGGGCGCATCGTGGCTGACGGGTCGCCGTCGGCGACCCTGGGGCCAGATCGGATCCGGTCGGTGTTCGGGGTGGACCCGGCCCTCGTGCGCCTGCCGGTCGGGGCGAGCTGAGGATGGAGCACGTCGTACCTCGTTCGGCGCGATCCGTCGGGGTGGTCACCACGGTCCGAGCCGCGGTCGCGCTGTTGACCCGGCTGCCCGTCGGCGTCGCGGACGTCCCGGGGGCCGCGGCCTTCGCCCTGGTCGGGGCCGTCATCGGGGGGCTGGCGGCGGCGGCGCTCGTGGTCCTGGCCCTGGCCGGCGAGCCGGTGCTGGGTGCGATCGCCGCGGTCGGGCTGCTCGCAGCCGTGTCCGGCGGCCTCCACCTGGACGGTTTGGCCGATACGGCCGACGCCCTGGTCGCACCCGACGCCTACGCCGCGGAACGCGCTCGGGAGGATCCATCCGTCGGACCTGGCGGGGCGGTCGCGCTCCTGGTCGTCCTGGGCGCCGAAGTTGCCGCGCTGGCCTCGGTGACCGCGTCGTGGGGACCCGTGGTGGCCGGGTCGGTCGTCGTCGTCGGCGGCGCTGTGTCGCGCTGGCTGCCAGTGCTGGCGGTCGTGCTCCTGCGGGACCGAGTCGGACACGACGGTCTCGGCGCGTGGTTCAGCAACGCCGTCTCCGGTCGCGATGCGATCGTCGGGGCGGTCACGGTCGCGGTCCTGGTCGGGGCCGGGATGGCCCTGGGTGGATGGGCGCTCGGTCCGGGAGCGCTGATCGGCACGGCGGTCGGCCTGGTCGCGACGGCCTTCATCACGAGGTTGCGCGGCCGGCTCGATGGAGACGGCCTGGGAGCGTCCGTCGAGATCACGTTGACGGCGACGCTCGTGTGCCTGGCCGTGATCGCGCCGTGACGCTCAAGGTGGGGGAGCGGCCAGTGGCCAGCCCGCTGATCTTCGTCGTCGGCGGCACGCGCAGCGGCAAGAGCCGGTTCGGGCTTGCCGCCACCAGGCGGCTGGCGGACGACGGACGAGCGTGGTTCCTCGGGACCGCGTGGCCCGGCGACCCCGAGCTCGACGACCGCATCGCCCGACATCGACGTGAGCGCCCGGCGTCGTGGCCGACGATCGAGGTGGGCCCCGACCTGGTCGCCGCCCTCGCGCAGACCGAGCCGTCCGAGCCGGTGCTCATCGACGGGTTGACCCTCTGGCTCAGCACGCTGCTGGGCGACGGCGTTCCGGCCATCGACCCGATCCTGGATGGACCCATCGCTGCGGGCTTCGCCGCGATCGAGACGCGTCCGGGAGCCGTCGTGGTCGTGAGCGACGAGGTCGGGCTCGGGATCGTGCCGATGCACGCTGGCGCCCGGGCGTACCGCGACCTCGTCGGGATCGCCCACCAGCGGCTCGCGGCGATGGCGGACGAGGCCTATCTGCTCGTGGCGGGTCTGCCGGTGACGTTGAAGGGCGGGGGTCGGCCGTGACGGAGCGCGCCGTCGTCAGCCTGGACGACACCCTCGCCACGATCGCCGGGCTCGGCGGGCTGGACGAGGCCGCCATGGCCGGCGCTCGCGACCACCTCGACCGGCTCACGAAGCCGCCGGGCAGCCTCGGCCGCCTCGAGGAGCTCGCCATCGACCTGGCGGGCATCACCGGGCAGCCGTTTCCGACGATGGCGCGCCGCGCGATCGTCGTGGCGGCGGGTGACCACGGCGTCGCCCGGAGGGGCGTCTCGGCCTACCCATCGGACGTGACCGCCCAGATGCTCGCCAACTTCGTCGGCGGCGGAGCGGCCATCAACGTCCTCGCGGAGGCCGTCGGTGCATCGCTCACGGTCGTCGACGTGGGAGTGGCGGGGCAGCCGCTGGCGGCGGTACTGCCGGGAGACGAGCGTGGCGGCCACCTCGTTCGCGCGCGGATCCGTCCGGGTACGGCGGACATGACCGAGGGCCCGGCCATGACGCGAGGCGAGGCGCTCCGATCGATCGATGTCGGCGTCGAGGTCATGGCCGGCCTGCGCGCGTCCGGCGTCGAACTCGTCGGCATCGGCGACATGGGCATCGGCAATACCACGGCGGCGAGCGCGATCGTGGCGGTCCTGACCGGAGCGACGCCGGCCGACGTGACCGGCCGCGGGACGGGCATCGATGACGCGACGCATCGGCGCAAGATCGCCGTCATCGAGCAGGCGATCGCCCGCAACGCCCCCGACCCGGCGGACCCGATCGGCGTCCTCGCCGCGGTCGGTGGGCTCGAGATCGGGGCACTGGTCGGCGTCATCCTCGGTGCCGTCGCCGGACGTGTGCCCATGGTTCTCGACGGCTTCATCACCGGCGCGGCGGCGCTCCTCGCGGCCGGCCTCGCACCGGGGATCGCGGGCCGGATGATCGCCGCGCACCGCAGCGTCGAACCCGGTCACGCGATCGTGCTCGAGCGACTCGGCCTGCGGCCACTGCTGGACCTCGACCTCCGGCTGGGTGAGGGGACCGGAGCGGCCCTCGCGATCGGGTTGATCGACGCGGCCATGCGACTGCGCGACGGCATGGCGACCTTCGACTCGGCCGCCGTTTCCGGGCCGCTCGATGGCGCCGCCGGACCCGGGACGTCGTCGTGAACGAAGTCGTGTTCGTCCGCCACGCGTCGACGAGCTGGACGGGACGTCGATACTGCGGGCGCAGCGACCCGCCCCTGGACGACGCCGGTCTCGCGGCGGCGGGGTCGCTCGCCGCGGCGCTCGCCCCGACCCTGGCACGCGGCGTCCTGGTCATCACGAGCCCGGCGCGCCGCGCGCGTGCCACCGCCGAGGTCCTCGCGGCAGCGGCCGGGATCACGAACGTGGAGGTCGACGAGCGCTGGCGCGAGGCCGACTTCGGGATCGCCGAGGGCCGCACATTCGACGAGCTCGCAGCGCTGGAACCGCAGCTCGCCGAGGCACTGGCGCGTGGTGTCACGGACATCGACTGGCCGGGCGGCGAGACGGCCGCCGACCTGGGATCGCGGATCGCGGCGGCGTGGACCGCGCTTCGCGAGCGTGGCCGGCCCGCCGTGGTGGTCTCCCATGCCGGGGCCATCCGTCATGCCGTGGCGCTCGCGCGCTCCCTCCCGACGGACGCCGTCGGAGTGCTGGAGCCAGCGACGTTCATTCGCGTCGGGCTCCGCTCGGAGGAGGGGGAACCGGCCCGCGTGCTACCCTCCCGTCCGTGACGCGACCTCGATCGAGCGCGCCGGAATCGTCCCGTCCGGCCCGTCGTCGGTCCCTTCCGTGGCTGCTTCTCCCGGTCCTCGCGGCGTTCCTCGTCGTGGGCTGTATCGGGCAGGAGGAAGTTCGCGACGAACCGACGCCCTCGCCCTCGGTCGCCGCTCCATCCGCCCAGCCGACCGTCGAGTCGAGCCTCAGCCCCGAAGCCACCCCGTCGTCGCCCGCCGAGCCGACCCCGGCCGAGGTCGCGACCCCGACGCCCACGGTCGCGGCGAGCGAGGAGCCGTCGCCATCGGGCGAGGCCGGATCGGCGGCTGCCTGCAGCGGCAACGACGACAACCGCTCGTTCTTCATGGACGCCGCGAACGCCTTCGACTGGCCCGTCTACTGCGCGGTCCTGCCGGCGCGCTGGTTCGTCGCGGACGGCCAGTACCGGTCGGCCAGGGGCGGCTGGCTCGAGATCTTCTACCAGGGCCCCGGCGGCGCGCGGTTCGAGCTGCACGAGGGCGGTTTCTGCGAAGCCGCCGACGGGTGCGTGCCGGGCGGACTCGATGCCGGCACGGCGGCGTTCGGGGACCAGTCAGGATCGTTGGTGAATGCCGCCGACGGCCGCTACGCCATCGTTGTCGATCGCGGCGCCGCGCAAAGTTGGCTGGCGATCGGTGACGGCATGGACGTCGATACGTTCAAGGATCTGGCGGCACGCCTCTCGCGCGTCGAGGAATAGGGCTCGCGAGTTAGGCGACAGGGATGCTCCGAGCGCAGGGCGGCAGTCGCCAGGTCCGCCACCGCACCGACCGTCTTCGCGAGATCGCCGCCGCTCCCAGCCATCACCGCGGTCGCCCCGAACCCGACGACCGGTGCGCCGCTCGCGGCGATGACCCGGATGGTCTCGATCGCCGTTTCGAGCCCCAGGCCATCGGGCTCGGGCGTGGCGACGGCCCAGCGCTCGGCGCTGTCGAGGGCGTCGAGGTCGAATGCGAGGTACCACCCGTCGATCCGGCGGGCGACGGACGCGCTCCAGCCAGCGACTGCGGCCCGTCCGGCGTCGTCTGCCAGCATCCCAGCGCCGAAGTGCGCGACGGGACTCGATGCGAGCATCCGCGACTCGGCCTCGTCCAGGACCTGGCCGCCGAACAGCGCGGCGTTCGCCGCATCCACGGTCGGACCGTCCACGGCGGCGACCAGGTCGGGATCGCCACGGCCGCAGGCCATCGCGAACGGCATTCCCCAGACGTTGCCCGATGGGGTCGTGTCGGGCGTGTTGAAGTCGCCGTGCGCGTCGAACCAGGCCAGCCCGAGCCGGATACCCGGGCGTGCGCGCCGGATCCCGGCCATTGCACCGGCGTGGCTGGTGCAGTCGCCTCCGAGGACGAGCAGCCGCGCCCCGTCCCCGCCGGCGGCGAGCCCGTCGGCGACGTGGCCCGCCAGGCGCGGCAGGTAGTCGAGCAAAGGCCCGTGGTTCTTCATCCGGGGGTCGGGATCGGGTGCCCAACCGGGGTCGTTGCGGGCGTCCCCGTGATCCATGACCGTGCCGGCCGCCGCGTCGAGGCGCGTCGTGAGGAGGTCGAGCAGCCCGTGAGCGCGCATTTCGGCGGGCGTACGTTCCATGCCCGCGAAATGGCCACCTAGCGCGGTCGGCGAACCGACGACGACGATCGGGTCGAGCCTTGCCATACCCCTGAGGATACGTGCTCGCCTCGGCTGCCGGCTCCGAGCTTCGCGCACAGGCCGCGACGCCCTCCGCCACAATCGCGAGATGCGCATCGCCGAATTCGCCCTGGAGCGTTACTTCGCGCGCTGGGAGTTCTCCGTCGAGCACCTGCTCTGCGCCTCGGACGTTGCAGGGCCTCCCGATGAGCGAGCTCCTCGCCCTGGCCGACGACGAGACCCGCGCCCTGTGGGACGGTCTCACCCTGGGCTACGCGGAATCGACCGGTCATCCGCTCCTGCGTCGCGAGATCGCCGCCATGTACGACGGCCTCGCGCCCGAGGACGTCCTGGTCTTCGCCGGCGCGGAGGAGGCGATCTTCTGTCTGGTCAACGTGCTGCTGGGGCCGGGCGACCACGCCGTCGTCACGTGGCCGGGCTACCAGAGCCTGTACGAGATCGGCCGGGCGACCGGCGCGGACGTCACCCTGCACGAGCTGCGCGAGGATGCCGGCTGGGCACTCGATCTCGACCTCCTCCGCGGGCAGGTCACGTCGGCGACCAGGCTCATCGTGGTGAACGCGCCGCACAACCCGACCGGCATGCTCCCGGACCGATCCACGTTCGATGGCCTCGTGGGCATCGCCGAGGAGGCCGGTGCGTACCTGCTGCTGGACGAGGTCTACCGATTCCTCGAGTTCGAATCGAGGCGATCGGCTTCCAGCGGCTGCCGACGCCATGGAGCGGGGCGTCTCGCTGGGCGTGATGTCCAAATCCTTCGCGCTTGCCGGGCTACGGATCGGCTGGCTCGCCACTCGCGACCGCGATCTGCTCGAGCGCTGCGCGAAGTTCAAGGACTACACGACGATCTGCGCCTCGGCGCCGTCGGAGATCCTGGCGATCATCGGGCTACGCGCGCGCGAGACGGTCCTTGGCCGGTCTCGGGGGATCGTCGCCGCGAACATGGAGCGGCTCGACGCGTTCTTCGACGAGTGGGCCGACCGCTTCACCTGGGTGCGTCCGCGGGGAGGATCGATCGGGTTTCCGCGGCTGACCGTGCCGGGCGTCGGCATCGACGATTGGGCCGCCGGTCTGGTCGAAACGGAAGGCGTGTTGTTGCTGCCGGGTTCGCAATTCGGCTTCGGCGGCAACCACTTCCGGCTGGGCTTCGGGCGGACGGACCTGCCGGAGGCCCTGGAACGGCTCGAAGCGGCACGCCGCCAGAACGCTTCGCTGACCCGTCCAGGCGCCATCGACGCCCCTCACCGAAACCATCCGTACTCCCCTCGGCTCCACCACGTCCCGGACGTTCGGATGGGGCTCGGGCAGGACTTGCACGGATGCACCGTTGCGCCGAGGAACCGTCCTGCCCGCGACCCCGAACCGAGGCGACTACTTTCTCCCTTCGGGGTGGGGGGTCATGAGTCCTAGTCTGCGGAACCCGTCGGGGGACGGTTGCCTGAGTCGAATGACCCGGGGCCGTCATCGGGAGATACGCCAAAGTGCGACCGCAGACAAGCCGATCGAAGCGAGCGAGAACCGCGGCGTTCGTCGCCCTCGTGTCGGCCGCCCTGTGCGCATTGACGGTCGCGCCCGCGACGCCCTTCCAGGCCTCGGACGTCATCGCCGCGGGTGTCCCGACGTATGTCGATGTCTCGCCCGAGCATGGGACGGGCCCGGTCGGTGGCACGGTCACGCTGACCGCCCGCGTCTACGACGACGACGGGGCCTTGTCGACAGGCTCGTCCTCGCATGTGCGGTTCTGGTTCACCGACGGGCGATCCCAACGATATCGATAGCCCAGGCAGCAGCCCGGACCTCGACTGCGACACCGGTGCCGCGGGGATGTGCACCGTTTCGTACGTCGCCGCGGTCGGAGGCACGGACACGATCTGCGCCGTGATCGGCGGCAACCAGTCGCAGTGTTCTGAGCCGATCAACGCGCCTGAGCGAGACGATCGTGTCGATGTGGTCGAGCACACGTCCGGTGGCGCCGGCCCGACGCCGACGCCGACGCCGACGCCGACGCCCACGCCGACGCCGACTCGCCGACGCCCACGCCCACCCCGACGCCGACGCCCACGCCCGACGCCCGACGCCCACCCCGACGCCCGACGCCCAGCCCGACGCCCACGCCCGACGCCGACCCCGACGCCGACGCCGACCCCGACGCCCGACGCCCGACGCCCGACGCCCGACCCCGACGCCGACGCCCGACCCCGACGCCCGACGCCCACGCCGACCCCGACGCCGACCCCGACCCCGACGCCCGACGCCGAGCCCGACGCCGACGCCCACGCCCAGCCCGACACCCTCGCCCACGCCGAGCCCGACGCCCACGCCCACGCCAAGCCCGACACCCTCGCCCACGCCAAGCCCGACGCCCGCGCCCACGCCGACGCCCGACGCCCAGCCCGACGCCCTCGCCCACGCCAAGCCCGACGCCGACGCCGACGCCCGACGCCGACACCCGACGCCCACGCCGGACCCGACGCCCACGCCAGCCCGACGCCCGACGCCCGACGCCACCGACGCCCTCGCCCGACGCCCGACGCCGACGCCCGATCCGACCCCAGGCCCGACGCCGACCCCGCCCGACGCCGACCCCCGGCCCGACGCCGTCGCCGGGCGCCGATCCGTCGCCCACGCCCACGCCGACCCCCACGCCGACGCCGGTCGAATCACCGACGCCGACCCCGACGCCCACGGCCGTCCCAACCGCCACACCGACGCCCACACCCACGCCCCAGGCAGGTGGCGCCCCGACGGGCGGGGGCACCACGACTCCGCCCGATGGCCGATCGAGTTCCGGTCAATCCGCCGGTGGAGCCGTTCGGTTCGAGCCGCAGGCATTCGTCGGCGCGGTCGTCACCGAAGTCGTCAAGGGAGTCAAGACCGCGGTCAAGCCTGAAGCGGCTTCGGCCATCGCCCAGACCTTCGGGTTCCCCCTCGCGCTGATGCTCGCCGTGCTGTTCTTCCTGATCATCCAGGGGCGCATGGACGAGCGCGACCCGAAGCTTCGTCGGGCCCCGCTCACTTCCTCCGAAACCACCGTCCTCTTCGCCAATGAGGCCGACGTCTGATGCATACCTCCGAGCGCCTCGAATACGCGGCCCTCAGCGACCGGATGACGGCCCTTCTGCTCCTTCGCCTTGGGATGGCCGTCATCGTGGCGGGCTGGGCCATCATCCGGCCCGAGATCCTGGGCATCGACCTCGTCCAGCTCCTCGCCGTCAGTGGCATCTACGCGGCGGTGGCCGTGGCCAACGAACTGGCCCGACGGACGTCGAAGCGACGCGGGCTGCCGCTCATCACGGTGATGATCCTCCTCGACGGTCTCTTCCTCGCCTGGGCGATGTACGTGACCGGCGGGACACAGAGCCCGCTCCGCTTCCTCGTCTACCTGCACCTCGTCGCCGTCTCGTTGCTCGCCTCGTACCGCACGGGCCTCAAGCTGGCCCTCTGGGACTCCTTGCTGCTGCTGGTCGTGCTGTACGCGCAGGCAGCACTGCTCGTACCCGCCGTCGACGTCGTGGCCGGAGCGGCCATCGAATTCGAGCGCATGCCGCTCCTCAACGTGATGTCGTTCCTGTTGTTCGCGCTGGCGACATCGGTCTTCTCCGCGATGAACGAGCGCGAGCTCCGCCACCGCCGAGCCGATCTGCAGACCATCGTCGACATCGGCGCCAGGCTCGACGACATGACGGATCCCGTCCGCCAGTCCGCCACGGTCCTCGAGGGGCTCGCCGAGCGATTCGGGTTCACCCGCGGCGTCGTCCTGGGCGCGTCCGAAGACCAGATGATCATCCTCGCCGCGATCGGCAGCGACGAGGTGCCCACGGTGACGTCGCGACCCGACGCGATCGTGGCCCGCGCTTGGGACCGCCGCGAGATCCTCGCCGTACGCCAACTCGAGCCCACGCTCGATCCGATCCTGGCCGACGTCATGCCCGGCGCGAGGAACCTCCTCGTCGCGCCGATGATCGCGGACGGCCGGGCCATCGGGGCCATCGTCGTGGAGCACCCGTCAGGGAAGATCCGGGGCGTGGACCGCCGCATCATGGCGGTCCTGGGACAAGCCTGCGCGATCGCCGCATTGAACCTGCGAAACGCCGTGTTGCTGCGCGACGTCCAGGATCTTGCGGAGCGCGATTCCCTGACGGGTGCCGCCAATCGGCGGATGTTCCAGATGAGCCTCGAGCGGGTCGTCGCGGCGCTGCCCAATCCTCAGCAGACGGTCAGCGCGGTCCTGTTCGTCGACCTCGACGATTTCAAGGTGGTCAACGACACTCTCGGCCATGCGGCGGGCGACGCCCTGCTGCAGGCGGTGACCGAGCGGATCTCTGCCTCGGTGCGGTCAGACGACCTCGTGGCGCGCCTCGGGGGCGACGAGTTCGCGATCCTGACCGACGACGCACCCGACCTCAAGCGCTCCCTCGCCATGGCCGAACGACTGACGCGCGAACTGCGGATGCCCTACTCCGTCAACGATCGCAGCGTGAGCGTGAGCGCCAGCATCGGCATCGCCAGCGCTCGCGACGGCGACGGACTCGGCCGACGACGTCGTCCGTAACGCCGACGTGGCGATGTACATGGCCAAGGCGAACGGCAAGGCCGGCTTCGCGGTCTTCGATCCGGGCATGCACACCGCGATCCGCGACCGCCACGAGCTCGGTGCCCAGCTCCAGCACGCCGTCGAGCTCGGCCAGCTGCGTCTCGTGTACCAGCCCATCGTCGATCTCCAAGACGGCGTCCTCGCCGGTGTCGAAGCGCTCGTACGCTGGCAGCACCCGGAGCGCGGACTCGTCGCACCCGGCGAATTCATCGAGATCGCCGAAGAGAACGGCGCCATCCTGCCGATCGGCCGGTGGGTCCTGCGCGAGGCGTGCCGCGAGGCGAGCGGCTGGTCCGGTTTGGACCCCGACACCTTCCTGTGCGTCAACGTCTCCGCCCGCGAGATCCAGCAACCGGGGTTCGTGGAAGCGGTCCAGGAGGCCCTCGCCGAGGCTGGCATGGCCGCCGCGCGGCTCAGCCTCGAGATCACCGAGACCGCGCTGCTCAAGGCGACGCCGTCGACGATCGCCACGCTCGAAGCGCTCCGCGACCTCGGGGTCAGTGTCGTCATCGATGACTTCGGGACCGGCTACTTCTCCCTCAGCCACCTGCGCCAGTTCCCCGTCGATGTCCTCAAGATCGCGAGCGAGTTCGTCCAGGTTCCCGACAGCGATTCGAAGACGGCCGCCCTCGCGGGGGCGATCGTCGCGATGGGCAAATCCCTGGAGATCAAGACCGTCGCCGAAGGCATCGAGACGGCGGAGCAGGCGGCCCGCATGCGCGACCTCGGTTGCGCGTATGGGCAGGGCTACTTCTTCGCGAAGCCGGTCGCCGCTGACCTGGTCGCCGGCGGGGTCTTCCCGATCGCCGAGGTCCCGTCAGCGGGCGTCCGCAGTGATGGATCGGTCGATGCGGAAGTCACCCGGGAGCAGCCGGCCTTCCGCTGGCCGTTCGGTGGCCCGACGACGCGCCGCCGGATCGCTCCGTCCGCCGGGAGCAGCCCCGCCTGATCGTTCCGAAGCGCTTCGAGCCCTATCGCCGGGGTACGCGAGAGAACGCCGCGCAGGGCTAGGTCGCGAGGCTCGGGCCGAGCAGGCTCGAGCGCCATCCGTCGAGCCGATGCGCCAATGGCTCCCCCAGCCGATCGAGTCGGCTACGCCGAGGTTCGGCCAGCGACGCAGCCCCCGTCGCGGCGACACGCCGTGCGGCCGATAGCACTGACTGCGGTGTCGTCCGACCGTGCCAGGCCAGCGCCCGGACGGGGACGCAGCCGGATCACCTGGGCGTACGTGCGGGCGAACTGGGCTGGCGTGAGTTCCAGCGCGCGGATGCGGTCGGCGTACTTGGCCTCGAAACCCGCGGGCAAGCCCGCGGCCGGCTCGGTCTGGACCTCTGCCCGGGCCTCCAGCAGGCCCACGTCGAAATCGTCCTCGGCGTCGCCCAGGGCGAGCATCGCGCGCGGATCCGCGCGCAGGTTGCGGACCTTGACGGCCCCGGGCTTCGACATGATCACGATCGCCTCGCCGTCCCAGACGAACCAGGTCGGGACGAGGTGCGGTGCGCCATCGGACCGGGTCGACGACAGCCAGATCACCGGTTCCGTCTCGAGGAACCGGCGCACCCGAGCCGCGGCGAGGTCGGTGGTGTTCATGGCCGCAGCATCGGTGGCGCTGGCCTATCGGGCCGCCGACGACCGTCCCGGAGCGGCATGGACATCCGTCGATACCGGGCTGCGACCGTATACTCGGCCCCGCTCGGCTGCTCGCCGACGCGAACCCCCGGAGACCGTGCCCTGATGTCGTCGCTCGTCGCCATGGTCCAGGTGAGCCTCCGCCGCTCCCGGGCCGCGTGGCCGATCGTCGCGTCGGCCGGGCTGATCTGCCTCCTCGCCGCGAGCCTGCTCGCCGCCGGCCCGATGTACGCGGGTGCCGTGGCCATCGCCGGTCTGCAGCGCGTCATGACCGATGCGCCGGTGGCCGAGGCGAACATCGAGGTCTCGATGCGCCTCGACCCGGACGCCGCCGAGTGCCGCCGACCGCGTCGTCACGCCCGAGCTGGAGCGCGCGCTCGGCGACGTCGGAGGGACGATCCTGCGGTCGGGACGCTCGGACTCCTTCGGAAGGCGTCCCTTCCCGGAGACTGGTCCTCGGACGGAGCTCGTGGAGCTCGGGTTCGCCGAGGGCATCGAGGACCATGCCACGCTCGTCGCCGGGTCCTGGCCGGTCCCCGTCTCGGTGGAGGAGGCGGCGGCCGACACAGCCGCCATCCCCGTCGCGATCTCCGAGAACATCGCCGTGCCGCAAGGGCTGGCGGTCGGCTACCGGGTTCGCCTGCCGAGCCGGATCGACCCGGACATTCACCGCGACCGTGGTTGTCGCCGCGATCTTCCGGATCGACGATCCCGCCGATCCGTTCTGGTGGGACGACCCCCAGGTGCTCGATGGCCAGGTCACGAGCGAGCGCTTCGAGACCTACGGGCCCTTCTTCACGACGCGCGAGCGGTTCGGGGCACGCGCGGCGGCTGCGGCCGAGGGAGCGCAGTTCACCTGGCGCGCGTTGCCGAGCTTCGAATCGCTGACCCTCGAGGGGACCCCCGGCCTCAGGGTCCGCGTCGGCCAGCTCGACCAGCGCCTCGAGGCCTCCATGGATGGCGTCCCGGTGACGGTGACGACGAGCTTGCCGGACATCATCTGCGACGGCCGAGCGCTCGCTGCTGGCGAGCCGGACCGGGGTCCTGCTGCTGACCGTGCAGTTCGTCGTGCATCGCTGCGTACGCCGTCCTGCTCAGTGCCGCCCTCCTCGTCGAGCATCGCCGGATCGACACGGCGATGCTCCGGTCGCGCGGCGCGGGCGCGGCCCGGATCGGCGCGCTCGCCCTCGTCGAAGGGCTGCTGCTGACGGTGCCCGCGACGATCGCCGCGCCGTGGCTGGCCGCGGCCGCCCTCGGGGCGTTCAACGTCGCGGGGCCGCTCACCGAGATCGGGCTGCAGATCCACCCGGTCGTGTCGGGCGAGTCGTACCTGGCGGCCGGGGTCGCCGCCGCTGCGTGCCTGGTCGCCCTGCTCCTGCCGGCGCTGCCCACCGTCCGGTCCTTCGCGTCCGTGCACGGCAGTGTCACCCGCGCGGAGACGCGCTCACTCGGGACGCGACTGGGCCTCGACCTGGCGCTCCTGGCCGTCGCCGGGCTCGGGCTCTGGCAACTGCGCCACTACGGTGCGCCGCTCACGCGCTCCGTGCAGGGCTCGCTCGGGATCGACCCGCTCCTCGTGGCGACGCCGGCGATCGGCTTCGTCGCCGGCGCGATCCTTGCGCTGCGTGTCATCCCGATCCTGGCCGCCCTGATCGAGCGCGCCGCCGCACGCGGACGTGGCCTGGTCTCGTCGCTTGGCGCACGGCAGCTCTCTCGACGGCCGCTGCGCTACACGCGCGCTGCGCTGCTGTTGATGCTCGCCATGGCGATGGGCGTGTTCGCCATCACGTACACGTGGACGTGGTCGGCATCGCAGCGCGATCAGGCGACCTTCCAGGTAGGCGCCGACGCGCGCGTGGAACCGCGCCGGGTGGTCGGCGGGCTACCCGGCTGGGCGTTGGGCCGCGCCTATGACGCTGTCCCCGGCCTCACGGCCCGCACGCCGATCGAACGTGAGCCCCTGCCGGTTGCCGGCAGCGACGGGGGCGGCGAGATCGTCGGGCTCGATGCGACGACCGCGGCGTCCGTGGTCGTCCTGCGACCGGACCTCGCGACGACGCCGCTCGACGACCTCCTGCGGCCCCTTGCCGCGGAACGCCCGGCCGTCGAGGCGGTGCCGTTGCCGGGCGAGCCAAGCGCCCTTGTCGTCGACGTCGACCTGGCGATCGATGCCCTGCAGCAGCCGGAGATCGACGAGGTGACGAACGAGCTCGAGATGGTGCCGGTCGACCCGGCCGTCTACGCGGACGTGCCGGCGATCGTGGCCTCGGTCGTCCTGCGAGACGCGAACGGCCATCTGCACCGGTTCGTGAGCAGCCTCGGAACGCTGGGTGGAAGTCCGCATCGTCTGGATGTGCCGCTCGGCGACGCCCGGTTTCCGGCGGAGGCGAGCTTCAGCTACCCGCTCGAGCTCCTCGCGATCGACGTCCAGCTTCTCCTGCCCGAAGGACGCGAGGCGACGGAGGCGACGTTGACCGTGCGCGGAGTCGACGTGATCGCGGATGGTTCCGAGCGACCGGTGCCGCTCACGCTCGAGCGCGGATGGCGCACCACGTCGTCGGTCTATGGCCTGCCGCACGTCGAGGTGGAGGCGCGCAATGCCGGGACGGAGCTGAAGGTCGAGACCGGGACGCCGGGGTGGCAGATCATCCGCGGCGTCGATCGCTTCGGTCGCGGGACCGTCGTCACGTTTGCTCCGCTCGCGCTCGACGCCGTCGGTGCGGACCCGGTCGCGGTCGTTGCGACCGACCCCTACCTCGAAGCGACCGGCGCCGCCATCGGCGACGAGCTGCAAGTGCAGATCGCCGGCGTCGATCGACGAGTCGTCGTCGTCGACGCGATCCGTGCGTTCCCGACGGTGGATCCCTCGAGACCGCTCCTGCTCATGGACTACCAGACGCTGGCACTCCTGCGCTTCGAAGGCAGCGACGCCGTGGCTCCGGCGCAGGAGTGGTGGTTCGCGGTCGACCCGTCGCAGCACGAGACGACCATCGATCGTCTTCGTGACCCGTCGCTCGGCAGCCGCTCCGTCGTGAGCCTGGTCGAGCGCACACGCGCCCTTGCGACCGACCCGGTCGCGCTCGGGATCATCGGCGTCCTGGGCATCGGTGTCGT
The DNA here is from genome assembly GCA_963850555.1 of uncultured Chloroflexia bacterium. GTDB lineage: Bacteria > Chloroflexota > Limnocylindria > Limnocylindrales > CSP1-4 > SPCO01. The sequence goes on along the minus strand of CAWKLT010000020.1, from coordinate 192,118 downwards.
GGCCGCGGGCCTGTTCGCGGTCGTCGGTTTCATCACCAGTGCGGCAGTCTCCGCCCGCGAGCGCGTCACCGAGTTCGCGCTGCTCCGGGCGCTCGGCCTGTCGTCGAGTCAGTTGTCGGGCTGGCTCTCGCTCGAGAACGCCACGCTGGCCGCGATCAGTCTCGTGGCCGGTACCGCCCTCGGTCTGGTCGTCGCGTGGGTGGCGCTGCCGTTCGTCACGGTCACCCAACAGGCGGTCACGCCATTCCCACCGGTGGAGGTCACCGTGCCTTGGGCGACGATCGCGGCCCTCGAGTTGATCGGCATCGTGGCGCTGTCGGGCGCGGTGGTCGTCCTGGCCTGGCTGCTGCGCCGGACCGGCATGGCCTCGGCGCTGCGCATGGGCGACGACTGACATGCGACTGCTGGGCGCCGTGGCCGTCCTGCTGCGTCGGATCCGGGCGGAGCGCGGGGTGGCGACTCTGCTCTTCGTGCTGGTTGCCGTGACGAGCTTCGTCGTGGCCGCAAGCCCACGCCTGTTCGATCGCGTCGCCGATGCCGGCATGCGCTACGAGGTGGCCCGCGCCACGTCGGCACAGCGGAACTTTCAGTTCACGACCGTCGACCAGATCCGTGCCGACGATGAGGACGCGCTCGCCAACGTCGATGACCGCGGCGACGGGCTCCTGGATCGCCTGCCCGACTCGGTCGGGCAGCTCATCGCCTCGCGCTCGTATGTCGTCGACAGCACCCGCTTCGGGCTGATCGACCCGCCCAACTTCACGTCCTACGTCACGCTGCGACAACAGGACGGCGTCGAGGAGCACATCGAGTACGTCGCAGGCCGACCTCCCGCCCGCGCACCCGCACCGGCCGAGCCCGACCTGCCGCCCCGGTTCGAAGTGGCGCTCTCGAGCGCGACCGCCGCTGCGCTCCTGGTCGAGCTGGGCGACATCCTCCCGTCGGAGGTCGATCCGAACGACCCGATGCTGCGCAACGTCTTCCCGCGGCCCACGACCGAGGTCGAGCTCGAGGTCGTCGGGCTGTTCACGGTCGACGACCCGAGCGAGGCGTACTGGTTCGATGAGAGCACGCTCGCCGAAGCCGCCATCGGGGGAACGGAGGAGTCCCCGATCGCGTTCGCCACGGCGTTGTTCGCATCCGAGGCCTACGCCGATGTGCTGTCCCTCGGCCTGCCGAACCGATACCGCTGGCGGTTGTTCGTTGACACCGAGCGGCTGGATGCGAGCGCGCTCGGTGCGCTTCGGGGCGACCTGCGCCGGCTCGAGTCGAGTTTCGGGACGGCCGGATCCGGTCCGAATGGGCGCCTCCTGTACCGCTCCGGCCTCCTCGATGTCCTCGAGCTTTTCGCCGCCCGGCGTGTCGCCACCGAGGGGGCCCTGTGGGTGGCGGCGCTTGGCCCCCTGGCGGTCGCCGCGGGCGCGCTCGGGCTGGTGGCGGTGATCATCGTCGGGCGGCGTCGGGGCGCGCTGGCCCTCGCCCGCGGACGCGGCGCGTCGGCCGGCCAGCTGCTCGCGGCCCAGCTCTGGGAGGGGCTTCTGATCACGGTCCCGGCAGCCCTCGTGGGATTCCTGCTCGCGCAAGCGGCCGTGCCGTCGCGTCCCGCGGCCGCGTCGTCGATCGGGGCGATCTTCGTGGCGCTGGCGGTGACCGCGCTCCTGCTCGCCGCGACCTGGCCGGTGGCGCGCCGGGCGAGACGCGAGCTGGAGCGCGCCGAAGCACCCGCCCGGCGACTGTCCCCGCGGCGGTTGATCATCGAGGCGACCATCGTCGGGATCGCCGTCGCGGCCGCGTGGCTCCTGCGCGAACGGGGCCTGGGCGGTCAGCGACCCAGCGATCCCGCGGCCGGCTTCGACCCGTTCCTTGCCGCCTCGCCGGTGCTGGTCGGCGTGGCGACCGCGCTCGTCGCCATCCGCCTCTACCCGATCCCGGTGCGGGCGCTCGCCTGGTTGACGGCTCGCCGCCGCGACCTCGTGCCCGCGCTCGGGCTGCGGAGCATCGGACGAAACCCGGGCGCGGCGTACCTGCCGTTGCTCGTCCTGACCCTCACGGTCGCGATGGGGGTGTTCTCGTCGGTGCTCGCGTCGACGATCGACGACGGCCAGGTCGCGGCCTCGTGGCAGGAGGTCGGGGCGGACTACCGCATCGAGGCGCACCCTAACGGCTCACTTGGACCCGATGTCGACCCCGCGACGGTCCCGGGTGTCGAAGCGGTGGCCGCGGTGCTCACCGTGGAGGCGGCCCCGGCCACGGTGGAGGTCGGACGGTCCGGGAGCGTCTCAGTGATCGCGGTCGACCCGGCCGCCCACGAGGCGGTCCTCGCCGGATCACCCGTTGCCGTGCCGTTCCCGGCCCCCTTCCACGACGCCCAGAACCAAGCGGGGGGCGGCTCCGAAGACCGGCCGATCCCGGTCCTCGTATCGAGGCGCCTCCCGAACGGCTGGCGACCGGTGTCGATCGGCGAGGTCCTCCGGCTCGGGGTCGGTGAGCGGCCGCTGACCACGACCGTCGTGGGCTTTCTCGACGCCTTCCCGGGCGTCCCTCGCGGAACGGCTTTCGTCGTCGCACCCCAGGCCCCGATCGTGGACGTGCTCTCGGCGGCCGACCAGCGGCCGACCGTGCTGTTGGTGCGCGGCCCGGCCGAGATCGGCGCGAGCTTGCGCGCCGCGATGACCTCGCCGTCGGTCGGGGCGGTCGCCTCGCGCCACGAGCAGCTCGCTGCCGAACGCTCCGCGCCGCTCGTCGCGGCGGTGGGACAGGGGTTCGTCGTGGCGCTCGGAGCGGCAGCGCTCTACGCGGTGCTGGCCGTGGTCGCGGTCGTGGCCCTCGAGGCCCAGCGACGGGCCCGGGAGCTCGCCTTCCTGCGAACGCTCGGCCTGAGTGAGGGCCAGGCGATCTCGCTCGCGTTCGTCGAACACGCGCCGCCGGCGCTGCTCGCACTCGCGATCGGCATCCTGCTCGGGCTCGGCCTCGCGTGGTTGCTCGAACCCGGGCTGGGTCTCGCCGCGTTCATCGATCCCGGCACGCCCGTCCGGCTGCAGGTGGAATGGACCGCGGTGGCCGCGATGGCCCTCGCGATGCTGACGGTCGTCGGGATCCTGGTCCTGCTGAACGCGTGGCTGGCACGTCGACTCGACCCGGGTCAGGCCCTCCGGATCGGCGAATGAACGACCAGATGACGATGGAGGCACCATGACCGACTCGATGGCCGAGATCGTCGACCTGCCCAGCGCGGAGCGCCACGCCCGTCAGCCACGCGCACGCTACGGCGAACGCGCGCTGATCGTGTGCGACAACCTCGTCAAGATCTACAAGGTGGCGGACCTGGAGGTCGTGGCGCTCCAGGGGCTCGATCTGCTGGTCGAATCCGGCGAGTTCATCGCCCTGGTCGGCGCGTCCGGGTCCGGCAAGAGCACGCTCCTCAACGTGCTCGGTGGGCTCGACGTGCCGTCGGCCGGGCGCGCCACCGTCGCGGGCTACCAGCTGGCCGAGCTGGGCCCGCAGGAACAGACGCGCTACCTCCGCCAGGTGATCGGCTTCGTCTGGCAGCAGACCGGCCGGAACCTGCTGCCGTACCTGAGCGCGCTCGAGAACGTCGCGCTGCCGATGGCGTTCGACGGGGTCCCAGCCGACATCCGTGCCACGAGGGCACGCGAGCTGCTTCGCCAGGTCGGGCTCGAGGAGCGGGTGGACCATCGGCCGCAGCACCTCTCCGGCGGGGAGCAGCAGCGGGTGGCGATCGCCGTGGCCCTGGCCAACGAGCCCGAGGTCATCCTCGCGGACGAGCCCACGGGTGAGCTCGACTCGGGCAGCGCCGCCGAGATCTTCGAGCTGCTCCGGCGGCTCAACCGCGAGCTGGGGGTGACGATCGTCGTGGCCACGCACGATCCGCTCGTCAGCAGCCAGGTGAGCCGGACCGTCTCCATCCGGGACGGCCGGGTCAGCAGCGAGGTCCTGCGCCACCGGTCGGGTCCCAGCGAGGAGGATCACCACATCGAAACGGAGTTCGCGGTCCTCGATCGCGTCGGTCGCCTGCAGCTGCCCCGGGCCCATGTCGAGGCGCTCGGGCTCGAGAAGCGGGTGCGCGTGGATCTCGAGGAGGACCACATCAGCGTGTGGCCGGATCGGAGCGGTGGGGCAGGGAGCCGGGCGCAGCCGCCCCCCGATCGTCCCGCGGATCGCGGGGATGCGCGATGACCGAGAAGGCACCCATGATCGAGACGGGGCCCATGGTCGCGACCCGCGGCCTCGGCCGCGACTTCACGGTCGGTCCGGTCGTCGTCCACGCGCTGCGCGACGTGAACCTCGCGGTCCCCCGCGGGGAGCTGGTGGCGGTGAGAGGACGGTCGGGTTCCGGCAAGACGACCCTGCTGTCGCTGATCGGCGGGCTCGACCGGGCGACATCGGGCGATGTTGTCATCGACGGGCGATCGATCGGCGGCATGACCCCTGATGCGCTGGTCGAGTTGCGGCGCCGCAAGATCGGCTTCATCTTCCAGGCCTTCGGGCTGCTGTCGATCCTGTCGGCGGAGGAGAACGTCGAGGTCCCGCTCCGGCTCGTCAAGGCCGCTCCGGCCGAGCGGGAGGAGCGGGTCGCGGTGTTGCTGGAGCTCGTCGGCCTCGGGCAGCGCGGGCGCCATCGCCCGCACGAGCTGTCGGGGGGCGAGCAGCAGCGAGTCGCGATCGCGCGGGCACTCGCCAACCGGCCGGACCTCCTGCTCGCCGACGAGCCGACCGGTCAGCTCGACTCCGCGACCGGCCGCTCGATCATGAGCCTGCTGCGCGCGGTCGTGCGCAGCGAGGGCGTGACGGCGATCATCGCCACGCACGATCCGACGCTCATCGACCTCGCCGACCGGGTGATCGATATCAGCGACGGCCGGGTCGTGGACGGGGTCGGCTGAGCGAGCCGCCGCCGAAGCCGCCGGCCGCTGTGCCGTCGGCCCGGGTCAGCCCTACTTTCGGTCGCCGCCGAGGCCCTTGAGCAGGTCGTCCAGATCTGCGGCCCCGGACCCGGACCCCGTGCTCCCGGTCGAACCTGCGCCGGCCGCACCGAGCAGCCCACCCAACAAGCCACCGAGGTCGGGCATCCCGCCTTGACCGGCGGCCCCGTCGAGGCCGCCCGATGGCGCCGACCCGTTCGGCGTCAGCATGTCGATGATCTGGGGCAGGAACATGGCCAGCAGCGGCAGGAGCGCGCCGATGTCGATGCCGGATCCCGCCGACAGCTGCTGCACGGTGTCGGGTCCGAGCGCCTGGCTGAGCCGCTGCGGGTCGACCGGCTGGTTCGGCCCGGTCGAGACCCACGAGTCGACCTCGCTCGAGAGCCCGCCTTCGCGGAGCTTGCCGACCAGGCCATCGAGGCCGCCGGTCTGCTCGATCGCACTGGTCAGGCCGGTCAAGGCGGCCGGATCGGCCGCAGCCCCGCCGCCGCCCAGGCTCGTGGATCGCTTCGAGAGGTCGTCCATTGGTCTTTCCTCCGCCCGATGGGCACCTGGGAACGAGGGTCTGGGGGCGTCGATGGTACGCCGTCACCTGCCGATCGGTCGGGGCGGCGGCGTCAGCCCTCGTCCGGCAACGGATCGATCGGCCCGGTCGGGGCGTCGGCCGCCGGCACCTCCGGCGCAGCCTCGCCCTCGGGCAGGTCCCACGGCCAGGTCTTGAGACGTCGAAGCAACCGCCGGCCGGTGAGGTCCAGGTGGATCGGCGTGATCGCGATCCGCCGGTTGATGACCGCGTGGTAGTCGGTGCCCGGAACGGCGAGGCCCGACGGCGGTGGTCCGCCGATCCAGAAGTAGGGGATGCCGCGCGGGTCGCGCCGCTCGACGAGCTGGTCGGAATAGACCCGCCGGCCAAGGCGGGTGACCTCGAACCCGCCGGACTCCTCGAGGGACGCGGCCGGGACGTTGACGTTGATGAGCTCGCCCCGCGACAGGCCCTCCGTGAGGATGTTGCGCGCCACGACCGTGGCCGCGTATCCGGCGAGCGCGAAATCCGGGTGCTCGTAGTACTCCTGTGAGATCGCGAACGCCGGGCAGTTGTTGATCACGGCTTCCATCGCGGCACTGACCGTGCCCGAGTACGTGATGTCGTCGCCGAGGTTCGCCCCGTAGTTGATGCCCGCCGCGACGAGGTCGAAGCCGTGCTCGAAGTAGCCGAGGAAGGCGAGGCTGACCGCGTCGGTCGGCGAACCGTCCACGGAATACGCGGGAGAGCCGTCGGCCAGGATCCGTTCGCGCACGCGCAGCGGCCGCATCAGGGTCTTCTGGTGGCCCACGGCGCTCTGGTTCGTATCGGGCGCCACGACCGTCACGTCCCCGATCGGCTCGAGCGCCTGCTTGAGCGCGAGCAGGCCGCGCGACTCGACCCCGTCGTCGTTGGTGACGAGGATGCGCGGCCGGCTGGTGTATTCCGGCTTCGGACGCGACGGCGTCCGGAGGGCGCGCGGCCCGCCGCGCTCGCTCCCGCCCGCCAGCGGCTCTCCACGCTCCAGGTCGACGTCGCGCCGCTCGGAGCGGGCACGCTCGCGGGTCATATCCGGGACCTCGGCCTTGGCCGGCTTGGCGTCGCCCTTGCGAGAGCCCGCGTCGTCGCTCACGGGTCGACGACGTCCGTTGCCCCTCCGGGCACGGGTTCTCGCGGCACCCGCACCGGCCGGCCCTCGCGCTCGCTGAGGCGCTTCGCGGCACGGCCGGTGACCGACCGGTCGCCCGAGGTGCGATGCAGGAAGTGGAAGAAGAACGCCGAGGCCACGGCCGCGATCGGGATGCCGAAGATGGCTCCGGGGATGCCCGCGATCTTCGACCCGATCAGCACCGATCCGAGCACCACGATCGGGTGGATCCCGACCGCGCCCTGCATGATCCGAGGCTGGAGCACGTTCATCACGATGAACCAACCGATGCCCATGATGGCGATCGTCGGCACGAGGGCCTCGGGCTTGAAGATCAGGGCCGAGATCACGGGTGGCGCCCAGGCCAGGAACGGCCCGAAGAACGGGATCGACATCAGGACGCCGGCGGCGGTCGACGTCAACGCCTCGAGCGGCAGCCCCAGGAACACGCTGGTCGCCATCGCGATCAGGAAATAGACGATGCCCATCAGCGCCTGACCGCGCAGGAACCCGCCGAACGAGCGGGCGACGGACGTCTGCAACAGCCGTGCCTCGTCGGCGTAGCTCGGCGGCACGAGGCGGAAGATGAACGCCATGATCGCGTCGCGGTCGACGACCATGTAGATCGACAGGATGAACACGATGAGCATCGTCCCGATCGCGCCGACGCTGGCGACCGCGATCGACTGGAGCGGCACGATCAGCTGGGCCGCGACGACATCGAGGTTGTCGAGGATCGCGAGCGCCTGGGCGGCGAGGTCGACCTGTCCGAGCCCGATGCCCGTCAGCCAGCCCTGCAGCGGGGCCAGGATCGTGCCGATGTCGCCGCGGATCTGCGGGAGCGAGGCGAGGAGCTGCGTGATCGACGTGGACAGCGCCTGCGCCACGAGGAGCACGATGAAGACGAGGACCACGACGATCGCGCTGTACACGAGGACCGTGGCCAGCACCCGCGGCAGGCGCGGGATCACCGCGACGATCCGGGTGACGATCGGGCTGATGATGAAGGCGAGCAGCCAGGCCAGGAAGAACGTGAGCAGGGTGTCGCCGAAGTAGCCGATGGCCGCGGCCGCCAGGCCGACGGCGGTGAAGAACAGGACGACCGTCGCGAGGACAAGGATGGCGCCGATCAGTCGGCGTTCGCGAGTGGCGGCTCCGAGGGCGTCGATCATGGCGGGGTCGTTACCGGAGCCCCATCTTCTCGCGGACCTCGGCCATCGTCGCCTCGGCGATCGGGCGGGCCCGCTCGGCACCGTCGTCGAGGATCCGTCCGATGCGGGCCGGGTCGGCCATCAGCTCGGCGTAGCGCTCGCGGGCCTCCGCGTAGTGCCGGATGATCCGTTCCGCGAGGAGCCGCTTCGTGTCCACGCAGCCGGTCCGCGCGGTCCGCTCGCCGTCCCAGATCTCCTCGAAATCGTCCCCGAAGAACCGGTGGAGCTGGCACACGTTGCAGACCTCTGGGCGACCCGGGTCGGTCCGCAGGATGCGCTTCGTGTCGGTGACCATGCTCATGACCTGCTTGGTCACCACGTCGGGCGGCGCGAGGATGTCGATGGTGTTGGCGAGCGACTTGGACATCTTCCGCACACCGTCCGTGCCCAGGACGATGGGCGACTCCGTGAAGACCGCCTGGGGCTCGGGGAACGTGTCGCCATAGAGCGTGTTGAACCGGCGCACGATCTCCCGCGATAGCTCCAGGTGCGCCGCCTGGTCCTTCCCGACGGGCACGAGCGACGCCTTGTAGAGGACGATGTCGGCGGCCTGCAGCACCGGGTAGCTCAGCAGTCCGTGGTTGACGTCGTCCGGCTGCTGCTGCTTCTTCTCCTTGTACGTCGGCGTGCGCTCCAGCCAGCTGACCGGCGTGACGGTCATCAGCAGCCAGCCGAGCTCCGTGGCCTCCGGCCGGTGGCTCTGGACGAACAGCGTGCAGCGCTCGGGGTCCAGGCCCAGGGCGATCAGGGACGCGGCCATCTCGCGCGTCCGGGTCCGGAGTGCGTCGGGGTCGTGGAGGCTCGTCAGCGCGTGGTAGTCGACGATGCAATAGATCGCCTCGTACTCCCACTGGAGCTTCACGTAGTTGCGGATCGCGCCCAGGTCGTTGCCGAGGTGGGGCGCGCCGGACGGCTGGATCCCGGAGAAGATCCGTGGCCGTGGCGAGGGCGCCGCGACCGGCGCGGGGGCAGGGGCGATCTCGGTCGTCATCGGCGAGGCGAGTGTAGCCGACGCCCCTGCCACCGGACCGGCCGGTGGACGAGATGCGCGCGCTCCGGGGCCAAGCACCCGTCGGCTACCATTCGCGGGCGATGACCCGCCCATCAGCTAGCCCCGTCCGTGCGCGCCGAGCACGTTGTCGGTCGCCATGCTCGGCGCGGGCACCGTCGGTCGAGCCGTCGCCGAGTGGATGCTCGGCCAGCCCGACCGGCTGGTCAGCGCCGACGGGGCGGCGTCACCCTCGTCGCGGTCGCCGTCCGCGACCTGGAGCGCGCCAGGGAGGCCGGCATCCGGGGCGACCTGCTGACCGATGCGCCGGCCCACCTCGTGGCCGACCCGGAGACCGACGTCATCATCGAGGTGATGGGCGGCGACGAGCCGGCACGGACGCTGATCCTGGCCGCGCTCCGCGCCGGCAAGGCGGTCGTCACCGCGAACAAGCACGTCATCGCCCACCACGGCCCGGACCTCGAGGCGGCCGCGCGGCTGACCGGAGCGGCCCTCCGGTTCGAGGCCGCCGTGGCCGGCGGCATCCCGGTGCTCGGCACCCTCGCCGGCGACCTCGCCGCCAACGACATCCAGCGCGTCCGCGGCATCGTGAACGGCACCACGAACTACATCCTGACGGCGATGGCCGAGGATGGCCGGCCGTACGACGAGGTCCTCGAGGATGCCCAGGAGCTGGGCTACGCGGAGGCCGACCCGACCGGCGACGTCGAGGGCGACGACGCGGTCAACAAGCTCGTGATCCTCGCCCGGCTGGCGTTCGGCCAGTGGCTGGATCCCGCGACGGTCGGGCGACGGCCGCCGACGGCGCGCGGCGACGGCAAGCCCGGCATCACCGGCGTCACCGACCAGGAGCTCGAGGGCGCGGCGGCCCTCGGGCTGACGATCAAGCTGCTCGCCACCGCGACCCGACGTGACGGGGCCATCGAGGCATCCGTCATCCCGACGGCGGTGCCGGCCGACAGCCCCTTCGGCTGGACCGACGGCGTCACGAACCGCATCGAGGTCGACGCCGAGCCGCTCGGCACGATCGGCCTGTCCGGACCGGGCGCCGGTGGGCCCGCGACCAGCAGCGCCATCCTCGGTGATCTCCTGGCGATCGCTCGCGGCTTCGGTTCGACGTGGGCCGGGCTGCCTGAGGCGACCGGCCCCGCCGTCGCGGCCGCCGACCCGCTTCGATGGCCGGCGTCACTGGTTCGCGTTCCTGCCGGCGGTCAGGCCGGGGCCGCTCCCCGGGGCGCTCGACGAGGCCGCCGCGGTCGGGTTCGAGGACGGCACGGCCATCCGGAGCGAAGTCGTGACCCTGGCCGAGGCGAAGGCGGCGTTCGCGGCCATCCTGCCGGACGGCGTCGACGTCACGCTCTACCCCGTCGATGACTGACGCGGTGACGGCCGCCGCGAGCGCCCGGCCGCGGCTCATGGAGCGGTACCGCCGGTTCCTGCCGATCACGGATGCCACCCCGGCGCTGACCCTGGGCGAGGGGGCGACGCCGCTCGTGCACGCCGAGCGTCTCGGGGCGGCCATCGGGGCCCCGAACCTGTACCTCAAGGTCGAGGGCCAGAACCCGACCGGGTCGTTCAAGGACCGCGGGATGGTCGTGGCCGTGGCCAAGGCCGTCGAGGCCGGGGCGAGGGCCGTCGTCTGCGCGTCGACCGGCAACACGTCCGCGTCCGCCGCGGCGTACGGCGCCCACGCCGGACTGGAGGTCATCGTGATCCTGCCCAAGGGCCAGATCGCCCTGGGCAAGCTCGTGGCCGCGCTCATCGCCGGGGCGCGGGTCGTCGCCATCGACGGCAACTTCGACCAGGCGCTCCACATCGTGCGCGGGCTGGCCGAGCAGGACGACCATCCCGTCACGCTGGTCAACTCGGTCAACCCGTTCCGCCTCGAGGGCCAGAAGACCGCCGCGTTCGAGATCTGCGACGACCTCGGGCGCGCCCCCGACGTCCTCGCGATCCCGGTCGGGAATGCCGGCAACATCAGCGCGTACTGGGCCGGGTTCCGCGAATACGCCGATGCCGGACGCACGACGTCGACACCCGCGATGTGGGGCTTCCAGGCCGCCGGCGCCGCCCCCCTCGTGCTCGGTCGACGCGTGGAGCGGCCGGAGACCATCGCGACCGCGATCCGGATCGGCGATCCGGCGTCGTGGGAGAAGGCGGTTGCCGCGCGCGACGAGAGCGGCGGTCGCATCGAGGCGGTGACGGACGACGAGATCCTCGCGGCGTATCGCGACCTGGCGCGGACCGAGGGCGTGTTCTGCGAGCCCGCCTCGGCCGCCAGCGTGGCCGGCATCCGCAAGATGGCGGCGGCCGGGCGCCTGGACCCCGACGCCACCGTCGTCGCCGTCCTGACCGGCCATGGCCTCAAGGACCCCTCGACCGCCGAGCGCCAGGCCACGGGCGTGCTCGAGGCCGCGCCGAGCCTGGGTGCCGTGGCCGTCGCCCTCGGTTGGAGCTAGGGCGATGGGCGGGCACTGGCTGGCCGAGCTCGACGGGCGCCGGGTCGCGGTGGAGGTCCCGGCCTCATCGGCCAATCTCGGGGCGGGCTACGACTGTCTCGGGGTCGCGCTGGACCTGACCAACCGCGTGGAGCTCGAGGTTCGCGGCTGGAGCCGGGGCGAGATCGAGCTGACCGTCGACGGGGAGGGCAGCGGCGAGCTGAGCGACGACCGTGAGAACCGATTCGTGCGTGGGCTCGAGGCGGCGCTGGTCGAGGGCCGCGGGGAGCTTCCCGACGGGGTGGGCTGGCGGATCTCCATGCGCAACAAGATCCCGCTCGCGCGCGGCCTGGGCTCGTCGGCGGCCGCGACCGTTGCCGGCGTCGTGGCCGCGAACGCGCTCATGGGCGGGCCGCTGGACGGCGACGCCCTGCTGCGCATCGCGACCTCGATCGAGGGGCACCCGGACAACGCTGCCGCGGCCTTGCTCGGCGGGTTCGTGGTGTCCGCCGTCGACGCCGGACGGCGTGGAGGCGATCCGCTTCGATGTCCCGCGCGAGCTGCGAGCGGTCCTGTTCATCCCGGAGCTGCGGCTGTCGACGGCAGCGATGCGTCGCGCCCTGCCGAAGAACGTGCCGCTGGCGGACGCCGTCGCGAACCTCGGGGCCGTGGGCGTCGGCGTGGCCGGCCTCGCCGCCGGCCGGACGGACCTGCTGGCGCGCATGACCGTCGATCGCCTGCACGAGCCGTATCGGGCGAAGGTCTATCCGCAGCTGCCGCGGCTCGTCGAGGCGGCCCGCGAAGCGGGCGCCCTCGGGGCGTGCCTGTCGGGCGCCGGATCCACGATCCTGGCCTTCGTGGATTCGATGACCGGGATCTCGACGGGTCGAGGGCGCGCTCGCGGCGGCGGCAGCCGACACCGACCTCGAGGGCCGCATCCTCGTCGTCCAGCCCCGCAACGCCGGGGCCAGGGTGGTGTCGACCGCCTGAGGTCCAGTGTCGTTCGGCGCAGTCCGGGTCGGTAGGCGATGGTCCGCGACGGTTGACGTCACCGCCACACTCGAACGCATGGATGGCTTGGTCGGGGCGGTCGGAAACGGCATCACCGGGCTGGTCGCCGGGGCGATGGACGCGATCGGCGGCGCGCTGCGCGGCATCGTCAACGCCGGCAACCAGGCGCTGCCGGGCGGCCTGTTCTGGGCGGTGATCTTCGTGCTCCTGGTCATCGGCGGCTGGACCCTGGCCAAGCGCTGACCTAACCCCACGCCGGATTCGGCCTCGTGAGCGAGAGTCGCGTTTGCCGGATGTCACCATCCGATGCAGAATCCCACGCTACGCACATGGCCGGAGTCGGGGGCGACCGGTGCCAAGGAGGAGGCCCCATGCGCCAACGCCTGTCTGCGCTGCTGATCTCAGCGCTCATGATCGCCACGCTCGGAACGACGGTATCGGCGGCCGTTCCGACGGACAGCACTGCGCTACGCGCGCAGGTCAACGCCGCCGAGATCGTGGCCCACCTGCAGGAGTTCCAGGACTTCGCGTCGGCGAACGGCGACACCCGCGAGGCCAGCACGCCTGGTTTCGACCTGTCGGCCGACTACGTCGAGGGCCTCGATGGATGCCGCGGGCTACACGGTGAGCCGGCAGACCTTCGAGTACAACTTCTTCGAGGAGACTGCCCCGCCCGTACTTCTGGGGCTGACCCCGAGCCCGTTCCCGTACACCTACGACGATGGCGACGAGATCTCGACGATGGACTATTCCGGCAGCGGGAGCGTGACCGGCGTCGTCCAGGAAGCCGATGTCACTCGTGCCGTTGCCCGTCGGTGCGCCCGATAGCTCGACCAACTCGGGCTGCGAGGACGCGGACTTCACCGGCTTCGCGGGCGACATCGCCCTGATCCAGCGCGGGACGTGCTTCTTCTTCGAGAAGGTCGCGAACGCCGTCGAAGCTGGCGCGGGCGCGGTCATCATCTTCAACGAAGGCAACAGCGACGAGCGCTCCGCCGTCGACTTCGGCTCCGCCAGCGAGCCGCAGGACGTCCCGGTCCTCGAGATGTCGGCCGCGGCCGGCGCCCAGCTCGTGGAGCTCATCCGGACCGAGCGCACAGCCGGTCGCACGGTCACGATGACCGTCACGACCAGCACCGTTTCCGAGGTTCGTGAGTCCCAGAACGTCATCGCCAGACTCGACCTTCGGCCGGACCGATCGCGTCGTCGTGAGCGGTGCCCACCTTGACTCCGTCATCGAAGGCCCCGGCATCAACGACAACGGCTCGGGCTCGGCAGCGCAGCTCGAGGTCGCTCTGGAGCTCGCCGAGTCGGGAGCCACGACACGGAATGCGGTCCGGTTCATCTGGTTCGGCGCCGAGGAGGCCGGACTCGTCGGCTCCGCGTTCTACGTCTCGCAGCTGACGAAGCGTGAAGTGAAGAACATCGCGGTCATGCTCAACTTCGACATGGTCGCGCTCGCCCAACGCGGGCTGGTTCGTGTATGACGGCGATGCCCTCCGACACGGCCTCGACCGGCTCGGCCGGCTCGGGTGTCGTCGAGGATGTCTTCGTCGACTTCTTCACGTCGATCGGCCGCGTGACCAAGCCGACGGCCTTCGACGGGCGGTCCGACTACGACGCCTTCGTCGCGGCGCGGCATCCCAGCCGGTGGCCTGTTCACCGGGGCCGAGGACTTCAAGGCGGCCGACGAGGTCGCGATCTGGGATGGCACCGCGGGCGTCCCGTATGACCCGTGCTACCACCAGGCCTGCGACGACATCGACAACCTCAATCTCGTCGCGCTCGACGAGATGGCAGACGCGCTGGCCCATGGGCTGCTCACGTTCGCCAATACGACCTCCGCCGTGGAGGGCACCGGCAAGGGCAACGGATCGCCCGCCTACGATCCGAGCTTCAAGGGCCACAAGGCCATCCGCTAGCGCAACGCGCAGCACGCACGTCGAAGGCCCCCGGTCACGGACCGGGGGCCTTCGCTTGTCGCGCGCCGGCTCGGTCAGGCGCCCTCGGCGACCCGGGCGATGAAGCCCTCGATCTCGCCCCACGCCGCCTCGCTCTCGGCGGCGAACTCGGCGGCCTTGCGGTCGAAGAAGCTGTGGGGGGCGTTCGGGTAGGTCACGATCCGATGCTCCACGCCGGCGGCGCCGAGCGCCGCGTCGAACGCGGCCACCTGGTCGGGCGTGATGCCCTGGTCCGCCCCGCCGAACAGTCCCAGCACCGGCGAGGCGAACGAATCCACGAGGTCGAGCGGCGCCGGGGCGTCGTTGCGCCACGGCCCGGCGAGCGTGCCGTACAGGCCGATGACGCCAGCGAGGTCGAGGCCGAGCGTTGCGGCCAGGAACGACATCCGCCCACCCATGCAGAACCCCAGCGTGAACACCGCCTGTGGCTGCTGGTCGTCGGAGCCGGGATCGCCGCGCACGGCCGTGACGGCCGCCTCGATGTCGGCGGAGATCCCGCCCCAGGTCGTTTGCGTCACGTGCGGCGCGTAGTCGAAGTCGGCGCCGCGTCCTTCGGCGCCCGCGGTCCGGCCGAACCAATCGATGGCGATCGCGTCCGTGCCCCGCTCCGCGAACCGCAGCGCGAGCTCCTCGTAGTAGGGATGGAGCCCGCGCACATCGGGCAGGATCACGACCGCGGCGCGTCCCGCCGAGGCCGGGCGGGCGCGGAAGGCCGCGAACCGGTTTCCGTCGCGCGCCGTGAGCTCCGTGAGGGCGCCGTCGATCGCCCCGCCCGCGATCGGGGGGATGGGTGGCCGGCTGTCGTGGTCGAAACACATCGCGAGTGCCTCCCGAAGCAGGCGTGCGGAGGTTCGCCCGAATCCTGCCACGATAGAATGGCGCGCGATGCCCAACCCGCTCGTCGTCCAGAAATTCGGTGGCTCGTCGGTCGCCGGTGCGGATCGCATCAAGCGTGTCGCCCGGCGGATCGCGCGTGAGCGCGCGGCCGGCCACGATCTCGTGGTCGTCGTGTCGGCCATGGGCGACACCACGGACGAGCTGCTCGGGCTCGCTGCGGGCATCACGGACGAACCCGACCCGCGTGAGCTCGACGTCCTGCTCGCGACCGGCGAGCACCAGAGCGCCACGCTCGTCTCGATGGCCCTGCACGCGATCGGCGTCTCCGCCATCAGCCTGAGCGGACCGCAGGCCGGCATCACGACCGACGGCACGTACGGACGCGCCCGGATCGCGGGGATCGAGCCACGTCGCGTCCGCGCGGAGCTCGAGGGCGGGAAGGTCGTCATCGTGGCGGGCTTCCAGGGCCAGAGCGCCACGTCCGCGATCGATCAGGAGATCACGACGCTCGGCCGCGGTGGCAGCGACACGACCGCCGTGGCGCTTGCCGCCGCCCTCCAGGCGGATCGCTGCCAGATCTTCACCGACGTGCGCGGCATCTTCACCGCCGATCCGCGCCTCGTGCCCATGGCCCGGCAGTTGCCGATCGTCGGGTACGAGGAGATGCTCGAGCTCGCCCACCAGGGCGCCCAGGTCATGCAGGTCCGGGCCGTCGAGCTCGGTTGGGTCAACGACGTCGTCATCGAGGTCCTGAGCTCCTTCGAGGACGCCCCGGGCACGCTCATCAAGGAGGACCCGCTCGTGGAGCAGCGCAACAAGGTCCGCGGGCTCGCCCACGACCGCAACGTGGCCAAGGTCACGGTCGTCGCCGTGCCGGACCGGCCCGGCATCGCGCGCGCGATCTTCGATCCGCTCGCCGCAGCCGGCGTCAACATCGACCTCATCGTCCAGAACGTCGGCCACGGTGGCGAGACGGACCTCTCGTTCACCGTGCCCCAGGTCGAGCTCGGCAAGGCCAAGAAGACGCTCGATCCGGTCGTCCGCGAGCTCGGGGCACGGGAGCTGACCACGGATGCCTCGGTCGCGAAGGTGTCGATCGTGGGCGCCGGGCTCCACAACGCGCCGGGCTACGCCGCGCGCATGTTCGGCACGCTCGCCGATGCGGGCGTGAACATCGAGATGATCTCGACATCGGAGGTCCGGATCACCTGCATGATCGCCGAGGACGAGCTCGAGACCGCGCTGCGCGCGCTGCACGAGGCGTTCGAGCTGGAGCGACCCGAGCCGATCGAGGTCGCGGCGGCCGGCTGAGCCGCAGCACCGTGACCGGGTTCCTCGCCCGCCAGGAACAGTTCGCCGTCGTCGGCTCGACCAACGACGTCGTGCGTGGCTGGCTGGCCGCCGGAACCCCGGAGGTCTGCCTGGCGGTCGCCGACGAGCAGACCGCCGGTCGCGGGCGCGAGGGACGGACCTGGGTCGCGCCGGCGGGCCACGCGCTGCTCTTGTCGCTCGGATTCCGACCGACGTGGCTCCCCCCAGACCGGGTGTGGCGGCTGGCGGCGATCGTCAGCGTCGCGATGGCCGAGGCGGGCGAGTTCATGGCGGGGACCGCGCCGGGGACGATCCACCTCAAGTGGCCGAACGATCTCGTGGTCGACGACCCCGGTGCCGTCCGCAAGCTGGCTGGCGTGTTGGGCGAGACGGCTGGCCTCGGGACCCCCGCAGGATGGGCGGTCGTGGGCATGGGAATCAACGCTGATTGGCCGGTCGATGAGTTCCCATCCGACCTGGCGGACACGATGACCTCACTGGGTGCCATCGGCAGCCGCCGGATCGACGAGGAGGAGCTCCTCGAGGCCTTCCTCGCGTCCGCTCGAGCCACGGTTCGATGCGCTCCGCGCTGGCGGCTTCGACGGCACGCGAATGGGCAGATCGCCAGATCACGACCGGTCGCGACGTCGAGCTGATCGGGCCGGATGGTGCCGTTTCCATGGTCCCGTGCCACGGGGCGTCGATACCGAGACCGGCGCGCTCGTCGTCGAGGCAGCAGCCCGGGAGTCGCCGCTCCGTGTTCGTCGGGGAGATCCGGCACGTGCGGATCTCGGATGCAACCGCCCCGACCGGGGCAGGCGGTGTAACGCGATGGCACGACCGGCATTGAGGAGAGTGGCACGACCGGAGGAGACCGTTCGTCCCCGCCTCGCCCGCCTGGATCGCGATCGATCGCTCGTGGATGCGGCGCGGAACGATCCGGCACGGTTCGACGCCCTGTATCGGAAGTACTTGGCCCAGGTGTACAACTTCGCGGTCTACGAGCTCGGCGACCACCACGAGGCGGAGGACGCCACCGAGCGCACATTCATGTCCGCCCTCGCGGGCCTGCCCGGTTTCGAGGAGCGAGCGCGGCCCGAGGACGGGCCCGAGGCGTCCACGTTCCGGATCTGGCTGTTCCAGATCGCTCGCAACGTCGTGGCCGAGCGCCGGCGCGGCCGGCGTCGCCGACCGGAGGCCCCCCTCGAGATCGCCTCCGAAGCCCCTGACCCCGCCGACCTCGAGGAGACCGTCGTGCGGCGCGAGCTGGCGACCGCGGCGTGGGGCGCCGTTGACCGCCTGACCGGGGATCGCCGTCGGGCGGTCGTCCTGCGGTTCGTCCACGAGATGACGACCGCCGAGATCGCGTCGATCCTGGGCCGGTCCGAGGGTGCCGTCCGGGTCCTCATCCATCGCGGCCTGCGCCGGGTGGCGGGCGAGCTCCGGGCGCCGGATCGGGATCCGCGGTGACCGGCGGGGGTACCACGCGCGATGGCGAGAACGAGGCGTTCGTGGTCGACCGCTACCTCGAGTCGCTGCTGAGCCGAACGCCCGCGGATGCGACCGACCTCGCGCCGGAGCTCCGTGAGACGGCTGCCGCGCTCGCGGCCGGGCTTCCCCGCTACCACCCGTCCTTCCGGTTCGAGGAATCGCTCGCCCAGCGCCTCGCGGAGGCCGCGGCCGCCATGGGACCCGCCGCCGAGCCGGTCGCCGGAGGGGCCGGTGCCGTCATCCCGTTCCCGAGACCCCTGATCACGGACGCGGCCCTGGACGGGCGCCCCGGCGCCTTCCGGCCGGCCGTCATCGGCGGTGTGCTGACGTCAGCGGCCCTCTCCCTGGCCGGGGCGGCCTACGTCGCCTGGCGCCGCGGCCGGCCGGCGGCCGATCCGATGGCCCGCGCGATCCGCGCCGCCGCCCGCCGAAGGACCGCCTGATGCCGCTGAAGCTGCCGTCGTTCCGTGCCCGCCGGGACGTCTATCCGCCCGACCTGTGGACCAAGTGTCCGGCCTGCTCGACGATGCTCTTCAACAAGCAGCTCGAGAAGAACCTTCGGGTCTGTGCGACGTGCGGGCACCACTTCCGCCTGTCGGCCGGCGCGCGCCTCGAGCAGCTGCTCGACCCCGGCTCGTGGGCGGAGCGCGATCCCGGGCTCCAGTCGGTCGATGCCCTGGGCTTCGTGGATCAGAAGCCGTATCCCGAGCGCCTGAGCGCCGCCCAGCTTGCGACGGGCATGCGCGACGCCGCCGTCTGGGGAACCGGCGCGATGGGAGGCACCCAGCTCGCCGTGTGCGTCATGGACTTCGGGTTCATGGGCGGCTCGATGGGCGCGGTCGTCGGCGAGAAGGTGACCCGGGCGGCCGAGCACGCCCTCGCGGCCCGCGTTCCGCTGCTGATCGTCAGCGCGTCGGGCGGGGCGCGGATGCAGGAAGGGACGCTGGCGCTCATGCAGCTGGCCAAGACCCTGGCGGCGCTCGAGCGGTTGAGCGTGGCCGGTGTTCCGTTCGTCTCGATCCTGTCGGACCCGACGACCGGCGGCGTGTTCGCCTCGTTCGCGGCGGTCGGCGACGTGAATATCGCCGAGCCGAACGCCCTCATCGGGTTCGCCGGCGCCCGGGTCACGGCCGGCACGATCGCCGCCGAGCTGCCCGAAGGGTTCCAGCGCGCCGAGTTCCTGTACAGCCACGGGTTCGTCGACCGGGTCGTGGCGCGTCCCGAGCTGCGCGGCGAGCTCACGCGCCTGCTGCGCCTGTTGCCCTCGCGCGGCTTGACCGCCCCGCCGGTGGACGCCGCCGACGACGTCCCCGCGTTCCGGCCGCTGTCGTTCCTCTCGTCGATCGCGGACCGGATGGGCGAGCTGGCGAACGGCGATGGCCCCGTCGGCCGTCCCCGCATCCGCCGAGGGCGCGAGCCCGGTACCGAACACGGTCCCGATGCCGACGCCGGACGCCAACCCCACCGATGGGGCGCCGCCGAGCACGGCCACGACCGAGGAGGTCTGGGAACGCGTCCAGCTGGCGCGCAACCTGCGCCGTCCGCGCACCCTCGAGTTCATCGCCGCGATGGCCGACGACTTCGTCGAGCTGCACGGCGATCGATTGTTCGGCGACGACGAGGCCATGGTCGCGGGCCTGGCCAGGATCGGGGGACGTCGGGTCGTCGTCATCGGGCAGCAGAAGGGCGACGACACCGACGAGAACATCCGGCGCAACTTCGGGATGCCGCACCCCGAGGGCTACCGCAAGGCCATGCGGGTCATGGAGCTCGCCGAACGCCTCGGCCTGCCGGTCGTCACCTTCGTCGACGTCCCGGGCGCCCATCCGGGGCCCGAATCCGAGGAACGCGGCATCGCCGAGGCGATCGCCCGCTCGATCGGGCTGATGACCCGGCTGCGCACGCCGATCGTGGCGGTCATCACCGGCGAGGGTGGGTCGGGTGGAGCGCTGGCCATCGCCGTCGGCGACGTGGTCATCGCGCTCGAGAACGCCGTCTACTCGGTCATCAGCCCCGAGGGCTGCGCCTCGATCCTGTGGCGGACCTCGGACGAGGCGGCGACGGCCGCCGCCGCGATGCGCATGTCCGCCGCCGACCAGCACGCCCTCGGCGTCATCGACATCGTCGTCCCGGAACCCGGCGAAGGCGCGCATGCCGAGCCCGAGGAGACCGCCAAGCGCCTGCGCAGGATCATCGTCGACCGGCTCGACGCGCTGGCGGAGCTGCCCATGGACGCCCTGCTCGAATCGCGCTATCGGCGCTACCGGGCGCTGGGCGCCTACACTGAGGCCGCCCAACCCGAAGTCCCCGAACGTGTCGACCGTCGCCTGGCGGATCGATTGCGAGACCTGCTCGACCCGGCCCGTCGGGGCATGGCCCCGGTCACTGACAGCTGGTCCCGCGATGACCCGCCGGCGCGCGAGGAGGTGTAGCGAGTGCCCAGATCGCACCCAGGGGATGCGCGCGAACCCGTCGAGGTGGCCGTGGATCGGGCGGCGGACCACGCCGCGATCGACCGGCTGACCGACGAGCTGCTGCCGGCGCTCATCGCCAAGCTCGGCGCGACCGGCCTCGGCGAGCTCGAGGTCCGCGAGGGTGGCTGGCGGGTGCGCCTCCGGCGGCCGTTGGGCAACGGGACGGTCAACCCGAGTCCCACCCGGGAGCGCAAGGGCGGGGATCGTCGGGGAGGCGAGCGCTCGGACGGCGGGCCCGACCGAACCGGCGAACGCGCGCCGCGCACGCTCCATCGTCCGCTGGAAGCGAAGACGGCCCGCACCGAATCGCGTGCCGTGGCGACCTCACCGGCCGTCGGGATCTATCGCTCGCGGGCCGACCTGTCTGCCGGGACCCGCGTCCGGGCCGGTGATCGACTCGGCGCCGTGGACATGCTCGGGGTGGCCCAGGAGGTCGTGGCACCCGTCGATGGGATCCTCGGCACGAGCCTCGTGGAGTCGGGCGATGCCGTCGAGTACGGCCAGGAGATCCTGGTGATCCAGCTCACCACCGGCCCGGCGTCCACGAACGGCACGGGGCCCGACGGCCGCGGACGAGGCACCGCCTGATGTTCAGAAAGGTCCTCATCGCGAACCGGGGCGAGATCGCGTTGCGGATCCTGCGTGCCTGCCGGACGCTCGGGGTGGAAGCGGTCGTCGCGTACAGCGAAGGCGATCGTGAATCGCTGCCCGTCGGCCTCGCCGACGAGGCGATCTGCATCGGGCCGGCGGACGCCAAGCGCTCCTACCTGTCGGCTCCGGCCGTCATCTCGGCTGCCCTGGTCACCGGCTGCGACGCGATCCACCCGGGCTACGGGTTCCTGTCCGAGGACGAGGGATTCGCCGAGGTCGTCGCCGCCCACGACCTGACGTTCATCGGCCCACCCGCGGGCGTCCTGGAACGGTTCGCGAGCAAGGCCGGCACCCGCCAGCTGCTCGGCGGCTACGGCCTGCCGACGATCCCGGGCTCCGAGGGGATGCTGCGCGACGACATGCACGCGCTCGACGAGGCCGGCCGCATCGGCTATCCGGTCCTCGTGAAGCCATCGGCCGGTGGCGGCGGCAAGGGCATGCGCATGGTGCGCACGCCGCGCGAGCTCGAGTCGGTGCTGCGGGTCTGCCGCAGCGAGGCCAAGGCCGCGTTCGGTGACGACTCCCTGTATCTCGAGAAGTGGCTCGACGAGAACCGCCACGTCGAGGTCCAGGTCGCGGTCGATCGCTTCGGGCACGGCGTCCACCTCGGCGAGCGCGACTGCTCCGTGCAGCGGCGTCACCAGAAGATCCTCGAGGAGGCGCCCACGCCGGCGCTCTCCGATGCCGCCCGCGCCGACCTCGCCGAGCGTGCCCTCAAGGCCGTGGTGGCGGCCGGCTACGAGAACGTCGGCACCCTCGAGTTCCTCGTCGATCGCGACGGCAACTTCTACTTCATCGAGATCAACTGCCGGATCCAGGTGGAGCATCCGGTGACCGAGGTGCTCACCGGAGTCGACCTCGTGGTCACCCAGATGCGGATCGCAGCGGGCGAGCCACTCGGCATCACGCAGGCGGACATCGCGTTCCGCGGGCACGCCATCGAGTTCCGCATCAACGCCGAGGATCCCGATCACGAGTTCCGGCCGAGCGCCGGGATCGTCGAGCGCTAC
This sequence comes from uncultured Chloroflexia bacterium, assembly GCA_963850555.1. Taxonomy (GTDB): domain Bacteria; phylum Chloroflexota; class Limnocylindria; order Limnocylindrales; family CSP1-4; genus SPCO01. The sequence goes on along the minus strand of CAWKLT010000020.1, from coordinate 170,101 downwards.
CACGCACCGGGCGGCCCAGGCATCCGCGTCGACTCCCACCTGTTCACCGGCTACGAGGTCCCGCCGTACTACGACTCGCTGCTCGGCAAGCTGATCGTCTGGGGTCCCGACCGCCCCGCGGCCATCGCCCGCTCCCGGGTCGCCCTCGAGGAGCTCGTCATCGATGGGCTCGTGACGAACGTCGCCATCCACCAGGCCCTGCTGTCCTCGGACGCCTTCCTCGAGGGGAAGATGACGACGAACCTGCTCGATCGGGTGGGGAGTGCCGCGTTCCTGGCTGCGGCCGCCCGGGTGTGACCCCGGACGTGACCGGACCGTCCGGTCCAATGCCATGCAGACCTGCACATGGTTCCGTCGCAGGAGCCCGCCCGATTGGGCCAGACTGACGGACATCCCACCTGGAGCCGCCCGTGACCGACGCCGCACCCACCGCCCCGACGCCCGCCGCCCCGACCACGATCCACACGGTCCGTGAGATCGAGGCCCTGATCCCGCATCGCTGGCCGTTCCTGCTCATCGACCGCATCGTCGAGTACGACCAGGAGGCCAAGCGGATCGTGGCGATCAAGGGGGTGACCGCGGGCGAGTGGTTCTTCGCCGGGCATTTCCCGGGGCTGCCGGTCATGCCCGGCGTCCTGCAGGTCGAGGCGCTCGCCCAGACGATGGCCGTCTACGTGGCCAAGCAACCCGGTTTCGGCGATCGGATCGGGCTGTTCGCCGGGATCGACGAGACGCGCTTCAAGCGCATCGTCAGCCCGGGCGACACCCTCCGGCTCGAGATCACGATGGACAAGCTCGGCTCGCGGTTCGGGCGCGGCCGCGGGATCGCCAGCGTCGACGGCGAGGTCGCCTGCGAGGCGACGATCAGCTTCGTGATCCCGGGCGAGGGCGTGCTCCGGTGAGTCGCCTCGCAGCCCTGTCCGATGTCCACGGCAACGCCACGGCGCTCGAGGCCGTGCTCGCCGATGTCGCCCGCGAGAAGCCGGACGCCGTGCTCGTCGCCGGCGACCTCGTGCTCAACGGCCCGGAACCGGCGCTCGTCGTCGATGTCCTGCGCAGCCTGGCCGACGAAGGCGCGCTCGTCGTGGCCGGCAACACGGACATCGCGGTCGCCGATTTCGACTATGCCGCGGCCTTCCCGTGGATGACCGACGGCGTGCCGGACGCCATCATCGACGCCGCGGAATGGGCGCACGACGCGCTCGGTGACGAGCGGATCGACTGGTTGCGCCGGCTCCCGTCCGAGCGACGCTGGCGCACCGACGACGACACCCTCGTCCTGGTCTGCCACGCCTCGCCGGGCTCGCAGACCGCCGGCTTCGACCAGGGTCTCGAGGCGTCCGTCACGATCGAGCGGGTGGCCCGCACCGACGCCCGCGTCATCGTCTGCGGCCACACCCACCTGCCCGGAGGTGCGCGACCTCGGCTGGAAGCTGATCGTGAACGACGGATCGGCGGGCTACGTGTTCGACGGGGAACCGACGGCCTCGTGGGCGCTCATCGACTTCGAGGGCGGCGATGTGCGCGCCGAGATCCGCCGGACCGAGTTCGATGTCCTGTCGGTGGCGAATGCGATCTCGGCCCGCGGCCTCGCGGGCGACGTCTATCGCGCGGCCACCGTCCGCACGGGAAAGCTCGTCCGATGACCGCGCGGCGGGTCGTGGTGACCGGGATGGGCATGCTCACGGCGCTCGGCAACGACGTGCCCTCCACGTGGGAGGGCCTGCTCGCCGGGCGCCCGGGCATCAAGACGATCGAGGCGTTCGACCCGTCGCGGCTGACGGCGCAGATCGCCGGCGAGGTGCGCGGGTTCGACGCGAGCCACGTCCTGGACCGCAAGGACCAGCGCCGGACGGACCGCTACATCCAGTTCGGCCTCGTGGCCGCGCGCGAGGCGATGGACCAGGCGGGGCTCCCGGCGCGGCTCGAAGGCGAGCTCGCGGAGCGAACCGGGGTCATCCTCGGGACCGGGCTCGGCGGCGTCGGGACGCTGAACGACGGATTCTCGACCAACGCCCTGCGCGGCCCCGACCGGATCAGCCCGTTCCTGATCCCGATGGGCATCCCGAACGTGGGCGCGGGGCAGATCGCCATCACCTACGGCATGACCGGACCCAACTTCGCCACGGTGTCCGCGTGTGCGACGGGCGGCCACGCGGTCGGCGAGTCGTACGAGACCATCCGCCGAGACGACGCCGACATCATGCTGGCGGGCGGTTCGGAGGCGTGCATCTTCGAAGTCCTCATCGGCGGGTTCGCGGCGATGCGGGCGCTCTCGACACGGAACGACGACCCGGCGGCGGCGTCGCGCCCCTTCGATACGGGCCGCGATGGCTTCGTGGTCGGCGAGGGCGCCGGCGTCCTCGTGCTGGAGGAGCTCGAGCACGCGCAAGGCCGCGGCGCCACCCCGCTCGCCGAGCTGGTCGGGTACGGAGCGACCGCCGACGCGTCGCACATCACGCTGCCGGCACCGGGCGGGATGGGAGCGGTCCGCGCGGCGAGACGCGCCTTCGAGAAGGCCGGGGTTGGACCCGAGGAGGTCCAGCACGTCAATGCCCATGCCACCTCGACCCCCGAGGGTGACAAGGCCGAGCTGCAGGCCATCAAGACGATCTTCGGGGACCATGCCGCGTCGCTGGCGATCACGGCGAACAAGTCGATGCTCGGTCACACGCTCGGTGCCGCGGGCGCCATCGAGGCGATCGCCACCGTCATGGCCCTCCGCGACGGCTGCGTGCCGCCGACGATCAACCTGACCGACCCCGACCCGGAGGCCGAGGGACTGGACATCGTGACCGGCGAGGCGAAGCGCCTCGACATGGCGGTCGGGCTGTCCAATTCGTTCGGGTTCGGCGGGCAGAACACGGCCCTCGTCTTCCGCCGGTGGGACGCATGACCGACGACGCGACCCAGCCGATGGAGACGCCCGAGGCTCCCCCGCCCGTGCCAGCGGGCACGGTCGCCGAAGCCGGAGACCAAACGGAGGCCACGCCGCCGCGTGCCGACGACGACCTCGAGCTGCTGGGGCTGATCGACCGGCTGGCGGCGCTCCTGGACCGCTCCGACCTGACCGAGCTGGAGGTCGAGGCGGGTGGGACCGGGCTCGTGCTTCGCAAGCCCTCGGCCATCGCGCCCGTCGCGGGCGCGGCGTCGGCACCGGCGCCGGCGGCGGCCGGACATGGATCCGGGCCGACCACGACCGGGGAACCGCCGACTACCGGACGCGAACCCGCCGCAGCGGCGAAGCCGTCGATCAAGGCGCCGCTGACCGGGATCTTCTATGCCTCGCCCGCGCCGGGCTCGGCGCCGTACGTGACGGCCGGCGGGGAGGTCGCGGTCGGCCAGATCATCGGTCTCATCGAGGCGATGAAGCTCTTCAACGAGATCAAGTCGGACCTGGCGGGACGCGTCGTCCGGGTGGTGCCCGAGAGCGGCACGCTGGTCAAGGCGAAGCAGCCGCTCATCGAGGTGGAACCGCTGTGAACCAGCCCGACCCGCAGCAGCGCTACGCCCACGTCACCGGATGGGGTCGCTACGTACCGTCGCAGGTCCTGACGAACCACGACCTCGAGCGGATGGTCGACACCAACGACGAGTGGATCGTCGCGCGCACAGGCATCCGTGAGCGACGGGTCGCGGCCGCCCACGAGACGACCGCGTCGATGGCCGCCGTCGCGTCACTGCGGGCCATCCGGACGGCCGGGCTCGAGCCCGATGACATCGACCTCATCCTGCTCGCCACGCTCACGCCCGACTACTGGATGCCATCCACGGCGGCGCTCGTCAAGGAGGCCATCGGCAACACGAAGGCCGCCGCGATGGATGTCGCCGCCGCGTGTTCCGGGTTCGTCTATGCCTATGCCTCGGCCCAGGCCTACATCACCAGCGGGATGGCCCGCCACGTGCTCGTCATCGGCGCGGAGCTGCTGACCCGCTTCCTGGACTACACCGACCGGAGCACCTGCATCCTGTTCGGCGACGGGGCCGGAGCGGTCGTCCTGTCGGCCAGCGAGGAGCGGGGCGGCGGTCTCGGCATCGAGATGACGACCGATCCGCAGGGCGCCTACATGATCTGGTTGCCGGCGGGCGGGGCCAAGGCACCGCCATCGGCGGGCACGATCGCGCGCGGCGAGCACTACATCCGGATGGAGGGCAAGGAGACGTACCGGTTCGCGACGAAGACGATGGCCACGACGGCCCTGGAGAGCGTCCGCCGATCCGGCCTGGATCCGTCCGATATCGCGCTGTTCATCCCGCACCAGGCGAACATCCGGATCGTCGAGGCGGTCGCCAAGGGCCTGGACCTGCCGATGGAGCGGATGTTCGTGAACCTCGACAAGTACGGCAACACCTCGGCCGCGTCCGTGCCGATCGCCCTGGCCGAGGCGGTGAACGAGGGCCGGGTACAGGTCGGCGACAACGTCGTGCTCGTGGCGTTCGGGGCGGGCTTCACGAGCGGCGCGGTCACGATCCAATGGACCACGGACCCGGCCCGCGGCATCGCCGGCGACGCCGCGGTCAACCCGGACGACGTCACGGTCCGCTTGCCGGTCGACTGGGACTCGGTCGACCCCATCCCGGACGCGCTCGCCGCGATCATGGCCCAGCCCGGGCCCGGTGGACGTGCCGCTCGACGACGTCGTCCCCGGCGAGCCCGAACCCGCGCACAAGGAGGTCCACGCTTGATCGACCTCAGCGGCAAGTCCGCGCTCGTCACCGGCGGGTCGCGTGGCATCGGCAAGGCCATCGGGCTGCGCCTGGCGACGCAGGGCGCCGACGTCGCCTTCAGCTACAAGGGCAACGAGGCGGCCGCCCGCGAGACGGCGCGCGAGATCCAGGCCATGAAGCGTCGGGCCCTCGCCGTCCAGGGCGATGTCGCGGACGTCGACTCCGCCGAGAACGTCGTGAAGGCCGCCCTCGAAGCGTTCGAGAAGATCGACATCCTGGTCAACAACGCGGGCATCACCCGTGACGACCTGATCATGCGCATGAGCCCCGAGGCGTGGCGCGAGGTCCTCGAGACGAACCTGTTCGGTGCGTTCTGGATGACGAAGGCCGTGACCCGCCCGATGCTCAAGGCGCGCGGCGGCCGGATCATCAACATCACGTCGGTGTCCGGGCAGGCGGGACAGATGGGGCAGGCCAACTACAGCGCCGCGAAGGCCGGGCTCATCGGCCTGACGAAGGCCACGGCGCGCGAGCTCGCCTCGCGTGGCATCACGGTCAACGCGGTCGCCCCCGGATTCGTCCTCACGGAGCTCACGCAGGACCTGCCCGATGCGCTCAAGGACGAGATCACCTCGCGAACGCCGCTCGGGCGGTTCGGCACGACCGAGGAGGTCGCGAACGCGGTCGCCTTCCTCGCGTCGGACGAGGCCGCGTACATCACGGGCCAGGTGCTCGCGGTGGACGGTGGCCTCGTGATGATGTAGCTCGGGCCCACCCGGCCCCTCGCTCCACCCCGCAGGGAACCGCGGCCCGCCCCGGCCGCGTCGAACCCACCGGACCCGGCTCCGACGGTCCTATGCCAAGATGGCGCCTCCATATCGCTGTATCGAACGGAAACCACGACCCCTTGACCACTCGCTCCCACGCCCGCAGGACCCCGCAGGCGACGCCGTGGCGGCCCGACGAGCCGGCGCGCCGCTCCGCGTCCATCGCCACATTCCTGTCGTTCCTGTGGCCCGGTCTCGGCCAGGGCTACGCCGGACGTCCCCGCGCGGCTGCGCTGTTCGCGCTGCCCGTGGTCGTCGTCGCGCTGATCGCGCTGGTCCTCGTCCTCGACGGGGTCGGCCGTCTCGCCTCACTGGTCCTGGAGCCGGCGACGGCGTTCGCGATCATGTTCATCGTCCTCCTGCTCGGCCTGTGGCGGGTGGTGTCGATGGGCGACGCGATGAACGGGTTGCTGGGCGAGGATCCCGCGGTCCGGCGTCGCGCCGTCACGACCTTCGCGCTGCTGACGGTCGTCGTGATCATCACCCATGCCTGGCTCGGCTACCTCACCTGGTCGGTCTACGACGCCGGTCAGCGCGTGTTCGCCGCGGAGGAGCCCGAGGCCCGCCCGTCGCTCGCGCCGGGCGTGACGCCCGCTCCGATGGACGACTTCGGCTCGAAGCCGTTCGCCACCCCGGCCACGCAGAGCTCCCGGGTCAACATGCTGCTGATCGGTGTCGACTCGTCCGAGAACCGCAACACCGCGCTCACCGACACCCTGATGGTCGTGAGCGTCGATCCGGACACCGGCAAGATCGCGATGGTCAGCTTCCCGCGGGACCTCGCCGACTTCACGCTGTCGAATGGCGAGGTCTACACGTCCAAGATCAACTCGCTGATGACCCATGCCCGCAAGAATCCGGACGAGTTTCCCGAGGGGCCGCTGCACACGCTCGCCACGGAGCTCGGCTACATCCTGGGCGTCCCGATCCAGTACTACACGGCCGTGGATCTCGATGGCTTCCGCAAGGTGATCGACCTCGTCGGCGGGGTGACGATCGACAACAAGCGGCAGATCAACGACCCGACCTACGACTGGCCCGACGGCCGGAAGGGGTTCCGGTTGTCGCCGGGCCGCCATCACCTCGACGGGGTCACCGCGTTGGCCTTCGTCCGGACGCGCAAGGGCGTCGGGGACACGGATTTCGACCGGTCACGACGCCAGCAGCAGGTCCTGCTCGCCCTGCGCAGCCAGCTGGCGCGACCCGAGAACATCACCCGGATCCCCGAGATCACCCAGGCGGCGGGCAACGCGCTGCGCACGAACTTCCCGACCGAGCGCGTGGCCGAGTTCATCGGGCTGGCGGAGACCCTCGCCGACAGCGATGTGAGTGGGGTCGTGCTCGGCCCGCCGTACGCCCTCAAGGCGACCGGCCCCGGCGTGTTCGACTACCGGTTGCGCTTCGACGAGAAGCGCCTGGCGCGCAAGTCCGTGGAGCTGTTCGGCGACGACAGCCGCTATGCGGCGAGCGCGCCCTAGCAGGTCCGGATCGAGGACTTCGGGGGGTCCGGGCGATTCGGGCACTCGCACAGGCCGGCGAGCGCCATGCCCAGGAGCGCGTGCGCATCGAAGCGCGGGACCCGCGGCGAGATCTTGAGGGTCTCGCACACCGCGTTCGACCAGCGCCGGATGTCGCCACCCCAGCGCGAGGAGAAGGCGAGCGCGGCGCCCGTCCCCGCCGTCTGCCACTGCGAGCCCTTGCGCGCCTCCATCGACGGCGTCAGCACGATGTCGGTCGGATAGACGCTGCCGTAGCGCGTCCACCGAGTCGATCGCCTCCTCGCGCGACCAGGCGACGTCGAACCCCGCGTCCCGCGCCCGTTCGGCACCCCACAGGACGTAGATGTGGTTCGCGAGGTCGTTCACGATCGGCTGGCGCGCCGAGTACGACCAGCGCAGGCTCGCGTCGCGCTGGGCCGCGAGATGCGCCAGGGATCGTTCGACCCGCTCGCGGAGGAATGCCGCGTCGGCATCCGAGAGGACGTCGCCGTGCTCGGCGAGGAACCGCGCGGCCGCCCCGGCCAACATCCCGTTCCCGTTCGGCGTGTCGATCGCGTCCTGGGGGGCGAGCGAATACCAGAAGTAGCCGTCGGTCCACGCCTCGCGCGCCCAGCGCATCAAGGATCCGGCCGATCCGATCGGCCCCCTCGGCGTCGATGCCGGCCTCCAGCAGGCTGTCGATCGCGATCGCGGTCGTGATGGCGAACGGCGTCCCGGCCGGCGTGAACGAGCCGTCGCTGTACGGATCCCACGTCCAGCCCATCCCCCAGCCGCCGGGGAGCTCGTCGTCCCGCAGCCAGGCCGGGCGCGGTCCGCGGTCTCGGCGTCACCGGCGGCCAACGGCGGCCTCCAGCGACGAGTCCGTACGTCATCGCGTATTCGAGCTCGCCCGGGCCGAAGATCGGGTCCTGGCTCGACGCGAGGACGACCGGCAGCAGCTTGCTCGTACGAATCGAGATCACCGACGCGCGCCGCGACCTCGATCCCGAGCACGACGACCAGGAGCGGGGCGAGGATGGCCGAGATGCGACGCATCATCGGGCGGCGCCGCGGGGTCAGGACACCTTGACCGAGGCGGGATCCCGCGGGCGTCGACCGACGCCCCGATAGCTGAGACCGGCCTCGGTCGCGACCGATGGGTCGATGAGCCCCCGGCCGTCGAAGAGGAACGGCTGGCGCATCCGCGTTCGCGAGCTCACCCAGCGGGAGCTGCGCGAACTGCGGCCACTCGGTCGCCGATGACGACGGCGTCCGCGTCCTCGAAGACGTCCGCGGCGCTCGCGGCCACGACGATGCCCGGGAGCGGCGGTCGACCGCGCGGTCCGGTCGGACGGCCGGGTCGAACGCGATGACCTCGTGCCCCTCCTCGAGCAGGCGGCGGGCCACGTACAGCGCCGGCGATCCGCGCAGGTCGTCCGTGTCGGCCTTGAAGCTGAGGCCGAGCAGTCCGACCCGTGCGCCCTCGTCGGGCAGCTCGCCGAGGATGCGCCGGACGAAGCGGTCCTGCTGCTCCACGTTGACCTGCCCGATCGCGCGGGCGACATGCATCGGGAGGCCGCGGCGGCGGCCCGGCCGACGCCAGGACCTGCAGTTCCTTGGGCAGGCACGATCCGCCGAAACCGAGGCTCGGGTCGCATGTACGAGGAGCCGATGCGGGGGTCGAGCGCGATCCCCTCGAGGACCTGCTCGACCTCGACGCCGTACTCCTCGGACAGGGCGGCGACCTCGTTCACGAAGCTCAGCTTGAGCGCGAGGAAGCCATTGCTCACGTTCTTGATGAGCTCGGCCGCGGCGACATCGACGTGGAGTCGGGGCGCCTCGATCGGGGCGAAGACGCGCTCGAGCAGGTCGAGGTGCTCAGCCGACGTGGCTGGGGAACCGACCGATGATGATCCGCGACGGGTGCGCGTAGTCGGCGACGGCGGAACCCTGGCGCAGGAATTCGGGATTGGTCGAGAGGCGCTCGCCGTCGGTGCGTCCCATCAGGCGCGGCAGCCGGTTCGACATGCCGGGCGGCAGGGTGCTGCGCACGCAGACGTGGACGTCCGGCCAGCGCTGCAGCTCCGTCGTGACCGACAGCAGCTGGGTCAGGTCCGATTCCCCGTTGTCGGCGATCGGCGTGCCGACGGCCACGAAGACGAGATCGGGACGCTCGACCTGATCGAGCGAGCTGACGACGTCGATCCGGTCCCTGGCCTCCGCGAACGCCTCGGGCAGGCCGGGCTCCTCGATGGGCATGATGCCCGCCCGCAGGTCGTGCAGACGCGAGGCAGATTTCTCGACCAGGGTGACGTGGTACTGACCGATGCGGGCGAGGCTGACCCCCGTGACCAGCCCGACGTAGCCCGCGCCGATGACGGCGATATGCATGGCCGGGAATGTACCAGACTGCCGCCTTCGGGCTGTCCAGCGGCCCTTTCCGGTCAGGCCCGCCGGCGTCCGGCCACCGTTTCGGCCGGGACTTCGACATCCTCGGCCACGCCCGCGAGCAGCCCGCTGTACAGGGCGACCAGGCGCGCCCCCTGGGGCTCCCAGCGATAGCGCTCGAGCACCGCCTGGCGTCCGCGCCGGCCCATCGCCGCGGCGCGCTCCGGATCGGCGAGGAGCTCTTCGATCGCGTCGGCCACCGCGATCGGGTCGGTCGGATCGGCCAGCAGCCCGCAGTCGACCTCGTCCACGATCTCGCGCCAGACCGGGAAATCGGAGGCGACCACCGGCAGCTCGCTGGCCATGTACTCGAACAGCTTGGTGGGGTACGCCTCGACGTAGTTGGCTCACCGGCTGGAACAGCACCATGCCGCACGCGCGCATCGTGGAGGAGGGCCACGACCTCGGTGCGATCCAGCCGGCCGGGCAGCTCCACGCGTCACGGCCGACGTCCGGCGCGTGATCGTCTCGGCGAGTCTCGGGTTCGATCGGTCCGGCGAGCGTGAACCGGACATCGCGCCGCGGGGCGCACGATCCTGGCGGCGTCCGCCATCACCATCGCGCACCGACCTCGCGGCGTGAGGCGACCGATGTAGGCGACGAGCGCCGGGCGCTCCTGGTATGGCCGCGTCGGCCCGCCGCGAACTCGCTCGCGCAGCGGGAAGTTCTGGACGAGCGATGGTTTTCCCGGCCGGGAAGCGGGCCGCGATCCGCGGCGTGGCGGCGACCACGCCATCCAGCACGCGGCACCGCGACGCCTGCTCCAGCGCTCGCCGTGGCGATGCCAGGGGTCGCTGCGCCCAGCCCGGGATGTACGGCTTGTAGGCGATCTGGCGCGGGAGTCCTCGTGCGCGTCGTAGACGACTCGCAGCACCGCCGAGCTTGAGCACGATCCGACCGGCAGCAGCTCGGGGTCGTGCAGGTGATACAGTCCGGCACGGACGTGGCGAGCGCCGCGCAGGACGCGGATCGGGCATCACCAGCATCCGGGTCAACCGCCCGCGCGCCTCGCCGAGCGAGACGAACTCGCCTCCGACGGCCGATGGCGGGGGCGGGCCGCGGGCGATCAGCGTGACGTCGTACCCCGCCTGGCCAGCGTGGCGCATTCCTTCAGATCGATCCGCGGATCGTCGCTGCCGATGCACGGACGTGACGTGCGCGACCCGCGCAGCGGCCGGTCGGGCCGGCCACGCAGCCGCGTGCCGCTCGGGCAGCAACCAGATCAGGCCGAGCGAACAGCCCCGATCCCATGGGTCAGCAGGGACGTCGAGCATGCCCGAGTTGATGAGGCTCCAGATCCCGATCCCGCGACCAGGGTGACGGTCACGCCGAGCGGGTTTCGTGCGCGAGACCGTGTCCATCGCGAGCAGGAGCACCCCCGAGGGCGACGGTGGCGGCGACCACCCCGACCAGGCCGAAGTTCGCCATCCCGTCCGCCCAGAGGTTGCCGTTCGCATTCACCTGGGCGTCAGAGAAGTAGCGATCGCCGATGAGCAGCGGAGGCGTCGACCGCGTACGGCGCTCGACGTCAGCCCGCCCAAGGATGCTATGCGACAGCGCGTACGTCGGCACCGCGTCCGAGAAGACGTCGTAGTAGTAGGCCATGACCTGGCCGGGCACCACCATGCAGCCGGCGGACGAACAGCGACATCGGGCTAGCACAAGCCAGCACCGCGGCGAACAGCGAACAGGCCACGATCAGCAGGCTCGTCGACCCAGGGCCACCATCGCCCCGAATCGAGCCGGACCGAGACGGATCACCGCCAGCAGCCCGAGGAGCAGCAGCGGCGCCGAAGATCATGCTCCGGAAGCCGGCGACGGCGTAGACGAGGACCAAGACGATGACGCCCACCACGGCCATCGGCCACCGGCGCCGACCCAGATCCCGTAGGCGACCAGCAACGGCGCGACGACCTGGCCGGTCCACCACACCGCGTACCCAGCCAATCGACCGGCCGTCCGGCGAGCTCCTCCCTGAAGTCGATCCGCGCCTCGGCGACCGAATCCAATGACGGCAGCCCGGTCGGCAGTGCCGAAGATCCACAGCGACCCTGCCCACGCCGCGAGCGCCGACCAGCCCGAGAAGGAGCCAGCCGTACGGCCGCGGCCCGACATCGCTGACCTCCGGGCAGCGTCGAGCCGGACGCGGCTGACGAGGGCACGCAGCACCGTGAACGCAGCAGGCCAGCGGCAGCCGCAGCGGCAGCAAGCGCCATGCCCGTCCAACGACGAACGCCGGGATCAGGAAGCGAGGGTACGTACCCGCTCAGGTAGACCACCCAGAGGCCGACATCGGACGGGCGCTGGCGCTCGACCGGCAGCCACCGAGTCGGGAGCACGGCAAGGACGCAGGCCACCAGGAACAGCCACCGGCCGACTCGGTTGACGAGCCCGCTGAAGGTGAATCTGCGGCGAGATGACCATCGTGTAGGCCAGCAGGAAGACGATGACAGCGTCGACCGCGAAGGCCGCAGCGGCGCGATGGACCGCGTCGTGGCGGCCCGCGGGCTCGCCGCCTCTCCCCACGGGCCGCGGTCGCTACTGCCCTGGGTCGTCAAGTGCCACCCTCTGGCCATCGCGCATCGATCGCTGGGCAGCTTCCAGCGCACGGACGACCATGAGCCCCGGGACACCCTCCGCTCGCGGCGTGTCGCCGGTCCGGATGCAGTCGACGAAATCCTGGCACTCGCGCCGCAGCGGCTCGATGAAGTCGACGCTCGGGATCAGCACGTCGCCCGCCCGGAGCAGCAGCTGGAACTCGGCGAACGTCTCGTAGCTCGCCGAGCGACGCCTCGGCTGGCCGGCCAGCAGCCTCCGGTGACGCCCTTGTCGTAGACCGTGATCTTGGCATCGGCGCTGACGTCGTCGTAGACGACCATCTTCTCGCTGCCGACGACGGTCATCCGGCGGACCTTGAGCGGGTCGAGCCAGCTGATGTGCACGTTGGCGCCCACGCCGCGCGGGAACTCGAGGTTCATGAAGACCACGTCCTCGATCCCGGGCTGGATGTACGAGTAGCCCGTGGCCGTGACCACGCGTCGGCTCGGCGCCGAGCCAGTGGCACAGGATCGACAGGTCGTGCGGCGCGAAGTTCCACATCGCGTTCACGTCGTGGCGGACCTGCCCGAGGTTCAGGCGCTGCGAGTAGACGTAGTAGATGTCGCCGAGCTCGCCCGAGTCGATGTACTCCTGACCCGCGCGCGACGGCGGCGTTGTAGAGGAAGACGTGCCCCACCATCAGGTGCAGGTCGCCGCTCGTCGGCGAGTCGATGAGGTCCTCGCACTCGCGCGCTCGTGGTGGCCAGCGGCTTCTCGACGAGGACGTGCTTGCCGCCTCGAGGGCATCGCGGGCCAGCTGGTAGTGGCATCGCGACCGGGGTGGCGATCACCACCCCGTCGACTCGCGTGTCGGCCAGGACCTCGGCGAAATCCGTCGACCAGGCGGGCGCCGGGTAACTGGCGCGCCGATCCGTTCCAGCTGCTCTCGGTCGGCGTCGCACAGGACGGCCAGCTCGCCGCCGTCGACGCAGCGCCAGGTTGCGGGCGAGGTTCGGCCCCCAGTAGCCGAGGCCGACCTGTGCGATGCGGACCGTCACGCCGTCGAACGACCGGACGTGGCTGGCGATGTGCGCAGCTGCTCGTCGGTCAGCTCCGGGTAGATCGGCAGCGACAGCACCTCAGCTGCGGCGGCGCTCGGTGTGCGGCAGGCGACACGTCGCCGTAGCCGAGGCCGCGTACGCCGGCTGGCGATGCAGCGGGATCGGGTAGTGGACGCCGGCGCCGATCCCGGCGGCCTTCAGGTGCTCCAGCAGCGCGTCGCGGCGCGTGGAGCGCACGACGTAGAGGTGGTAGACGTGCCGCACCGTCGGCCCGCTCGGGAGCGTCGACGTCCGCGCCCGACGAGCAGCTCGCCGTAGCGGTCGGCGTGGCGCGCGGCGCGCCTCGTTCCAGTGCCTCGAGGTGCGGCAGCTTGGCGCCGAGGATCGCCGCCTGGAGCGCGTCGATCCGCTCGCGCGTACCCGACCTCGTCGTGCTCGTACTTCGTCGTCCGGCCGTGGTCGCGCAGCGCCGGATCGCGGGCGAGCAGCGTCGGGTCGTTGCCGGTCACCGCGCCGGCGTCGCCGTAGGCGCCGAGGTTCTTGCCCGGGTAGAAGCTGAAGCAGGCGAGGTGGCCGATGCTGCCGCAGCGCCGCCCGTCGACCTCCGCGCCGTGCGCCTGCGCCGCGTCCTCGATCACGCCACAGGCCGCGCCGCTCGGCGATCTCCATGAGCGGCATCCAGGTCGGCGGGCTGGCCGTACAGGTGGACGGGCATGATGGCCCGCGTCCGCGGCGTGATGAGGTCCTCGACCTGCGTCGGGTCGATGTTGAAGGTCACGCGGGTCGATGTCGGCGAAGACCGGCCGCGCCCCGACGTTCGTGATCGCCTCGGCCGTCGCGATGAACGTGTGGGCGGTGGTGATGACCTCGTCGCCCGGGCCGATGCCCAGCGCCCGCAGCGAGAGCTCGATCGCGGCCGTGCCGGAGCACACGCCGACCGCGCCCGGCCGCCCGCACGTAGCTCGGCGAACGCCGCCTCGAACGCGGCGACCTCGTCGCCCAGGATGAAGCTGGTGTTGTCGAGGACGCGCTGGATCGCGGCGTCGATCTCGCGCCCGATCGACTGGTACTGCGCGGCGAGGTCAACGAGCTGGGACCTGCATGCATCCTCCTCTCGTGGGCAGGCGTCAGCCCGCCCGATACGCCTCGATATCGGTGACCCGTCGGACGACGCGGGCCGGGTTGCCGACGACCACCGCCCCGTCGGGCACGTCGTGGACGACCACGCTGCCGGCACCCACCAGGGCGTCGCGCCCGATGATCACGCCCGGCAGCAGCGTGGCGTTGGCACCGATCTTGGCGCCACGCCGCACGATGCGGGCCGCGCAGGCTGGCCTTGGCGTCCCGGCCGAGCGGGTAGCGCGCATTGGTGAACGTGACGACGGCCCGATCCAGGCGCCTTCCTCGATCACCGAGTACTCGGGGATGAAGGCGTTGGAGTGGACGCGCACCCGGTCGCCGATCTCGACGTGGTGCTCGACGATCGAATGCGTGCCGATGCTGACGTCGTCGCCGATCGTGTTGGACTCGCGGATCATCGCGCCGTGCCCGGTCTGGAACCGGTCGCCGATGCGGCTCGCCGGCGTACACGACCGTGTGCGAGCGGATGCGGGCCCCTCCTCCGATACGGAGCGGCGGCGCGTCGTCGGCCGCCGTACCCGAACCGAGGACGACGTAATCCTCGATGACCGAGTCATCGCCAAGCTCGACGCGCGGATCCACGATCGCCGTCCGAGCGATGATGATCGACATGTCCCGCGCAGTCTAGCGTCGGGCGCCCGGTCGGCGCTGCGCTACACCCGTGGCTGGCGCGCGGATCCCGCGACGACCAGGCGATAGAGGACCACCAGGTACACGCCGTAGGCCAGCGCCTGGAGCCAGGCCAGGAGCCGGATCGTCTCGAAGGCATCGAGGCCGGCGGCGCTCCCGCCGAGGATGCTCCCGCGACCGCGCCGAGGCTCAGCACGTCGTAGATGAGCTTCTGTCCCTGGGCCTGGTACACGAGGGCCACCCGGCTGAGCGGACTCACGATCATCGCCGCCACGAGCCATGGGGCCATCAGCGCCGCGATCGTTCCCGCGTCGCGCCATGGCTCCCCGAAGACGAAGGCGAAGAGGTCCGGGCCGATCAGCGCCAACACGAGCGCCCCGGCACCCCGATCGCCGCCAGCACGATCGCGATCCGTCGAAAGAGCGGCAGGGCGGCTGCCGGATCCGAGCGGGCCTGTTCGGACATCCGGCCGAGCATCGCGTCGCCGACGCTCGTCCCGATGACACTGAGCGGCAGACCGAGGACGCGTTGCACGAGCGCGAACTGACCGCGATCGGCAGGCCGTACACGCCGGCCAGGAGCGGGACCGGGAGCGCTGCAGCGGCGGCGTTCAGCAGCGATGACGGTGCCCCGAAGACGGGAAATCGCCAGTACTCCCGCGCGACCGCCCTCGTCCCGACCGTCGCCCCCGCGTGCGCTGCAGCGAGCGTCCCCCAGGCGCTGCGGATGACGCTGCCGAGTCCCAGGACACGGCCGAGCACGTCCGAGAGCAGCAGGCCGACGACGCCGCCACCAAGCAGGCCGAAGACGACCTGGCTGGCGGCGCGAACGACGCTCTGCACGATCGCTACCTGTGAGACGGCCCGGAAGTCCCCGTGGCGGATCAGCCAGTAGCGGAGGACCCCACCACGCCGTTCCCGCCAGGCCGACGCCGGCGAGGGCACGGCCACCATTGGCAGCGCGCCGTACCCACCGATCCGAGCGCGATCAGCGCGGCGAGGACCACGGCGGCCACGAGCGAGGTGATGGGCACCAGGGCCGGGGCGAGTACGGCGAGCCGTGCCGCCACCGCGCGGCGTGGGAAGGACGATCGCCTGCTCGTAGCGCAACGAGAGGGCGATGACGAGATTTAGACGAAGGCGAGGAAGAGGCCGAGCTGGCCGACCTGGGTCGGGTCGTAGAGCCGGGTCAGGAACGGCGAGACGAGCGTGTTGATCGCCTTGGCCAGCGCGGCACCGCCAGCCAGCACGAGGATTCCGCGCGAGAATCTAGGCCCGAGTAGCCTTGCTACCATCCCGCACGAATGATCTCGTCATCGTCAATCAGTATGGCCTGCCGACTGGGGCGCCGGGGATCACGAGGCACGGGGACCTGGGGGCGGAACTCGTCCGTCGGGGGCACGAGGTGACGGTCATCGCGTCCCGATTCAATTACCTCACGCGGGCCACAGCCTCGGCGCGCCCCGCGAGAGACCCATTCCGGGCGTGCGTTTCCGGTGGCTCGACACAGGGTCCTACCGGACGAACGATCGCCAACGACTGCGGTCGATGCTGTCCTTCACCCTGAGATCGATCTGGTGCGGGGTGGCGGCTCCAGCCGCGTCCTGACGTGATCATGGCGTCGTCGCCCCATCTGTTGTCGGTCGTCAGCGGCTTCGTTCTGTCGCGCCGCTATCGGGTCCCGCTGATCTTCGAGGTCCGCGACCTCTGGCCGTCCGCCCTCGTCGACCTGGCAGCAATCCGGCGGGGCGGGGTGACCCATCGCCTGCTTGAACTACTCGAACGCTTTGCCTACCGCGTCGCCGAGCCGGATCGTGATCGTCCCTCCGCACGCCGACCGACGCGTCCGGGAGATGGGCACCGACCCGGGCGCTGTGTCCACATCCCGAACGCGCGGAGTTCGACCCCGGGTCTCGGGTCGAGGTCCCGGAGAGCCTTGCGGCGATCTTTGACGCATCCGGCTCGAGCGAGTTCCTGCTGTACGCCGGCGCCCAGGGCGTCTCGAACGGGCTGGGGGTCGTGCTCGACGCTCTCGACCAACTTCAGCTCGATCGGATCCGGCACGTACGAGCGGCTGGCAGTCGTGCTGGTGGGTGACGGCGGCCGGCACGACGAGCTGCTCGCGGCCGCCGCGCCGAGCGTCGCCATGCTCAGCTGAGTTTCCACCCACCGATCGGCAAGGACGCGATACCCGATGCGCTGCGTCGCGCCACGTTGCTCCTCGTCGCCTTCGCCGACGCCCCCGTCTACGACTACGGGCTGAGCCCCAACAAGCTATTCGATTATCTCGCGGCAGGACGACCGGTCATTCTGGCATCGCGCTCGCCGACACCCCGGTCGCCGCAGCCGATGCCGGCCGCTGACTACGAACCCGGCTCGGGGCCTCGCTTGCGGATGCCATCGCCGATCTCCTGCGTTGGTCGCCGCAGGACCGAGCGCTGATGGGGGAGCGTGGGCGCGACCTCGTCGCCCGCCGCTACTCGATCACGGCGACCGGCGACCAGCTGGACCGCCTCCTCGCGCGTCGTCGGTCGGGCGGCTTGACGGCGCGGGTGACCTGCTCGGGGCGGTGGGTTCATCGGCTCCGCCCTGGGCGCCGGCCTCGGGCGCGAGCTCACGGCACCCTCGAGGAACGAGGTCGATCTGTTCGACGGGGATCGCCTCCGCGCGTTCCTCCAGCCGGGGACGTCGTCGTCAACGCCGCCGGCTATGCCATGGCCACCGACCGATCGTCAGCCGGGCTGGCACGCTTCCGACGCGACAACGTCGAGGCCGTCCGGACCCTCGCGACGGCGGCCGAGGCAGTCGGCGCGGCACCTGGTGCATCTCAGCAGTGTCGCGGCCATGGGGCACCGCGACGGCGAGGACCTGCGGGAAGACGACCTGGCGCAGCCGCGAACGCCGTACGGCCAGAGCAAGCGCGATGCCGAGGACCCGGTCGTCGAGGCGGCGGAGGACGTGCCGGTCACGATCCTGCGACCCACGTCGATCTTCGGCGAGGGGCGGGGCCTGGCCGCGGTCCTGTGCCGGATCGCCGGCCTGCCCGTCGTCCCGTTTCCGGCCGGCGGCGCGCCCTGATCCCGTTCAGCTACGTCGGCAACCTCGTCGCGGCCGTCGGGCTGGCGATGGATCGCCCGGAGACGTCGGGCGGACCTTCATCGTCGGCGACGATCGCTCCTACCGGCTGCGCGAGGTCCTGGTCACGCTGGCGCGGGCGCTCGGACGCGACAAACCGATATGCTCCGGGTCCCGAGCCCGCGGTTCGGGGCATCGGCGCCGCGGAGACCGCCGTGAGCCGCGCGGTGGGCCGGACGCCGCTCCTCGATCCGGTGCGCATCGAGACGCTCACGAGCTCCGTCTCGTACTCGACCCGCGCGTTCCGCGAGGCGACCGGGTTCGTGCCGCCGTTCACCATCGACGCGGCCATGGTCCGCATCGCCGCGTGGCATCACGGGGAGCGGCCGCGATGACGACCAGCTGCTGGTCGCCTCCTCGTCGCGGGGCTCGCGGCCACGATCGTGACCCGCGTGGTCGAACGACTCGCGCGGCAGCGGAGCCTGCTCGATATCCCCAACGATCGGAGCTCCCATGACGTCCCGACCCCGCGGATCGGCGGGCTGGGCATCGTCGCGGGCACCCTCGTCGGGTGGCTCTTCGCCGCGGGCTGGACGGACGGGCAGGCCACGATCATCGTCCTGGCGGCGCTCGGCCTGGGCGCGGTCGGTCTGCTCGACGACGTCCGCCACACCAGCGTCCTCGGCAAGTACCTCGCGCAACTGGCGGCCGCCGCGGTCGTCGCGGGCGTGCTGCAGCCGACCCTCACCATCGGGATCGGCGACAGCTCCTGGTCGCTCGGCGGGATCCCCGCCTTCGTCATCACGACGATCGGCCTGACGGCGCTGGTGAACGCGGTCAACTTCATGGACGGCATCGATGGGCTCATCGGCAGCGTCGCGCTGGTCGCCGCGATCGTGGCGCTCGGGCTCGTGACGCCCGCGACGTGGCCGATCCTGGTGCCATTCGCCGCGGCCTGCGCCGGGTTCCTGGTCTGGAACCACGCGCCGGCGTCGATCTTCATGGGCGATGGCGGGAGCCAGTTCGTCGGCCTGATCCTCGGTGCGGCGCTGCTGCGGCAGGAAGGCGGCGCGGTCGATGTCATCCCCGTGCTGCTGCTCGTGAGCCCGCTGCTGTTCGACACCGGCTTCACGCTCATCCGGCGGGCCCGCGCCGGCCGCGACCTGTTCGCCGGCCATCGCGAGCACCTCTATCAGCGCGTGGTCGTCGCGGGCCGCTCCCATCGCGAGGTGGCCGCCGGG
Source organism: uncultured Chloroflexia bacterium (assembly GCA_963850555.1). Lineage (GTDB taxonomy): Bacteria > Chloroflexota > Limnocylindria > Limnocylindrales > CSP1-4 > SPCO01. The sequence goes on along the minus strand of CAWKLT010000020.1, from coordinate 150,996 downwards.
TACGCGGCCGCCACGGCGGTCACCGGGATCCTCGCCCTCTCGTGGCCGGCGGCGCCGGCCGTTGCCCGGATCGCGATGCTCGTCGGTGTCGTCCTGGTGGGCGCTGCGTACGCCGTCTGGGTGAGCCGGACGGAGGCGCGGTCCGCCTCGTCGCAGGCGCCGTCAGATGCGCCCTCGGAGGCGCCGTCCGTCTAGTCGGAGGCGCGCCCCGGCCCGACGGCCACGGCGTCTTCCGGCACCAGGATCGTGGCCATGTCCGACATGCCCGTAAGCGACGCGCTGCGGAGCAACAACTCGCGGACGGCCTGGTCGTTGTGCTCCCGGGCCGCCGCGGCAAGCTCGTCGACGAATGCCTCGATCTGGTTCTCCATCGATGCGGATACCGGTCGCGCCGCGCGCAGGATCCCTGGGTGCCGGGTCCGCTCGGCCACCTCGTCGTCGTAGAACAGCTTCTCGTGAAGGCGCTCTCCGGGTCGCAGCCCGGTGACGGTGAACTGCACCGAGTCGGGGTCGACGCCGTTGAGCCGCACGAGGTCACGAGCCAGGTCCATGATCCGCATCGGCTCACCCATGTCGAGCACGTACACATCGCCGGCGAGCGGGTCCGTCCCTGCCTCCAGGATGAGGCTGACCGCCTCCGCGATCGTCATGAAGTAGCGCGTCGCGTCGGGCTGGGTGATCGTCAGCGGCAGGCCATCGTCGAGCTGGCGCTGCAGGAGCGGCACGACGCTGCCGCTCGAGCCCAGGACGTTGCCGAACCGGACGGCCGCATACGGGTGGCCCGTGCGGTGGCCGGCAGCGACCGTCAGCTGCTCGGCCAGACGCTTCGTCGCGCCCATGACGCTGACGGGCTCGACCGCCTTGTCGGTCGAGATGAGGATGAACCGCCCGATGTTGAGGTGCTCGCAGGCCCGCAGGACGTTGCGTGTCCCGATGACGTTGGTCAGCACGCCCTCGGCCGGATAGAACTCGACGTACGGGACGTGCTTGAGCGCGGCGGCGTGGAAGACGACGTCGGGCCGCGCCCCGCGGAGGACGGCGTTCAGGGCGGCGGGCGAGCGGACGTCCGCGAGCGCGGCGACCACATGGGCGCCGTCCGCCTCGCGGCGTAGGGTCGCGATGTCGCGCTCGACGTTCCACAACGCCCACTCGTTCTGGTCCACGATCGTCAGGACGCGCGGGCCGAGCGAGAGGATCTGGCGGACGAGCTCGCTGCCGATCGAGCCACCGCCGCCGGTCACCACGACCGAGGCGCCGTTGATGGAGCTTGCCACCGCCTCGAAGTCGATCTCGACCGGCGCGCGACGCAGGAGGTCTTCGACGTTCACGGCACGGATGCCGGACACCTGGTAGTGGCCGGTCACCATGTCGCGCAATGGTGGGACGATCTTGACGCTCATCCCCAGCGCCTGGGCGGCATCGAACGCGCGACGAACGGGACCCGATTCGCCGGACGGGATCGCCACGAGCAGCTGGGCGGCGCCCGTCCGTTCGACCGCGTGCGGAAGCTCCTCGAGCCCGCCGTACACGCGATGGCCCAGGAGCCGTGAACCGTGCTTCTGCTTGTCGTCGTCGATGAACCCGACGATGCGCATCCCGCGCAGTCCGCCCGCCGTGGCCATCCGCGCGATGATCGCGCCGGCGTTCCCGGCGCCGTAGACCAGCGTCGGCGTCGAGCCCCCGGAGGACACGACCCCGTTGCGGCGCTCGAGCGACGTCCGCACGAGGATCCGCGCGCCCGCCGTGAGGGCGAGGAACACGAGGGGCTCCAGCAGGAAGAACGAACGCGGGAACGGGCTCGTGCCCGGGGCATCGAGCCGGTCGAGGACGAGGAACGCCACGACCACGATCGCGGAGCCGACCATCACGGCCCTGACGAGATCCAGCAGGTCCCGGACCGAGGCGTACCGCCACTCGCGCCGATGCAGCCCGAAGGCGATGTGGACGAGCGGCCGGACCGCGAACGGCAGCAAGGCGGCGGGGAGATACGGCAGGACCGCGATCGTGAGGTCGGGCGTATCGAAGCGGATGCAGAGCACGATGATGGCCGAAGCGAACGCGGCGACGATATCGAGCACGAACAGCAGCCAGCCCGTCCGGTGGAGCCCCCGGCCCGTCCCGAGGGTGGACGAACCGTTCGATCCGCTCATCTGCGACCCCATCCAACCTCCCGCCTAGCGCGTTCGGATGTTCCCGGTGCGCATGGTACTTCGCCGCCGTCCAAAACGACGAGCTCGCGCCGCGATCACCGTGCCCACCGGGCAGACCGCCTCGGGCCGTGGTACTTCCGTACTCCCGCGCAAGTACCGATGGTCCGGCGGCACGAGGGGCCGCGGATGGGACGATGCAGCGACCATGAGCGCGCACGATCCCCCGCACGACCCCTCGCCCGAGCCCGGATCGGATCCGGGTGTCGCGCTGACCAGACCCTCGCTGTACCGCCGTCTCCTCGGCGGTTCGGGCGCCTTCGGCGATGCCGACGGCAGACTCGAGCGACACCCCCGAGACCCAGCTAGCCGAGCGGCTCGACACCGTCCTGAACATCGCTGAACGGCTCGCCGCCACGCACGATCGGCACGGAGCTGTTCCGCACGATCGTCGATGAGACGCTGCGCGCGCTGCGTGTCGATTACGTCACGATCCGCGTCGTCGAGGACGACCACCTGGTCGTCGCGGCCTGGGCCGGCCTGCCCGAGAAGGCCGCGCGGGCGCTGCCTGCCGTTCGGTGTCGACGAAGGTTGGGTCGGGGAGGTCCTCCAAACGGGCCAGATCGCCGCCTGGTCGGACGCCCGCAGGACCCGCGGCACGGCGCCGAGCGACCCGAGGGCATCGTCGAGACCGCCGGCGACCTCATCGCGCCGCTGATCCACCACGACCGGGTGATCGGGGCGCTTTCCGCCGTCACCTTGGAGCCACGCGAGTGGACCGATGGCGACATCGCGTTCCTGACCACCCTGGCCACGCACGCCGGCATCGCGCTCACGAACGCCGAGCTGTTCGAGCAGACCGAGGCACGCGCGGCGCAGCTCGCCGTCCTGCAGGCCGCGTCCGGGCGCCTGAACCGCGCCTCTTCCGTGGAGGCAGTGGGCCGGACGATCGTCGAGGAGACCCGCAAGATCATCGACTACCACAACGCCCGCGTGTACCTCGTGGAACTGCCCGACGAAGTGGTGCCGATCGCCTTCGAGGGCCGGGTGGGCGCCTACGAGCATGTCGACATGGACCTGCTTCGCTGCCGCATCGGCGAGGGGTTCACCGGCTGGGTCGCCGAGCACGGCGAGCCATTGCTGATCAACGACGCGAACGCCGATCCGCGCGGCCAGACGATCACCGGGACGGACGACATCGACGAATCGATGCTCGTGGTGCCGATGCGCTACGACGGCATGACCGTCGGGGTCATCACCCTGTCCAAGCTCGGCCTCGACGGCTTCGACGCCGACGACCTCCGTCTGCTGACGATCCTCGCTGACCATGCGGCCACCGCGGCCGAGACGGCCCGGCTGCTGACGCGCAGCCAGGAGCTGGCCGGAGAGCTGCGCCGACTCCTCGAGATGAGCAGCGAACTGTCCGGAAGCCTGGACCCGCGGCAGGTCGCCAACCTCATGGCGGGACACCTTGCCCGTGCCATGGGTGTCGATGAATGCGCGATCAGCTACTGGGACCGACCCGGTGGTCGGCTCGAGTCGCTCGGGTTCTATCCGCCGGCGCCGGACGTGGCTCTCGAGCCGTACTTCCTGCTCGCGGGATACCCAGAGACCCTCCGTGTGCTCGAGAGCCAGGAGGCCTCGATCGTCGATGCGGACGACCCGGCTGCCGATCGCGGACGAAGTCATGCTCATGGTCCGCGACGGGAACCGGATCCTCGCGATGCTTCCGCTCGTCGCGAAGGGGCAATCGATCGGTCTCGTCGAGCTCTTCTCCAAGACCAGGATCCGCTGGGACGCCCAGCGTCTCGAGCTCGCTCGAACGATGGCCAACGAGGCAGCCATCGCGCTCGAGAACGCACGCCTGTACGAGGACGCGCGCAAGCTCGCCGACCGGGACCCGCTGACCGGCTTCTATAACCACCGGTTCCTGCACGAGCGCATGGGCGAGGAAGTCGTCCGCTCGCAGCGCGGCCGGCGACCGTTGAGCGTGCTGATGCTGGATCTCGACGACTTCAAGCTCGTCAACGACACGTTCGGTCACCTCTTTGGCGATCGGGTCCTGACCTGGGCCGCCGAAGTGATCCGCTCGACCCTGCGGCTCTCCGACATCGCCGCCCGATACGGCGGCGACGAGTTCGCCCTGATCCTGCCCGACACCGATGCGGACGAGGCGCGCCGCGCCGCCGAACGCATCCTCGACGCCTTCCGCGAGCGACCGTTCGTCGGGGAGAAGCGCGGGCCGGTCCCGATCGCCGCGTCCATCGGCGTCGCGACCTTCCCGGCGGACGGGCGAACCGGCACCGAGCTCATCGCGGCCGCCGATGTCGCCCTCTACAAGGTCAAGCGCGGCGGAGGGCACGACGCGGCCGCCGCGGGCAAGGCGGATCCAGGCAAGGGTGCCGCCGCCTAGGACGGAAGTACCACCCCGGACCGCCATCCGTACCACGTCGCGGTACTGGACGCGACGGCCCCGGACCGCCATCCTCTATTTCCGAGGTGACCCAACCAACCCTGCGGCCAGTTCGTCCCGTCGATCCGTCGGATCGACGGATCCGCCGGTCCTGGTGGCTCTTCTCCGGCGCCTTCCTCCTGATCGCCCTTGTCGCGATCGCGCGCGCCTTCGGGGCCGACCCGAATCCCGTCGATTGGTTCCTCCTGGTGGCCGTCGTCGTGGCCGGCGTCGCGGCCCTGTTGCACGTCTCCGCCGTCCAGGGTCTCGACGAGCGCAGCCGGTCCGAGTCCGACTCGTTCGCCCGCATCCTGTCCGGGCTCTCGCGCTCGGTGTCGCCCGATGCGATCGTCGACGCGATCGTGGAGGAGCTCGGCGAGGCGACGCAAGCCGACCACATCGTGGTCGTGCGCCGGCGACGCGGCACGAGCGTCGTCGAGGCTCGTCTCGTCAGCTCGCACCCGGGCGTCCCCCACCACACCACGCTGCTTCCGGCCGGCGATCTCGACGACCCCATCGACGGCGGGCGCCCGCCCCGACCGGCGGAGGCCGTGGAGCGGATCGCCCGCCGCGTCCGGGACGTCTACGGACTGACCCACGCCCTGGCCGAGCCGCTGACCGCGGGCGACGAGGTCGTGGGTGCCATCGTCCTCTCCCGGCGGGTCGGCGGGCGCTGGACGGACGCCACGCGGCGCCTCCTGTCGGCGGCCGCTGCCGAGGCGTCGGCCGCCCTTGCCCGCGCCTACTCGCATCGCGCCGCTGAGGCACAGGCCTCGACCGATGCCCTGACCGGGTTGCCGAACCGCCGCTACTTCGAGGAGTTCGTGTCGTTGCTCGCCAAGCGCCGGCGCGCGGGGGACGCCGTCGGGATCCTCATGGTCGACATCGACAAGTTCAAGGTCCTCAACGACACCCATGGCCATGCCACCGGCGACGAGGTGCTGCGGGCGGTCGCAAGCGCCATCGTGTCGGCGGTGCGCGAGGACGACGTCCCGGCGCGGTTCGGTGGGGAGGAGTTCGTGGTCCTGCTGCGGAACCCCGACCCAGGCGTCGCGATCGAAGTCGGCGAGCGGATCCGCGCGGCGGTCCGCGGCCTGGACCTCGGACGGTTCGGGGTCGCCAAGGTCAGCGTCTCGGTCGGCGTCGCCGTCGCGGACGGACCGGACGAGCCGATCGAGGCCCTCATCGAGACCGCCGACCAGGCCCTGTACCGGGCGAAGCGCGGGGGTCGAGACCGGGTCGTCGCGGCCTGACCGACTACCATCGCGTTCGTGACCGACGACCCGGGCCTCGCTTCGGCCCCCGACCTCGACGACGACGCCCATGACCCGGCCGACGGGGACGACGGCCCGGGCGAGCTCACGAACGGCGACCTCGCCCGCATCTTCCACGAGATCGGCGACATGCTCGAGGTGAAGGGCGAGCTCGTCTTCAAGACCGTCGCCTACCACCGCGCAGCCGATGCGATCGGTCGCAGCCCGGTGGATCTCGTCGAGGCCTACCGCAACGGTGAAGCGCCCAAGGTCCCGGGCGTCGGCGCGGCCATCAGCGACAAGATCAAGGAGCTCGCCACGACCGGCCGGATGGGCTTCTACGACCGTCTGTGCGCGGAGATCCCGCCCAGCCTCGTCGAGCTGTTGCGGATCCCCGGGCTCGGCCCGCGGAGCGTGCGCCAGATCCACGCCGAGCTCGGCATCGAGACGATGGAGGACCTGCGCAAGGCGGCCGAAGCGGGCGAACTGCGCTCCCTGCGGGGACTGTCGGTGAAGACCGAACAGCTCATCCTCGAGGGCATCGACCGCCTCGAGTCGGCGCCGAAGCGGATGCTCCTCCACCGCGCCGAGGTGACGCTGCTGGGGCTCATGGAGGCGCTGACCGACATGCCCGGCGTCCAGTCCATCGAACCGGCGGGCTCGTTCCGGCGTCGGCGCGAGAGCATCGGCGACCTCGACCTCCTCGCCGAGACCGACGACGGCCCTGGCCTCATCGAACGCTTCACGACGCTGGGCGTCGTGGATCATGTCGTGAACAAGGGTGGCTACAAGGCCGCGGTCCGCCTGCTCCGCGGCCCGCAAGCCGACCTCATGGTCATGCCTCCAGGCACCGCCGGCACGTACCGCATCCACTTCACGGGATCCAAGGAGCACAACGTCCGGCTGCGCGAGCGCGCCCGCGATCAGGGCTGGAGCCTGTCCGAGAAGGGCTTCCTGCGCATCGGCGAGGACGGCGAGCCCCTCACCGGGCAAGGCCGCGGAGCTCCGGACATTCGCCACGGAAGCCGAGGCGTACGCGCTTCCTCGGCCTCCCCTTCATCGAGCCCGAGCTGCGCGAGGATCGGCGGCGAGATCGAGGCGGCGCTCGCCGGCACCCTGCCGCAGCTGATCGACCTCCCCGACCTGCGCGGCGATCTGCACAGCCACTCCGACTGGTCCGATGGCACCCACTCGATCGAGGTCATGGCCGAGTTCGCCCGCCGCCGCGGCCATGCCTACCAGGTGCTGACGGACCACTCCCAGTCACTGGCCATCGCGCGCGGCCTCACACCCGACCGCGTGGAACAGCAGCGCGTGATCATCGCGGAGCTCAACGCCCGGTATGCCGCCGAGGAATCGGCCGGGACGGCGCCACCGGAGACGCCGCCCGAAGGGTTCCGGCTGCTGCACGGCTGCGAGCTCGAGATCCGGGCCGATGGCGAGCTCGACTACCCCGACGAGCTGCTCGCGCGGTTCGACCTGGTCGTGGCGTCCGTCCACGTGTCACGCCGGCAATCGAAGGCGGACCTGACTCGTCGGACGCTCAACGGCATCCGCAGCCCGCACGTCGACGTCATCGCGCATCCGTCGGGGCGGATGATCGGGACGCGCGACGACCTCGACCTGGACTGGGACGCCGTCTATGCCGAAGCCGCGCGGACCGGGACCGTGCTCGAGATGAACGGCTCGCCGCACCGGCTGGACCTCGCGGTCGAGCGGGCGCGACGGGCGGTCGAGGTCGGCTGCACGCTCTCGATCGATTCGGATGCCCACAAGACCGGCGAATTCGAGCACTTGCGCTGGGGGATCAGCCAGGCGCGGCGGGCATGGGTGGAGCCGCGCCACGTGTTGAACACGCGCTCGCGGGCCGACCTGCTGGCCTGGGTCGCCGGAAAGCCGGGGCGCGTGTGAGCGGGCGCGCACTGGCCGCACGCGGCGAGGACGTAGCCGGGCGGCGCGATCTCGCGCTCGCGGCGGTCACGGTCGTGGGCCTGTCCCGGCTGATCGAACCGCCGGCCATCTGGCTCGCCGCGATCTTCCTGCTCGGGGCGATCCTCCTCGGTACGCTCCAGGTCCTCGGCGATGAGCGTGCCCGGATCGAAGGCCCGGGTCTCGGCGTGCCCGTGGAGTCGCTGATCCTGCCCGCGGTGGCCGCGGCCGCCTGTGTCGGCGCCATCCGGCTCGTGCCGTTCGGGCTCGGACTGGCGCCGGCCCTGCTCGTCACCGGGCTCATCGTGGACCGCTGCCTGGCCCTCGAGGCGCGGATCCTGGCCTCCCCGTCAGGCGTGGACGCCGAGGAGCGCACGGCCGTCCTCGTCACGACGCTGATCGTCGCGTTCCTCGGCTTCGTCGGTGTCGCGGCGATGATCCCGGGTGGCCTGGTCCAGCCCGCGCCCGCAGGAGGCGGCGGCGGCGCGCCCCTGCCGGAAACGGACCTCCTCGTCCTCGTCGCGGGCGACGCCATCATCGCGTTCCTGCTCGGTTACCGGGCCGCGGCCCTGCGGGTATCGAACGCGCGGGACGCGCTGTGGTCCGCGGCGACCTACGCGGCGGCCATCGCCATCGGTGCGGCCGCCGTCCGGTTCATGGAGATCCCCCGCCTGCTCGGCCCCGCCTTGCTGACCCTCGTGTTCTACCTGTGGGACGCGTTCCATGGCGCCGCCCCGGCGCATCGCCGCGATCCCCGCTGGCTGTGGCAGATCGCGCTCCTCGCGGTGCTCGGGGTCGTGGTCATCGTGCTCAACCTCATGGCGCGGGCCTAGCCAGGGTCCTCTCGAAGAACGCCGACGAGCCGCTCCTCGTAGCCGGCCGGATCCGTGACCATCGCCTCGGTGTGCTTGGCCCCCTCCACGTACCAGCTCTCGACGTTCCCGCCGTCCGCCCGGACCGCCTCCTCGAGGGTGTGCCCGTAGGCGACGCTCAGGCGCTCATCGCTCGTGCCGTGGGTGATGAACAGCGGCCGCCCACCGAGCGCCCCGACGGCGTCGAGCGGGCTGTACGACACGAGGTCGTCGCCGGAGATGAGGCGCGCCATCAGGACGCCGCCCGGGACGAGGAAGGTCGGATATCCCTCTCGCTTCAGCTCGGCATCGATCGCGGTCCCGAGGTCCGCATAGCTCGAGTCCTCCCAGACGGCCGCGACGGCCGGCTCCTGCCCGGTGGCCAGGAGCACCGTCGCCGCACCCAGAGAAATGCCGAGCAGCCCGATCGACGCCGGTGGAAGGCCCTGTTCGGTGCGCAGCCAGTCCCACGCGCCCAGGACATCGCGGTATTCGTCCGTGCCACCCGCGAAGCGGCCGTCCTCCCGCGTGGAGTCGCCGTGGTCGCGCAGGTCGATGAGCAGGACCGAGAACCCGTTGCGATGCAGCATCCCGGCCGGCAGGAGGACCGCGTGATCGTGGCGACAGGCGGTGAACCCGTGCACGACGACGACGGCGGGCGCGGGCCCTTCGCCGGCCGCTGGCGCTGCGGGCAGCCACCAACCGGCGATCTCGATCCCGGGGTCGCGGCTGGGGATGCGCACCTCCTCCGGAGCGGGCATCGCCCACGGGCTGGTGTCCAGCGCGTATTCGGCCGGGGCCTCGAACGCCCCCGGCGTGTTCTGGGCCCACCGGCCTCCACACTCGGTCGGACACGCTCGTGAGCTTGTCCCAGACGACCGCACTCGCCGCGCCGTAGGCAGCGAGCGGGACGGCGATCAGGATCACGAGCAGCAGCGCCCGACCACGTGACACGGAGGCCACCTTTCCGATGGGGTCGTTCGAGGAAGGAACGCGCGGCCGCGGGATCCGTTACCGGTCGACCCGGATCGCAGGGTACGCCCGGCCCGTCGTTTGACGGGACGGCCCACCGGTGCTAGAAAGCAAGGCCGCGCAGCGACCGGCGAGACGGTCGCGCGACCCGATCCGACGACCGTGCCGTGATGCGCCGCGCCACGACCACCAGACACGATGAACCGCAAGCCGCCCGATGAGTTCGCGCCCGAAAGGACGACCCGCCCGTGACCTTCCCCCCCGAAGTCGAGACCAACGCCCAGAGCCCGGTCAACCTGACCCGCCAGAAGCGCCAGCTGGCCGAGCAGGCCATCGCCCAGGCATCCGCCGCCGACTGGACCGAGGCCGCCGCGACCAACCGCCGGCTCCTGGAGCTCGGCCCGGACGCCGAGGCTGAGAACCGGCTCGCCAAGTCGCTCTGGGAGCTCGGCATGCTCGGCGAGGCACGCGAGCACTATCAGACGGCCCTGGCCCTCGACCCCACGAATCGCATCGCCGAGCGCAACATCGACCGGCTCAAGGTGCTCCTGAACGCCGCGGGCGAGAAGACCGTCCCGGCCCAGGAGGGCAGCAAGGCCCCGGTCTCGATCTTCGTGGAGGAGACCGGCAAGACCGGCTTCGCCTTCCTGACCGACCTCGCCACTCCCAAGGAGCTGGCGCAGGTCAACCCCGGCGACGCCGTCGAGCTCACCCCCGAGAAGAACCGCCTGATCGCGTTCAGCAACGGCATGCGCATCGGCGTCGTCGAGCCCCGCGTCGCGGCCCGCCTGCTCAAGCTCATGGCGGACGGCAACAAGTACTCGGCCGGCGTCACGAGCCTCGGCGACAAGGACGTGCGCCTGATCATCCGCGAGATCTTCCAGGACCCGAGCAACTACGGGAAGGTCAGCTTCCCGACCGCGGCCAAGTCGACCGACCTGCGGCCCTACACGAAGGGCACCCTCGTGCGCGAGGAGATGGAGCTCGAAGAGGACCTCGAGGACGACGAGGAGGACGAGGAGATCGAGGATCTCGACCGCGTCCTGCCGCCGGAGTCGACGACCGAAGAAGCGTTCGAGGAAGAGCCCGACGAGCTCGACGAGCCGTAAGCCGTCAGGCGGGACCCGCCGCCCGGATCGACGCCGCGGTCGCGGCCGCGCTCTGAGCCGCATCCAGCGCCACGCCGATCGCGTTCGCGTCCTGTGGTCGCGGCCAGACGTTGGCCTCGAGCCGGCCCCAGGCCGTCGCCACGAGCCGGACGAGGCGTTCGACCTCGGAGGGTTGGCGGCCCAGCCAGACGAGCGTCTTGTCGACCTGCACGGTGTGCTCGGTGATGTGCGAGGCCCAGCGGCCCTGACGGATCGCGATGGTCACCGGAAGGCCGGACCAGCGGGCGGCGAGCCCCAGATCCTCGCTCGAGAGGTCGGCCAGCCGCACGGCGGCGTCCTCGAGCGCGAGATGGATCCGGCTCCGGATCTGGTCGGTCGATCCGTCCGCGGCGATCGCCTCGTCCCACGCCGGGTCATCGATGCCGTCCGGCGGGAACGGCAGTCGCTCGTCGCTGGTTCGGATCGCCTGATCGCGCCACCAGGCCGTGTACACGCCATAGGAATGTTGGGTCGCGATGATGTGCGCCACGGTCTGGCGGATCGTCCATTCGCCACCACCCGGATCGGCGTCCAGGTCCCCCTCGGTCAGCGGCGCCAGCAGGCCGATCAGCTCCCAGCGCGCGATCGTGGTCGGCGCGACGATCGCCTGGTCGGCCGGGCGGGCGACGCCGCGAGCGTCGAATGCGGCCGTGACCGCGTCCAGGTCCTCGAGGATCCGGAAGATCCCGGAGCGCCGATCGAGCTCACCGTGATCCGGCCAGGTCCACGGCGCCTCGAGGGCATCGTCGCCGACCGCAAGCAGGTCGCCAAGAGCGCCCTCGATGAGGCCTCGAGCCTTGTCCAGATCGGGATCCGTGGCCGTCGTCATGTGGGTCGCAACACTACGAGCGCGTCATCGTGCTGTCGACCGTCCGTGGCCGCGGCTGGCGGCCGTGGGCTAGCATCGTCGACAGCATGACCAGCCGTGTCGCCACCGCGCGCGCCGAAGCCGGGTATTCGCTGCCCGCGTTCGAGCGGCTCGCGCCTGCCCCGTCGGCGACGCTTGCTCGCGGCCCGGATCGAGGCCCACACCGGCCCGGGCGACATCGTCGTCGACCTGGCAGGGCGGGGTGGCTGGGTGGCTCGCGCCGCGCTCGACCGTCAGCGCCGGGCGGTCTCCATCGAATCGACACCGCTGACCCGGATGCTCGCGGAGGTCGTACTCCGTCCGCCGGACGTGCGCCACCTCGACGCCGCCTTCCAGGGCATGTCCGCGTCGCCCCGGCGGGAGACCAGCCTCAAGGTGTCGATCGGCGACCTGTTCGCGACCCGCTGTGCGACCTGCGGGCGGATGCTCGTCGCTGACGAGTTCACCTGGTCCGCCGAGGAGGATGGACCGGCGCAGGCCGTCATCCGGCACTACCGCTGCACGGTCTGCCGCGACCAGCGGGGCGGCTCGGAGCAGCGCCAGGCCCCGCTCGAAGCCGACGACGTGGCGCGCTCGATGGCCGACGCCGACCTCGAGGCGGCGCGTGCCTGGGCCATCGAACGCTTCCCGGTGGTCGAGGGCGCGCCGACGCTCGTCGACGAGCTCCTCGAGCTGCACACGCCTCGCCAGCTCATCGCGCTGACGGCGATCATGGAGCGGATCGAGACCGACCTGCGGGCAGCCAATGTGCTCGCGGCGCTTCGTCTCTCCTTGCTCCACGCGCTGCTGCCTTCCAGCCGGCTCGTCGGCGCGGCCGGCCGGGGTGGCTCCCTGCGCGTCGCCGGCGGTCACGTCCGGCTCCCGGCGGCCACGCAATGGCGCGAGCGCAACCCGTGGCTCGCGTTCGAGGATGCGTTCCGAGCCGTGCGCGGATTCGTCCAGCGCCTCGAGGGCGGGGCGCTCGGACCCATGCAGGCGCGCCTCGGCGAAGACCTGCGCTCGCTCGGCGAAGGGTCGGCCACCGCGGTGCTCGCGATCGCGAGCCCCTCGGCGGTGCGTGCCCTGAGCGACGGGAGCCTGGGGCTCCACGATCGGGCCGGCGCACCGGCGCCACGGGTCCGGCTCGTCCTGGGTCAGCCGCCGATCCGACCCAGCCTCGAGCGGCTGGCGGCCGCCTACCACGGAACCGCGTGGACCCTGGGCCGCGAGGCCGCGTCGATGTTGCCCATCGATGCACTGGCCGACACGTCCTTGCGTGCGCCGTGGTCGTGGCAGGCCGTCGCGATCGGACGGTCCCTGGCGGCGGTCGAGCCATCGATGGCGCGCGACGGTCGGGTGGTCCAGCTCGTCGATGGCGGGATGGAGGCCCTGGCCGCGGTGGCGATCGGCGGCGCCTCGGCCGGCTACCGCGTCACGGTCGCACGGCTTTCGGATCCCGACGATGCCGGCGCCGGGGTGATCGAGCTCGTGCCGCCCGGCGCGGCACTGCCTCCCGGGCCGCGGACGAGAGGCAATGTCGGATTGCCCGCGATCCCGGGTGGGGCCGGGGACCCGGACATGGTCCCGGGGCGCGGGCTGTTCGCCCCGCCGGAACGGTTCGACCAGCGTCCGTTCTCGCCGGCGGAGGCCGCGACCGCGGTCACGGAATCGGTGGTCGAGACCCTGCGAGCCCGCGGCGAGCCGGCTCGCATGGAGCGCCTGTTCGGCGAGGTCCTCGTCGGTCTGGACCGGTCCGGCCAGCTCCGCCGCCTCGCCGCGGGCACCCGTCCGGCCGCGACCGAAGGCGCCGACGGCAAACCGCCGGCCGCCCATCCGGCGCCGGGCGGCACGACCGAGCCCGCCTCGGTCACGCCCGTCCCCGACGTGCCGTCGGGCGAGCCGCCGGTCGCCGCGACAGGTTCGCACGACACGCATGCCGACCCACGACCGAGCGGCGGCGACCCCGATCCCGTCGACCGTCTCCTCGCCGTGATCCGCGATGAGCTCGCGCGGCCGAACCATCGCCGCCTCACCGAGATCGAGCCCGGCCGCTGGTGGCTGGCCGACCAGGACGATGTCGAGGCTGCCGCGGCGCCGCTCGCGGATCGGGTCGAGTGGGCGGTGTTCAGCCTCCTGTCCACCGCGGGACCGCTGTCGGAGACCGCGTTCTACGACCGCATGGCGACGATGTTCAGCGGCCACGACCTGCCCGACGAGACGCTCGTCCACGCCTGCCTGGACAGCTACCGGAGCATGGCCAGCACGCCCGACCGGCTGATCACCGGCGACGACCTGCTCAAGCGCAGCCAGGAGCACACCGAGCTGCTGGCGATGCTCGCCGACGCCGGCCATCGGATGGGGATGCGGGTCTGGCTGTCGCAGCGAGAGCAGGCACGCCGCCACGGGCGGGGCATGCTCGCCGATCTCCTCGGTGAACGCGAACAGACCGTCGGCCTGGGCGGCATCGCGCGATCGGTGCCCGAGATCGCGGACGTGGACGCGATCTGGTACGTGCGCGGCAAGATCGCGTTGCTGTTCGAGGTCGAATGGACGGCGGTCCTCGGCGAGCCGCTGCTGCGCCGGCACCCGCGCATCGGCGCCGACGAGAAGCTCATCCGGTTCCTCGCCGTCGCCCCGGAACGGACCGATCTCGTCCGGCACAAGCTCGAGCGCTCGCCGCTCCTGCGCGCGGCCATGGACGAGTACGGCTGGCACATCATCAAGTGGGATCACCTTCGGACGTTCCTCGCCGCGGACCAGCCCGACCTCGATGCCCTCGAACCGCTGCTCGGTCTCGATCCGTTCGTCGAGCGCGGCGGCGAACAGATGCCGCTGTTCGGCGGCTGAGGGTCCCGCGCGCTACGCTACGGCTCCATCAGGCCGCAGCCTCGGGATCCGGGCGGCGCGGCTCGGATCCGGGCGGCGCATCCCGCCCGCAGGGGAGGCCTCGAGACCCACGATGACCGACGACCGTTCCACCGTGGACGCCTTGTCCGACCGCTACTGGGAGAGCGTCCTCGAGCTTGATCCGACGACCGCCACGTTCTACGGCGACGAGCGGTACGCCGACCGGCTGGAGGACCCCTCGCCGGCCGGTCGTGCGAAGGTCCGCGAGCTGATGGCCCGGACGGCGGCGGAGGCGATGGCCATCCCGGTCGAAGGGCTCTCGACGGAGGAGCGCATCACCCGCGACATGCTCGGAGTGATCGGCGAGCTGCGTGTCGAGGAGGACGACCAGGGCCTGCACCAGCTCCGGGTCGTGGACCAGATGGGCGGACCTCAGCAGCTGCTGCCCCAGCTGACGCAGTTCCAGCCCGTCGACACCCCCGAGCGGCTCGAAGCGTTCATCGCAAGGCTGCACGCCTATCCCGCGTTCATGGCCGCTAACGCCGACATCCTGCGCGAGGCGCTCGGCACCGGGCTGACGGCGCCATCGATCGTGACCGAGCGGACGATCGCCCAGATCGAGCGCATGCTCGAGATCCCGATCGAAGAAGCCATCATCCCGGCGAGCGTGAAGGGCGCATCCGACGCCGACCGAGAGCGCATCCGCGAGGTCGTTCGTGACGTCGTCTATCCCGCGGACGCGGCCTTCCTCGAGACGCTCCGTGGCGAGTACCGGCACGCCAGTCGCGAAGAGCCCGGCATCTGGTCGGCGCCCAACGGCGAGGCGATCTACCGGACGGCGATCCGGAGCTGGACCACCCTCGAGATGGACCCCCGCGAGATCCACCAGATCGGCATGGACGAGCTCGAGACCATCGAGGATGAACGGCGAGTGATCGCCGCCGCCGCCGGCTTCGGCGACGACACGGCCGCCTATCGCGCCAGCCTCGACGCCGACGACGCCAACACCCCGGGGACCAAGGATGAGCTAGTGCAGCGCGCGGCCGAGGACCTCGACCGCGCGATGGCCGCGGCGCCGCGCTTCTTCGGCCGGCTGCCCGAGGCCGGGCTCGATGTCCGGCCGGTCGAGGAATACAAGGAGCGGGACGCGCCCTTCGCCTACTACTACCCGCCGTCCGCCAATGGATCGCGCGACGGGATCTACTACGCGAACGGTTACGACCTCCCGTCGCGCAAGTACACGAAGCTCGCCTCGACGACCTACCACGAAGCGGCGCCCGGCCACCACTTCCAGATCGCGCTGGAGATGGAGAACACGCGCCTGAACACGTTCCGCCGGCTCGGAGCGCGGGCGGTCGGTGGTGCGTACGTCGAGGGCTGGGGCCTGTACAGCGAGCGCCTCGCCGACGAGATGGGCCTCTACCGCTCGGAAGGGGAGCGGTTCGGGATGCTCGATGCGCAGGCGTGGCGGGCGGCCCGCCTCGTCGTGGACACCGGGTTGCACGCGCTCCGCTGGGAGCGCCAGCGCTCGATCGACTTCCTGCGGAACGCCGGGCTGTCCGAGACCGACGCCGTGATCGAGACCGACCGCTACATCTGCTGGCCTGGCCAGGCGCTGACCTACAAGCTGGGCCAGCGCCAGATCGAGAAGCTGCGACGCGAGCTCACGGAGCGGGACGGCGCGCAGTTCGACCTGCGCGAGTTCCACGACCAGGTCCTCGGGCACGGGTCGCTGCCACTCGCGACGCTCGCCCGCGAGCTGCCGACGTGGGTGGCCACCCCGGCCTGACGGTGCCGGTAGCGCACCACGACTCGAGCTCGCGAGGCGGATGTTCACTTGCCGTTGACGCGCGAGTGGGGGACCATAGCGGACCCCACCGAATGCCCCTGCAGTGCACTCGAGGAGGTCCCATGCACCGCCCACGGCTCGTGCCCCGCCGTCGCCGGCTTCAACTCACCGCCCTGATCGTCATCGCCGCGCTCGGCGCCGGGATCGGGCCCGTCACGGCCGCCGGTGGCGGCACGAAGACGAGCCAGCCCGCCATGCTGACCGCGGTCGGTGCCGGGATCACGGTCACGCCGCTCATCACGGTCGGCGAGGCCGCCGGCGACGACGGCTATGTCTTCGAGTCGGTGCCCGACGGCATCGCGGTGAAGGTCCGCAACAACGGCGATCGCCGACGTGTACGTGAACCACGAGACCTCGCGGGTCCCGTTCCCGTACACGCCATCGGCCCCGACCGAGCTCAACTCGCAGAACGACTTCGACAACGCCCAGGTCAGCAAACTGGCGCTACACCGGAAGAGCGCCGGGGTGCTGAGCGGCGCCATGGTCATCACCAGCGACGACAACTACCAGCGCTTCTGCTCGAGCTATCTCGCGACGGCCGCCGAGGGCTTCGACCGGGAGATCCTGTTCACCAACGAGGAGAGCGTCGACTGGGTCAACCGGTCCGGCAACGCCTGGCCGGCCGTCATCGGTGCCGATGCGGCGCGCCAGTCCGGCGTGGTCGTCGCCTACGACGTCAAGTCCGGCACGAACCGCCCGATCTGGGGCATGGGTCGCCACAACCACGAGAACTCCGTGCCGATCCCCGGGTTCGACGACGTCGTCATGCTGTCCGGCGACGACACGTTCACGAACAGCCCGTCGCAGTCGCAGCTGTACTCGTACATCGCGCCGGACGCCGATGCCGTGTGGAACGACCAGGGTGCGCTCTGGGCATTCCAGACGAACGGCCCCAAGCAGAAGTACGAGGACTTCGTCCCCGGCGACGCGACGCCGGTCACCGGGCAGTTCATCCCGGTCCCGCGGCTCATCGCGACCGGACGCAATCCCGACGGGTCCGACCTGATGGCCGGGGATGTCCCGGCGTCGCTGGGCGGCCCGTACCCGCTTCCGCCCAATGACCCGCACGCTGGCAGCGCGACCCGAACGGCATCGGCATCGACGGGCCGCAGTGGGTCCTCGACTACTGGTCGAGGCTGCCGGAGAACCATGTCTTCGGCTTCGTCCGCGTCGAGGACATCGCCTACGACAAGCGGCCGGGCATGTCCAACGTCGCCTACGTCGTCGACTCCGGCCGCGGCACGCGCCGGCGCTGCTCGCAGCCCGGCCGCTCGACCGAACTGGACGCGCGTCTGGAAGATGGTCCTCGACCCGACGGACCCGAAGAAGGTGACGTCGCTGTCGATCCTCATCGAAGGCGACGACATGCCGGTCAAGACCGCTGACCGAGATCCATCAGCCCGACAACATCGAATCGACCGCCAACGACCTGTTCATCACCGAGGACCCGGGTTCGCAGCCAGCAGTTCCCGGTCGGCTCGACCGATCCGGCCGCGACGACGGCCCGCCTCTGGCAGTACAACCTGCGCGACCGGGATCGCATCGGTCGCGCTCAAGGTCGACCAGTCGGCCGACGAGGGCCCGACCGACGTCGACGCGACCACGGCGCCCGGCAATCTCGGGGCGTGGGAATCGAGCGGCATCGTGGACGCGTCCGCGGCCTTCGGGCCGGGTGCGTTCCTGATCGACGTCCAGGCCGGGACCCTGTGGGTCGAGAAGCGCCCTGGCGACGACAACGTCCCGCCTCCCGGACCTGACTTCACCGACAAGCGAGCCGGTGGCCAGCTCCTGCTCGTCCGGATCCCGAACGGCTGACGACCGGCCCGCCGCGCGGCCCGCTACGACGATGAAGCCCGCCGACCCGGCGGGCTTCGTCACGTTCAGGAGTCGAAGCCGATCCCGAGCGCGTCGAGCGTCTTGAGCAGGACCCCCCGGCGGCCCTCGTTGCGGTCGGCCCGATCCAGCTCGTGGCGGACGGACTCCACGGCGAGCGATCGCAGCGGCTCGGGCGGGAACGGCACGGGCGGCGAGGTCACGATCCGTAACCGCAGGCGGTCCTCGTCGGGTCGCAGGATGAGAGTCGCGGACGACACCGGCCGCCCAGCGGCTGGCCCCGACACCGAGGCCCGTGTAGCCGAGGGCGTAGGTCAGCCGGCCACCCATCGTCTGGCCGAACGTGACGGTGAACCGCGAGGTCGTGTCGATCGCCCCGCCCCAGCGATACGGGAACGCGAGGCCATCCAGCTGCGGGAACGCCCGGAAGAACTGCGCCTCGAGCCGCTCGAACGTCTGCGGCCGGTCGTCGAGCTCCGGCGCGACCCGGCTGCGGAAGTGGTGGATCGCGTCGTAGCCGCCCCACAGGATGCGGTCGTCGGCGGTGAGCCGGAAGTAGTGAAATTGGTTGTTCCCGTCGCTGAGACCCTGGCGCCGTTCCCAGCCGATGGCCGCGCGCTGGTCGGGAGTCAGCGGATCGGACACGAGGACGTAGTCGTAGACCGGCACGAACAGCGGCGAGAGGCGACGGAGCCAGCCCGAGTAGGCCGATGTCGCGACGACGACCTCCTCCGCTCGGACTGAGGCGCCGGCGCCCGTCGTGATCGTGACGCCGCCGGCCCGTCGCTCGACGCGGGTCGCGGGCGTGTGCTCGTGCACGGCGACCCCACGCTCGCGGGCGACGCGAGCCAGGCCGCGGCACAGCTTGGCGGGGTCCAGGAGCACGTCGCGACCGGGCGGCCGGTACAGGCCGGCGTGCCACAACGGGGAGTGGACCTCGTCCTGGGCGGCATCGCGGTCCAGGAACACCAGGTGCTCCCCGTGCTCCGCCGCCTCGTCGACCCAGGCTCGGAACTCATCGACCTGGTACGGCTGGTCGGCGAGGCCGAGGGTGCCGGTCTCCTCGAGGTCGCAGTCGATGCCGTGCTCGCGGGTGAACGCGACCAACGCCGCGAGATTCTCGATCCCCTCTTGTTCCAGCCGCGGCAGCTCATCGGGGAAGTGCCTGATCCCGTTCGCGAGGCCGTGAGTGAGGCTCGCCTCGCAGAAGCCGCCGTTTCGGCCGCTGGCCCCGAACGCCACGGTCTCCGCCTCCAGCACCACGACCCGCAGGGATGGGTCGGTGTCGGTCAGAGCGATCGCCGTCCACAGGCCCGTGAACCCGGCGCCGATGATCGCGACGTCGGCTTCCAGGCGTTCGCCAGCGTTCAGCGGCGGATCCGCGGGTGGGCTCGGCTCGCGCAGCCAGTAGTTGACCGGGGCGTTCGCGCCCGTTAGTGGCATTGGCCCGAAGTCTAGTCAGCGGAGAAGCGACGTGCGTATCCGCACGGAACGCGCCGGAGACGCCGCGGGATTCGTGGCGTTCCAACCAGATCGTGACGAAAGTCGCGTTGACGCCGCGGAGGGGCCTGTGGCACGATGCCCCGACCGCCGTCCCGCATCGCGCAACGCGCGTCCCGTGGGCCGGGTCGCCACGCCCGCCGGATCGAATGCCCACACAACGAGGACTTGATGGCCACGGAACCCGCCGCCCGGACCACGCCCACGCTCCGTCGCGACGCCCAGAACGCGCTGTACCAGCGAGCGCTCGAGTCGCTGCCCGGTGGCACGGATTCGAATTTCCGCGCGTGGGGCGAGAGCACGATCTACGTCGATCGGGGCAAGGGCGGCATGGTCTGGGACGCCGACGGCAACGAGTTCGTCGATCTGCGCATGGGCTACGGGCCGGTGATCCTCGGCCACGGGGACGAGCGGGTCGACGACTACGTCAACGAGCGCATGCGCCGGGGCGTCAGCTTCAGCCTGACGAGCGAGGACGAGGTCCGCGCGATGGAGCTCGTCAAGGAGCTTACGGGCTGGGTCGACATGGCGCGCATGACCGTGTCGGGCACCGAGGCGACGATGCACGCGATGCGCATCGCCCGCGCCTTCACGGGCCGCGAGAAGATCGTGAAGTTCGAGGGCCAGTACCACGGCGTGCACGACTACGCCCTGATCAGCGTCGGCCCGGACGACATGTCCGAGCTCGGCGACGCGGACGCGCCGGTCGCGCTCGCCTGGGGCCGCGGCATCCCGGGCGCCGTCGCCGACACGATCATCCCGGCGCGCTACAACAACATCGGCGCCCTGCGCCAGATCTTCGAGCGGCACGGCGAAGAGATCGCGGCGATCATCGTCGAGCCGGTCCTCGGCAACGCCCAGGCGATCATGCCGCAGGAGGGCTTCCACCGGCAGATGCGCGCCCTGACCGAGGAATTCGGGATCCTGCTGATCTTCGACGAGGTCAAGACCGGGTTCCGGCTCGCGCGCGGCGGCGCCGCCGAGTTCTTCGGCATCAAGCCGGACATCGGCACGTTCGCCAAGGCGATGGGCAACGGATATCCGGCGGCCGCGTTCGGCGGGCGTCGGGAGGTCATGGACATGCTTCCCGACAAGGTCAGCCACGGCGGGACGTATGCCGGCAACCGCGTCGCCGCGGCGGCAGCGGTCAAGACCCTCGAGATCATCCGCGACACGAACGCGCTCGAGACGATCCACGCAACGGGCCGAACGCTCCAGGATGGGCTGCGCGAGATCCTCGACCCGGTGGGCATCGCGTACCACTTCACCGGTCACCCATCCATGTTCGGGATCATGTTCCGCGAGGAGGTCGCGACCGAATACCGCGACTGGGCCACGACCGACCATGAGCTGTACGACGCGATCGCGATCGGCATGCACGCCCGCGGCGCCATGCCGGAGCCGGACTCCCGGGAGCCGTGGTTCATCTGCGAGGCGCACGCCGACGCCGACATCATCGACCGGGTCCTGACGGCATTCTCGGATTCACTCGACGCGGCGCTCGAGGATCGCGCCCACGGCGTCCCCGCGCCGACCGCCACGGGCGCGATGTCGTCGCCCGGCGCGGGCTGAACGCGCGCCCAGGAAGAGGGGGATACATGGTCGTCGACGGCAACGCGGTCCGCTCCGTCGATCGAGCGGCCGCCCTGCTCCTGGCTCTCGGTGAGTCGCAGGGCGAGGCCGGCGTCACCGAGCTCGCCCGACGGCTGGGTCTCCACAAGTCCACGGCTTCGCGCCTGCTCGCCACGCTCCAGAAGCGGGGTCTCGTGGAGCAGGACGACGAGACCGGCAAGTACCGGCTCGGGCTGGTGGTCATCCGCCTCGCCGAACGCGCCGAGCGCACGCTCGACCTGCGCGGGATCGCGTCCCCGGAGCTGGAACGGCTGGCTCGGCTGACACACGAGACGACCGGGATCGGGATCCTCGACGGCGACTCGCTGCTCACCGTCGCCCAGGCGGACGGGCCCAACCTCATCGCGGTGGGCGACTGGACCGGCCGGGCGACGCCCCTCCACTGCGTCGCCTCGGGCAAGGTCCTGATGTCCGCCCTGGCCGAGCGAGACGTGCTGCGGATCGTCCGGCGTGGACTCGTGAGCTACACGGAGCGCACGATCGTGGAGCTCGAGCCCTTGCTCGAGGAGCTGGCCCGCATCCGTCGGCGCGGGTACGCGACTGCCATCGGCGAATATGAGCTGGGTCTCAACGCCGTGGCCGCCCCGATCCACGACGCCCGCGGGAACGTGATCGCGGCCGTGGACGTGTGGGGGCCGGCGTTCCGGCTCACTCCGCGGCGCATCCCGGAGCTCGCGGCCCAGGCCCGCGAGGCCGCCGCCGCCATCTCGGTGCGGCTCGGCGGCACCGCCCCCAGCCGCGAGCCCACCCCGGTCACCGCGACGGCCTGACCCCGGCGGACCCGGAGTTCGCTTCTGGCGAGGCCGCCACAGGGCTCGCCGGTGACTCGCTACCCTTGAGCCATGCCCGACTTCACCGAGTCGCCCTGGAGCGACATCGCGGCGTTCGGCGGCGATTCCCTCGTCCCGGTCGTCCTCATCGTCATCGTGACGATCGTCGCGATGCGGCTCGCGAGCCTGTTCGTGCACGGGATCGTCAAGGCCCTCCTCGACCGCGAGGCCACGGAAGGGACCGCCCAGGAGCTGAGCGCGGTCGAGCTCAAGAAGCGGATGGACACCCTCGACGGCCTGGGGGCGCACGCGATCCAGTTCTTTATCGTCGTCATCGGCGCGCTGATGGTGCTCGGAGAGCTCGGGCTCGATATCGGGCCGGCTGTCGCGGGCCTCGGGGTCCTCGGCATCGCGGTCGGTTTCGGGGCGCAGACGCTGGTCCGCGACTACCTCAACGGCGCCCTCATCCTCCTCGAGAACCAGTTCTCCAAGGGCGATGTCGTGCGCCTCGCCGGCATCGACGGCACGGTCGAGGACTTCAACCTGCGACGGACGACCGTGCGTGACCTCGACGGGGTCGTGCACACGGTTCCCAACGGAGAGATCAAGGTCGCCTCAAACCTCACCCGGGTTTGGGCCCGGATCAACCAGGACATCACGGTCGCCTACGGGACGGACATCGACAAGGTCATCGAGATCGTCGACAAGGTCGGTCACGAGTTCGCCTCCGACCCCGTCTGGAAGCGGCGGGTCCTCGAGACGCCCCGCGTCGAGCGCATCGAGGCCATCGGCGAGTACGGCGTGACGATCAAGATCCTGGGCTCGGTCCGGGCACCCGAGCAGTGGGCCGCCGGCGGCGAGTTCCGCAAGCGGCTCCTCGCGGCCCTCGAGGCGAACGGCATCGAGATCCCACGGCCGCAGCGCGTGATCCTCTCGCGCGACCCGTCCGCTCTCGCGGCCGCCGGCCTGTCGGCCGCCGAGGTCGAGGGTGGCCCCGCCCAGGACGACCCCCCGCTCGACTCCGACTGACGGCCCGCCACCGGTCGGCATCGCGCGGCTGCGGCGTCGCCCGCGGTACGATGGCTCGGCCAGCAGATCACTCGGAAAGGGTGCCTCCCGTGAGCATCGACCCGTCCCCGACGCCGACCCCCGAGATCGAGAATCTCCTCGCGGAAGATCGGAAGTTCCCGCCCGACCCGGCGTTCACGGCGCAGGCCAACGCCACGGCGGAGCTGTACGCCGAGGCCGAGGCCGACCCGGAGGCGTTCTGGGCGCGTCTGGCGCGCGAGCGCATCGACTGGGTCGAGGACTTCCACACGACCCTCGAATGGGATCTGCCGTTCGCCAAGTGGTTCGTCGGCGGGAAGCTCAACATCGCCTACAACTGCATCGACCGCCACGTCGAGCGCGGCCTCGGCCACAAGGTCGCCTACCACTGGATCGGCGAGCCCGGCGACACCCGGACGATCACCTTCGCCGACCTCCAGCGCGAGGTCAGCAAGGCGGCGAACGCGCTGCTCGAGCTGGGCGTGGAGACCGGCGATCGCGTGGCGATCTACATGCCGATGATCCCGGAACTGCCGATCGCCATGCTGGCCTGCGCCCGGATCGGAGCGCCGCACACGGTGGTCTTCGGTGGCTTCTCCGCCGAGGCGCTCAGCGGCCGGATCAACGATTCCCAGGCCAAGCTCGTGATCACCGCCGACGGCGGGTGGCGGCGCGGCAAGCCGGCCCCGCTGAAGCCGGCCGTCGACGAAGCCCTCGAGTCCGCGCCGACGGTCGAGCACACGCTCGTCGTTCGCCGGCTCGGCGACGCGGTCGATGGCGGCACGGCGATGCAGGACGGTCGCGACGTGTGGTGGGACGACATCGTCGAGCGCCAGTCCCCGACGCACGAGCCCGTCCCGCTCGACAGCGAGCACATGCTCTACCTGCTCTACACCTCGGGCACGACCGCGAAGCCGAAGGGCATCGTCCACACCACCGCGGGCTACCTGCTGGGCGCGAGCTTCACCCACGAGATGGTGTTCGACGTGAAGCCCGACGACGTCTACTGGTGTGCCGCGGACGTCGGCTGGGTCACCGGCCACAGCTACATCGTCTACGGACCCCTTGCGAATGCGACGACCAGCGTCCTCTACGAGGGCACGCCCGACACCCCGGACTGGAGCCGCTGGTGGCGGATCATCGAGGACTACAAGGTCAACATCCTGTATTGCGCCCCGACAGCCATCCGCGCCCACATGAAGCAGGGGGCCCAACACGCCCAGGCGCACGATCTCTCCTCGTTGCGCGTGCTCGGGTCCGTGGGCGAGCCGATCAACCCAGTCGCCTGGCTCTGGTACCAGAAGCACATCGGTGCCGGGACGAAACCGATCGTCGACACCTGGTGGCAGACCGAGACCGGCATGATCATGATCACGCCACTCCCCGGGGTCACCACCACGAAACCGGGCAGCGCGACCTTCCCGTTCCCAGGCATCGAGGTCGATGTCATCGACAGCGCCGGCAATTCGGTCCCGCTCGGTGGGGGCGGGCTGCTGGTCCTGAAGCGGCCGTGGCCGGCGATGCTGCGCGGCATCTACGGCG
The DNA here is from genome assembly GCA_963850555.1 of uncultured Chloroflexia bacterium. GTDB lineage: Bacteria > Chloroflexota > Limnocylindria > Limnocylindrales > CSP1-4 > SPCO01. The sequence goes on along the minus strand of CAWKLT010000020.1, from coordinate 126,377 downwards.
ACCCGGATCGCTACAAGGAGACGTACTGGAGCCGCTTCCCGGGCATGTACTTCGCGGGTGACGGCGCCAAGCGCGACCTCGAGGGCTATCTCTGGCTGCTGGGCCGCGTGGACGACGTCATGAACGTGTCCGGCCACCGGCTCTCGACGACCGAGATCGAGAGTGCGCTCGTATCCCATCCCGCTGTGGCCGAGGCCGCGGTGGTCGGTGTGCCCGACCCGATCACCGGCGAGGCGATCGACGCCTTCGTGATCCTGCGGCTGGGTCTGGCCAACGATCCCACGCCCGAGCTCGGTGACGAGCTGCGCAAACACGTGGCCACCAAGATCAGCCCGATCGCCAAGCCCAAGGGCCTGATGTTCGTTCCCGACCTGCCCAAGACGCGTTCGGGCAAGATCATGCGCCGCCTGCTACGCGACATCGCCCAGGGCCGCGCACTCGGCGACACGACGACCCTCGCGGATGCCGGGGTCGTGGACCTCATCCGATCGAACACCGGGGCGAGCGAGGACTGACGTGCCATTCGACTTCCTGAAACGGAAGAAGGACGGAGCCGGCGCTGAAGCGACGGTCGCCGGCGTCGGTGGCTCGGGCATCCGCGGCGTGCCGTTCGACGGCCTCACGGACGAGTGGCGGATCGTCGGCGAGATGCACATCCCGGCCAGGCTGTCTGACGCGCTCAACAAGCGCGAAGCGGTCACGATCTCGGATGTGCGCTGGGCGCCGGTCGATGGGAGCGGGGAGCTTGCGCCGGCGTCCGGTCTCAAGGCCGTCGATCCGTACGACCTGATCCTCGTGCTGGCCGGCGCAGCCACCCTGCCGCCGCTGACCGATGCGGAGCGGACCGCCTACAAGGTGCACAAGATCCCCTACGACGTGGCGCTCGAGGTGCCGCCCTACCGGGTGATCGGCACCGTCTACATGACCCCGGGCTCCGAGCCCGACCGATTGCTGGATCGGGCGACCGAGATGTTCTTCCCGGTCGTGGCGGCCACCGCATTCCTCGGCGAGAACCAGCTCGGTGAGGAGATGGACGCGATCCTGGTCAATCGGTTCTACCTGCGCGGCCTCGAGCAGATCGACCGGCGGACCGGCGAACGCCCGCAGCCCCTACCCGGCCAACCGCTCGGCGGCATCTCCTGGCGTGACCGCTCGCGATAGACCCGCGTTGCCGACGGGCGGTTCAGGCGAAGGCGCCGGGGAGCACGGGAGCGAGCGTACCTTCAGGTACGTGAGCGAGCGCGCGGACCCGGCAACGCCCGCCTGGGCCGCTCCGACGGCGACGCGAAACGGGCCGCGGCCGAAGCCACGACCCGTCGGTCCATGGGGGAGCGTGCGAGGCTAGGCTCGGACGGCGACCTTCTGGCGGTTGAATAGACCGAATGCCGGCTTGGCGGTTGGCGCGGACACCGGGGTGCCCATGATCCGGTCGGCGAGGGCGTCGAAGTCCTCGCTGATCTTCTCGCGCGGGAACATCTCGATGACGGTCCGGCCCTCGTTCGCCGCGCGAACGAAGAGCAGCCCACCGGAGCGCAGCAGGGCCAGTGACGGCATCCCGACGGTTCGCTCCATGTCGGCGACGGACACGCCGCTGTTGGCTCGATTGATGACCAGCGCGAGGCGCTCGCGAAGGCCGAGCTCGGTGGCGAGATCCGCCAGTTGCACGGCCGCGCGGATGGCGGGCACGTCCGGCGTGACCGGCACGAGGATGCGGTCGGCGACCTCGAAGATCGCCTGGTTGAGCGCGCCGTACGACGGATGCAGATCGATGACGATGTAGTCGAAGCCGCGACGGGCCGCGTTGATCAATGCCGTCACGCGCGACGGCTCGAGGATCTCGTTGTTCAGCGGCGACGACGTGAGCGACACGACGCGCAGGCCGGAGGAGTGCGCCGCGGCGAGATCCGCGAGCGTTTCGACCGGGCCACCGTCGGGCTCGTCGCGCAGGCTATCGACGACCGTCCGGACTTCGTTCATGCCCAGCGATGTCGTCACGTGACCGGTCACGGTGTCCGCGTCGACCAGGAGCACGTTCTGGCCCTTGCGCATCTGGAGCGCCGAGGCCAGGTTCGTGGCGACCGTCGTCTTGCCGACGCCGCCCTTCGGATTGAAGACCGCGATGACCGTGGCCGGATGCGACCAGCCGTCGGCCTCCAGCGGGCCACTCTGCAGGACGGGCCCTGAGCCGTCGTCGACGGTCTGGCTGCGGATGCACATCGCCTCGACGCGCCAGCGCAGCGACTCGGCGGAGTAGGGGCGGGTGAAGTATTCGTCCTCGACGCTGCCCGCCCCACCGGACCCGAGCTTGTCGAGCGTTCGGGGGGATACGACCATGAGCGCCGGGATCGCCCGGCCACCGTCGCGCAGCAGACCGTAGAACTCGAGCGATCGGTCGAAGTCGGTCTCTCCGTCAAGGATGGCGACCGCGACGTCGCGAGTGCCGCCCAGGAGCGCTTCGAGCTCGTCCGGATGGCTCACCGTCACGACCGTGAAGCCGGCCTCCCGGAGCTCAGCGGCAACCGGGACGGACTCCTCGGGCGGGAGCGATACGGCGACGCTTGGTCGAGCCACGATCAGCCTTCAGTCTCGGGATCTTTGGCGGTGACGGTCAGTTCGCCATCGGCCTCGGCGGTGACGCGAGCGCCAAAGCCGGGGAGGGTGGTGACGGCGTCCCGAAGGACGATGCCGGAGTCGTGGGCGACCGCGAAGAGGAACTCGCCGTCGGGGCCGGACGAAACGCCGACCGACTGCACGCCCGCGACGCGGGAGAGCTGGCGCTTGAAGCCGGCGATGCTCGCGACGCTGACCAGGCCCGTCACGACGACGCGGGTGGTGAGCGCCTCGGTGGCGGCGCTGTCGGCGTCCGGGACGAGTCCCGCAAGGCGGGCCGCCAGGGCGTCGTCGCCGATCACGGCGATCTCTTCCTCGCTGGGAGCCTCGTCGGGAGTGAAGGCAGCGGCCTCCGCCTCAGCGGCATCGAAGTCGGGCGTGAGGCCCAGCGCCGCGACGCGCGGGTCGACCGCGTCGGCGTCGGTCTCTGACTCGGCCGTGACGGCGTCGTCGGCCGGCTGCTCGTCGGCGGTCCCGGCCTCGGCCTGAGCGGCTTCGGCGGGCTGCGCCTCGTCGGTCGCGGCCGCGTCGGTGGTCTCGGGCGCGTCGATCGTCTCGGCGGTCGCCTCGGCCGTCTCGGCCGTCTCGGCCGGAGCGTCGGGCCACGGATCGACGACGACCGCCTGCTCGGCGAGTGCGCCCTCGATCTGCGCGTACATGTCGTCCGCGGGCACGGGGTCGGTCAGGGTCGCGAACTCGCCGTTCGACATCTCGTCCCAGGGCGGCGGCTCGGGCAGGCTCGCGGCCATCGCCGCGAAGCGCGTGGCGTCCTCTTCGGCGATCAGGCGCTGGAAGAACTCGGCCATCTCGGCCTCGAAGGCGTCGACACGACGCTGGACGCGCTCGATGCGTCCCTCGATGTCGGCCGCGTGGGCGTCGATCTCGCGCTCGAGGCGAGCCTTGCGGTGGGTGATGCGCTCGTCGGTCTCTTCGCGGATCCGGGCGATCTCGGCCTTGGACCACTCGCGGATCGACGCGACGTCATCGTCGGCCTGCTTGCGCAGCTCGGTCGCCTCGACCGCGGTCGCCGCGTGGATCGACTCGATGTGGGCCTTGGCATCGGCGCTGAAGCGCGCGAGCGTGTCGGCCTTGGCGGTCTCTGCCGCGCCCTGCATGGCGCGTGTCAGGTCGACCATGAACTTGCTGGGCTGCTGCCGGGTCGCGTTCGAGGCGTCGGTCGCGTCGGCGGGCGACGGCTCGGCGGCTTCGGTCGGTTCGACCGGCGCGCTGTCCTCGATCGTCGTGTCCACGGCCGGCCCGTCGTCGACGGCCGCCGCCTGGTCGGTATCTGAAGGCGCTGCGTCGATCATGTCAGGTGCCTCGATCTCCTGGTCTGTGGGGAGGGCTGCGCCGACCGGCGCGTCTCCGGTCGTCTCGGCGCGAGCTTCGGACTCGTTTCGGTCCGCGCTCCACGGGAGACGGAAACCGGGCTTGGCGTCGGTCGTGGCCATGCGATGGGGTCCTCTGTCGGGTCTTGGGGTCTGGGGTTGTATCTGGGCGTGTCGGCATAGTGCCTCCGGGGTCTGGTCCGGTGGAGTCCGCTAGAGGTACCAGCGGCTTGCGCCGGTCGTACTCTCGGCGGCTGGTGGACGGGACGCGTTGTGGGGCCGCAACGCTCACCACGAGTACGATGGGTGGCCATGGAACCTCTCGATACGCTCGGACGGCCGCTCCACGACCTGCGCATCTCCGTCACGGATCGCTGCAACTTCCGCTGCACGTATTGCATGCCCAAGGAAGTGTTCGGTCGGGACTACGCGTTCCTGCCCAAGGACCAGGTCCTGAGCTTCGAGGAGATCGAGCGCGCGGCTCGCGCGTTCGTGGCGCTGGGCGTCGAGAAACTGCGGATCACGGGCGGCGAACCGCTCGTCCGGCGCGAGCTCCCCACGCTCATCGCGGCGCTGGCCGCGCTCCGGACGGCGGACGGCCGTGCGCTCGACCTGACGCTCACGACGAACGGGGCGGCGCTCGGTGCGCTGGCCCGCCCGCTCGCCGATGCGGGCCTCGGGCGCGTGACGGTCAGCCTGGATTCGTTGGACGACGCCGTGTTCGGCGCGATGAACGGCGTCGACTTCCCCGTGGCGCGCGTCCTCGACGGCGTGGATGCCGCCCTCGACGCCGGTCTGTCACCGGTCAAGGTCAACATGGTGGTTCGGCGCGGCGTGAACGAGTCATCGGTCGTGCCCATGGCGCGCTGGGCGCGCGAGACCGGTGTCGTCCTGCGCTTCATCGAGTACATGGACGTCGGGCATTCGAATGGCTGGCGGCTGGACGAGGTGGTGCCGGCCCAGGAGCTGATCGACCTCGTGAGCAGCGTGTGGCCGGCCGAGCCCGCGGATCCGGGCTACCGCGGCGAGGTCGCCGGCCGGTGGACGTACCTGGACGGCCTCGGCGAGTTCGGCATCATCTCGTCCGTCACCCGCCCGTTCTGCCGGGACTGCACGCGCGCGCGGCTGTCGGCCGACGGCAAGCTCTACACGTGCCTGTTCGCCGTCGCGGGCCGCGACGTCCGGGCGGTCCTGCGCGACGGATCGAGCGACGAGGAGCTGGTGGCGTTCCTCGCGGACGCGTGGCGTGCGCGCGACGATCGCTATTCCGAGCTCCGCTCGCAGTCCACGTCCGACCTGCCCAAGGTCGAGATGTTCGCGATGGGCGGCTGACGGCGGCGTCCCCGGCATTCGTCCACAGGGTTATCCACAGGTGAAACGGGTTCGTGGACAGGCTTCGGACGCGTTCCGCAGGTTCGTGGATAAGCGCGTTGACCCGCCCGCGACCAGCCGCCTAACGTAGGTCTTGCCCGAAGGGGCCGACAGGACCCCAGGAACCGAGATCACATCAAGGGCCTGAGATTCGCCGTTCGGTCGCTTCGGGCGCTTCGTTGCCCGAGCCTCGTCGCTGTCTCACCACAGCATCGGGGGTGCGGGGCGCCCGACGGGATGCGATCGGCATCCCGGTGTCGATACTTCCGTCGGGCCGACGAAGTCCGCGCGCCTCGGGCGTCCTATGCTGGACGCGACCCTGGAGGCCAGATGTCCCACCCGACACCCACCGTCGATCCCACGCGCCCGATCCCGCCCGCGGAGCAGCCCGCCCGGATCGCCGCGCTCGTCGCCGCCGTCCGCGAGCACACGCCCCTCGTGCCCGAGGTGGGGATCGTCCTGGGCTCGGGCCTCGGCGGGCTCGCCGACGACCTCGAGGACCCGGTCGCCATCCCGTTCGGGGAACTTCCGGGCTGGCCACCGGCCACCGCCCCCGGTCACGCGGGACGGCTGCTGCTCGGCCGCCTCGGCGGCCGGCCGGTGGTCATGCTCCAGGGCCGCTTCCACCTCTACGAAGGCAACGACCCGGGCCTGGTCGATCCAGCCGGTCCTGCTGTTCGGGGCGCTCGGGGCGAAGATCGTCGTCCTGACCAACGCCGCGGGCGGCCTCGATCCGTCGTTCGGTCCGGGCACGCTGATGGTGATGACCGACCACATCAACCTGACCGGTCGATCACCACTGATGGGGCCGAATGCGGACGAGCTCGGGGCCCGTTTCACGGACCTGACCGACGCTTGGAGCCCGCGTCTCCGACGGCGCCTGCACGCGGCGGCCGTGGCGGAGGACGTGGAGTTCCGGGAGGGCGTCTATGTCGGGCTCACCGGACCGACGTACGAGACCCCCGCCGAGGTGCGGATGCTCGCCGGGCTCGGTGGCGATGCCGTCGGGATGTCGACCGTGCTCGAATGCATCGCGGCCCGCTGGATCGGCCTGGAGGTCTGCGGTGTCTCGCTCGTGACGAACGCCGGTGCCGGGTACACGGGCGCGCCGCTGACCCACGAGGAGGTCCTCGAATCCGGCGCCGAGGCCGGCCCGAGGCTCGCCCGGGTGATCCGCCGGTTCCTCGTCGACCTCGCCGACGACTGATCGCCGCGAGGGCCGAACCTAGCGAACGGGATGCCGCGCGACCGCCGCGAGGACCTTGTCCAGGAGCGCGGTCAGCCGGTTGAGCGGCGCTTCACCCAGCTCCGCACCGATCGTGTCTGCCCAGCCACGCTGTCGGGCCTGGATCGCGCTGAGCGCCGCCCGACCATCGGGCGTCATGGACACGAGCTTGGCCCGGGCGTGCCGCGGGTTGTCGACGTACTCGACGATGCCCCCCTCGGCCAGTGCGTCCGCCACGCGCTGCACGCTCTGGCGAGCGAGCGTCAATGTGCGCGCGATGTCGGCCACGGTGGCGGGCCCCGCCTCGATGGCGGCCAGGACCTGCCATCGGGCGCTGGTCTGACCGGCCGGTCGGGCGAGCTCGTCGCCGGCCTCCGCGAGGAACCCCTGGAGCCGGATGAGGCGGATCACGACGCCGCTGAACGCGTCCCCCTCGGAGGTTCGTTCGACGGCCGCCATATTGACAGCAGGCTGTCGATTTGGTACGGTACTCATGACAGCATTCTGTCATATCGGACGGAGGAATGCCACCGTGTCGAAGGACATCGAGCCATTCAGGATCGCGATCCCCGAGGCTGACGTCGAGGACCTTCGCGAGCGACTCGCGCGAACCCGTCGACCGGCGGTCGATCCCGGCACCGGTTGGGAGCGCGGCGTCCCGACCGACTACCTGACCCGCCTGACCGAGGCCTGGGCCGATGACTACGACTGGCGCGCCGCCGAGGCCGAGCTCAACGCCCATCCCCAGGCCACGACCGAGATCGATGGCCAGACGATCCACTTCATCCATGTCCGATCGGCCGAACCGAACGCGACGCCGATCGTGCTGCTCCACGGCTATCCGGGCTCGTTCGTCGACTTCGTCGGGCTCATCGGCCCGTTGACCGATCCCGCGGCCCACGGCGGCGATGCGGCCGACGCGTTCCACGTCGTCATCCCGTCGCTGCCCGGGTTCGGCTTCTCGACGCCCGTCGCGGAAACGGGCTGGGAGGGCACCCGGACCGCCAAGGCGATCGTCGAGCTCATGGCTCGTCTCGGGTACGAGCGGTATGGCGCCCACGGCTACGACATCGGGGCCGGGATCGCCGGCGACCTCGGCAAGTACGCCCCGGACGCGGTCATCGGCAGTCACGTCGCGACGGATCCGATGTCCCTGGCCTATCTCGGGATGATCGGCGAGGCCGCGGACGACGCCACGCCCGAGGAGCGCGCGTCGATCGAGCGCCTGCGCGCGGCGGCCGATGACGGGACCGGCTACCTGCGGCTCCAGGCGACGCGGCCCGCGACCCTGGCCCATGGCCTGGCCGACTCGCCGGCCTTTCAGCTCGCCTGGATCGTCGAGAAGGTCCGCGAATGGACCGACGCCCGATACGAGCTGCCCGAGGAGGCGATCGACCGGGACACGATCCTGACCAACGTCAGCCTGTACTGGTTCACCCGGTCGGGCGGCTCGGCCGCGCAGTTCATCTGGGAGGCGTTCCACGCCGAGCAGGACTGGGGCTCGCAGAGCCCGACGCCGACCGGCATCGCGGTGTTCGCGTCCGACCCGATCGTGCGCCGGACGATGGATCCCGAGGGCAAGACCGCGCATTGGTCCGAATTCGAGCGTGGTGGGCACTTCCCGTCCCTCGAGGTGCCGGACGTGCTCGTGGCCGACATCCGCACATTCTTCGCCGGGCTCCGGTAGGGTCCGGTTCGATGGCGAAGCAAACCCAGGACGGCGCGCCGGTGCTCAGCCGGCGCGCGCTCAACCGGACCCTGCTGGGGCGTCAGCTGCTGCTGGAGCGGGTCGATCGGCCGGCCGAGGACGTCATCGAGCATCTCGTCGGGATGCAGGCCCAGGAGCCGCCCGACCCGTACCTGGCGCTGTGGAGCCGGATCGAGGGGTTCGACCCCCAGGAGCTCAGCACCCTCATCGAGGAACGGCGCGCGGTCCGTGGCAGCACGTTGCGGACCACGCTGCACCTGATGACCGCGCGGGACTTCCTGGCCCTGCGACCCGTGCTGCAGGACGTGCTGGAGCGCGCGTGGAAGAGCAGTCCGTTCGCGAAGGACCTCGTCGGGGTCGACCTCGCGGAGCTCCTGGCCGCGGGGCGCGAGCTCGTCGAGGAGCAGCCACTGACGACGGCCCAGCTGGCCAAGGCGCTCGCGGAGCGGTGGCCGGATCGTGTCCCCAACTCCCTCGCGTACGCCTCGCGATTCCTGCTCCCCATCGTCCAGGTGCCGCCGCGCGGGCTGTGGGGCAAGAAGGCGGCGCCCAAGGCGACGACCGCGCAGGTCTGGCTGGGTCAGGAGCTCGGGACGGAGACGGCGGCCGACGAGGCTGATCCTGCGGTACCTCGCTGCGTTCGGGCCGGCGACGGTCTCCGACATGCGGATCTGGTCGTGGCTGACCGGGCTACGCGAGGTCGTGGAGCGCCTGCGCCCGCGGCTCCGGACGTTCCGTGACGAGGCCGGCCGGGAGCTGTTCGACGTGGAGGACGGGCTGTTCGTGGACCCGGACGTGCCGGCCCCGATCCGGTTCCTGCCGACGTACGACAACATCTTCCTGTCGCATGACGATCGCTCGCGGATCCTCATCGAACGGATCGCCGTGCCCGACCTCATCTGGCGTGGCGGCGTCCTCATCGACGGCTTCATCTCGGGCGCCTGGCGGATCCGGCGCGAGAAGCGCGCAGCCACGATGACGATCGAGCTCGTGACCGCGGTGAAGGGCGCCCAACGCGCCGAGCTCGAGGAGGAGGCGGCACGCGCGTTCGCGTTCGTGGCCCCGGACGCCGAGACGCGCGACGTCCAGATCGTTCCCGCGACCTGGCTCGCGGCGACCTAGGCGTCCAGGGTGCGCGGGGGCGCCTCGGCCGGTTCGCGGTCGTCGAGCGGATCCGTCCCGGGCGACGAGCAGACGTAGTAGCGCAGCGGCAGCCGGCCCGTGTTCTCGACCCGATGGGTGAGGCCGGGCTCGACGCGGATGCCGGTCAGCGGCTCGAGCGTCTCGGTCGTCTCGTCGACCGTGACGAGCCCGCGACCCTCGAAGACCACGATCGCGTGCTCGGCGCCCGGATGGCGGTGCCACGCATCGGCCGCACCGGGGGCGACCACGACCTCGCTGATCGTGAAGGTCGCCGTGCCGAAGTCACCCGGCCGGACGATGAGCCGCCGCGAGATCCCGGCCTCGTCGATGACGACGGCGTCGCCGCCGCGGCGGACCGGCTCGTCCTCGCCGTCCCAGCGTCGGAGGAGGAGTCCCGGACGGCGCGGATCCGGATCGACCGACGCCAGGAGCGCCAGCGCATCGACGGAGCCCTCGTTGCGGACCAGGTGATGCTCCGCGGGCGCCTCGTACAGCACGTCGCCGGCACGGACCACCGCCTGCCGTTCCAGCTCCTCGCCGTGCTGGAACACGAGCTCGCCGGCGGCGACGTACACGATGGTCTCCAGCCCGTGGCGGTGCGGGCCGATCTCGACCCCCGGCGGGATCCGGTCGAACTGGAGCCGGATCGTCACGCCTGGGGCAGCTCCCGGCCGCCCGCCCGGGCCGCCGCGGCCTTCTCGGCCCAGGCGCCCAGGACGTTGTCCTTGTGGGGTCGGATCGGGCAGTGCTCGTCGCGGTTCTTGAACTCGTCGCAGTACCCGAGGGGCACGCACTTGGGCGCCAGGAACGAGCCGAGGAACGGCGACACGCTGAAGATCTCGTGGCGGACCAGCTGGAACAGCCGGCGGATCTCCCACTGGGCCATCGTGCACAGGCGCAGGCCCGACATGTGGATGAGCGCCCGCAGGTTGGTCGTCATCACGAGGTTGGTCCGGGCCGCGTTCGGGAAGACGAACCGGGCATCCTCGCCGGGGACGCCGGCCTCCAGCATCTCGCCGTACAGGCCCAGCGCGCCGTCGATCTGCTCCTCGTACTTCTCGCGGAGACCGGGATCGCCCTCGGCGATCGAGTGCGGCAGCATCGTGGCCGCGCCCTTGAACTTCACGTAGCGCTGGCTCTGCTGGTCGAAGGCGACGCCGGCGCGATGCCGGACGAGCTGGTGCGACAGCGTGCGCGAGACCCCGGTGATGGCGAAGGTGAAGACCACGTGCTCGATCGTCGAGCCATGGCCCGATTCGATCACCGACGAGATCAGCTTCTGCATCTTGGCCGGGTCGTAGCCGCCGTCGACGGCCTTCGCGAAGATCTCTTCGGGGACCTCTTCCGAGTAGCAGGTCCGGCACGCCGTGTAGATGACCGGGACGTAGAACTTCTCGACGATCTCCCGGTCGGGGAACAGCAGGGAGACCTTCATCCCGAGGTCGCGCCGGCCCGGGTTCTTGGGGATGCCGCTCTTCTCGCGCGCCGGCGGCTGGCCGGACGGGACGGGATCGGGGAGGGGCTGGGCGGTCATCGGAGCGCCAGTCTAGCCGAGGCGCCTCCCGGAGGCGCGAGCCGAGCCGATCAGTAGTAGTCGGAGCAGGAGAGGAAGTAGCCGCAGCGGCAGATGAGCTTGCACTTGCGCTCGTCCATCGCCGCCCCGCAATTGGCACAGGTCATGATCACGAGGCCGGGATCGACCGCGTCCGACGGCGCGTCGGGGTCCTCGAGGAACCGGATGGGTTGCACCGGCGGAAGCGCCGCCGGTCGCGTCGGGTCGTCGAGCATCGCGGCGCTCATGGTACCGGGGCCGGGTCCTCCAGCGCGTACGCGACGATCTCGTCGAGACCCATCGACGCGCCTTCGGCGACGTAGCGCTCGAAGTCCTCGGGGCTGAGCACCGACCGCGGCGACGGGGCGTTGAACTGCGAGTAGGTCTCCTCGACGTACATCGCGAGGGTCGTGCCGCTGGTCGCCTGGAGGTGGCGCGCCGCCCCGAACAGCCGCCCGGCCCGCGGCGGGTCCCCGGCGCTGACCGCGATCGACGCGAGGTCGTCGAGGATCAGCGTGATGCCGGCGACATCGCCTGCGTCGCGGAAATGTCGCAAGAGCCGCTCGGGCGTTGGCGAGCGCGTCATCGAACTTCCCCGTGCCGATCTGGACGAGGGCGAGCATGTGCAGCGACCACGCCTCCATCGTGCGATGACCGGCCGCGCGATGCAGCTTCAGGGACTCGGTGTACCAGTGCTCGGCGGGCACCGAGTCGGACGTGAAGTAGTGGTAGCTCCCCAGCGCCCACAGGATGTTCCCCTCGCCGGCCTGGTCGCCGGCCTCGCGATAGAGCGCGAGCGCCTCCTCGAGCTTCGCCAGGCCGACCGCGTACTGCGGCGCCTTCTGCGCGTCGGTCAGCGCCTCACCCGTCAGGCCCATCAGCGGCAGGATGTCGGCATAGGCGTCGTTGTAGAGCGCATTCGCGATCTCGCGCTTGTCTCCCCGCTCGCGCCAGATCCGGAGCGCCTCGTGGTACCAGCGCTCCGCCGCCGGGTGGTCCGCCTGCCAGTAGGCCACGCCGCCGATCGCCTCCGCGAAATGCGCCGCGCAGACGGGTTCGAGGGACCAGTCCTGGGCCGCCATGGCCTCCAACCGCATCCGCGCCTCGTTCAGGTAGCCGCGCTGCTGCCAGAACCGCCACAACGCGAACCCCATCCGCGCGCCCAGGTCCGGGTCCGGCCGCGCGGTGGCCCATTCGAGCGCGGCGCGCAGGTTGTCGTGGTCCCGCTCCAGCCGATCGAGCCACTCGCGCTGCTCGGCCCCGGTCAGATGCGGCATCGCGTCGCTCGGCGAGGTCGAGCATCGCGTGCGCATGCCGCTCGGCGATCGCGTCGGCCTCCCCGCGGGCGGCCAGCATCTCGGCCGCGTACTCGCGGATCGTGTCGAGCATGGTGAACCGGGGCGGTCCGTCGCCGGTGCCCTCGTCGATCCGCACCAGGCTCTGGTCGACGAGCGCGCCGATGCCGTCGAACACGTCGATCCCGAGCTCGTCCGAGGGGCCGCACACGGTCTCGGCCATCTCGAGCTCCCAGCCCCCGCGGAAGACGGACAGGCGATCGACGAGGCGCTTCGCGCCATCATCGAGCAGGTCGTAGCTCCACGCGATCGCGCCGCGAAGGGTCTGCTGCCGCTCCGGCAGGTCGCGGGACCCCGCGGTCAGCAGCGCGAGGTGGTGCTCCAGCCTTGCGAGGATCTGGTCCGGCGTCAGGAGCTTGATGCGCGCGGCCGCCAGCTCGATGGCGAGGGGCATGCCGTGCAGCCGGGCGGAGATCCCGGCGACGGCCGGGGCGTTCGCGTTCGTGACCGCGAACCCGGGCTTCACGGCCGAAGCGCGCGCGATGAACAGCCGGACCGCTTCGAACTGGTTGAGCGCGTCGAGATCGAACTCACGCAGGGCGCGAGGGAGGTTGAGCCGGTCGACCTCGGACAGCCGGCTCGTGTCGGGCGGGGCCGGGAGGCCCGGCACCGGGTACTCCTGTTCGCCCGACACCCGCAGCGCGATCCGGGTCGTGACCAGGCACGCCAGATTCGGGCAGCGCCGGAGGAGGTCCGCGATGATCGATCCGGCCGCCACGACCTGCTCGAAGTTGTCCAGGACCAGCAGCATCCGCTGCTCCCCGATGTGGTCGGCAAGCGTGTCCACGGCCGGGCGGTTGCGGCTGTCCGCCACGCCGAGCACCCGCGCGATCGTGGCGGCCACCAGGGTCGGGTCGCGGACCGGTTCGAGGGCCACGAACCAGATCCCGTCCGGGAATTCGTCGGCTGCGGCCGCCGCGACCTGCAGCGAGAGCCGGGTCTTGCCGGTGCCACCGGGTCCGGTCAGGCTCAGCAGCCGGGTCCCGGCCAGCAGCGCCACGGCCTCGCCGAGCTCCTTGTCGCGGCCGACGAACGTCGTGAGCTGGGTCGGCAGGTTGTTCGGCCGGGCGTCCAGCGACCGCAGCGGCGGGAATTCGTCGGGCACGCCATCGATGACGAGCTGGGCGAGACGCTCGGGTGCGCGCAGGTCCTTGAGCCGATGCTCCCCGAGGTCGCGGAGGGTGATGCCATCGGGCAAGGATCCCGGCGACGAGGACCCGGGTCTGGTCGCTGAGCAGGACCTGGCCACCGTGGGCGACCGCGGCGATCCGCGCCGTCCGGTTGATGGCATACCCGATGACGTCCGCGCCGGTCGCTTCGATGTCGCCCGTGTGGAGGCCCATCCGGACGCGGACCACGACGCCATCGGGCCACGGCTCGGCGGCCATCGCTCGTTGCGCGTCGGCGGCGGCCATGACCGCGTCGGTCGCGCCACGGAAGATCACGAAGAAGGAGTCGCCTTCGGTGCCCTGTTCATAGCCGCCATGCGCGTTGAAGGCCGCCCGGACCAGCTCCCGGTGACGTTCGCGGATGTCGCGATACGGTCCCGTGCCCAGCTCGATCTCGAGGCGCGTCGAGCCCTCGATGTCGGTGAACAGGCAGGTGACGGTCCCGATCGGCGCGCCGGTCGTGCCGGTCGTGCCGGGCGCACCGGACGCGCCAGACGAGCCGGGGGTGCCGGTCATGGTGGCGTCTCGCGGATCGGTCAGTGCCGGCCGGCTTCGGTCAGCGTCCGAAGACGCCCGGCCAGGCCGCGCAACAGCGCGAGGGCCACGGATGGCTGTTCGTTGATGACCGCCTCGAGCTCCCAGGTGGGGAGCGCGAGACACGTGGTCTCGCCCTCGGCGAGGACCTGCGCGATCCGCGGCAGACCGTCGAGCACCGACAGCTCCCCGAAGAAGTCGCCCGGGCCGAGCGTCGTGATGGTCTGGCCGTCGCGGACGACCCGGGCGCCGCCGCTCGCGATCAGGAAGAACCCGGTGCCGACCTCGCCCTGGCGGGCGATGACGTGGCCATCGGTGAAGACGACCTCGACGGTGCGATCCGCGATCCGCTCGAGCCCGGCCGCGTCGACGCCGGCCAGCAGGGGCGCGGCGGCCAGCAGCTCGGTCTTGCGGTCGCGCGTCAATGTCATCGAGATCCCTCCAGCCGTCGCGTTCGTCGTCGCATGGGCGCAACCCTGCCCCGGTCGTGATGCTGCGCCGCCCGAACGGGAGCGTCAAGGTCGCCCGTGTCGTACGGATGACGAAGGCCGCTTCACGCCACGACGCGCGCGTGGCACCATGCGAATCGATGGCAGCCCAGGACGAACTCATCGACGCGATCGCCGGCTTCGGCCTGTTCGCGGACCTGACGTCGCCGCAACTCGAAGGCGTCGCCCACACGTTCGAGGAGGTGGCCTACGCGGAGGGCCAGAAGATCCTCCACCAGGGGCTCAGCGGGTCGGGCTTCCACGTCATCCTCGACGGCGAGGTCGCGGTCGTCGTCGACGGCGAGGAACGGGCGCGCCTCGCCCGCGGCGAGTTCTTCGGGGAGGTCTCGATCTTCCTCGGCGAGGCCCCGATCGCCGACATCGTGGCCACCCGGCCGCTGCGCTGCCTCGTCCTCGCCGGTCCGCGGGTGGAGCCGTTCCTGGTCGCCCATCCGCGCGTGATGTACCGCATGCTCCAGGCGCAGGCACGCCGTCTGCGAGCGGCGAACCGATGGCGGAGCTGACGGGGCCGGCCGCGGACGACCGCCCGTCTCCACCCGGCGACTACCCGGTGGTCGTGATCGGCTCCGGACCCGGCGGTCTGCAGGCGTCGTATTCACTCGCGCGACAGGGGATCGGGCACGCGACGATCTCCGCGGACCCGGGACCCGGTGGGATGTTCCGGCGCTGGCCGTTCTTCCAGCGTCTGCTGTCCTGGACCAAGCCGCACGCACCCGCCCCGCGCGGCTCGCGCGCGTACGAGCGGTTCGACTGGAACAGCCTCCTGGGTGACGACGCCAAGACTCGGGCGCTCCAGCCCGAGTTCATGGACGGCTCGTCGTACTTCCCGTCCCGGCCGGAGATGGAGGCGAACCTCACGGCGTTCGCCGAGCGCGGCGCCATCGCGGTCCGCTACGGCTGCCGCTGGACCGCGACACAGCTGGAGGACGGCCCGGACGGGCGCCGGTTCGTCGTCGAGACCTCCGACGGGACATATCGCGCGGAGGCGCTCATCGTCGCCGTCGGCGTGTCCGAGCCCTACATCCCACCGGGCGCCGGTATGGAGCACGCGCGTCACTACGCGGACGTCCAGGAAGCCGCAGAGCTACGCCGGCAAGCGCGTCTTCATCGTCGGCAAGCAGAACTCCGGGTTCGAGCTCGCCAACGGCCTTCTGCCGTGGGCGCGCCAGCTGGTGCTCGCGTCGCCGTCGACCGCGCGCCTGTCGGTCGACACCCGCTCGCTGGTCGGCGTCCGCGCCCGGTACGTCCAGCCGTACGAGGACCACGTGCTGGGCGGCGGCGTGGCCATCCTCGACGCGGCGATCGAGCGCATCGAGCCCGTGCCCGGCGGTGATGGGGCCCTGTCGGTGCACCTCCGGCGGACCGACGGCGGCGGCGACCTCGCGCTCGAGGTCGACGAGGTCATCTCGGCCACGGGATTCGTCTGTCCGCTCCAGGACCTGCCCGACCTCGGCGTCACGACGATCGGCGCCAGCCGGCCTGCCCGGGCAGACGGCGTGGTGGGAGAGCACGACCGTGCCCGGGCTGTTCTTCGCGGGGACCATCGGGCAGGGTGCGAAGGGCCTCCAGCGACACGGCCAGCCGAGCAACTCGGGAGCGGTCCACGGGGCGCGCTACAACGCCCGCCTGCTGGTGGGGCGACTCGCCGAGACCCGTTTCGGGGTCGCGCACGCACGCGTCCGCAGGTGGCGGCCGCCGACCTCGTGGACCTCGTGACGAGCGAGCTGGCCGAGGCTCCCGAGCTGTGGCATCAGCGCGGCTACCTCGCCCGGGTGATCACGGCCGACCCGGACGCCGGGCTCGTGGACGACGGGGTCCAGCCGCTCAGCCACGTCCTGGATGCCGGCGGGCCAGACGCGCTGGCGTTCACGCTCGAAGCGGACGGGACGGGCGCGATCTACCCGGTCCTGTACAGCCGGATCCGCGGGTCGGTCTCGGAGCGGATGGTCGATCCGGACCCGCTGCTGCGCTACGACGGGCCCGAGGCCCGGCGCGTCATCGAGGAAGTCGTTCGGTCGGTCGTCCCGGACGCCGTCGCCCGCTAGTTCGCACCCAGGCGCGCGAGCCGATCCGCGGCGGCCTCGAGCGTCGCGAGCTGCTTGGGGAACGCGAACCGCAGCTTCGTCCGCCCGAGCTCCGGACGCGAGAAGAACGACGATCCAGGCACCCCCGCCACGCCCGGGTCGCGGATGAGTCGGTGGGCGAAGGTCACGTCATCCTCGTCGGTGAGGTCGCGGATGTCGGTCATGACGTAGTACGCGCCGGCCGGCCGGTGGACGCGGAACCCGGCCGCCTCGAGCGCCGGGACGAGGACGTCGCGCCGTTCGCGGTACCCCGCCAGCAGATCGGCGTAGTAGGCGGGCGGGAAGCCGAGCGCCGTCACGGCCGCTGCCTGGAGGGGCGCCGCGGCGCCCACGGTCAGGAAGTCGTGGACGCGCCGGATGCCCACCGACAGGTCGGCCGGGGCGATCGTCCAGCCGATCCGCCAGCCCGGTCACCGAGTACGTCTTCGACATCGAGTGGATCGACACGGTCCGCTCCGCCATCCCGGGGAGCGTCGCGAGGGGGATGTGCTCGCCCTCGAACACGAGGTGCTCGTAGATGTCGTCCGTGAAGGCGATGACGTCGTGCTCCTGGCACAGGTCGGCGATGAGCTGGAGCTCGTCGCGCGAGAAGACCTTGCCCGTGGGGTTGTGCGGCGAGTTCACGACGATGCCGCGGGTCTTCGCGTTGAAGGCCGCCCGCAGCTCATCCGGGTCGATGGACCAGTCGGGCTCGTGGAGCGTCACGTAGCGCGGCGTGGCGTCGCTGAGGATCGCGTCGGGGCCGTAATTCTCGTAGTACGGCTCGAAGACGACGACCTCGTCGCCCGGATCGAGGATGCCGAGCATGGCGGCGATCATCGCCTCGGTCGCGCCGCAGGTGACGGTGACCTTGGTCTCGGGGTCGATCTCGCCCCAGCCCGGGAAGTGCCTCGGGGTCGTCTCGGCGATGGCGTCACGCAGCGGCTTGGAGCCCCACGTGATCGCGTACTGGTTGATGTCCGCGTCGACGGCCTCGGCGACGGCGCGCTTGAGCTCCGGCGGACAGGCGAAGTCCGGGAAGCCCTGGGCGAGGCTGACGGCCCCATGAGCCACCGCCTGCCGGTTCATGTCGCGGATGACCGACTCGGTGAAGCGCTCCGCCTTGGCCGAGATCCTCGATGGTCGCATCGCGCCGAAGTCTAGGGCTCAGACCAGGTGGCGGGGGATGCGCTCGGACCAGGAGCGCTCGAAGAAGCGGGCGCCGTCGACGTCGACCTCGAGGCGGACGGTCAGGTCGAAGTCGGTCGCCGTGCTCGTCTGCCGGGAGTCCGCCCTGATCTCGATCCGGGTCAGCTCGCCGTCGCGGTCGGACTCTCGCGCTCCTGCCAGCGATAGACGACGTGGGCGTCGAGCTCGGCGCGCGCCGGGTCGGCATCCCAGGCCGTCATGCGCAGCGTCTCGGCCGCGTACAGCCGCCGGCCATCGGGCACGATGCTCTCGCCGCCGTCGTGGACGTGGACCGTCACCGAGCCCCCGATCACGTCCTCGTCGATGCGCCAGACGGGCGGGTCGGTCACGGCCGCGCCCCCGCCGTCCAGCGGCTCCGCGACCGGCCAGTGCAGGTCCGGTGGCTCGGTCCGGAACGCCGGCACGGCCGCGTCGCCCGGACCGCCGGCGGGCGGGATCGACCGGGAGCTCGAGGCGCGACGGCGTGGCGGGCCCGCGATGGACCCGGAACGTGGCCGGATATGGCGACGGCCACAGCGACCGGCCACAGCGACGAGGCGAGCGCGACCCGGATGCGGTGACCCGGCAGCCACCGATAGCCGGCGGTCCGGAGCGGCACCCGGACCTCCTCGACGACGCCGGGCCGCAACGGCTCCGGGTCGCTGTGCGAGCGGCGGTGGGTCAGGTTCAGCACGCCGGCGCTGACCAGGGCCACGCTCCCGTCCGGTGCCACGTCCGACAGCCGCACCGACAGGGTCGCGACCGGGGCGTCGACCTCGACGTGGACCACGACTTCCGGGACGCCGAGGATCTCGAGCGGCCCGTCCAGGGGGTCGGACGTGTAGGTCGGGCCGGCGTCCTCGTCCCGCCGGAGGTCGCGCGCGAGGCCGTTCGGAGCGTCGCCGGCGCCCCACGACAGGGGGCCGCGGGTGCCCGCGGTCGGCCGGTGCGTGAAGGTGTCGACGCGACTCGCCGTCGTCCACGCCCGGCTCGACGAGCCGCCCGGCCAGCGGGACCGCTCCCTCCCCGAAGAACAGGGGCCGGACGACCGTCTCCGGGTGCGGGTAACGCCGTCGCCGCGCGCCAGCGGCCCGGCGTCGTCGCTGGGAACGGCGCCGGCGGCGCGTACTCGCGCTCGAACCAGACGATCGGCGGCTCGGTGTCCCAGCCGTTGTCCGCCCCGCGCAGGTGTCGATCGAAGAATCGGGCGATCTCGTGCAGTTCGTCGAGGTTGGGGCCCGGCGCGGCGTCGTGCGGCCACGAATGCACCCAGTTGCCCGACGAGCGTGTGCGACGGCGCCGGGCAGCGCGCCTGCATGCGGAACGCCGGGTCGACATAGCTGTCCTGCCAGCCCCCGATGTTGAAGATGGCGGCCTCGATCGCGTCGTAGTCGGGCGCCAACGAGCCCTGACGCCAGTACGGGCCGTCGGCCTGCTGTCGGAGCCAGGCGAACAGCCACGGCGGCGTGGCGTCCAGCCGGGCGAGCCATTCGTCGCGCCAGGCGGCACCCCGGAACGCGGCGTCGGGCGGCATCGCGTTCATCGCGACCTGGCTCACGGCGTACTGCGAGAGCTCGCTGACCGTGACGCAGCCGCCGCGGTAGTGGACGTCGTCGAGATAGCGGTCGTCCGTGGCCATGACCGGCACGATCGCGCGCAGGTGCGGCGGCCGCAGGGCCGCGACCTGGATCGCGGTGAAGCCGCCGTAGCTGATCCCCCACATGCCGATGGCGCCGTCGCACCACGGCTGCGCCGCCAGCCACTCGACGGCGTCGTATCCGTCGCGAGTCTCGTCGGCGCGTGTACTCGTCGAGCGCGACGCCGCCGGACGATCCCGTGCCGCGAACGTCGAGACGGCACAGCGCGTAGCCGCGGGCCGCGAACCACTCGCCGCGGGTGATGTCCGAGGCCCGTCGCCAGTTGTCCTTGCCGTACGGGATCATCTCGAGGATGGCCGGGAAGGCCTCGTCCGGGGCGTCGGGGCGGGGGAGGGGCCGCCAGATATTGGCCGACAGCTCGACCCCGTCGCGCGCCGGGATCCGCACATCCCAGTCGACCGCGACCTCGTGGCTCGGTTCGCTGGCCGTTCGCGGATCCGGGTCGGTCACGTCGGGGAGTCTAGGGCCGCCGTCCGAGGTGCCGACGGGCCAGCCCGTGCCGTGCGACGATGCCGCCATGGACGGCCGCTTCGAACGAAACAGCCGCCGCGTGGCCTACGAGAACCCGTGGATCACCGTGTGGCACGACGAGGTGACCCGCCCCGACGGCAACCCCGGGATCTACGGCGTCGTGCATTTCGCCAACCTGGCGGTCGGCGTCGTGGCGATCGACGACGACGATCGAGTCGTCCTCGTCGGCCAGCACCGGTATCCCCTGGAGCACGAGTCGTGGGAGATCCCGGAAGGCGGCGTGGCGGTCGACGAAGACCCGGTCGTGGGTGCCCAGCGCGAGCTCCGCGAGGAGACCGGCCTGTCCGCCGCGACGTGGCGCGAGCTGTGCCGGCTCGAGATTGTCCAACTCGGTGACCGACGAGACAGCGGTCCTGTTCGTCGCCACCGGGCTCACTCCCGGCGAGTCCGATCCTGAGCCCACGGAGTCCATCGAGGTCCGTTGGGTGCCGTTCGATGAGGCGTTCGCGATGGTCCTCGACGGGCGGATCACCGACGCGTTGTCCGTCGTGGCGATCCAGCGGGTCGCCCTGGACCGACTGACTGCGAGGCCATGACCACCGAACGCCGCGAGTGGGACGTCGTCGTGGTCGGCCTCGGCGCGATCGGGTCCGCGGCGGCCTACTGGGCGGCCACTCGTCCGGGCACGCGCGTCCTGGGTCTCGAGCAGTTCGAGCTCGGGCACGCGAACGGCGCGTCCGCGGACCACAGCCGGATCATCCGCCTGTCCTATCACCGACCCGACTACGTTCGGCTGGCGAAGCGCGCGTTCGAGACCTGGGCCGTGGTGGAGGCCGAGGCCGACGAGCGGATCGTCACCGTGACCGGCGGGCTCGACCTCTGGCCGGCCGATCCCGGCATCCCCATGGCCGATTACACGGACAGCCTGGCCGCCGAAGCCGTCCCGTTCGAGATCCTTGACGCGGCCGAGGTCATGCGCCGCTGGCCGCAGTGGCACCTCCCGGACGATGTGACCGCGATGTGGCAGTCGAGGGCCGGGCTCGCCGACCCGTACCGCGGGAACGCCGCGCATCGGCGGCTGGCGACGGCCCGCGGCGCCACGCTCGTGGACCGAACACCCGTCACCGCGATCCGGGGGGTGGGAGACGCCTATGAGGTGGATGCCGGCGGCGAGACCCATGTCGCCGGTCGAGTGATCCTGGCCGCCGACGCCTGGACCAACGGCTTGCTGGCCTCGTTCGACCGGCGCCTGCCCCTGACCGTGACGAAGGAACAGGTCACCTACTTCGCGGCCGCGGATCCTGCCGCGTTCGCGCCCGACCGGTTCCCGGTCTGGATCTGGATGGACGAGCCGTCGTTCTACGGCATCCCGACCTACGGCGAGGCCGGTCCCAAGGTCGCCCAGGATGCGGGCGGGCAGCCGACGACGACCGAAACCCGGACCTTCGATCGCGACGACGCGATGTACGGCCGGGTGCGGCGCTTCACCGAGACGTACCTGCCCGACGCCGCCGGCCCCGAGCTCCTCACGAAGACGTGCCTGTACACGCTCACGCCGGACCGCGATTTCGTCGTGGACCGTGTCCCTGAAGCCCCAGGCGTCGTCGTCGGGCTCGGGGCGGGCCACGGGTTCAAGTTCGCCTCGGTGCTCGGCCGCATCCTCGTCGAGCTCGCACTCGACGGAACGTCGCCGTCCGACCCCGAGCTCGGCGCGTTCCGGATCGACCGGCCCATCCTGCTCGAGCGCGATCCGGCGACGAGCTGGCTGGTCTGAGGCGCACGCTGCGGGTCGTTCCTTGCACCGCCACCCGGCGTATGCCACCGTACGGCCACTCGGCCGGGGAGGCACGACGCGCGATCCGCATAGGTCGGGTCGCCAGGAGGAGGCATCGATGCGAAGGTCCCTGCGCGCACGCTTGGTTCGGGCGCTTGCGGTAGCCGGTCTGATCTCGGCATTGGTGCTGCCCGCAGCCTCCCCTGCGAGCGGCCAGGTGGCGGACGACCTCATCCTGCGGGTCGGGACGGACCAGGAGTTCTCGGGCCTGAACCCGTGGCAGTCGATCTATGTCCTCGACTACGAGGTCTTCACGCTCAACTACGACCTGCTCGTGGGGTATGACGAGAATCTCGGGTTCACCGAGGGGTTCGCCACGTCCTGGGAGACCTCGGACGACGGCCTGACCACCACCTTCAAGATCCGACCCGGCATGAAGTGGTCCGACGGTCAGCCGGCCACGGCCGAGGATGCCCGGTACACGTACCAGCTCGTCCTCGATGCGATCGCCGGCGAGGTGACGCTGGGCTCGGGGTACATCGACGGGTACCTGTCGTCGGCCAACCTCTCGGCCGTCAGCGCCCCGGACCCCGAGACCCTGATCGTCGAGACCTCCACCCCGACCTCACTGCTGCTGCCGGCCTACGTCCCGATCCTTCCCAAGCACATCTGGGAGAGCCACACCCTCGAGCAGATCGCGAACGCCGAGGCCGATGACTTCTTCCCCAACGATCCGCCGGTCGTCGGAACCGGGCCGTATACCGCCGTCGAGTTCCAGGCGGGTCAGTTCATGCGGTTCGCGCGCAACCCCAACTACTGGGGCGAGCAGGGCGCGGCCGAAGAAGTGATCATCCAGCACTTCGAGAGCAACGAGACGATGGTCCAGGCGCTCCGCAACGCCGAGATCGACTACGCGCGAGGCATCGGCGCCGACGCCTTCGACGCGCTCGAGGGCCAGGAGGACATCGTCACCGTCGAAGGTTTCGCCAACGGGTACTCGTACCTGACCTTCAACGGGTACAGCAAGCCGATCGAAGGCGGCGGGGCGTCGACCACCGCGCTCGCCGACCCGGCCTTCCGCGATGCCATGGGGTGGGCGGTGGACCTCCCCGTCCTGGTCGACCGCGTCCTTGCCGGTCACGGCACGCCCGGCACGAGCCTGCTCCCTCCGTTCCACGCGAACTGGTACGTGCCGCCCGCCGCCGATGCCCAGCGCAGCTTCAACCTGCAGACCGCGGACGAGAAGCTCGTGGCCGCTGGCTACGAGAAAGACGCCTCCGGACAGCGGCTGGACAAGGAGGGCGAACCGATCTCGCTGCGGATGACGTGGCCGGCCTCCGAGTCGGAGTTGGCCACCGCCGCCCAGTTCATCACCGAATGGTGGGGCGAACTCGGCATCCCGGTCGAGGCCGGCGTGACCGAGGACGACACGCTCCTCGTCGATCTCGCGCCACCGGAATACGACCCGCCGGGCAAGGCCGACTTCGATGTCTACATGTGGGGATGGGTCGGCGATGTCGATCCCACGTCCCTCCTCCAGCCGTTCACGACCGATGAGATCGGCGGATCGAGCGACACCTTCTACTCCAACCCGCGGTTCGACGAGCTGTTCACGCAGCAAGGGCAGACGACCGACGAGGCGGAGCGCAAGGCGATGCTCCAGGAGATGCAGGAGATCTTCTATCGGGATCTTCCGAACATCCCCCTCTATTACGACTCCGAACTCCATGCGTACCGGACCGACCGGTTCGGCGGTTGGCAGAACCAGCCCCCGGACACGGGGACCCCGCTGTTCGGGTTCGGGCCGATCGGCTACACGAAGCTCACGGTCGCCGGCAGCACGCCCAGCGCGGCGCCGTCGGCGGGTGCCGCGTCGCCCGGCGTGACCGCCGCACCATCCGCGGCGCCGGGTGGCAGCGGGACGCCCGCCGCCGACAACACGACGCTCATCCTGGGAGCCGGCGCGCTGATCCTCGTGCTGTTGGCTGGGGGCCTCGTGTTGATGCGTCGCCGCGGTGCGGAGACGGAGGAGGAGTGACGGCCCGCCGCGCCAGCGCCTGACGACCCGGCATGTCCTCGCGATACCTGTGGCGCCGCCTCGGGCAGGCGGTGACGACGATCCTCATGATCGTCCTCGTCAACTTCCTGCTGTTCCGGGCCATGCCGGGCTCCCCGGATCGCATCCTCGCGCGGAACCCGAATGTCTCGCCAGCGGCGATCGAGCAGACCCGCGCCCGCTGGGGCATCGACAAGCCGCTGGTTCCCGATCAGCTGGTGGCCTACCTCGCGGCCACCGTCCAGGGCGACCTCGGCCTCTCGTTCGCGTCCCGTGGCGAGCCCGTCACCGAGGTCATCGCCGGGCGACTGGGTCCGACGCTCCTGCTGTTCGGGCTCGGCGAGGTCATCGCGATCTTCGTCGGCCTCGGTCTCGGCGCGTACGCGGGCTGGCGACGCGGCGGTCCGGTCGATCTGGTCGGGAATGGCGTGTCGCTGGTGCTCTACTCCATGCCGTACTTCCTGCTCGGCATGATCCTGTTGCTCATCTTCGCCTCGACGCTCCATTGGTTCCCGTCATTCGGCATGACGACACCGGGGAAGACCTACGACTCGACCCTGGAGTACCTGGCCGACGTCGGCGCGCACCTCGTGCTACCAGTCGCCACCGTGGCCCTCGGCCTGATCGGCCAGTACTCGATCCTCATGCGCTCCTCGATCCTCGAGACCCTGGGCGATGACTACATCACGACCGCGCGTGCCAAGGGCATCCGGAGTGGCCGGATCCTGCGTTCCCACGCGGTCCCCAACGCGCTGCTCCCGGCGGTCTCCCTGATCGCGATCAACCTCGGCTACGTGGTGGCCGGTGCCATCACCGTCGAGGTGGTGTTCAACTGGCCCGGCCTCGGGACGCTGACGGTCGAGGCGCTGGCCGCCCGTGACTACCCCGTCCTCCAGGGCGTGTTCCTCGTCCTCAGCATCTCGGTCGTGCTGGCGAACCTGCTCGCCGACATGGTCTACGGCCGGCTCGATCCGCGGGTCCGGGCATGACGGCGCCCGCCGTGGCGATCCTGTCTGCCCCGCGGCCGGTCGACCACCTCGCGCGGCGGGTCCTGCGCCGGCGCGACGGGCTGGCCGGCGTCGTGATCCTCGCCTTCTTCGCGGTGCTCGCACTGATCCCCGATCTCCTCGTCGGCCCGCTCCAGACGGCGGTGACGGCCACTGGAGGGCGTCTCGAGCCGCCGAGCGCGGCCCACTTGCTGGGGACCGATGAGATCGGACGCGACATGCTCAACCTGACCGTGCACGGGACGCGCATCTCGATGGTCATCGGGCTGCTCGCGACCGTGATCACGATCATCCTTGGTGGCGTCATCGGGGTGGTCGGCGGATTCGTCGGCGGGCGGACCGATGGCGTCCTGATGCGGATCACCGATTTCTTCCTGGTCCTTCCGACCTTCGTGCTGGCGCTCATCCTGGCCCCGATCATCGCGGACGTGATCGGCTCGAGCAGCGTCTTCCTCGGGATGCGCACGACCCTCTTCGTGATCGTCGTCGTGGTCGGGATCACGAGCTGGGCCTCGACGGCGAGGATCATCCGTGCCCAGACGCTCTCGCTCAAGGAGCGCCCGTTCGTGGATCGAGCGCGCGTCATCGGGGCCGGGCGTCGGCACATCATGGCGCGTCACATCCTGCCGAACGTCGTGAACCTCATCGTCGCCAATGCGGTCCTGGTCTTCGCGGGCGCCGTGCTGACCGAGACGACGCTGTCCTTCGTGGGACTCGGCGATCCGTTCCAACCGTCATGGGGGCAGATCCTCAATGCGGCCGAGGAGGTCGGCGCCCCGAGTCTCGGGGCGTGGTGGTACTTCGTGCCGGCGGGCGCCTGCATCGTGCTCGTGGTCTTCGCGTTCACCCTCGTCGGCACGGCGCTCGACGACCTCCTCAATCCACGCCGGCGGGCACGCCGATGAGCCTCCCGATCCCGCCGTCGCAACGGGGCGACCTGGCTGCGACCGAATCGCACACCGAGCCCGATGAGCTGCCCGGCGAGGCCGCGATCTCCGAGGAGCCCGATGCCGCCGAGCTCGCGGCCAAGGCGATCGCAGACCTACCGGATCGCCCGGCGGGGCGCCGTCAGTGGCCGCTGCCCCGGCAGGCCGACCCGGATGCCCCGCTCCTCGTCGTCGAGGACCTGCGGACGCACTTCGCGCTGGAATCGGGCTCGGTCAAGGCGGTCGATGGCGTGTCCTTCCGGCTCGATCACGGCGAGGCGCTCGGGATCGCCGGGGAATCGGGCTGTGGCAAGACCACGACCGCCCTGTCCCTGGTCCAGATCCTCCCGAGCAACGCGAAGATCGTCGGCGGGCAGGTCCGGCTCATGGGGATCGATCTCGTGGGCAAATCGGAGACCGCGATGCGTCGCTATCGCTGGCGCGAGATCAGCATCGTGTTCCAGGGGGCGATGAATGCCCTGAACCCGGTCCAGACGATCCGCGACCAGATCGCCGAGCCCATCGAGGAACGCCTCGGCGAGTCACCCAAGGCGGCGCGCAAACGGGCCGGCGATCTGCTCGAGCTCGTCGGCATCCCGCGCGAGCGCGGCAAGGCGTACCCGCACGAGCTGTCGGGCGGGATGCGCCAGCGGGCGATGATCGCGATGGCACTCGCCTGCGACCCGGCGATCGTGATCGGCGATGAGCCGACGACCGCGCTCGACGTCATGGTCCAGGCGCAGATCCTCGAGCTCCTCGAATCGCTCCGCCACAAGCTCGGGTTGTCGCTCATCCTCATCACCCACGACCTGTCGGTGATCGCCGAGACCTGCGATCGGGTGATGGTCATGTACGCCGGGCGGGTCGCGGAGGAGGGCCCGGTCGACGAGGTCTTCCGCCGGCCGCGTCACCCGTACACCCAGAAGCTCGTGTCGTCGTTCCCCAATATCCATGCCGATCGGCGGACCCTCGACGTCATCCCCGGCTCGCCGCCCGACCTGCGCGAGCCGCCGCCGGGCTGCCGATTCGCGCCACGCTGCTCGTTCGCGATGGCCGTGTGCAGCGAGGTCGTGCCGCCCGAGACGGTGTTCGACGGAGTCCGCGTGGCCTGCCACCTCTACCCGGCGGGGAGTGACGGGGAGCCCGTGACGGTCCCCACCGCGGACGCCATCGGCGCGACCGCGACCGAGGTCGCCTGATGGACGACGATCTCCTCCGCCTGACCGGGCTGGAGGTGCACTTTCCCGATCCGCGCCGGGGTGTTCGACTCGATGCGGGGACGATCGCACGGGGTGGTGCGGGCCGTGGACGGCATCGACCTGACGTTGCGCCGTGGCGAGGTGCTCGCGCTCGTCGGCGAATCGGGGAGTGGCAAGACGACGACCGGGCGGGTGATCGTGAAGCTCACGCGCCAGACCGGCGGGCGCGTGGAGTTCGAGGGGAAGGACGTCAGCGACCTGTGGTCGGTCCGCGAACTGCGCGACTACCGCCGGCGGGTCCAGCTCATCTTCCAGGATCCGTACGAGACGATCAATCCGAAGCAGACCGTCCATGATTTCGTGAGCGAACCGCTGGACGTCAACCAGCTCGGCTTCGATCGCGCCGAACGAGGTCGGCGGGTGCTGGAGGCGCTCGACGCAGCGGGACTTCGACCGGCCGACGAGTACGCGCACCGCTATCCGCACGAGCTGTCGGGCGGCCAGCGCCAGCGGGTCGTGATCGCCGGCGCACTCGTCATGGGGCCCCAGCTCATCGTGGCCGACGAACCCGTCTCGATGCTGGACGTCTCGATCCGGACGGAGCTGCTGCGCCTGATGCTGGACCTCCGTCGCGAGCGCGGGCTGACGTACCTGTTCATCACCCACGACCTGTCGCTCGCCTGGGTGATCGCCGACCGGATCGCGGTGATGTACCTGGGCAAGATCATGGAGATCGGTCCGGCCGAGTCGGTCATCCGCCACCCGCGCAATCCCTACACGCAGGCGCTGGTGTCCGTCTCGCCGTCGCCCGATCCGCTGACGGTCGGTGAACGTGCCCAGCGCACGATCCTCAAGGGCGAGACGCCGGACGCGGCGCACATCCCGGTCGGATGCCGCTTCAACCCGCGCTGCCCGAAGGTCTTCGACCGCTGCCTGGTCGAGGAGCCGCCGCTCATCGACGTCGGTGGCGGGCAGGCGGCGGCCTGCTGGCTGGCCGAGCCCGGGATGGCGGATGGCGGGCGCGCCCTGCCGATGGCCGAAACCGTGGTCGGGGCGACGCCGTGCGGAACTGGCCACATGACGGATCCGTTCGCGGCCGACGCCGAGGCCCTCGTCGCCCTCGACCTGCCGACGATCGCGGGCCTGCTGGCGGCGGGCCCGACGGCCGTCTCGGCCGAGATCGCCGGTCTGGGCGCGGCCGCCGCCTGGCGCCCCGCACCCGGTGAGTGGTGCGCCAACGAGTGCGTCGGCCACCTCATCGAGGCCGAACGGCGCGGGTTCGCCGGGCGGATCCGGCGCATCGTCGACGCGGCGAAGGGCGACCAGCCGCACCTGCCGCCCGACCTCGAGGCGTGGGACCCGCCCGCGGTGGCCGACGGCGCGCCGGGACGACCTGCGCGACCCCGCGGAGCTGGTCGACGAGTTCGTGGCGCTCCGGGCGGACGGCGTGGCCCTGGTCCGGTCGCTGTCCGAGGACGATCTCGCCCGTACCGGCGTGCATCCCGAAGTCGGGCCGCTCCGCGTCGACGAGCTCCTCGGCGAGTGGGTCCACCACGACCGCAATCACATCCGCCAGCTGCTGGCGGTGACCCAGGCTCGCGTCTGGGCTCAGATGGGCAACGCCCGCCGCTTCAGCCTCGCGGAGAGCTGACGGGCGTCACCCGGTCAGGGTCAGACGGTGCCGACCTCGACCTCGCCGGACGGCTCCTGCGCCGGCGTCGTGACCACGTCGCCGCCATCGATGACGCGCCAGACGCCCCAGCCGACGATGCCGCCGACGACCGGGCCGACGAGATAGATCCACAGCTGGTTGAGGTCGCCACCGACCAGCGCCGAGCCGATCGATCGAGCCGGGTTGAGGGACGCACCGCTCAGCGTGGCCAGGGCGAAGTGGAACGCGATGAGCGACAGTGGGATCGCCAGCGCGGCCAGGGCGGACGCGCGCCGGGTGGACGCCAGGATCACCAGCAGGAAACCGGCCGTGGCGATGATCTCGAGGATCAGCGCGCCGATATCGGTGACCCCGCCACCGGGCTTGGTCACACCGGCGGTGACGGCGGCCTGGTTGATCGTCAACAAGACGACCACGCCGGCGGCGATGGCACCGATGATCTGGGCGATGATGTAGCCGAGCGCGTCCATCGGCGCCGTCCGGCGATCGAGCACCATGGCGATGGTCACTGCCGGATTGAAGTGTCCGCCCGAGATATGCCCGACCGCGAAGATCGCGGCCAGCAGGCCCAGACCGAACGAGAACGGCACCACCAGCAGGTTGGGTGTCGGGGCGCTTGCCGCAGCGAATGCCGGGACCGACAAGTAGCCGATGGTCAGGAACAGGAACGTGCCGAACAGTTCGGCCAGATACGCACGAGCTGCCATCCAAACCCTCCCTGGTTTTCGACCGCGGGGCCGCGGTCCGCTGTCCTAGAGTGCCTCCCGCGTCAATCTCGGTCGAGGCTGTTCCGCGCGGCGCGCAGGAGCAGGGCGTCACCGCCACGCTCGGCACAGGACCTCGATGAGCTCGAGCCGATCGACCGCGGTGACGAGGTCCTGACCGACCGAGACCGCGCCGTGCCGCTCGAGGAGGACGGCGCCGGCGAGTGGCTCCGGCCCGTCCGTGAGCGCCGTCGCGATCCGCTCGGCCAGGTCCGCGCTCCCCATCTCCCCGAACGACACGAACGGGAGGCGGGGGATGAACAGGGCCGTCTCGGGCAGGGCGGTCGGATCCGGGATCTCGCCGGCGAGGGTCAGGGCCATCGAGGCCGGCAGGTGGGCATGCACGACCGCGCCGATGTCCGGCCGGCCGCGGTGGACCGCGAGATGGATCGCCAGGTCCGAGGAGGGTTCCAGGCCCGATGCCGAGCGTGCTTCGGGATCCACTCGGCTGAGCGGCACGACGACGATGTCCTCGGCGCCGAGCTCGTCCTTGCGCCGTCCGCGTCGGCGTGATCGCGAGTCGTTCGTCGTCCAGCCGGACCGAGAGGTTGCCCTCGCCGGCGGAGATCAGCCCGCGAGCCCCGAGCCGGCGCCCCGCCGCGAGGATGGCATCGGTCGCTCGAGCCAGGTCCATCCACGGATGCTACGGCAGCCGCATGTCCGGCCGCGGGGCCCGCGCGAGGCGTACCAGCGGGTCTAGGCGACGGCCTCGAGCGCGACGAACGGATCCGGAGCGATCTCCGCGGCGATGCCGCAGCCATCGCAGGTGACGAGCGTCAGCGCCTCGTCCGCACTGGCCTCGCCCGCGCAGAGCGGGCAATCGATCGTGATCATCTGTTGGACTCCTTCTGCCGGTTGGCTTGACCCGGAGTCTCGGAGCCGCGTGTGACAGCTAGCGTGTCACGCCGTAGCGGAAGCAGCCCGGCAGGTGGTCGTCGACCAGGCCGACGCTCTGCATGAACGCGTAGACGATCGTCGAGCCGACGAACCGGAAGCCGCGCCGCTTCAGGTCGGCCGACAGCGCGTCCGACACCGGCGTCGTGGCCGGGATCTCGCCCGCCGTCGCCGAGGCGGGCAGGCGCGCCGGGGGCGACGGCACGATCGAGGCGAGGTACGCATCGAACGACCCGAACTCCGCCGCCGTGGCCAGGAACGCCGCCGCGTTGCCGATCGTGGCGTCGATCTTGGCGCGATTGCGGACGATCCCGGCGTCGGCCATCAGGCGCGCCCGGTCGCCGTCGTCGAAGTCCGCCACGACCCGCGGATCGAACCCGCGGAACGCCGCCCGGAAGGCGTCGCGCTTGTTGAGGATCGTCGACCACGACAGCCCGGCCTGGAACGACTCCAGGGCGAGCCGCTCGAAGAGCTCGATGTCGTCGTGCGTCGGCACGCCCCACTCGTCGTCGTGGTAGGCGACCATGCGCGGATCCGCCGCCGGACCGGCCGCACCCGACCACCAGCAGCGTTGGAGCCCGTCGGTCATGCGTAGAGGGTCACGGCACCGGCTTGAGGTCGAACAGCGTGCTCCGCATCGACGGGTCGTCAGCGGGTCGATTGGCGTTGAACACGGAGCGGAACACCGAACCCGACACCTTCCTGGTCCCGAGCGACCCGATCAACGTCACGCTGATCAGCCGACCCGACACGCCGCGGTCGCGCAGGTCCAGCGCCGTGATCGTCCCGACCTTCGTCCGGCTGTCACGGCCGAACACCGTCGAGAGCTGCGTCCGCGTGTAGGTCCGGGTCTTCCACGTTGCGTAGGGCGACCCGGCGTCGTACGCGGTCCCGTCGTCGCGACGGTCGGCCGATCCCCGTAGGTAGCTGACCGGTCCCGCCACCTTCGCCCCCGTCGCGCTGACGTAGACGTTCTCGTTGTGCTCGGTGGCGCCGCCGCCGGTGGAATGGAACAGCGTGTTCGCGATGGTCGAGCCGCTCTTGAGGACGACGCCGGCCGTGGCCTTGATCGCGGCGGTCGTGGTCGCTTTCTCACCCAGGACGCCAAGGTAGACCTGCGAGGTCGAGTCGTCATCCACGTCGAAGTACGACACGCCCGGTCGCAGTCGACGGGCTGCGTAGGAGCGCGCGGCGATCGACTGCGCCTTCAGCGCCTCCGCCGGCCAGGTCGACGGCATCTCGGACGGCACGACGCCCTGCAGGTATCCCTCGAGCGAGCGCTCGTTCGTCGCGCTGGCCAGGGGTTCCGTGTTCCTCAGCCCGACCCGCAGCGTTCCCCGGTACTGGTCGTAGGACGAGGTCCGCGAGGCCACCTGGAAGAGCGTCTTCGTGGTCACGCCGCGCAGCCGGAACGACTTGATGGCGCCCGCCCGGAGGACCGTCCCGTCCGATCCCGTGACCTTGACGCGCCAGGCCACGGTCGTGCCCGACGTGGTCTTCGTGACCGTCGGCCGGAGCTCCATGCGCGCGTCCTTCGGGTAGACGGTCGCGCTGCCATCGAAGCGCCACTCCCCGCGACGCCCGTAGAGCACGAGCGGCCGGGTCGCCGTCGCCTTGAAGTCGCGCAGGACACGCACCCGGATCGGGGTATCGAGCGCGATCGACCCGAGCGTCGCGCCCTGGTAGTAGTGGGCGAGGATGTCGGTCGATGTCGCGCCGTCGAGCGCCCGGCCGCGTGCGCCGTGCTGACTCATCCCCACGCCGTGACCGTAGCCGCGGCCGTGGATGGTGACCGAGGATCCGACCGGCGTCGTACCGGCGGGAACGGCGACCGTCGCGAGCGTCGGTTCCGCAGCCTGGGCGGGGGCAGGCGGCGCCCCGGCGACGACGGTGCAGATCGCCAGGAGCGCCACGGCGACGTGCATCGACGGGCGGACTCGCGATCGATCGTGGGCGAACGGCATGAGGTCCCTTGTGCGGCGGGGACGAAGCATGCCCGGTGCATCCTGTCGACGGCCATGGGCCCAACGGGCCACGGCGCGGCCAGTCGATGGGCCTACCGGACGGCTACGCTGTCGATATGGAACTCCGCTGTTTTCTGGGGCATGGGGCGTCGGGGTCGGCTGCCAGCATGACACCGTACGTCAACGGGCTGCAGGCCCGCGGGGTCGCCGCGACCGCGATCGACCTGCCGCGTCGGCGCGCGGAGGATGCCGTTCCGGCCTTCCACCTGGTCGTGCCGCGCGAGCCGTGGGTCGTCGTGGGTGGCCAGTCCTTCGGCGGTCGGGTGGCCAGCCTGGCGGCCGCCGAACCAGAGGCCCCGTACGCGGCGCTCGTGCTGTTCAGCTATCCGCTCCATCCGCCCGGCTCCCCCGAGAAGGCCGAGGCGCGGACGAGCCACTGGCCGCAGATCCGCTGCCCGGTGCTGCTCCTGTCGGGCGAATCGGACCCGTTCGCGAAGCTCGACCTGTTGCGCGCCGCGGTCCCGACGCTGGGCGGGCCGGCCGAGCTCGTCACCTACCCGAAGCTCGGTCATGGCCTGATGCCCGTGCTCGACGACGTGCTCGATCGGGTCGCGGCGTTCCTGGCCGCCAAGGCGCCGCCCAGTACGTCCGACCCCTTGCCCTGACCGTTCGCGGGCCCTATGGTGGGCCACCTCCGGGGGGGCCGGCGCCCAACAACTGTGCCCGCCTGGACGAACCGCGTCGCTGCCGGAGTGCCCAGCCGGCGGGCCCCCAAGCCCGTCCGTCGCTCCGGCCCGACCGAGCCGACGTTCGATGCGCTCACCGCATCGACCCGGTAGGGAGGAGCCACATTGCGAGTCCTGTCCGGCCGCCGTAGCGCGGTCCTCGTCGTCGCACTCGCGACGATCCTCGTCCTCACGGCATCGGGCTCCGCGGCCTTCGCCGCCAAGTCCCCGCCCGGTCTGTCCAAGTTCAAGGCCGCCATCGGCCGCATCGAGTCCGGCGGGAGGTACACCGCACGGAACCCCAAGTCGGGTGCGTACGGCAAGTACCAGATCCTGCCGTCGAACTGGCCCTCGTGGGCGCGCCAGTACCTCGGCAATGCGAATGCTCGCCCGACCCCGGCGAACCAGGAGAAGGTCGCCTCGGGCAAGATGAGCTCGCTCTACCGATGGCTCGGCAGCTGGAAGCGCGTCGCCTACTGGTGGTTGACCGGTTCGTCCCGGACGACGGGATGGTCGAGCTACGCGAAGCGCTATGTCGCCAAGGTCATGCGCTACTACCGCGCGGCCGGCGGCAAGGCCGCCCCGAAGGCCGCCCGCTGGGTCGCGAGTGAACGCTCCAGGGCGATCGACTTCACCGGGACGTGGCGAAGCGCCAGGCATCGTGGGTACGGCGGCGATCGCGTCGTCTACGCGAAGTCGGCCGGCGCCAGTGCGACGTTCACGTTCGTCGGCCGAAAGGTCGCGTGGAACGGTCCGACGGGCCCGACGCGCGGCAAGGCCAAGGTCTACATCGACGGGAAGTACGCCAAGACCGTGAACATGAACCGCCGGTCCTTCGACCCCAGGGCGACCCTGTTCCAGGCCAGCTGGAAGTCCGCCGGCGAGCACAGCCTCAAGGTCGTCGTCCTCGGCACGAAGGGCCATCCGATGGTCGCGATCGACGACTTCGTCGTCCTGAAGAAGTAGCCGAAGCGCCCGCGGCCCATTACCGAGCCGCCAGTACCTCGATCTCGATGCGGTAGTCGGCGGCCAGGGCGGTCACGCCCACGGTCGCCCGCGTCGGTGGCTCGGTCGGGAAGTACTCGCGGTAGACCTCGTTCATCGCCGCGAACTCGCTGAAGTCGCGCAGGTAGACCGTGCACTTCACGACGTCCGCGAAGCCCAGGCCGACCGCCTCGAGCAGCCGACCGACGTTGTCGAGCATCGCGCGGGTCTCGGCCGCGATGCCGCCGGGGACGGCGCCGTGGGTTCCGGGCGCGTCGCCGACCTGGCCGGCCAGGAACACGAACCCGTTGGCCTCGACGACCTGCGAGAACGGATAGTCGCTCGGCGGGATGCCGGGGAGCGATGGGACGGTCTTGGGCACGAGGCACCTCCTTGGTCAGAGTGTGCCGCACGGGCGAGCCGCCCATGACCCGACGCCGTGTCAGAGGCGGCGCTGGGCCGCCTCGACCGCGCGTCGACACCACCAGGCGAGATCGTCGGCGGCCGAGGTCCGTGTCGGGAGGATCACGCCGGCCTCGGCATCGAGGCCCTTGCGCCAACCGCGGAGCAGCAGGCCCACGATCCAGGTCAAGTCCGCCTGGGCGTCCCAATCGCCGGTCAGGCCGGCGAAGTCGTTCGCGTCGTCACCGAAGGCCCAGCGCCCGCTGTCCCATTCGAGCGCCGTGCGGTATTCGGCGACGATCGACTCCGGCCCCGCCGGGATCGAACCGCTGTTGGAAACGAGGAACCAGCCAAGATCGACGGCGATCGGTGCCCGCAGGGTCATCTGCCAGTCGATGAAGCCGACCCGATCCTCCGGCAGCAGCGCCACATTGGCCAGCTTGAGATCGCCGTGCAGGCCGACGGACGGCAGACGCCCGAGTGCAGCGACCAGGGGCGCGGGGTCCTCGTCCAAGGTCGTCGATGAGCTGCCGCGCCGCCTCCGGCGCGCGCCGGTCGAACGCGTCCCAGCCCGCGAGGAATCGCTGGCCCACCGCGTTGCCGTCCGCCGCATACCCCGTCGGCCGACGGCCGGGACAGCAGCGTCAGCCGTTCCGCGAGTGGGCACCACGGCGGCGGTGGCTGGCCCTCGCGTTCGCTCGCCGCCTCGAGCACCCGGCTCCAGGGCATCGCATGGAGCCGCGCGACCGACTCGATCACCCGCCGGAGCGTCGGATCGTCGATCACCGGGTCGTGTCCGGGCCGCTCCCAGGCGATGAGCTCGGTCGACAGATCGGGCATGAGGATCGCCACGCCGTCGCCGTCCGCTGCGGCGCCGAGGTAGGCGATCGACGTGCGCGGCAGCCACGCCATGGCCTCGCTCGGGCGGGCCGCGAGCCAGCCCTCGCGCAGGTCGTCGTCGCGCGTCGCGCGGGCGATCCAGTCCTTGGCGAGCGAGGTCCGCTTCAGCACGTAGTGCCGGCCGACCGGGTCGACGAGGCCGGTGAAGGTGGCACCGGACCAGCCGTCGGTCGGGAACGCGTGCTCGGGGCTCAGCTCGAGGCCGTGCTCGGTCAGCAGCTCCAGCAGGGTTCGATCGCGCCAGCCGACCACCATCGGGTCAGCAGGGCGCCGGGACGTCGTCGCTGCCGTCCGGGCCGCCGTCGAGGTACACGACGTGCGAATCGGGGCAGTTCCGGGTCAGGACCACGACCAGCGGCTCGTCCGACGAGGCGTTCTCCTCGACGTGGATCTCGCCGGCCGGGATGTAGATGACGTCGCCGGTGCCGGCCCCCATCTCGTGCTCGGTGCCCGTCGGGCCCCACGTGTAGCGGGCCGTCCCCGAGAGGATGTAGATCGACGTCTCGCAATCGCCGTGGTGGTGGATGCGCGTCTTCTCGCCGGGCGCGGTCGATACGAGGGCCGTGTACAGCCCCTCGGCCCCGACCGTCGGCCGCGAGATCGCGATGGAGCGCTCCATGCCGGCGTGCTGACCCACGGTCGTCTGCCGGTCGGCGGGGCGGATGCGCGTGGCCATCGCCCGATGATAGGCCGCTACCATCCGGCCATGTCCGTCCCCGCGCCGGAGATCCCGCGCTTTCGGCTGTTCGATGCGCCGTCGCCGCTCGCTCCGCTGCCCCGATTGTCGGCCGCCCTGGGCGGTCGTACCGAGATCTGGGTCAAGCGTGAGGACCTGCTGCCACTGGCCTTCGGCGGCAACAAGCTGCGCAACCTCGAGTTCCTCGTCGGCGCCGCGCTCGCCGACGGCGCCGACACCCTGGTCACGAGCGGGCGCCGCTGGTCGAACCACTGCCGTCTGACCGCGGCGGCCGGGGCTGCGGCTGGCCTCGCCGTGGAGCTCGTGCTGTCCGGGCCGCCGGCGTCAGTGCCCGGGCCGGGCGTGCGGCTCATGCAGTCGTTCGGGGCGACGGTGCACCAACTGCCCAGCCGCGGACCGGGCCGCACGGGAGGCGGAGGTGGCACGGGTCGCACGGGACGTCGTCGAGCGGGGCGGACGGCCCTACGTGATCGACGTGGGGGGCTCGGGCGTGCTGGGGGCGCACGGCCAGTCGCTCGCGGGTCACGAGCTGTTCGACCAGGCCGAGGCGATCGGCCTCACCGTGGACCGCATCGTCGTGCCGTCGGCTACGGGCGGGACGCA
The DNA here is from genome assembly GCA_963850555.1 of uncultured Chloroflexia bacterium. Taxonomy (GTDB): domain Bacteria; phylum Chloroflexota; class Limnocylindria; order Limnocylindrales; family CSP1-4; genus SPCO01. The sequence continues at coordinate 89,926 of CAWKLT010000020.1, read as the reverse complement.
GGCCGGGTTGATCGTCGCGGCCGCGAGCCGCTCCCCGGCGACGCGCGTCGCGGGCGTGATCGTCGCCCGGCCCGCGTCCGAGCTGCGACCGGCGATCGGATCGATGGTCCGCGGCCTGGACCCGGACGGCGCCGGCCGCGTGGATCCGGACCAGGCGATCGATCTCGACGAGCGTCAGCTCGGCGACGGCTACGGCCGGCCCACGGCCGAGGCCGGCGCGGCGGCAGACCTGCTGGCCCGGACCGAGGGGATCCTGGTCGATCCGATCTACACGGCCAAGGCGCTCGCGAGCCTCGTCGCCAGCGTGCGCAGCGGCGCCCTCGACGGGCAGCGCATCGTGTTCTGGCACGCCGGCGGCCTGCCCGGGATCTTCGAGCCGCTCGATTGACGCCAACGGTCGCCGGGAGGGCGCCGCAGAGCCCGTCACTCCCCGGCCGACCGCCACGCGTCGCGGATCTTCATCCGGCCGGCCGTCTGGAGCACCGCTCCCGCGTAGACCCGCGCGCCGATGTTGAACAGGACCCAGATCCCGGCCACCGTGACCGCGATCGACAGCAGGATCTCGATCGGTCCGATCGCATCGAATGCCGCCCGCAACGGTACGACGAACGGCGCCGACGGCGGCAGGTACGTCGCCACGATGGCGACGGGTCCGGACGGGTCGTTGGTGACCGCGAAGATCGCCACGAAGTAGCTGATCATCGCGACCATCGTGACCGGCGTCGAGGCGTTCGAGGCCTCCTCCATGCGCGACGCCAGGGCCCCCAGGAAGCCGAGGGCGGTGGAGTAGAGCGCGTAGCCGAGGACGAACCAGACCGCCAGCAGCGGGATCGCGGACGGCGTGGTGTCGGGCAGGGCGAAGCGGTCCGTCAGAACGGCCGCCGCGAGCGCCGCGGCGACGAAGACGGCCAGCTGGATCAGGCCCAGGACACCGATGCCCATGACCTTGCCCATGAGGAGGTCGCGTGGACGGACGGTCGACAGGACGACCTCCACGACCCGGCTCTGCTTCTCCTCCACGACGCCGGTGAGCACCGTGAACCCGAAGCTGAAGATGCCCACGAGGATCAGTACCGCGCCGATGTTCGCGAACAGGAACTGCGCGTCGTCCGCCTCGGTCTGCGGGTCCAGCGCATGGACGGTGGGTGCCTGCTGGGCGGCAAGGAGCTCTTCGGGCGGGACGCCCGCCTCGGTCACCACAGCCTGCGTCCGCAACGCCACCACCGACGCGGTCACGAGCTGGGTCACGAACTGGTCCGGCTCCTTGTCGAAACGGATCTCGCCGGGACCGGACAGGTCGGCCGGCACGATCGCGACGCCCTCGACCGACTCGTCGGCGAGCGCCGCGTCTCCGGCGGCCACGTCGGCGAACGGCACGACCTCGACCTCGCGGTCGAGCTGGCCGGCCGTCGTCGTGATCGCCACGGTCAGGCCGGGCGGTTCCGGCTGGACGATCCCGATCTTCGTCGCGTCGTCGTCGCCGAACAACAGCGTCGGAACGACGAACGACCCCACCACGAGCACGGTCGTGAACGCGACCGACAGGATGAAGCCGCGACTCCGGCCGCGCTCGATCATCTCGCGCCGGGCGACGAGCCAGACGCTCCGCCAGCGACTCATCGGGTCTCGTCCACGACCGGGGACGGTGCCGGCGTCACGGCTTCCATGAACAGCTCCGACAGCTTCGGCGGCTGATAGGCGAACGTCCGGACCTCGCCGGCCGCGCGGGCCCGCGCGAGGAGCGCGTCGAGATCGACGTCTTCGGGGACCAGCAGCTTCACCCGGTCGCCGCTGCGCTGCAGGACGGTCAGCTCGCCCCCGCCGTCGAGCCAGGCGCCATCCGATCCGGCGACCTCGACCTCGAGATGGCGACGCCCCGAACGCGCCTTCAGCTCGTCGATCGCCCCGGCGGCGACGATCCGCCCGCGGGCGATGATCACCACGTCCTCGCACACGTCCTCGACGAGATCGAGCTGGTGGCTGCTGAACACCACGCCGACGCCGGCCTTCGCCCGCTCGTTGACGACCTCGGTCATCGTCGCGATCCCGAGCGGATCGAGGCCGGAGAACGGCTCGTCCAGCACGAGCAGCTCCGGGTCGTGCGCCAGGGCCACGGCCAGCTGGACTCGCTGCTGGTTCCCGTGCGAGAGCTCCTCCAGCTTGGCCTTGGCGCGGTCGCCGAGGCCCATCCGGTCCAGCCAGCGCGTCGCCGCCGTGTTGGCGTCGCGACCGGAGAGGCCGTGTTGCTGGGCGAAATACGACAGCTGCTCGCCGACCCGCATCCGCGGATACAGGCCGCGCTGCTCTGGCATGTAGCCGAAGCGCAGCCGCGCCGCGCGGTCGACCGGCTCACCCTTCCAGCGGACCTCGCCGCGATCCGGCCGGGCGAGACCGAAGATGCAGCGCATGGTCGTCGTCTTGCCGGCGCCGTTGGGCCCGAGGAAGCCCACGATCCGCCCGGGCCGGGCACTGAAGCTCGCGCCGTCGAGCGCCACGACGGGCCCGTAGCGTTTCGCGAGATCGATGACTTCGAGCATGTCTCCCCCGTGGTCGCGCCCGCGGCGCGGCAGGCAGGCTCCGAGGATACCCAAACGAAGAAGACCCCGGCCTGTGCAGCAGGCCGGGGTCCGGAGCGGCGGGGTGCGAGCGAGGCTACCCGGCGGTGAGCGTGCCCTTCATGTCCGGATGGACTTCGCAGAAGAACTCGTAGGCGCCGGCGGCGAGGGCCGGAACGTCGTACGTGATCGTCGTGGAGGTCACGATCTCACCCTTGAACTCGACCGCACCCGCCGCGTCCTTGATGGCCACGTTGTGGGGTGCGGACTCCTGGTTGTCGAAGACGATCTGGAACGCTTCGTCCGCGGGCGCCGTGATCGACGCCGTCGAGAACTTGAGGTCCTTGGCGCTCACGGTGATCGCGTCGCCCGCCGGGGCGGAGGCGGCGGGGGCGGAGGCGGCCGGCGCGGAGGCCGAGGCACCGGATCCACCGGAACAGGCGGCGCTGAGGACGGCGAGGGCCACGAGGCCCAGGCCCAGGACGAGGCGCTTCATCGGATCGGACTCCTTGGTCGGTGAGCGCGGCCGGGATGACTCCCGGCCGCGCCGTGAGGTCTAGGCGCCGGCACCCTCGGCGCGGCGGCCGGTGACGAGGCTGGCGAAGGACGCCATCTCGCGCTTGACCACGGCGATGGGGTTGCCGTCCATCCGGGCGAAGTCGACGGCGACCAGGACGATCAGGGCGACTTCGATGGCCTTGGCGATGTAGGCCGTCTGGTAGTACGGGCCCTGGATCGCCCAGCCGAGGATGGTCGTGAAAGCGTAGCCGATAAGGCCGAGACGCACGACCCAGCGGAAGCGGACCGCGAGGGCCAGCGGGATGATCATCGCGACCGCGGCGACGAGGTAGCCGATCGCGTTCAGCGTGAACAGGAGGCCGCCCAGGGTCGAGTGGATGTAGCCGGTCGCCAGCGCCAGGCCGACGATGGCGGCGCGGATGACGACGTCGGAAGTGCGGAGCTGCGTTCGGGAAGCGAACATCAGTGTCGGGACCTCGCTACGTTGGTGACCGGTCAGGGGTGCCGTGTCGTGCCGGTATCGTCCGGGCGGGCACCGGCCGAACGCGCCCGACAAGGGACACCAGCCGACCCGGACACTCGCCCGCGACGCTCCGTCGTCGCCGGTCGACCCTCGCCTCGGCCGGATGACGTAGCCGCCTCGGCCGAACGGCGATGCCCGCTCGTGGCGGACCCGTCGTATCCTCGCGCCGATGACCGCCCCAACCCGACCGCCGGGTCCGATCGAGCCCGACCCGACCCCGACCGACCCCGACGGTGGCGTGGGCGGGATCCACGAGCTGCTCTCCGACGCGGTCGAAGAGGCCGCCCGGCTCCTCGACGCCGACGGCGCGATGGTCTACCTCATCGACCCGGCCACCGGGAACCTGCGCTTCGCGCACGACGCCGGCATCCGCAGCGAGCGCAGCCGCGAATGGGTCCGCGGCCTGGAGCTGGCGCCCGGGACCGGCATGTTCGGGCGAGCGCTGGTCGAGCGGGCCGTCGTCGTCACGAACGACTACCAGAACGACCCCTCGTTCCGGCACGCCACCCAGACCGACCGCGTCGTCGAGGACATCGGCATCCGCTCGATGGTCGTCGCGCCGCTCGCTGCGGGCGACCAGATGTTCGGGGCCATGGGCACGTTCTCCACGCGCGCGGAGGCGTTCGACAAGGCGCAGATCGCCCTCGTTCGCGCGCTGGCCGATCACGCCGCGGCCGCCATGGCCAACACGCGCCTGATCGAGGACCTCGACCGATCTCGAGCGGAGCTCGCCCAGCGGGCCGAGGTCGAGCGAACGCTGCGCGAGATCAACGCCCGGATCTCGGCCGCGGCCGATCTTTCGAGCGTGCTGCAGCTCGCGGTCGACGAGGCGGCCCGCCTGTTGGGCGCCGACGGCTCGCGGATCGACCTCGTCGATGCCGGTTCGGGGCTGCTTCGCTGGGCCTACGCGTCGGGCGAGGTCAAGCCGGTCGACGAGGCCAGGTACATCGATCCCGACGAGACACCCGAGCAGGGCATCGCCGGCCAGGCGATGGTCCAGGCGCGGCCCATCTGGACGGGCGACTACGCCGCCGACGACAGCTTCCCGCACGGGACCGGCGGCGATGCCTACGTGGCGGAATTCGGTATCCACTCGGTCATGGCCGCACCGCTGGCCGGCGAGGCCGGTCCCTTCGGCGCCCTGTCCATCTTCTCCACGCGCCCCGACGCGTGGCGCGAGGCCGATGCCGGCCTCCTCGAGTCGATCGCCGCGCAGGCCGCCATCGCCATCACCCGGACCCAGCTCCTCGAGGAGCTCGACCGGTCCCGCGGCGCGCTCGCCCGCCGGGCCGGGGCGGAACAGGCCCTGCGCGAGATCGCCGCGCGCATCACCGCGTTGCGAGATCCGGCCGAGATCCTCCAGCAGGTCGTCGAGCTCGCGAGCCGCCTGGTCGGCGGGCAGGGGGCGATCCTCGACATCCTGGAGCCCGGTACCGACAAGCTGCGCTGGGCGTTCGACGATGGCCTGCGGCGGCTGTTCAGCGACGAGGAGCGCTCGAAGCTGTGGATCTCGGTCGGGGAGGGCGCCACCGGGATGGCCGTCGCCGAGGACCGGGTGGTCATCGCGGGCGACGACCTGGTGGCGCAGTTCCCGCCGAGCCCCGAATCGACGCAGTTCTACGACCGGACCGGCTTCCGCTCGATGATCGCGGCGCCGATCACCGGGGAGCACGGCCCGCTCGGCGTCATCGAGGTGTACGCGGTCGTGTCGGACGCCTTCGACGGCGAGGATGCCGCGCTCATCCGGGCGCTCGCCGGCCAGGCGGCGATCGCCATCACCAACGCCCGGCTCATCGACGAGCTCGAACGGTCGCGCGAGGAGAATGCCCAGCGCGCCGACGCCGAGCGGACGCTGCGCGAGATCGCGGTCCGCGTCTCGTCGATCCTCGATCCCGACACGGTCCTGACCCGGATCGTCGCGGAATCGGCGCGTCTCCTCGGTTCCGACGGGGCGCGGATCGACCTGTGGGACGAGGAGCTGGGCGCGCTGCGCTGGGCCTACGCGTCCGGCGAGGCGATGTCCGAGGTACCCGAGTGGGGGCGGACCGGCGGCCTCAAGCCGCGCCAGGCCGTGGCCGGCCTCGCCTTTGCCGAGCAGAAGCCGATCATGACCCAGGACTACCTGGCCGACGACCGGTTCGAGACGACGCCCGAGATCGAGGCGTTCGTGCGCAAGGCCGGCATCCGTGCCGTGATCGGCGTGCCGCTGACCGGTGAGGGCGACGCACCGCTCGGCGTGCTGTCGGTCGTATCCCGCGAGCCCGGCGCGTACACCGACACCGAGGTCGAGCTGCTCACCGCCCTCGCGACGCACGCGTCGATCGCCATCACGAACGCGAACCTGATGGAGCAGCTCGCCCGCTCCCGCCAGGACATCGAGCGCCGCGCGGAGGCCGAGGCCAGCCTGCGCCAGATCGCGGCGCGGATCACGGCCCTGCGCGAACCGGACGAGGTCCTCCAGCACGTCGTCGACGAGGCGCGGCGGCTGCTGCGCGCCGACGGTGGCCTGATCGACCAGTACGACCCCGAAAGCGGGACGCTCCAGTGGGCCTACGACGCGGGGCTCGAGCCCGACCAGCGCGAGGCGGTCAAGATGACCAACCTGCGCCTGGGCGAGGGCGTGTCGGGCAAGGCCGTGGCCGAGGCCCGGGTCATCCACGTCGGCGATTACATGGCCGGCGATTTCCAGCACGACGCCCTGGCGGATTCACTGGTCGAGCGGGCCGGCGTCCGCGACCTGATCGCGGCGCCGATCATCGGTGAGGCAGGCCCCCTCGGCGCGATCGAGGTGCTGAGCCACCGGCCGAACGCCTTCGACGACCTCGACGCGGCCGTGCTCGGAAGCCTGGCCGAGCAGGCGGCCATCGCGATCACGAACGCCAGGCTGATCGACGAGCTGGAGCGGTCCCGAGTAGCCCTCGCTCGCCGGGCCGAGACCGAGCGCTCGCTCCGGGACATCACGGCCCGGATCGCGGCACTGACCGACCCGGATGAGGTGCTCGAGCGGGTCGTCGAGGACGCGAAGCGCCTGCTCGCGACGGACGGCGCGCACCTGACCCGCATGGCTCCGACCGGCACGTACCTCATCCCGGTCGTGGTGACCGGCGCCAGCGACGACGCGACGCGCGAGTGGCTGATGAGCAAGCGGTTCCCGCTCGGGGCGGGGATCAACGGCCTCGCCGCCCAGGAAGGCGAAGCGGTCTGGACCTTCGACTACCTGGCGGATCCGCGCATCCCGCACGAGCCGGACGACGACTTCACGGCCGAGCGGCTGGGCCTTCGTGGCATGGCGTCGACGCCGCTGCGCGCTCCCGGCGGCGACGTCATCGGCACGCTCGCCATCTCGACGGCGGAGCCGCGCACGTTCGAGGCCGACGACCTCGACCTCCTCCAGGGCCTGGCCGACCAGGCCGCGATCGCGCTCACGAACTCGAATCTCCTCGCGCGCCTGACCCAGGAAGAGGCGCGCTTCCGGGGGCTGGTCCAGACGACCCCGGACGTGATCTGGCACGCGGATGGGAATGGGACCTTCACCTTCATGGCGGACTCGGCCGATGCCCTGTTCGGCTGGCCGGTCGAGGAGATCGTCGGGCAACATTTCGAGTTCCTGACCGAGCCGTCGTCGATGCCGCTCGCCCTCGAGGCATTTGCCGCCGTCGGGGCCGAACCTGGCCGCGTCGAGCGCGTGCCGCTCATCCTGGTCCGCCGCGACGGATCGAGGTTCGCGGCCGAGGTCACGGCCACGGGTGTCTTCGAGGACGGGGCCTGGGTCGGCGCCCAGGGGACCGTCCGGGACGTCAGCGAGCGTGAACGGCTCGAGCGCGAGCTGCGCGAGTCGGAGGAGCGCTACCGGTTCCTCGTCCAGAACGCTCCGGACCTCGTCTGGTCGATCGGACCGGACGCGCGCATCACGTTCCTGTCGGACGCCGTCGAGCGGCTGACGGGCTTCCACCCGGACGAGCTGCTGGGCCAGCACTTCGGGGCGATCGTCCATCCCTCGTCGAGCGACGTGGCCGAGATCGACTGGACCGCCGCGATGAACGCGCCGTCGCAAGAGGTCCGCGGGCGGATCAGCCTCCAGCACCGCGACGGGTCGGCGGTCCCGGCAGAGTTCATCGCCGTCGCTGCCCTCGACGCTGACGGCAAGTTCGCCGGCGCGAACGGATCCGTCCGCGACATGCGCGAGCGCGATCGGCTGGAGCGCGAGCTGCGGGCCTCCGAGGACCGCTACCGGACCCTGGCCTCGTCGTCGCCAGACCTCGTGTTCGCCACGGATGCGGAGGGCCGATACACGTTCCTCTCCGACCGGGCACAGACGACGCTCGGCTGGGACCGCACCGCCGCCCTCGGCCGGTCGTTCATGGAATACGTGGCCCCGGGTTTCGAAGCGGCAGCCGCCGCGAGCTACCAGGCCGTCCTCGCCGATCCCGATCAGGTCCACTCGGCTCGCGTGGATTTCCTCGACGGGTCGGGGCATCCCGTCCAGCTCGAGGTCAACGTCGTCGGCAAGGTCGAGGACGGGGCGCTGGTCGGCATCAACGGCGTGGCGCGCGACGTGTCGGAGCGCGAGCGGCTCGAGCGTGAGCTGATCCGGTCGGAGGAGCGCTACCGATTCCTCGTGCAGAACTCGCCGGACGTCGTCTTCGCCACGAACGTCGAGGGAAACTTCACGTTCATCTCGGCCGCCATCGAGCGCCTTACGGGCCATCCCGCGATCCAACTCATCGGCAAGCACTTCGGGACGATCGTCGAGTCGGAGGACAACCAGGTGGCGGGCGGCCGGTGGGAGTCGCTCTCCACTCACCCGGACCAGGAGGTCCAGGCCGCCCAGGTCCTGCGCGGTCGCGATGGCCGCCGGACCCCGGTCGACGTTCGCGCGGTCGGGGTCTGGGTGGACGGGGAATTCGCGGGGATCCAGGGCGCCGCACGGGACGTGAGCGACCAAGTCCGGCTGGAGCGCGAGCTACGACGCCAGGCCGGAGAGCTCGCCGCCGGCGAGGAGCGCGCCCACCTCGCCCGCGAGCTGCACGACTCGGTCACCCAGGCGCTGTTCTCGATGACCCTGGTGGCGCGCTCGGTCGAGATGCTCCTGGAGAAGGACCCGGACACCGCGCGGACGCACCTGGCGCAATTGCGCGAGCTTCAGCGCGAGGCGCTCGCGGAGATGCGCGCGCTCATCTTCGAGCTCCGGCCCGGCAACCTGGAGCAGGACGGGCTGGTCCGCGCCGTGAAGACCCACAGCGCCGCGCTGCAGGGCCGGCTCGGCCTCCCGGTGGTCGTGGAGAGCGACATCGAGGAACGACTGCCGCTGGCGGCCGAGGAGGTCCTGTACCGCATCGCCCAGGAGGCGCTCCACAACGTCGTGAAGCACGCGGCGGCCCGGCAGGTGCGGGTCGACATCCGCCAGCACGAGGGCGGCGTTCGGCTGCGGGTGAAGGACGACGGCAAGGGATTCGACCCGGCGACCGTGCCCGACGGCCACCTGGGGCTCGCTGGGATGCGGGCCCGCACGGAGCGGGTCGGCGGCACGTTCACGTGCGTGAGCGAGCCCGGGTCGGGGACCGCGATCGAGGTCACGCTCCCTCCGGCCGTGCTCGCGGACCTGCAGGCGGCGGCATCGGCCGGGGACGCCGCGGGCCGCCCCGCCCCACCCGCTGGTACCCCCTCGATCCGCGACGGATGACGTAGCCCGCACCGGTCGTTCCGCCGAGGGTCTCTCGGTCGAAGGTCGCTTTCGCTCGCATGGCCTCGGCCGCACCATCTCCGCCATGCCCCCCGCTGAAGCCCGGTCCGATGCGCCGCTGCGCATCCTCGTCGTCGATGCCGACGACCGGGTCCGCGAGAGCCTGACCGGGTTGCTCGCCATCGGCGAGCGGGTGCTCGTCGTCGGCAGCTCGGGCCAGCCAGGAACGGCGCTCGCCCTGGCGACCGAGCATCGCCCCGACGTCGTGATCGTCGACCCGCGCCTGCCCGAGGTCGATGGCGGCCTGAGCTTCATCGCCGGGCTCCGGGAATGCTGTCCGGACACGCGCATCCTCGCGATGAGCTGGTCCGACGCGCTCGAGCGCCAGGCCCTCGACGGCGGCGCCCACGGCTTCGTCCGCAAGACCTTCCGCCCCGCCGAGCTGATCGCCGCGATCCTCGCGGCCGGCCGGCCCGCCGACGCCTGAGGAGACCGCTTTGCTAGACTCGACGCTGTCCCCAACGACCCCGCCAGACACCAGCGGCGCGAGTGCGCCGGGAGCCGATGTGACAGACGACGCCCCCATCCGCGTGCTCATCGTCGACGACCACGCGGTCGTGCGGACGGGCCTCAAGGTGTTCCTCGATCTCCAGCCGGACATCGAGGTCGTCGGGGAGGCGGCAGACGGCTCCGAAGGCGTGGCGATGGCCCGCCGCCTCCAGCCCGATGTCGTGCTGATGGACCTGCTGATGCCGAACATGGACGGCGTCACGGCGATCGGCCGGATCAAGGCCGAGCATCCCGAGATCGAGATCGTGACCATGACCTCCTTCATCGAGGAGGAGAAGGTCACCTCGGCGCTCGAGGCCGGGGCGTCGGGCTATGTCCTCAAGGATGCGGAGGCCGAGGAGGTCGCCGCGGCCGTGCGCGCCGCCCATGCGGGCGAGGTCCACCTCGATCCGGCGGTGGCCCGCCTGCTCGCCCAGCGCATGCGTGACCGCAAGTCCCCCAAGGACGAGCTGGCCGAGCCGCTGACCGATCGCGAGAAGGACGTGCTCCGCCTGCTGGGGCAGGGGATGTCCAACAAGGACATCGGTGCGACGCTGTTCATCACGGAGCGCACGGCTCGCACCTACGTCTCGAACATCCTGGGCAAGCTCGGCCTCGCGTCGCGGACGCAGGCGGCGCTGTACGCGGTTGAGCACAAGCTGGTTGACGCCTCCGGCGCCTGATCCGGAACGGCCCGGGCGGGTCTCGACCGGGACTGGGCCTAACTGGGCCTATTCGACCGAGACGACCCGGTACGTGACCGCGCCCCGCGGCGTCTTGACCGCGACCTCGTCGCCCGCGACCGCACCCAGCAGCGCCCGCCCGACCGGGGAGGCCACCGACAGCCGCCCCGACGACGGATCCGCCTCGGCCGTGCCCACGAGCGTGTAGGTGTCGGTGTCGCCGTCGATCTCGACGACGATCCGGGAACCCAGGTCCGCGCCGGCGCCGGCCGTCGGCGCGACGGCGATGACCGCAGTGCGCAACTGCGCCTCGATCGACTGGACGCGACCTTCGAGGAACGACTGCTCCTCGCGCGCGGAGCTGTAGTCGGCGTTCTCCTTGAGGTCGCCGAGCTCCTTGGCTGCCCGGATCCGGGCGATGACCTCGGGCCGCTTCACCCCGGTCAGCTCAGCCAGCTCGGCCCGCAGGCGCTCGGCGCCCTCGGCGGTGAGGGTCGCGGCCGGACCGCCGGGCGTGGCTGTCGGCGGCGCCTCCGGAGGGCGCGCCGCTCCGGGTGCCGAGGGACTCCCGCCGCCTCCGGCGCGTGACGACGTCGGCGCGGGGGATGGCGACGGCGTGGCGCGCGGCGCGCGGCGGCGTGGCTCCGGTGGCTCACCGCGCGCCCCCTCCGCGTCGCCGTCCGGGACCACCACGACACGGGTCGGCGGCGCTGGCGGTTCGACCGCCTCGGGCAGCAGCGACCCCGACAGGCCGCTCGCCTTGCGCTCTCCCGTCGGACGCCGCAGGTTCGCGAATGGCAGGACCACGTCGGGGTCCCGCAGTCCCGCGCGCTCAGCTGGCCGTGACCGTGTCGGCGAAGGCCGCGAGCAGCGCGTCCTCGTACTCCTCGATGGCCTCGGTCGCGGCCCACCACACCCGGCTTGAGGGCAGGGCTCGCAGGGTCATGAGCCAGTGGCCACCGGCGTAGGGCCGGCGGTCTCCGAGCGTCGTCCGTCCCATGGCCGCTAGCCGGCCGCTGATCGTCGCCCCGGTCGCGCCGACGTAGAGCACGGTCTGGGACGGCAACCAGAAGGAGGCGAGCCGAGCGGAGAGGGCGCGCGATGTCGGCCGGGCGCCGTCGAGCAGCAGGCCGGGCACGTGCTCGAGCCATTTCCCGACGCGGGTGAGCTCGATCGGGGCGGTCGGGAGTGGCGCCGGGAGCTCCACCAGGAAGACGCCCGGGGAACGGCCGGGCACCGGGCGACCCCACGGCAAGGGGCCGTCGGGAAGCAGGCCGACCTTGCGCAGCAGGCTGGGCGCGGACAGCGCCCCGTCGTCGTCAGGCATCCGGGGGATGGTACCCGCGACGGACTCGCGGTACCGTGCACTGCGCATGGCTGCTGTTCGGCCGCGTCGGACGCGGGTCCGGCGCGCCCTCCTGATCCTCGCCACGGTGATGGCGACGAGTCTCGTCTCGATCGCGCTCGGCCCGCTGCTGACCACGTCCCGGATCCCCGACCCGATCGCGGCCGCGCGGCCGACGCCGCCGGTCGAACCGACGGCTCGCTCCGAGGTCGGCAGCGATCGCCCGCCGGCCAGCGCGAACCCCGCGAACCCGATCCCGGCACCACCCCTGGCGACGCGTCCGGACGTCTCCACCATCGGGGTCCGGCCGCCGGAGCTGGCCGGTCTCACGGCGACGCCTGCGACCCGCCGCGCCCTGCAGAAGCGTCTCGACCAGCTGCGCGAGCGATATGGCGTCCCCGGGATCTCGGTCACGATGCTCTTCCCCGATGGCAGCTCGTGGGTCGGCGTGAGTGGCCTTGCGAACGTCGCCGCCAAGGCGCCTGTGACCGCGTCCACGTCGTTCGCGATCGCGAGCGTGAGCAAGACCTTCACGGCGGCCCTCGTGCTGGCCCTGGCCCACGACGGAACGATCGACCTCGACGAGTCGGTGCGGACCTACCTGCCCGATGTGAAGGTCAATGCCAAGATCACGGTCCGCCAGCTGCTCGACCACACCAGCGGCCTGCGCGACTACTTCTTCCATCCCGCGATCGACAAGAAGCTGCTGACGGATCGCGGCCGGGTCTGGGATACGGCCGACGCGATGAAGCACGTCGGCAAGGCGTACTTCAAGCCGGGCACGGGTTGGCACTACTCGAACACCAACTACCTCGTGCTCGGGATGCTCGCCGAGCGGGTCGGTGGCGCGCCCCTGGCGGACCAGGTCCGCGCCCGCTTCCTCGAGCCGCTGGGCCTCCGACACACCTGGTATCAGCCCACCGAGGAGGCCAGCGCGGACGGCGCCCACGGCTACCGGTTCGAGTCGACCGCGAAGGACGCGCCGGCCATCGACCTGTCCGATGGCAGCGCGTTCATGCCGTTCACCTCCGTCGTCACGGCAGCGGCCGGAGCTGGCGGCTTCGCCTCCAATTCGACCGACCTCGTCCGCTGGGTCCGCGCGCTCTACGCCGGCGCGGTGCTGTCCCAGGAGTCGGTCGATGCGATGGTCGGCGACATCAGCCGTACCGCGCCGTACAAGCCTCGCGTGCCCTACGGCCTGGGCGTCCAGCGCCAGGACATCGACGGGTTCCCGTCGCTCGGCCATTCCGGTCGGCTGTTCGGCTTTCGCTCGGTCGTCCGCTGGCTGCCGGAGGAGGACGTCGCGATCGCGGTCGTGAGCAACCAGAGCCGGACCGATCCCGGGATCTTCGCGCGTGCCCTGCTCAGGACCGCCCGGGCCGGGGCGGCCTGCGTGAACTGCACCAGCCAGCGCTGATGCGCTGCTCGCGTCGTGCGGGCGATGGGACCATCGCACCACGGTCGAGGGTACGGACGGCTGTTGACCTTTGCCATCGGAGGGCGCACGTTGCGCGTACGTTTCGGGGGAAACATGATCCAGGTTGACGCCTATACGGTCGGGGGGATGGCTCACGGCACGCTCACGCGTGCCGGGCATCTGCGCGAGATCCTCGAGGAGACCGGCGAGCTCGCACTCCAGAGCGTGCGCTGGTTGCCGCTCGGCTCGTCGGAGGCGCAGGCCGCGGGCGACCTGACGATCGCCATCGACGACGTCCTCGTGGCCGTCACGAACGACGAATCGGCCATCCCGGTCCACGCCAGCTGGCACGCCCTCCGGATCGAGGTCGGCCCGTACGTCCTCGAAGGCGAGCTGCCGACGCTGCCGGGCTACGACCCGGACCGCGCCCTCGCGCGACCGAACGGCGAGTTCGTGCTCATCCGCGAACCGCGCCTCGGTCGGATCGATGGCCCGCTCGCGCCGATCGGCCAGGAAGCGCTCGTGAATCGCTACAGCGTCGAGCGCGTCGAGGCCGACATCATGCTCGGGTTCTTCTTCCCGGGAGCCGCGATGCCCGCCACGAGCGAGACCGATGCGATCGAGCGCCGGCCGGCCCCCGTCGCTTCGGAGACGAGCGCGCCCTAGCCTCCAGCCCCGCCGCGTTGCCTAGCGCGAGCCGCCGGTGCCGGCCCCCGTGCGTCGGCGCACGGGCTTGCGATGGGCGTGGTGCTCCTGCGTGACCCGGGCATGGCCGCTGCGCATGCCCAGGGGCCGTGGCTCCGTATCCCGGTCCGGCACGAAGCCCTCGGCCACGGTCCACGGGATCGCGTGCTTGAGCATCCGCTGCACGCCGCGGAGCAGGTCGACCTCGTCGATGCACACCAGGCTGATCGCCTCGCCCAGGGCGCCCGCGCGTCCGGTCCGACCGATGCGGTGGATGTAGTCCTGCGGGTTCCACGGCAGCTCGAAGTTCACGACGACCGGCAGGTCCTCGATATCGAGGCCGCGGGCGGCGACGTCGGTCGCGACGAGCACCCGGATGGTCCCCGTCTTGAAGCCCTCGAGCGCGCGCGTCCGCTCCGGTTGCGACCGGTCGCTGTGGATGGCGACCGCATCGATGCCTTCGCGGTCCAGGCGCGTCGCGAGCCGCGAGGCAGCGAGCTTCGTGCGCGTGAAGACCAGGACCTGGTGCAGGTCGCCCGACCGGATGAGATGCGCGAGGAGCGCCTCCTTGCGGTCGCGATCCACCGGATAGACGAGCTGGCGGATGCCCTCGACGGTGGTGTTGCGCGGGGCCACCTCGACCGTCTCGGGGTCCCGCAGGATCGTCCCGGACAGGCGCCGGATGTCGTCGGAGAAGGTCGCCGAGAACATGAGGTTCTGGCGGCGCTTCGGCAGGAGCTCGATGATGCGCTGGATGTCCGGCAGGAAGCCCATGTCGAGCATCCGGTCCGCCTCGTCGAGGACCAGGATCTCGACCTGGCCCAGGTTCGCGACCTTCTGGCCGACGAGGTCGAGCAGGCGACCCGGGGTCGCAACGAGGATCTCGACGCCCGCGCGCAGGGCCTTGATCTGTGGGTCCATCGGGATGCCGCCGTACACGACGGTCGAACGCAACGGGACGGTCCGGCCGTAGGTCCGGACGCTCTCATCGACCTGCATCGCGAGCTCGCGGGTGGGCACGAGGATGAGCGAGCGGACCGGGTGGCGGGCGGGCGAGAACGACGTATTGGCCTGCGGCCGGAGGCGATCCAGGATCGGCAGCGTGAACGCTGCGGTCTTGCCGGTACCGGTCTGGGCGGCCGCGAGGACGTCACGGCCGGCGAGCACGAGGGGGATGGCGGCTGCCTGCACCGGTGTGGGTGTGGTGTAGCCCTCTTCGGTGACGGTCTTGAGTAGATCGGCCGACAGGCCGAGTGAGTCGAAGGTCAAGCGTGGCTCCTGCAGGGACCCTGGCCGTCGCGGGCGGGGCTCCGCGGGAGCGCGACGGCGGCGTCGGACGGCGCGCCAGAGCGCGGCCGCACGTGGGCCGCCCCGGAGCATAGCCGAAATCGGTCGCATCGGAACTTCCCGGCTGTTGAAAAGAGGCCCGTTGCGCACCGGTACGACTGGTGCAAAGACGCGGGCTTGCTTGCACTGGCATACTTGGTCGCAGCCCCCCAGGCTTGCAGACACCAGACAGACAGGCATAACCAAAGACTCGCCGCCCCAACGGCAGGACCCTGTCGATCTCGTCGGGTGTTCTTCACTCGACGGCCCGGTTCGGCTCACCCGGACCGGCTCAAACCCTTCGCTCGCGCTCACCGCGATCGATGGGTGTCCGTCGCTCGCGCGCACGCGAACTCCCTGCCAATGGCGGCCTCACCCCACCGTCACCGCGTCCCCCAACGCGGTGTTCCGGAAGAAGGAGGCAGGAATCTTGCTGGTACCCACGAACGTCGCCCAGAGGGCGGCTGGCCACCGGTCACTTCGCCTGACCGCATTCGCTCTGACGGCCGCGCTGGTCGTGAGTGTCGGAGCGATGGCGAACCCCCAGGAAACCAACGCCGCGACCATCAAGGTCGTCGTGGTCGTCGGACCGGTCGGGTCCAGTACCTCGGAAGCTACAAGTCCAGCGCCAAGTACTACGCATCGCTCGCGCGCTCGTACGGCGCTTCCGTCACGGAGATCTACAGCCCCTACGCGACATGGTCCAAGGTCAAGGCTGCCGCCCAAGGCGCCAATCTGCTGATCTACCTCGGCCATGGCAACGGCTATCCCAGTCCCTACGGCGCGTTCCAGCGCTACACCAAGGACGGGATGGGGCTCAATGCCTCGTACGGCAACGGGAACTCGAACGTCAAATACTGGGGCGAGTACTACATCGACCGCGACATCCAGATGGCGAAGAACGCCGTCGTCATCCTGAATCGTCTGTGCTACGCCTCGGGCAATTCGGAGTGGGGCTCCGCCAACCCGACGAAGTCGACCGCGATGAAGCGCGTCGACAACTATGGTGCCGGGTTCCTGCGAGCGGGTGCCAAGGCCGTCTTCGCCGAGGCGATCTCGAGCGTGTCGTACACGATCCGCGTCGCTGTTCAAGTCCTCGCGGACGATGAACTCGATCTTCACCAGACCACCCCTCCGCGAGCGGCGCACGCGACTTCTACTTCACGTCGCGCCGCACGAGCTGGGCGCGCGTCCACATGGATCCGCCCAAGGCCGGCAAGTACTGGCGGTCGCTGATCGGCAACCTGGCCCTGACCGCCACACAGTGGCGCGCCGGCGGCTGAGCCGTTCCTTCCTCGCGAGTTATCGAGGCCCGGCGTCGAGCCGGGCCTCGTCATGTCCGCCACGCCGTACCATGCTGGCCATGACAGCCACGACCGACCGACTTCCCTTCACCGGCGACGACGCCGCCGATCGATTGCTCGTCTCCGATCCGCTCGCGATGCTGATCGGGTTCGCGCTCGACCAGCAGGTCACGGTCCAGAAGGCCTTCAGCGGCCCGCTCGAGCTGGAGCGCCGGATCGGCCACCTGGATGCGGCGAAGATCGCGGCGACCGACCCCGCGGAGCTCGACGCCGTGTTCCGCAAGCCGCCCGCGCTGCACCGGTTCCCCGGATCCATGGCCGGCAAGGTCCAGCAGCTCGCCGCCGCGATCGCCAACGACTACGGCAACGACGCATCCCGCATCTGGACGGAAGCGAGCGATGGCCCCGACCTCAAGCGTCGCCTCCTGGCCCTGCCCGGTATCGGCGAGATGAAGGCCGCCGCGATCATCGCGATCCTGGGCAAGCGCCTGGGCCTGGAGCTGCCGGGTCTCGACGCCGTGATGCCGACGCACCCGACGCTCGGTGATGTCGATTCACCCGAGGCGCTGGCGTCCTACCAGGCCGGCAAGCGCGCCATGAAAGCGGAGAAGCGAGCCGCCGCGAACGGCTGAGCCCCGGGCCCAGGACACGAAACGACCCCGGCTGATGGCCGGGGTCGTCCGTCTGCGCGGGATCTACAGCGGTTGGCCCGGCGGTACGAGCCAGGGACGGCTATCGCGGTCGTCGATGCCCGGGCGGGAGTCGACGCCGAAGCGGAGCGCCGCCGCCGCGAAGGCGACCAGCGGGGTGATGAAGATGGCGGCCACTGCGAGGGCGGCCACGACCTGATCGAACGTCATGTCTCTCGCCCTTCCTTTCCGGTCCAATGGCGTCGTGTCAACCCGGCGTCTTGACATTGGACTGTTGCTTCGCGCATCATGACGCGTATGGATGACCAGTCCAATAGCCAATCCACCACAAGTGGACTGAAAAGGCAATCGATGGTCTCGGCGGCCGCGCTCGTCGAGCTCATCGGCCCCTGGGCAGATGGCGCCGACCCGCTCAACGAGCAGCTCGCGGCGGCCCTCGCACGGGCCATCGACCTCGGTCTGCTGCCCCCCGGGGCGCGCCTCCCAGCGGAGCGCGAGCTGGCACGCGAACTCGCCCTCAGTCGCACCACGATCGTCGCCGCCTACGACCGCCTGCGCCTGGCGGGTCTCGCGCGAAGCCGCCAGGGGAGCGGCACGCGGGTCGCGGCGAGACGACCCGGCCTGACGCAGCCGTACCTCGCGTCGCTCGAGATCGATGGACTCGGACGCCGTCCGCATGCCGGCGACCACGACGGCCGCGACCGCAGCCGCGGTCGGCCTGCTGACCCCGCTCGTCGATGACGCCATCGAACTGACGATCGGTGCGCTTCCGGCCGGATCGATCGTGGCGGAGGCCATGGATGCCGCGGTGCGTGAGGACCTCCCGAACCTCCTTCGCGACAGCGGCTACGACCCGTTCGGCCTGCCGGCCCTGCGCGGGCAGATCGCCGCATACCTGACCCGCCTCGGCGTCCGCACGGATCCCGACCAGATCCTGGTCACGAGCGGCGCGCAGCAGGCCCTCCATCTCATCGGATCGCAGCTGGGCGGGCCCGGGAGCTCGATCGTGATGGAGAACCCGACCTACATCGGGGCCATCGATGCCTTCCGCACGACCGGCAATCGGCTCGTCCCGATCCCGGTCGACGACGACGGCGCCCGGGTCGAGGTCATCGGGCTGCTCGGGTCGAGCGCACCGGTCCGCCTCGTCTATGTCATCCCGACCTTCCAGAACCCGACCGGCGCAGTGATGCCGGAATCGCGTCGCCGCGAGCTCGCGCGGATGGCCTCCGAATCCGGCTTCCAGATCGTCGAGGACCTCACGCCCGACCTGACCCTCGGGGTCGACAGCCCGCCCCCCATCGCCGCCTTCGATGCGGGCGACCAGGTCATCACCGTCGGCTCGCTGAGCAAGCTCGCCTGGGGCGGGTTGCGCGTCGGTTGGGTGCGGGCGTCACGGGATGTCATCGATCGGCTCGTCGCCGGCAAGATCGTCGCGGACCATTCCTCGAGCCTCGTCACGCAGGCGATCGGCGCGCGCGTCTTCGATCGGCTCGACGACGTCGCGGCCCGCAGTCGCAAGGCCGCCGGCGAACGACGCTCGGTGCTGATGGAGGCGCTCGCGACACGCCTGCCCGAGTGGTCCTGGACCGAGCCCAAGGGCGGGCTGTCGCTGTGGGTCCGCCTGCCGGGGACGGACGCGGTCGCGTTCAGCCGCCTCGCGGCGACCCTGGGCGTCGTCGTGCGGCCCGGTCCGCTCGCCTCGCCCGATGGCGGATTCCGCGACCACATCCGGATCGCCTACGGCTCGGAGCCGGACCGACTGGTCGACGGCGTCGAGCGCCTGGCCGCCGCGTGGGCGGCCTACACCCCGGCTTCTCGCTCGAGCCGCCCGTCGCTGGCCGTCAGCGTCTGACGAAAGCACCGACGTTCGTTCGCATCCCGGCCGGATACCGCCGACCGGGCTAGACTTCCGGGCAGTGGCCGACCTCCCCGCAGGCTCACCGCAGCCCCCTCGCCCCAGTGCCCGATCGGCGCGTCGTCCGCGCTTCGTCCTGCCCGACGACCACCACGATGAGCGGGCCGGCGAACGGATCGAAGCGTTCCTCGAAGGCCCGCCGGTCCGCGCGCGGCGTACCCGTCGGTCGCGGCACCTGCGGTCCGAAGGCCTGCGCCCGGTCCGCCGGGTCGTGCCCATGGACACCCGGACCGACTGGGACATCGCCTTGCGCCACGAGGACGCGCGCGTCGCGCGCTACGGCCGGCCGGCCGCGGTCCTGGCAGTCCGGCTGCGGATGCTCACGACGGGCGCCGTGGACCACTATGCGACGCGGATCGGCGGCGCCATCCGGCATCAGGCTCGCGAGACCGACCGCGTCACCCGCTTCGGTCCGGACCGCTTCCACGTGCTGTTGCCGGAAACGCTCGAGGCCGAGGCATCGGTCCTCGCGGAGCGGGTCCGCGCGGCCTGTGTCGCGATGATCCCGGGCGCCCAGGGCTCGGAGGTGGAGGTGATGGTCGCCGCGGCCGGGACGTCCGGTGGCGGCTCACTGCTCGAGGCGATGCGGTCGGTGAAAGCCCGGCTGGAGAGCTAGCGGACCAGCGTCTCGAAGAGGTGCTCGAGCTCGCCCGCGGGATCGTCGGTCAACCCCGTGTGGACATCCGAAGGCTGGATGATCGTGCTGGCCGGTGACACCAGCCAGTGGAAGCGCTCCGCGATCGACAGGCGCGCGATCGGCCCGCCATCCGGCTCGCCCCGAGCGACGCGTTCGATCGCCGCGAGATGGGGACGGACCGTCGCCGGATCCGTGTCCGGCGCGAGCGCCGCTAGGCGCCCCTCGTCGAGCTCGGTCCGCGCGCCGATGTATGCCTTCGAGCGGCAGAGCAGGACGACCCCGGCGTTGAGGCACTCCCCGCGCTCCACCCGCGGGACGACGCGGATGATCGCGTACTGGTAGGGACTACGCGGCTCGTCGGGCACGTTCGGCCTCCTCCACGAACGGACGTCGTCCGGCCAGCCGCCGGTCGAGGTAGCGGACGTACGCAGCACGCTGGCTTTCGGCGTCGCCGGCGCTCGGGTCGTCGGGCAGCCACAGGTCGGGGATCGCGGCGGCGAGCCGCTCGAACAGACCCCGGTCGAGCGTGGGCGCCAGGCGGGTATCCGCCTCTTCGATCGGTCCGGCGAACGGCAGCAGCACGTGGTCGCGGGTGCGCTCGAACGGCCGCTCCGCGTGCTCGTCCGGGTCGCGCCAGGTGTGGTGGATGTAGAGGGCCGCCCCGTGGTCGATCAGCCAGGTCCGGCCGTGCCAGATGAGCAGGTTCGGATTGCCCGCGGTCCGATCGGGATTGGTCGTGAACGCATCGAGCCACACGATCGCCGCGGCGGCCTCGGGATCGACGACCGGTGAAGCCCCGGGATTGAAGGTCAGGGCGCCGGGCAGGAAGTCGATGCCCAGGTTCAGACCGCCGCTACGTTGGACGAGCTCCTGCAGCTCCTCGTCAGGCTCGGCGTCCCCGAGACTGCCGTCCACATCGATGGTGACGATCTCGGGCACCGGCAGCCCGAGCGCCCGGCCGATCTCGCCGGCCAGCCATTCGGCCACGAGCGCGCGCGGACCCTGGCCGGCAGCCCGGAATTTCACCACGTACAAGCCGTCATCGTCCGCCTCGACGAGCCCCGGCAGCGACCCGCCCTCGCGCAGGGGCGTGACATAGCGGGTGGCGGTCACGTGGCGCGGTTCGGGCATCGCGCCGGAGTCTAGCGCCCCAGAACGCGTGCAGGTTCGCAACGGTCTACGGGGGCGCTGCGATGTCGGCGGTTACGCTTGGCCGTACCCTTAGGGCCATCAGTCGTCGCTTCGAGCCTGGCACTGGCCGAGCAGCATCGACCAGGAGACCGCTATGACCGCAACCGTCCGCCGGCTCGATCCCGGCCAGGAATTCGACGCCGGCGAGGCGCTGGCCAACGACCAGGCGCTGCTGGTGGAGCTGGAGCCCGAGGCAGGCCGGCTATACGACCGCCATGCCAAGGTCGCCCAGGAGTGGTTCCCTCACGACTACATCCCGTACCGGCTCGGGCGCGACTTCGACAAGGAGCCCTGGACGCCCGACCAGCCGCGCCTGACCGGGGTGGCCCAGACCGCCTTCGAGATCGGCCTGCTGACCGAGGACAACCTGCCTTCGTATCACCGGCTCATCCACGGGATGTTCGGCCAGGGCGACGGGGCGTGGATCAACTGGGTCGGGCGCTGGACGGCCGAGGAAGGGCGCCACGCGATCGTCCTGCGCGACTACCTCACGGTCACGCGCAACATCGACCCGGTCATGCTCGAGCGCGGTCGGATGACGCAGCTTCAGCAGGGCTACGACCACGCCTCCCCGACGACCCTGCGCGGTCTCGCGTACGTGGCCTTCCAGGAGCTCGCGACGCGCATCGCCCATCGCAACACCGGGCGCTACTCGGACGATCCCGTGGCCGACAAGATCATGGTCCGGATCGCCGCGGACGAGAACCTGCATATGGTGTTCTACCGCGACATCCTCGCGGCCGCGCTCAAGATCCAGCCCTCGGCGGCGGTCCGGGCGATCGTCGATGAGGTCCTCGCGTTCGAGATGCCGGGCGCCGGCATCCCCGGGTTCATCCGCAAGGCGGCGCAGATCGCCAAGGCCGGGATCTACGACCTGCGGGTCCATCACGACGAGGTCCTGATGCCGATCCTGCGCCACTGGCGCATCTTCGAGCTCGAGGGGCTCGACGCCGCTGCCGAAGAGGCCCGCCGGCGCCTTGCCGAGCATCTCGCCGCGCTCGATGCCGCGGCGACGCGGTTCGAGGAGAAGGTCGCCAATTCGGGCTTCCCGCGGATCGCCTCCACGGGCTAGCCACGCCAGAGCGGTCTCAGAGCTCGGTCTGGAGCACCTGCCAGACGGCGCCGATGGCGGTCAGGATCAGCCACAGGACGCCGACCGCGAGCAGCGCCACGCCGATGAAGAAGGATGCCTCCCCGCGCGTCGAGGCCTCCGGCTCGAGCGCATGGCGGCGGAACAGCGCCAGGTTCCGGGAGTTGGAGCGGAACACGAAGTCGTACAGGTCGCCCAGGAACGGGATCAGGCCGATCGCCACGTCGACGACCAGGTTCACGGTCATCCGGGCGATGACGATGCCGGGGGATTCCGAACCGTGCCGCCTCCGCGATGACCCATGCGCCGACGATCCCTGAGATGACGTCGCCCACCACCGGGATGAGGCCGACGACCGGGTCGAGCCCGACCTTGACCGGCGTGCCCGGGATCCCGACGAGCTCGTCGAGGGCGTGCGTGACCCGCTCGATCCGCCGCTCGGCCGCGTGGAAGCGTTCGCTCCGGCTGGCACCGATGACCTCGCCTCTGATCGAACTTTGCATCGTCCGAGTGTACGGCGCGGTCGTGTCCATCCGGATTCGGCATGGACGGATGTCCATATCGACTTCATGACGGACGCCGAGTGGTGCCGAGCGTGCCAGCGCCTACGTTGTCTCCAGCACGAAACGGACCGCCGGACAACAAGACCTTCGACCGGCGGCGCGTCGACCCTCCGGCGGGATGCCGGGCGGCGGCGGAGCCGGCAATCCTGACCGGACGGTGGTCCGACACTGCTGCACAACTGAAGAACAACTGAAGAACAATCGAATCACCGCTGACCGCTCGGATGTTTTGGGGACGTCGAGCGGTCAAGCGGTTTCTTCGGGCCGTCATACATGACGGAAGTTGGCAGGTACGAGGTCCAGACTACGGACATGGACCTGATCGAACTCACCCGCACCATCCAGGCAGAGAAAGAGCGTGATATCGAGACGGCCGGCCGGAACCTCCGTCTGCTGGCGCGCGACGCGTCGCCAGAGCGTCGGGGGTGGCGCCTTCGCTGGTTCGGCTCGAGCCGGACGGCTCAGCGGCCGGTCTCGAGCGGGACGGCGTCGCGGTAGCGTTCCACGATCCGACTCGCGGTCGCTCGGACCCCCTCCCGGATCTCAGGCGGGTCGAGGACCTCAAGGCCTGACCCGACCGACAACAGTTTGCCCGGCACCTCCTCGGGCCAGCTCAGGGTCAGTCGCAGGCGCGTCCAGCCGTCGGGATCGGGCTCGTCGAGCCGCTCGGCCGTCTGGAGCGCCTCCCTTCCGAAGACGTCCGCGATCCGCCATTCCCGGTCCAGCGGCACGCGGACCGTGACCTCGACCGTCGGGACGTCGCGCTCGTAGGCGGCGCTGGATTCCTGCCAGTACGCCGCGAGATCGAAGCCGGGCGGGCGTTCGACCCGCTCGTCGAGGAGGGTCGCCTCCAGCACGCGCTTGGCGCGGTAGGTCCGGATCTGCCCGTCCGTGACCCCGATCACGTACCACATGCCCCCCTTCAGCACGAGTCCCAGCGGCCCGACCGTCCGCTCGACCGGGTCGCGGGGACCGCTGCCGCGTTCGTAGCTGATCCGCACGGCTCGGCCATCCCAGACCGCCGCCGAGAGCGTGGCGAGATGGGGCACGGTGTCGTCGGCGTGGAACCATGAGGCGGCGTCCAGGTGGAATCGCTCCACGATGCGCGACGCGCGGGACCGCAGCTCCGGCGGCAGCGCGGCCATGACCTTGAGCTGGGCCGCCGCCACGACCGTGCCGAGACCCAGTTGCGCGGCGGGACCGGGGAGGCCGGCCAGGAACAGGGCCTCGGCCTCGTCGGCGGTCATCCCGGTGAGGCGCGTGCGGTATCCGTCGACCAGCCGGATGCCACCGAGCGGGCCGCGCTCCGCGAAGATCGGGACGCCGGCCGCGCTCAGCTCCTCGACGTCGCGATGGACGGTCCGGACGGACACCTCCAGCTCGCGCGAGAGCTCCGTAGCGGTCATGCCGCCACGGCTCTGGAGTAGCAGGAGCAGATTCACGAGACGGGACGCGCGCACGGACGAAGTGTAGCGTCCGACATGACAGGACTTGTCATGTACCGGCGGTCGCCTATGTGCGGGGCTGGCCCTCGGTGCCGCCTTCCCGCAGGAAGCGTTCGATCTCCCCGATCAGGTCATCGCCGGACGGGAGTCGCTGGTCGTCCACCAGCCCCTCGAGCCGCTGGACGTAGTCCCGGGTGGTCTCCTCGAGGGCAGTCGCGGTGTCCAGGCGATTGCGCAGCTGTTCGGCCTCTTCGGCAAGGTCGCCAGCGGGGAGCACCACGTCCAGGTGGCGCCCGAGGGCCATGAGCAGCTCGACCGACGCGGCGGGATACGGCCCCGAGACGTAGTGGGGGACCTGTGCGAAATAGCCGACCGCCGGGATGCCGCCCTCGGCCATGGCCATCTCGAGCACGCTGACCGTCGCCGCCGGCACCCGCAGCAGCCCGGCCGGTCCGGGTCGCACGTCGCCGCGCAGGCGGCCGGCTTCGGAGGTGGTCCCCAGGATCGGCACGGAACGGGTATGCGGCACGGCCGCCGGGATCGCTCCGAGGCTGATCCATTCGACGACCCCCAGGCGGTGGGCGATCTCGACGACCGCGTCGCGGAACGCCTGCCACCGGTCGTCGGGTTCCGGACCAGCGAGGACGAGCAGGTCGCGTTCGGACACACGCACGCGCCGGATCGCGAGCTCTGGCCAGGTCAGCTCGTCCAGCCGACCGTCGACGATGTGCAGCGTCGGGCGACGGGCACGGTAATCGAACAGCGCATCGGCATCGAAGGTGACGACGACCGGGGCGTCCTCGACGAGGTGGTCGAGGGCCGTCGTGGCCGCGCTCCCGGCATCGACCCAGCCGTCGAAGGCGCCGACCATGGTCGGCGCGATGAGGTCGCCCGGGTCGCCCGGGGCACCGGGCTTGGCCAGCTCGTACAGGCTCACCGCGACAGGATACGCGCGGCTCGGAACGGTGCCCTGGAAGGCGCGGCGGCCGTATTCGGGTACGCTCCGCGTGGCAAGACAGGTGATTCAGGAAACGAAATCGTCTTTGGATCGAACCTGGGTTGCAGTGACCCATGCGTCTTTGGCAGATTCCCTGCCGGCCCACCCGGGCATACCCACGCAATTCGCATCGAGGAGGGACACCTTGCGGAGGAGCTTCGCGCGGTCGACTCGAGCCACGACCGCGCTCGTCATCTCGATCCTGGTCCTGTGGACGCTCGCCCCGGCGGTCTCCGCGGACGACGGCCTGGAGGTCACGACGCCCTTCCCGGCCGTCGCGGTGGCACCGGGCACGAAGGTCAGCTTCGATCTGACGGTGGACTCCACGCGCACGGCCAACGTCGCACTCGCCCTGAGTGGCGTCCCCGAGGGCTGGACCGCCAGCCTGCTCGGTGGCGGGTTCGTGGTCGACGCGGTGGCCGTCACCTCGGGCACGGCCGCGGAGGTCCGGCTCGATGTCGACGTCCCCGCGGATGCAGCAGCCGGCACCTCGACGATCCGGGTGACCGCCCGCGGCGGCGGAGCCCAGGACGTGCTGCAGATCTCCGTCCGGGTCGATGCGGAGGCTGCGGGCGACATCACGCTGACGACGTCCACGCCGACGCTTACCGGGCGCATCGGACGCGGCCTTCACCTTCGACCTGCAGCTCCAGAACGACACGGCCCAGGACGTGACGGTGTCCGTCTCGGCGAGCGGGCCGGAGGGCTGGGACGTCGAGGCCACGCTGACCGGCGAGACGCAGGCCGCGTCGACCGTCGTCGAGGCCGGGGCCACGCAGAACATCGGGGTCACCGCCAACGCCCCTGACGACGTCGCGGCCGGCACCTTCCCGATCACCGTCGAGGCGCACGCCGGCGAGCGGACGATCCCGGCCGAGCTCGGCATCGAGGTCACGGGCTCCTACTCCATGACGCTCGCGACACCGAACGACGTGCTGTCGGCGAGCGGATCGGCCGGGTCGCCCACGACCCAGGCGTTCGAGATCACGAATACCGGCACGGCGCCGCTCACCGAGGTGACGCTCACGGCGACCCCGCCGACCAACTGGGAGGTCACGACCGACCCGCCCACGGTCGCATCGATCGAGCCCGGCGCCACGCAGGCGTTCACCGCGACGATCACGCCCTCGGGCGAGGCGGTCGCCGGCGACTACGTCATCACTTTCGACGCCGCCGCGGCCGAGGAGGCCGCCGAGGCCAGCAGCCAGGTCCGCTTCACCGTCGAGACCTCGCCGCTCTGGGCGCTCGTCGGTCTGGGCCTCATCGCCCTGATCGTCGGCGGCCTCTTCTACGTCTTCCGGACCTACGGGCGCCGGTGAGCGCCAGCCCCGGGCGGATCGCGCCCAAGAAACGGCCGGGCCGCAGGCTCGCAGCCGCACCGACGGCCCCGTCAGGCGCCGCGAGCGGGATCGACGCGCCGTCGGACAGCATCCGCATCCGCACGCGTGGCCTGACCAAGCGCTACGACGACCTCGTAGCGGTCGATCACCTCGATCTCGACATCCACGCGGGGGAGATCTTCGGGCTGCTGGGCCAGAACGGGGCCGGCAAGACCACGACGATCCTCATGCTGCTCGGCCTGACCGAGCCGACCTCAGGCGCCGCACGCGTCGTCGGACTGGATCCGTCGCGCGGCCCGCTCGAGGTCAAGCGACGGGTGGGCTACATGCCGGACAGCGTCGGCTTCTACGGCGACCTCACGGGTCGCGAGAACCTGCGCTACACGGCCCGGTTGAACCGCGTGCCGGCCGACCTGACGGAGACCACCATCGACGAGGTCCTCGACCAGGTCGGGCTGACCGATCGCGCCGACGACAAGACCGACACCTACTCGCGCGGCATGCTCCAGCGTCTCGGCATCGCCGACGCGCTCGTGAAGGACCCCGACGTCCTCATCCTCGATGAGCCCACGACGGCGATCGACCCGCTCGGTGTCACCGAGGTGCTCGAGCTCCTGCGACGGCTCGTGCGCGAACGGGGGATGGCCATCCTGCTGTCGAGCCACCTGCTCAACCAGGTCCAGAGCGTGTGCGACCGGATCGGGATCTTCGCCTCCGGCAAGCTGATCGGGCAGGGGACCATGGAGCAGCTCGCGGCCCGGTTCGGCGACGGGCGACGCGAAGTCGAGGTCGGGCTGGACCTGCCCGAAGGCGCGGACGACAGCCACGCGCGCGAGGTCCTGCGCAACGTCCCGGGCGTCGAGTCGCTCGACGACGGGCCGCGTCCCGGCGACCCCTGGACGCTGACCGTGGCGCCGGGCAGCGATCCCGCCGCCGTGCGGTCGGCGGTCCTCGCCGTGGTCGCCGCGGAGGGCCTGCCGCTGGCGTCGATCCGGGCGGTCCTCCCCTCGCTCGAGGACGTCTACCGGCGGGCGGTGGCCCGGCCGGCGACGGCCGGTGCGGTGCGGCCGCGCCCATCGACGGAGGACGCGCCTGCTGGGGATGCGCCCGCAGACCTGGATCGTGTGCCCGCCGCCGCGCCGCCGCCGGTCCGCGTCGCCGCGCCCGACCCGGTCGAGCCCGTGACCCTCCCATCGGAAACTCCCTCGTCGGAGGATGAGCGATGACCGCAGTACCCGCGCAGCCCGCGACTCCCGCGCCGCGAACCCGCTCGGTGCCGGGATCAGGCTGGACGGTCGTGGCGGCCAAGGAGTTCGGCGACCACCTGCTGTCGGCGCGCTTCTTCGTGCTCGTCATCGTGCTCGGGCTGGCCGCTGCCATCCCGCTGTATTTCGCCGCGGCCGCGATCCGGGGAGTGGCGTCGGGCGTCACCGACACCCAGGCCATCTTCATCGCGCTGTTCTGGCTCGCCCCGGACGTCGGTGACCAATTCACGTTGCCGTCGGTCACGGGATTCCTGGCGTACGTCGCGCCGCTGCTCGGCCTGGCCTTCTCGTTCGACTCGATCAACGGCGAGCGCGCCCAGGGCACCCTGCCGCGACTCCTGTCGCAGCCGATCCACCGCGACGACGTCGTGAACGGCAAGTTCGTGGCCGGGCTCGCGGTGATCGGGCTGGTGCTCGTCACGGTCGTCGGCGCGATCGCGGCGTTCGGGATCATCCGGCTGGGGATCGTGCCCGCGCCGGCCGAGATCCTGCGCATCGTGTTGTGGCTGCTCGTGACCTTCGTGTACGTGTCGCTGTGGCTGGCGTTCGGGATGCTGCTCTCGGTGGCGATCCTGCGGGCCGCGACGTCGGCGCTGGTCGGTTTCGGGGCGTGGCTGCTGCTCACGTTCTTCGGCGGGCTGATCGTGTCGCTCATCGGCGGGGTCATCGCGCCGGTCGCCGGCTCCGCGGAGGAAGCGCTGCGCAACAACGGCACCCAGGAGGCCCTGCGCCGGCTGCTTCCGGACACGCTCTACCGCGAGGCGTCGCTGAGCCTGCTGAACCCGCAGGTCACGTCGGTGTCGACGCCGGCGACGATCGGCGAGCTACGAGCAGGCGCAGCAGCGCATCCCGTCGCTCCTGTCGCTCGACCAGAGCTTCATCCTCGTGTGGCCGCAGGTCGTTGCCCTCGTGGCCATGACGGTCGCCTGCTTCGCGCTGGCCTACGTGCTGTTCATGCGCCAGGAGGTCCGGGCGTAGCCTAGGCCAGCGCCCCACCCGGCAGCCCGAGCTCACGCTCGGCCGCGCCCGTCGCCCAGGCCACGACCTCGTCGCGGCTGATCGTCGTCGCGTGGGCCACGACCTGGAGCGCCAGGCCGTCCAGCAGCGACAGGATCCGCCACGCGGCGCTCGCCGGGTCCGGGCAGGAGAACGCCCCGGCCGCCACGCCCCGCCCGATCGTCCGCTTCCAGCAGCCCCTGCCACTCCAGGTTGAGCCGGCGTGAGGTCGCCTGGACCGCCGGTCGGCGGGCCGCCTCGGCCCACGCGTCGAGCCACAGCTGGAACGCCCAGTCCTTGTCGGCCGGGGTGTAGGTCCGGAAGAAGACCCGCAGGGCCTCGACCGGCGATGCCGCCTCGGCCATGGCTCCCGCCGACAGCGCCAGGTCCTGCGCCGCCACCCGTTCGAATGCCGCCGCGAGCACCTCGTCCATCGAATCGAAGTAGTGGTGGATGAGCCCGGACGACGTCCCCATCTCGGCGGCCACGTCGCGGACCGTCGTGGACGCCAGCCCCTTGCGCACCGCCACGACCAGGGCGGCCGCGACGATCGCCTCGCGTCGCTGGTCCGGCGTCATCCGCTTCATGGGCGCGCAGCGTAGAACGATATTGCGCAGACGTCCAATAACGGATATCGTGCCCGGACCACCAGCACGAGCGAGAGGGCCCGTCACGGCATGATCCGCACCACGCCCTTCCACGAGCGCACGAACGCGCTCAACGAGACGCAACTGTGGAGCCACTGGTCCGGCTATCTCGCCGCGGACCGCTACCAGATGTCGGACAAGATGGAGTACTTCGCGGTCCGCAACGCCGCGGGCCTGTTCGACTCGAGTCCGCTCTACAAGTACCGGATCACGGGCAAGGACGCGGAGGCCTTCCTCGCCGGGGTCCTCGCCCGCGACATCCGGGCGTGCCCGCCGGGCCAGGCCCAGTACACCTGCTGGCTCGACGATCGCGGCTTCGTCATCGAGGACGGCGTCATCCTGCACACCGCCAAGAACGAGTACCTCCTCACGAGCGCCGAGCCCAACTTCGCCTACTTCGAGGACCGCATCGGCCGCCACGACGTCGTCGATCGAGGAGGTCAGCGACGACATCGGGACGCTCGCCCTCCAGGGCCCGCGCTCGCGCGACCTGCTCAAGCGAGCTCGTCCCGCAGATGGAGAAGATCCCGTACTTCGGCGTCGCGAAGGGCGAGATCGGCGGCGCGGGCGTGACCGTCAGCCGGACCGGCTACAGCGGCGACCTCGGCTACGAGGTCTGGGTCGACACGCCGGACGCGCTGCACGTCTGGGACACGCTG
This sequence comes from uncultured Chloroflexia bacterium, assembly GCA_963850555.1. Lineage (GTDB taxonomy): Bacteria > Chloroflexota > Limnocylindria > Limnocylindrales > CSP1-4 > SPCO01. Next base: position 59,940 of record CAWKLT010000020.1, on the reverse strand, counting down.
TGGGACTCGATGGAGGGCCACGGCGTCCTGCCGTTCGGGCTCGCCGCCCTCTACATGCTCCGCATCGAGGCCGGGCTGCTGCTCCTCGACGCCGACTTCGACTCGAGCCGCTTCGCCTGGAACGACTGCCCACCGCTCGAGCCCGATCGAGCTCGGCTGGTCCTGGATGTTCAAGGACCTCAAGTCCGACGACCGGGCGTTCATCGGTCGCAAGGCGCTCGAGCGCGAGATCGCCGACAAGACCTCGCGCTGGGCGATGCGCGGTCTCATCGTCGACTGGCAGGACTACGATCGGGTCTACAACGAGGCCGGGCTCATCCCGCCCAAGGACCACGCGCCGGTCCAGGAGGACTGGATGCTGCTACGACGACGATTACCAGCGTGTCGGCTATGCCACGAGCTTCATGTACTCGCCGATGCTCCAGCGCCACATCGCGATCGCCCGCATCCGCCCCGACCTCGCCAAGCTCGGCACCAAGGTGAACCTGGAGTTCACGGTCGACCACCATTACGAGCAGGTCGCGGCGCACGTCGCGCGGCTGCCGCTCTACAACCCTGAGCGAAAGACGGCCTGACATGACGACGACGATCCCGACCCGGAAGCGCCCGAGCACCAAGCGCCCCGCATCGACGGCGCCGCCGAAGGGCTCGAAGTCGACCGGGTCGACCAAGGCGCAGCTCGCGCGGCGATCGGACCTACGACGCGATCGTCGTCGGTGGCGGCCACAACGGCCTGGTCAACGGCGCCTATCTCGCCAAGGCGGGGCTCAAGACGCTGATCATCGAGCGTCGCCACCTCGTCGGCGGCGCGGCCATCACCGAGGAGCTGCGCCCGGGCTTCTGGTTCACGACGTTCTCGTACGCGCTGTCGCCTCTTGCGGCCGGACATCATCCACGACCTGGAGCTGACCAAGCACGGCTTCATGCCGCTGCTGATGTCGACGCTGCTGGCCCCCGGCGAGAACGGCGACTACCTGCTGTTCACCCAGGACCACGGCCAGAACCTCAAGGAGATCGCGCGGCACTCCAAGCACGACGCCGACGCGTACGACCAGTACACCCACGACATCGAGATGGTCTGCCAGGCCATCAAGCCGCTGCTCGACATGGTCCCGCCGGACATCTTCAGCGACGACCCCGAGGAGCTGATGGCGCTGGCCGGGCTCGGCTCGCGCTTCCGCAAGCTCGACAAGCGGGTGCTCCACAACGCGGTCCGGCTCCTGACCGGCAGCGCCGCCGACTTCCTCGACGACTACTTCGACTCGGAGCTGCTCAAGGGCTACCTCGCCTCGTCGAGCATCATCGGCACGAAGGTCGGGCCGCGCTCGCAGGGTTCGGGGCTGGTGCTGCTCTACCACTCGATCGGCGAGCACGACGGCGAGTTCGGGTCGTGGGCCTTCCACAAGAAGGGCAACGGCGGGTTCACCCAGGTGCTGGCGCGCGCTGCCCAGTCCTACGGCGCCGAGATCATCCTCGAGTCGCCGGTCGACAGCGTCATCACGAAGAACGGCCGGACGACCGGCGTCGCGCTGGCGGACGGCACGGAGTACTACGCCGACACGGTGGTCAGCGCGCTCGACCCCCGGCGCACCTTCCTCGAGCTCGTCAACCCGCGCGAGCTGCCGGACGACCTCGTCGAGAACATCCAGCGGTTCCGGTTCCAGGGGACCTCGTCGAAGGTGAACTTCGCCCTCGATGGGATCCTGAACTTCCCGCCGCTCGGCCAGAAGCCGGACCACTTCCGCGGGTTCACGAACATCGGGCCGTCGATGGACTACCTCGAGCGCGCCTTCGACGACGCCAAGTACGGCTGGTACAGCCAGAACCCGTACATCGACATGGCCATCCAGTCGACGATCGACGCGGACATGGCACCGCCCGGCAAGCACGTCCTGAGCTGCTTCATCCAGTACACGCCATACCAGCTGCGCGAAAGCGACTGGGACACGGAGAAGGAGAACCTGGGCGACACGGTCCAGCGCACGCTCGAGCGGTTCTTCCCGGGTTTCGGCGACCTCGTGCTGCAGCGGGAGGTCGCGCACGCCACTCGACATCGAGCGGACGGTCGGCCTGTCCGAGGGCAACATCTTCGCCGGCGAGTTCTTCGCGCCGCAGATGTTCTTCTTCCGGCCGGCGCCGGGCTGGAGCCAGTACCGCACGCCGATCGACGGCTATTACCAGTGCGGCTCGGGCACGCACCCGGGCGGCTGCGTCATGGGCGCGCCCGGCAAGCTCGCCGCCGGCCAGATCCTCAAGGACCGGGCAAAGACCCGCGCGTAGTCCGACCTGGGGCCCCGGAGACTCGAACGCCCGCCCGACGCGAGCGTCGGGCGGGCGTCACGTTGCGAAGTGTGGGTTACTGGCCGATCAGCGCGCCCGCGCTGTCCACGACGTACCACTTCGTGCCGAGGCCCTGGCCGTTGGTGTCGCCGGCCGCAGAGTCGCCCGCGAAGTAGTACAGCGGCCAATCGCCGTACTTGACCTGCTTGGTCCCGTCCGTCCGGTCGACGGTCGTGAGCTTGGTCGCGTCAAGACCCGCACCCGCCGAGATGGCCGCGGCGTCGGTGGCGAGCAACGGCGGCCACTGGGCGGCGCAGTCGTCGTAGCAGGTGGACTCGCCGGCGGTGTCGGGCGTGAACGCGTAGACCGTCTTGCCCTCCGCGTCCACGATGATCTCGCCGAGCGCGTTCGTGGCGAGGGCGATCGTGGCGTCAGCAGCGGCCGACGGGGCCTCGGACGCGGGGGCCTCGGAGGCCGGGGCCTCGGACGGCGCTTCGGACGGCGCGACGGATGGGGCCGCCACCGACGGCGCGGTGGTTGCGGCCGGGGTCGAGCAGGCTGCGAGCAGCGCGACCAGGCCGAGAATCAGGAACAGGGGTCGAAGGGTCGAGTGCATCCCGTGATCTCCAGTAGCGTGGGTTCGGTTCACCCATGTCTACGCCCCTGAGGAGATCGCGGTTTTGGCCTCCGAGTGCGCGCGCGCCTGATGGAACGGGCGGCCCCGACCGCGTGGCCGGGGCCGTCTTGCGCCTAGTAGCGGTAAGCCGATCGATTCACCGCTGTGATGGCATCGCCCACTCCGCGCAGCTGGTACAAGGCCGCCACGACGGCGATGGCGACCCAGGCAATGATGCCGATGGTCGTATCGGTCATCAGTCCACTGAGCAGACCGCTGTCGAGGTCCTCGACCTTGATCCGGCCCAGGATGATGAGCACGCCGTTGACCATGGCCGCTGCGCCGCTGATCGCGGAGATCAACACGATCAACACCACTGGGATCCCGAGGACGAAGGTGATGATCGCGAACGCCGCACCGACGACCAACCCGGCGACGAGGCCAAGGAACCCGGAGTCGATCCCGAGGAGGTCCATCAGCCCGACACCGAGCGTGTAGCCCAGCGCACCGACGGCGAACGTGACGGCGAAGTAGTACCAGAAGTACGAGAGCGCGGCGAGCACGATCGCGAGCACCCCGCCGATGATCCAGGAGGTCACCGTTCCCGCGAAGCCCTGCCCGAACACGTCCTGTCCCCACTGCATCCCGGTGATGAACCCGAAGAACAGCGCCCAGATCGGCAGGATGATCGTGAAGAACCTGAGCCCGTAGAACGCCCAGCCGGCCCCGACCACAATCGCTACGAGTCCGACCAGGATCCCCTCGATAGACATTCGATCCCTCCAGCGTCCGGTGGATTTGTCAGGCTCAAAGCGGCCCGATCCGCGCACTCTGTTTCCGACTATACCGCCCCGGTGCTACCGCGAAACCGCCGGCGCGGCGCCCGGACAGCCCGGTGACGCGGCCACCGACCCACCGTGGCGGTGCCGCGCGGCATACCATGCCGGCCATGACGCCCGCGAATGGCGCGCCTCCATCCGAGCTCGCCGGTCGGCACCCTCTTCTTCGTCCACGGCGCCAACGAGTCGTCCGAAGGCCTGTCCACGAACCTGTCGCGCATCGAGGATCAGGTCCGCAAGCGCGGTTGGGACGTGCGGGTCGTCGCGCCCGAATGGCGACGGCATTCCGGTCTGCGGCTCGGGAACTGGCGCAAGTCGCTGTACCGGGGCAAGCCGGCCACGATCGCGCTGTCGTCGCTGCCGACCGGGGTCGGCAAGGCCGGGGTCATGCGGCTCATGACGAACTACTTCGAGGGCCGGCGCGAGTCGATGCTCGACGCCTTCGGTGCCCAGCTCCTGGCCGACGTCATGGGCTACCAGCAGCACCGGGACTCCGTCCAGGAGGTGCTGCGGACCGAGCTCACGAAGGCGGCAAAGGCGGCGCGAGGCCGGCCGGTCCTCCCGGTCGGGCTCAGTCTCGGCGGGATCGCCCTCGTCGACCTGCTCGGCAGCTGGCCCGAGGCGCCCGTGGAGGCCTGTGTGACCGTGGGCTCCCAGGCGCCGCTCCTCTACACGTTCGATGCGATCCCGTCGCTGCCGTACGACGAGGCCGACCCACCCCACCTGACGCGTCCCGTGGCTGAACGTCTACGACAGCCGCGACTTCCTGTCGTTCGTGGCGGAGCCGCTGTTCCGGCGGACGGACGGCCTGGCCAGCGTCGTCGACCTGCGCGTCCATTCGAGGAAGGACTTCCCCAGGTCCCACAGCGCATACTGGGATCTGGCGCCCGTCTGGGACGCGATCGGCACCGCGTTCTCGTGGAAGCGGACGGAGCCGCTGACCGTCAAGGAGGCGCGCGACCTCGGCTTCGAGGCGCGCAAACGGCCGGTGCCCAGGACATGACCCGAGGATCTTTGATGACGCTGCAACACCGAACCGAACCGCGAGCGACCGACCCACGGCCCCCGTCCGGCACGATTCGCTCGATGTTTCGATCCCTTGTCGTGACCGTCGTGGTCGGTCTGATCGCCGTCGGCTGTTCGAGTCCGAGCGGCGCCTCCTCGAGCTGGTCGTTCGGTCCCAGCCTGCCGCCGGCGTCGGGTGAAGCCTCGGCGGCGCCCAGCGCCTCCACCGTTCCGTCGGCGCCGCCCTCCGCGCCGCCGTCGCCGTCTGCGGCAGCCTCAGTCGCGCCTTCGCCCGCGGGCGCGTCAGCCTCGCCGGGCGGCAGCGCCACGCCGTTGACGATCGGGACGCGCACCGGCGGCGAGCTCGAATTCGAGCCTGACGAGGTCAGTGTGCCGGCCGGTGCCCATGTCGCGGTCACGTTCGAGAACCGGGCGAGCCTGCCGCACAACCTCACGTTCGGTGCGCCGATCAACGTCGCGACGGCTCCGGTCGTGGACCCGGGCGCCTCGGAGACGATCGAGTTCGACGCCCCGGCTCCCGGCGACTACACGTTCATGTGCACGATCCACCCGGGCATGGAGGGGACCCTGACGGTCGAGGCCGCGGGCTAGGGTCCGCAGGCCGGCTCGTCCTCCGGCTGGCAGGTATCGAACACTTGTTCTATTGTTCGACGATGCGGCCGGTCTACCGCGACGAACCCTGTAGAACGGCGCTCAACCGCGTCCGGAAGATGTCCTTCAACTGGTCGCTCAATCCGTACATGGGCTGCGTCCACCAGTGCACGTTCTGCTTCGTTCGCGCGTTCGAGCGGATGGCCGACCGGCCGTCAGACGCCCGCTATGGCACCTCGATCCGGGTGAAGACGAACCTCGTGGAGGTTCTCCGCCGCGAACTGGCGCGCAGATCCTGGAAGCGGGAGCAGGTCGTCGTCGGGACGGCCACGGACCCGTACCAACCGGCCGAGGGTCACTACCGCCTGACTCGGGGCGCGATCTCCGCCCTCGGGGAGGCGCGGACGCCGATCGAGATCATCACCCGCGGTCCACTGATCGTCCGGGACGTGGAGGTGCTGGCAGAGGCATCGCGTCACGCGAAGGTGGGCGTGACCTTCTCGATCCCGACGCTGGACCCAGAGATCTGGCGGCTGACCGAACCCGGCACGGCGCCGCCGGGTCAGCGCCTCCGGGCCCTCCGGGCGCTCATCGACGCGGGCATCGACGCGAGCGTGGGCATGGCGCCGATCCTGCCGGGCCTGTCTGATGACCCGGCCAAGATGGCGGACGTCGTGCGCGCCGCTCGGGACGCCGGCGCGACCTCGGTCTGGACGAACGTCCTGTACCTGCGGCCGGGCACCCGCGAGCACTTTCTCGAGAGTCTTGCGCGGGACTGGCCGGACCTCTTGCCCCTGTACGCGCGGCTCTACGACGGGCGGGCATTCGTCACGAAGGAGACGCTCGAGCCCGTCCGGCGCCAGGTCCGCGAGCTGGCGCGCCGGCACGGCCTGGCAGATCGGCGACGCCGGCCGATCACGCCACTGCCCGAACCCGACGAGCGAGCAGTTGCCGCTGACCGCGTTCCTCCAGGCACCGGGCGTCCCGCCCGCGTGAGGCGGTGTCTTCGCCTCGGCCTGGTCAGCCCGGGCTGCGGCCAGCGAGGTCGGCCCGGTGCCGAGCGGGGGAGGGCATCCCAATCGGCGCGGACCGGGGAGAAGATGTCGACCACGACAGCGCCGTCGGGTCCGGCCACCGCGTCGTGGGCCAGGTTCGACGGGATCCGCCACGTCCCGCCGGGACCGAGCTCGCGCCGCTCCCCGTCCACGGTGAACGTGATGCTGCCCTCGAGGCACATGCCCAGCTGCTCGTGCTCGTGACGATGCTCCGGCACGATCGCGCCGGGCGCCAGCTCGACCAGCGCCAGGCTGGCGTTGGCACCGGCCACGACCCGCGCCTGGACCGTGTCGCCCCAGACGTCGAGCGCCGGGACGTCCCCGATGTCCACCAAGTTCGCCATGTGCCCTCGCGGCTGCGATCTCCGAGGACCGAAGCGTATCGCCAAGCGAGGACCCCGCGCGGGATGGCATCGTGGTGTCACCGATGACGACCACCATCTCGCTCAAGACCGCGGGCCGCTTCATCCTGGGCCGCGGGGGCCTGTGGCCGGGACGCCGCTGGCGCGGGCTGCGCGGGACGGAACAGGCGATGCGCACGATGGAGCACCTCCAGCTCGATCCGCTCGTCGTCATCGCGCGCGCCCACGACCTGATGCTCCAGTCGCGGGTGATCGACTACCGACTCGACGACTGGGCGATCCTCACCTACGAGAAGCGACGCTTCTTCGACTGGGGCGGCTGGTTGGCCGTGCGCCCCATGGAGGAGCTCCCACACTGGCGCGTGCTGATGCGGCGCGAGCGCGAGAGCCCGCGCTGGCGGGCCTTCGCCAAGGAACACGAGACGGCGATCGCCGAGATGCGCGAGGTCCTGCGCGATCGCGGAGCGGTCTCGAACCGGGACTTCACGATGAGCGCGAGGACCCGCGTCGACAGCTATCGCGGTCGCAAGGACAGCGCGGTCGCGCTGTACTACCTCTGGCGCATGGGCGAGGCGATGGTGACGCGCCGCGAACGGTTCGAGCGGGTCTACGCGGCGACCGACGCCGTCGCGCCAGGGCACCTGATCCGCGAGAGCTCCGACGCCGAGGCGGACGATCACCTGTTGCGCAAGATGGTCGCGGCGCAGGGGCTCACGAAGTTCGTCGGGCTCAAGTACGAGCTCCAGCGCGACATCTCGCCGGCGGAGTTCAAGGCCTGGCGCGAAGCAGCGGGTCGCGGATGGCGACCTGATGGAGGTTCGCGTCGAGGGTTGGCGCAGCCCGCACTGGGCGCTCGGGAGCGACGCTCCGATCCTCGAGACGCTCGAGGCCGGTCGCGTGCCCCGCTCGTGGAAGCCGCTCGACACGACGACCGAGGAGGAGGCGGTCTTCCTCTCACCGCTCGACCCGGCCCGTGGTCGGGCGGAGGAGCTGTTCGGGTTCCACTACCGCTGGGAGGTCTACACGCCCGCGGCCAAACGCAAATACGGCTACTACGTCCTGCCCGTCCTGTGGCGCGACACGATCGTGGCGCGCTTCGACGCGAAGCTGGACCGAGCGGATCGGACGCTTCGGATCCTCGGCCTGTGGCTGGAAGACGAGGCGCTGGCCCGAGACGACGACTTCGCCGAGGCCATGGCTCGGGGGCTCGCCCGGTTCCTGGGGTTCCTGGACGCCGAGCGTGCCGACGTGAAGGGTGTACCGCAGGCCTCGCTGCGGCGGCGTCTGTCCGGCGGTGGTGCCTCAGGCCCCGGCGCCCACTCGGTCGTCGAAGGCGAAGTAGCCCGAGAAACCACGGCCGTCCGCGCCGACGTACCACCTCTCAGCGGCCGCACGCCGGGTCGACACATCCACACACCCGCCGGCCGCACTCGAGGAGGTCACGATGTCCCGCACGCTCCGCCTCGTCCTCAGTCTCGCCGCGCTCGCCGCGCTGGCGCTCGGCTCCGTCGCGTCAACGACGGCCGGCGGCCCCAAGGTCCTCGACGCACGCATGGCCGGGATCCCATCCGGCGCTCCGACGCTCCACGGCCTGATCGGCGGTGGCGTGGCGTGGTCGCTCGAGGAAGGCCGGACGATGCTCTTCGCCGACGGACGGCTGCACGTCGAGGTCGAGGGTCTCGTGGTCGCCGCGAGCGGCGTGAACCCGATCGGGACGGGCCGGGCGGTCCTCACGTGCTCGTCCGTGGCCGTGGCCAGGTCCCCGATCGTCCCGTTCTCGGGCACCGGCGACGCCGAGGTGAACACCATCCTCGACGTGCCCCCGACGTGCCTCGCGCCGGCCGTGTTCTTCGTGGGCATCACGGGCAACGGTGAGCGTTGGTTCGCCGTCACGGGCTGGTGAGCTCGAGCTGACGGCCGCCGGGCGGCCAGGCTCGCAGAATCAAAACGACCCGGGTCGACTGACGATCCGGGTCGTTCTTTGTAGTCTCGGTCAGGCGGGACGGGGACGACCCGCCCGGCGAGATCCTCGGGTGTTAGCCCCGCTGGCTGCGGAAGCAGTCGCTGCAGTAGACGGGCTTGCCGCTCGTGGGACGGAACGGGACCTGGGCTTCCTTGCCGCAGGACGAGCACGTCGCCTCGAACATCTCGCGGGGAGCGCGCTCGTAGCCGCCGCCTCCACCGCCGCCGCCGTAGCTGCCGGCACCGCTGGAATAGCCGCCACCGTACGAGCTACCGCCGTACGAGGAGCCGCCGCCCTCTGCGTTGCGCGCAGCCTTGCGGCTGGCACGGCAGGAGGGGCAGCGTCGCGGCTCGGTGAAGCCACGCTGCGCGTAAAAGTCCTGCTCGGAGGCAGTGAACACGAATTCCTGTCCACAGTCCGCGCAGGTCAGATTCTTGTCGTTGTACAAAAGAAAGACTCCTTCTCGATAGCCGGCGCGTTCCCGTGGTTTCTCGCGCCAGTCGTGAGAGGAGTCCGCGTTGCGTCGTGCTATGTGTTGGCCACGGCTATTTCCGTGACCGGCGAGCATCATACCCCATGTCCCCCGCGCACGTAACCCCTCATCTGACGCCGTCGCGGTCTTCTCGGCATCATGGCCCGATGCACGATTCGCTCCCGCCCGAAGCCTTTCTCGCCGAGTATCCGGACGGGATCCGCGACGCTGCGGAGACGCTCCGCGCGATCGTTCGCGCAGCGGTTCCCGACGCGATCGAGGGCGTCCGCGGCGGGTGGCGGCTCATCGGCTACGAGGTACCGGCCGGGCGGCGGTCACGGTACTTCGCATACATCGCGCCCGAACCGATCCACGTCCACCTCGGGTTCGAGTACGGAGTGTGGATGGCGGACCCGGATGGTCTCCTCGAGGGCGCCCACCTCGGTCTCCGGAAGGTGCGGTTCACGACCTTCACGGAAGGGCAGCCGATCCCCGCAGCGGCCCTCGAGCGCCTGACCCGCGAGGCCGCTCTCGTCGCCCTGCTGTCGCGCGGCGAGCGGCTCGCGCGGTCGTTCGAACGGGAGTGGGAGCCGCCGGCCTAGAGGTCGGAGCCTGGCGCGTGCTCCGTCGAGGGCTCGCCGCCCTGCTCCTCCGGCGCGACGGTCGGCGTCTCGTCGGCAGGCTTTCCCGCTCCGACGTCGTCCGTTCCGGCCGCCTCCGGTCGGCCGTCCCGACGCTGGTCGTCGGGGCCGTCGATCTCGTCCGGGCGCTCGAGCGGCTCGTCGTTGGTCGTCTGGTCGGTCATGGGTGCGTCCTCCTGCCACCGGCGTGGCTGCGTGCCGGAATCATCGAGCGCGAGCCGTTGCGGCCATCCCGCCGTCCAGGCGTCCGCTCTTGCGTCTACGCATCGAAGGCGTCGGGCGCAACGAGAAGCACGGCCGCGGGAGGTATCCGCGGCCGTGCTGGGAAAGGGGGGACGGACGCTGGGCTACGGGAGCAGCACCGCGTCGATGACGTGGATGACGCCGTTCGAGACGTCGATGTCCGCGGCCACGATCCGAGCGTCGTTGACATACGGCACGCCGGCGCGGATGGATGGGTGGATGAAGCCCTTGCTTAGCGTCCGGATGCGGGTGCTGTCGAGGACGTTCGCGCTGAAGCGCTCGCCCGGGGCGACGTGGTAGAGCAGGACGGAGCGAAGGGTATCGACCGGGATGTCGCCGACGCCGCTGACGCCGAGCCGCGCGAAGAGCGACTCGAAGGCCGCGTCGGTCGGGGCAAAGACGGTGAGCTGGCGCCGGCCGTCGAGCGTATCTAGGAGACCGGTCCGTACCACGGCCGCGATCAGGTGGTCGAATTCGCCCGTCGATGAATTCACGGCGATGGCGGTATCGACGATGGTCGAACGTGACTGCCGTGCCGCGACGGGCGCGACGACCAGGCTCGCCAGGAGTCCGGCCGACATGAGGATCAAGGTGAGGCGACGCACGATGGATGGTCCTTTCTGGATCGGGTGGAGATGTCGTCAGGCCGTGGCGCGTTCGTCCGCCGTGACCCACTGCACGAGGGTCGGCAGCAGCGCAATGGCCGAGATGCCCACGAGGATGTAGATCAGGCTGGAGAGGACGTTCGTCTCGCCGAACGACATGCCGGTCAGCATTGCGACTAGGTCGATCTGGGCGAGGCCGATGAGGAGCCAGTTGAGCCCTCCGACGATGACCAGGAGCAAGAACAAGGCTTTGAGGTAGCGCACGGGGTTCTCCCTTGTGGATGAGCCGGGTTTGGTTGTCTAGGCTCTGTTCACACTTTAGGGCGGTGGGTGAGTGCTTGTCAAGCCTTTGTATGCGTGTATGCTGTACGAAGCATGTACACCATCAAGCAAGCCGCTCTCAGATCCGGCGTCTCGGTGCCGCTCCTTCGTGCGTGGGAGCGCCGCTACGGGATCGTCGCGCCAGACCGGACTGCATCCGGCTATCGGCTCTACGACGATGCGGCCCTGGCTCGCCTCAAGACGATGCGGCGGCTGGTGAACGAGGGATGGACCCCGAGCAGCGCCGCGGCTGCGGTGCTGGAGGACCGGGCGCCCGCCGAATCACCGCCGGCCGCGGTCGACGAGGTCACGCCAGCGCCGGCAACGGACCTGGTCGAGCGATTTGTCGAGGCGGCGGCCCGCCTCGACGCGGTCGAGGTCGAGCGCGTGCTCGACGCGATGCTCGCGGACGGCACCTTCGAGACCGTGGCCGATCGTCACTTGTTGCCGGCCCTCGTGGCGCTGGGGGATGCCTGGGCGTCCGGTCGCCTCGACGTTGCCGCGGAGCATGCCGCCAGCCACGCCGTGTTGCGTCGGCTGTCCGCCGCGTTCCAGGCCGCCGGTGGCGCCACGCCGGCAGCGGGGAGCGTCCTTGTCGGGCTGCCGCCCGGTGCCAGGCATGAGCTCGGTGCCCTTGCCTTCGCCGTCGCCGCCCGGCGAGCGGGCATCCCGGTCCTCTATCTCGGCCCGGACCTGCCCGTCGCTGACTGGGTCGGGACCGCGAGTCGCACGCAGGCCCGTGCCGCGGTCATCGGGGCCCTTGGCACGGACGATGCACGCGCGGCGGCCGAGGTGGCGCGGGCGCTGCACGCGGACGATCCCGGCCTCGTGATCATGCTGGGCGGGGGCGCGGCCGGAGCGGCGGCTGAGGAACTGGCCGACGGAACCGGAGCCTGGGTGACCGTCCTGCCTGATGGGGTCCGCCAGTCCGTGACCGCGTTGAGCGAAGCGATCGGGTTTCCTGCAATCAACGCCCTCAGGCGGTAAGGTTTTTGGCGCGCGCCAAGGAAGGAGACCGCCGCATGTTCAAGGACAGCAAGGCATTCTCGGGGTTCGCGGTGAAGGACCTCGCGGCCGCGAAGACCTTCTACGGCGACACGCTCGGTCTCGATGCCCGAGATGGCCCCATGGGCATGCTCGAGTTGCACCTCGGCAGCGGCGCCGTCGTCCTGGTCTATCCGAAGGAGGATCACCAGGCCGCGAACTACACCATGCTCAATCTCCCGGTGAAGGACGTCGATGCGGCGGTGGATCAGCTCACCAAGGCCGGCGTCCGGATGGAGCAGTACGGCGAGGGCTTCGGACAGGACGAGAAGGGCATCGCCCGGGGCAATGAGGGGCCCACCATCGCCTGGTTCAAGGACCCGTCCGGAAACATCATCGCCGTGCTGGATGAGGGTCCGCCGGCCTGACCGCTCGGGAATCTCTGCTGCGGGCCTCGACTGTCCCCGCCCGCGATCGACGCCAGATCTCACGCCTCACGCCTCCCGCCCCCAGAAGGAGACCATCGTGACGTCCACGACCACTGACGCCTTCTCCATCTCAGGCCTGCGCGCCGCCATCGACGGCCGCGTGATCACCCCTGACGACGCCGAATACGACAAGGACAGGACCGTCGTCCTCGGCGGCATCGATCGCCGGCCGCTGGTCATCGTCCGTCCCGCCAACGCGGACGATGTCGCCAAGGTCGTGACGCTCGCGCGCGAGACCGGCGTCCCGCTCGCCGTTCGCTGCGGTGGCCACAGCGCGGCGGGGCACTCCGTCGTCGATGACGGGATCGTGATCGACCTGCGTGACATGAAGGCGCTCGAGATCGACGTTGAGGGCCGGACCGCCTGGGCCGAGGCCGGTCTGACCGCCGGTGAGTACACGACCGCCGCCGCGGCCCACGACCTGGCAACTGGTTTTGGGGACACGGGTTCAGTCGGGCTCGGCGGGATCACGCTCGGCGGGGGCGTCGGCTATCTCGTTCGCAAGCACGGCCTGACGATCGACTCGCTGCTGGCGGCCGACATCGTGACCGCCGACGGCCAGCTCCTTCGCGTCGATGCCGAGCATCACCCGGACCTGTTCTGGGCGATCCGCGGTGGCGGCGGCAACTTCGGCGTCGCGACCCGCTTCCAATTCCAGCTGCATCCGCTCGAGTCCACCGTGGGCGGCATGCTGGTCCTGCCGGCCACCGCCGAGACGATCGCAGGGTTCATCGCCGCGGCCGAAGCCGCGCCCGACGAGCTGTCGACGATCGCGAACATCATGCCCTGCCCGCCGATGCCGTTCGTGCCCGAGGAGCACCACGGCAAGCTCGTGAACATGGCGCTCATGACGTACGCCGGCGATAGCGAGGCCGGCGAGCGTGCCCTCGCCCCGTTCCGCGCCCTGGCGACGCCCATCGCCGACATGCTCAAGACGCAGCCCTACCCGGACATGTATCCACCGGAAGACGACTCGTACCATCCCCTGGCCATCGCCCGGACGATGTTCATCGATCGGGTCGATCAGGCCACGGCCGAGACGATCATGGAATTCCTCAACAACTCGGACGCGGCCATGCGCGTGGCGCAGCTGCGCGTGCTGGGCGGGGAGATGGCCCGCGTCCCGGCGGATGCCACGGCGTTCGCGCACCGGAAGAACCGGATCATGGTCAACATCGCCTCGTTCTACGAGGGCCCGGACGACAAGCCGATCCGCGAGGCGTGGGTCGCCGAGTTCGTGGCGGCCATCCACCAGGGCGACCCCGCCGCCTACGTGAACTTCCTCGGCGACGAGGGCGAGGGCCGGGTCCGGGCCGCCTATCCCGGGACCACCTGGGACCGACTCGCGGTCATCAAGGGCCGCTACGACCCGACCAACCTCTTCCGGCTGAACCAGAACATCCCGCCCGCGTAGGGAGAGCGCTGTAGCGAGGGATCAGATGCGGTTTCGTACCACGATCCTGCAGGGCGACAAGACCGCGACCGGCATCCGCGTTCCGGCCGAGGTCGTCGAAGCGCTCGGCAAGGGCAAGCGCCCGCCGGTCAAGGTCACGATCAACGGATTCACGTACCGGAACACCATCGCGGTGATGGACGGCGACTACATGGTCGGCGTCAGCGCGGAGAACCGGGCCGGTGCCGGGGTGGCCGGCGGCGACGAGGTCGACGTCGACATCGAGCTCGATACCGAGCCGCGCGTCGTGACCCTTCCGCCCGACTTCGCCGCGGCGCTCGACGCCGAGCCTGACGCACGACGCACGTTCGAGAGCCTCTCGCCCAGCAACAAGGGCTGGCACGTGCTCCAGGTCGAAGGCGCCAAGACCGACGAGACGAGGCAACGCCGCATCGCCAAGCAGGTCGAAGCGCTTCGTGAGGGCCGCGCCCGTTGACGAGACGTTAACGGTCCGTCCGTAGGGTTCTGGCGATCCACCAGCACCCGAGGAGTTCGATGGCCACCAACACCGAGGTCTTGCGCGCCATCCCGCTGTTCGCGGGGATGACGGACCGGTCGCTCGACAGCATCGCCGAGCTCGCCCGTGAGGCAAGCTACGACCCCGCCAGCGTCATCGCCCGTCAGGGGGAAGCCGGCGATTCCTTCGTCGTGATCCTCAGTGGCGGCGCCACGGTCGAGCAGGACGGACGCACCCTGAATCGCCTCGGCCCTGGCGATTTCCTGGGCGAGATCGCGCTGCTCGATGGCGGCGTACGGACCGCCACGGTCACCGCCACCGAACCGATCGCGGCACTGGTGATCGACCGAGCCGGTTTCCAGCGCCTCATGGACGAGCATCCCGTCGTGCGACACGATCTCGTGAGTGCCCTGACCCAGCGGCTCCGCCAGCGGGCACCTGCCCCACTCGATTGACGCAGGGCCAACCGATCAGGCGAGTTCGGCCCCCGCGGCTCGCGCGTCCTCGACCAGCGACGCCAGCGCGTCATCGTTCGCGGCGGAATCGCGTACGAGGCCGATCACCCGGCTGACGCCGAGCTCGCGGTAGGCCGCGAGGAGGTCGGCCCGTGGTGCGCCACGCTCCGTGATGTCCTCGCCCCAGACGTGCACCGACACCGACAGGGTCGCCGGATCGCGCCCGATCTCCTCGCACCGGCCGCGGATCACGGGCAGCGCCTCCGCGAGCTCCGTGGGTGTCAGCCCGTCCACGTTGAGCTCGTCCGCGTGACGCGCGGCGAGGCGCCACGTCACGTTGGGGCCGTTGCCACCGACCATGATCGGGACGCGCGGCCGCTGGACGGGCTTGGGGACGTTGATCGCGTCGCGCACGCTCGAATAGTGGCCCTCGTGGGTCGCGTGCTGGTGCTTGTCGCCATCGAGCATCCGAGTGATGACCTCGAGGTCATCGGCGAGCCGCGCCAGGCGTTCCTTGGTCTCGGGGAAGCCGTAGCCGTAGGCCAGCCACTCGTCGCGCTTCCAACCGGCCCCGATCCCGAGCTCCATCCGGCCGCCGCTGATGGCGTCCATCGTGGAGATCATCTTCGCGGTGAGGGCCGGGTTCCGAAACGCCGTGCAGATCACGACGTGCCCGAGCCGGACGCGCTCGGTCACCGCGGCCAGGGCCGAGAGCGAGGTGAACGATTCGAACGTGATCTCGTCGGTCGGACGGGGAACGGTGTGGAAATGGTCGAACAGCCAGATGGACTCGAAGCCGAGGCGATCGGCTTCCTGTGCGACCGCGGTCGTGCGCCGCCACGCGTCGAGCGGGTCCCAGCCGTCGTACTCGCCGACCCAGCCCTGCGGGACGATGACTCCGATCTTCATCGGGGCGCCTCGGCGAGCTCCGCCACGGTCTCGCCTCCGAACGCCATCGGCCGACCTACCTGGTAGGTGTCGGCGATCGCGTTCCACGCCTCGAAACCCGGGTGGGCGTCATGGGCATGGTGGCCCTCGCCGCTCGCGAAGATCACGGACACGAGGTATTGCGTGGCGCCCTTGACCGGTCGTCGTGGAGATATCCATCCGGCTGAGCGTCGCGTGAACGAGCAAACCGCGCGCCTGAAGGTCCTGCCACACCGGCAGCTCGTGCTCACGGAATCCTGCCTCGAATTCGTCGACGCGATCCGCCCCGACGCTCAGGATGACGACCACCGTTTCCATGCCCGCACCTCCGCCGCACATCATCGGCCGTCGCGGCCGATGATGCCGAACGGTCAGGCGTTCAGTGTCGCGAGCCCTACCGGCGCAGCGCGTCCGGCGACCGAAGCTGCGGCCCCGACGCGCTGAAACAGCGCGCGATACTGCGCGCCGACCTCCGACCAGACCATGTTGCGGCTATGGTCGTAGGCCTTGCGGCCGAGGGCGGCTCGGAGCTCGATCGTCCCCGAGCACCTTGTTGAGCGCGGCCGCAAGGGGGCCAGGCGAGGGTTCCGGGACGAGGACGCCCCGCCCCCCGGCGAGCAGTTCGGCGGCGTATGCGTACGGGCGTCGAGACGATGGCCCGGCCCGCGCCCATCGCGTACGAGAGCGTGCCCGAGACCGTTTGGTCCAGATCCGGATAGGGCGTGACGACGATGTCGGCGGCCTGCAGCCAGCGGGTCATCGCGACGCGGTGGGCGAACTCGTCGACGAACCGGACGTGGCCCCCGAGCTTGAGCGCCTTGACCCGAGCGACCAGGGTCGCTCGATACGCTTCACCGTCCGCTTCCAGCAGGTCGGGATGCGTGACGCCCACGATCACATAGGTCACGTCGGGGTTGGCTTCGATCACGGCCGGGAGCGCCTCGAGCATCAGCTCGTGGCCCTTGGTCGGACCCAGGAGGCCGAAGCTCAGGATCACCCGGCGCCCCTCGAGACCAAGGCTCGCCTTGATCACGGCCGTGTCGGCCATGGGAAGGTCGGGCACGCCGTGGGGGATCACGTTGAGGCGACGAGGGTCGACCCCATAGCCCTTCTTGAGCAGCGTCGCGGCGGATTGGGACATCACGACCGTCGCGTCGACGCTGGCCGCGAGGTCCGCAAGGACCTTCCGCTGTCGAGGGGTCGGCTTCCGCGGGATCGCGTGCAGCGTGGCCACTGCGGGGACGTTCAGCGCCTCGACGAGATCGAAGACGTATTCGCCTTGGTCGCCCCCCCAGGTGTCGTAGTCGAATTGGAGGGAGACGGCCTCGACGCAGGCCCCCAGCGCACGACCGGTGCGCGGCGTAGTCGGAGCGCTCATCGCGGCGGATGCGGTGATGGACCTCGAGCGGGAACGGCGTGCCCCGCCCGGGTGGGAGCAGGACGGCGATCTCGCGGTCACCCGTCGCAGCCGCCAGATCGCGCGTGAACGTTGCGATGCCACAGCGACGCGGGGGGTAACTGGAGACGAAAGCGGTCCGGGCGATGACGTAGGTCCTCTCGGTCGATCGGAGCCGCAACCGGTCCGCGCTGGGACGGGCGCTCCATGAGCCGTTTTCGTGCGGAGAAGGTTCAGCGGCCAGCCCGGTAAGGGTCGGCCGCTGTTCCGTCAAGTCCGAAGGAGCGGCCCGTCCGATGGGCGGGCCGCTCGATGCGGGCTAGGCGGAGCGCACGTTGTTAGCGCGCGGGCCCTTGGGGCTCTGCTCGACGTCAAAGACGACGGGCTCGCCGCCGACAAGGCGGTCGAAATCGAGCGAGGTATCAAGCCCACCGCGATGGAAGAAGTATTCCTTCTCATCCTCGGCGGAGATGAAGCCGAAGCCGCGATCGGCGACGACCTTCTTGATGGTACCGGTGGTCATGAGGACCTCCAACACTTCCCGAACACGGAGAGAAGACGCACGGCCCGTTCGAGAAGGAGATCGACCACGCGGAGCATCGCCACGCAGTGCGGCGATACCCCACCTTACCACACGGATTCGCCCATTCCGGCCTCGAGGCGGGGTTTTCACTGCCTGGCCTCCGATCGGGGCCGTTGCACGACGCTTGAACGCCTATTTCGTCACGTGTTTGACACGGCGGGGCGGCTATTTGCGGTGGTAGTGTCGAGCGAATCCCCACTTCGAAGGACTACAGAGGAGGGTCCGACAATGGGACAGAATCCGTCGTTCGCTGCCCGCTCGACCGCCACCGGCGCGAGCCGGCACAGCGCTCGAGGCCCCTGGGCCATGCTGGCGGTGGCAGCATTGATCGTCGTCGCTTGTGCCGCGCCAGCCGGTGGCTCGCCGTCGGCTCCTGCCGCGACCTCTGGCCAGGCCTCAGCCTCAGCCCCCGCCTCGGCCGCTTCCAGTCCGGCGATCGCCTATCCGGAAGCACCGATCCGCATCGTCGTGCCCTTCGCGGCCGGCGGGCCTACCGACACGGTCACCCGGCTCGTCGCGGAGCCGATGTCGGCAACGCTCGGCCAGGAGATCATCGTCCAGAACGTCGCGGGCGCCGGCGGGACGCTGGCCGCCGGCCAGGTCGCGACGGCCGCCGCCGACGGCTACACCGTGCTGATGCACCACATCGGGATGTCGACGGCACCATCGCTCTACCCGGACCTGCCGTACGACCCGCTCGTCGACTTCAAGACGATCGGCCTCGTCACCGAGGTGCCGATGACGATCATCGGACGGAAGCGTCTTCGAGCCGACGACGCTGCAGGAGCTCGTCGACTACGTGAAGGCGAACGGGACGACCGTGACCTACGCCAACGCCGGCATCGGCGCCGCATCGCATCTGTGCGGGCTGCTGTTCATGAGCGCCATCGGCGCGAAGGTCACCGAGGTCCCCTACGACGGGACCGGCCCCGCGATGGAGGACCTGCTCGGCGAGCAGGTCGACTTCATGTGCGACCAGACGACCAACACCACCGACGCAGATCAAGGCCGGCGACGGTCAAGGCCTATGCCATCACCAGCCCGGAGCGCAACGACGCCCTGCCCGATGTGCCGACGACGACCGAGGGCGGGTTGCCGGACGTCGCAGTCAGCGTGTGGCACGGCCTCTACGTGCCGAAGGACACGCCTGACGAGATCGTCCAGGCGCTCACCGGCGGCGCTCAAGGCCGCGCTCACGGACGCGAACGTGATCGCCAAGTTCGCCGAGCTTGGCACGCTGCCGGTCGCCGAGGACCAGGCCACGCCCGAGGCGCACACCGCGAAGCTCCAGGCGCAGATCGAGCTCTGGAAGCCGATCATCGAGGCAGCCGGGCGTGAGCCCCGTAGCGCGACCGCAGACGGGCGGGACGAGTCGCAGCCGTCCCGCCCACCGTGGCCTCAACCCTCGCCGCGCCGACGCTGAGGGCCGGGCATGCCACGCTCGCACGAAGGACATCCTCGCCGGGCTGGTTTCGTCGCCTTCGGCCTGGCCTTCGCCGTCGTCGCGACGTCGTACGAGATCGGGTCGACCCTCCGCATGGGCCCGGGCTACTTCCCGTTCGTCCTCGGCGGCGCTCCTGGTCCTCCTCGGCGGCCGTCATCGTCGGCCAAGGGCTTCCTGGCCGGCGAGGACGGCGGCGATCGGCGCCATCCCCTGGCGGGCCGTCGGCCTGATCCTCGGCGCGATCGTCGTTCTTCGGCCTGACCGTCCGAGGCCTCGGACTTGTCCCGTCGATCTTCGTGACGGCCCTCATGTCGGCCTTCGCGAGCCGGCGCACCGGCCTGGTGTCGGCCGTTGCTCGTCGCGGTCGGGCTGACGTCGCTGTGCGTCCTCATCTTCGTCGTCGCCCTGCGCCTGCGGCTGCCGCTCCTCGGCCCCTGGATCCCGGTGCTAGGCACGCCGATGGACCTCCTCGACAACCTCGCCCTGGGCTTCGCGACGGCGCTGACGCCCGGAGAACCTCCTCTTCTGCTTCGTCGGGGTGCTGCTTGGCACGCTGGTCGGCGTCCTGCCGGGCATCGGGCCGACGGCCACGATCGCGATGCTCCTGCCGATCACGTTCAGCTTCGAGCCGGTGACGGCGCTGATCATGCTGGCCGGCATCTACTACGGCGCCCAGTACGGCGGCTCGACGACCGCGATCCTCATCAACCTGCCGGGCGAGACCTCGTCGGCGGTGACCGCGATCGACGGCCACGAGATGGCGCGTCGCGGGCGGGCCGGGCCGGCGCTCGCGACCGCGGCGCTCGGCTCGTTCTTCGCGGGCACGGTCGGCATCCTCGTCGTCGTGCTGTTCGCGCCCGCTGCTCGCGAGCATCGCGCTGGGATTCGGGTCGGCCGAGTTCTTCTCGCTCGTCGTGCTCGGCCTGATCGCCTCGATCGCGCTCGCGCGCGGCTCGACCATCAAGGCGCTCGCGATGATCGTCCTCGGACTCCTGCTTCGGCACGGTCGGGCAGGACATCTACACGGGCACGCCGCGCTTCACCTTCGGCGTCCGGGAGCTCTTCTCCGGGATCAACTTCGTGTCGGTCGCGGTCGGCATGTTCGGCGTCGCCGAGATCCTGCGCAACCTCGAGGACGAGCAGACGCGCGACGGTCGTCGATCAAGACCGTCAAGAACCTGTGGCTCGACGCGGGAGGACATCCGGCGCATCGTCGCGCCGTGCTGCGCGGCACGGCCCTGGGCTCGGTGCTGGGCGTCCTTCCCGGGCGCCGGCCACGTCCTCGCCGTCGTTCGCCTCCTACTCGGTCGAGAAGCGCGTCTCCAAGCACCCGGAGACGTTCGGACACGGGGCGATCGAGGGCGTCGCCGGCCCGGAATCGGCCAACAACGCCGCGGCCCAGACCTCGTTCATCCCGCTGCTCACACTGGGCCTGCCGGCGCACCCCGTCATGGCGCTCATGGTCGGCGCGTTCATCATCCAGGGCATCACGCCGGGGCCGAACGTGATCATCGACGAGCCAGCGCTGTTCTGGGGCCTCATCGTCTCGATGTGGATCGGGAACCTGATGCTGGTGATGCTCAACCTGCCGCTGATCGGCATCTGGGTGAAGCTGCTGACGATCCCGTACAACGTCCTCTTCCCGGCGATCGTGGCCTTCGCGTGCATCGGGACGTATTCGCTCAACCAGAACGCCGTTCGACGTCTTCGCGATCGCGTTCTTCGGGCTCCTCGGCTACGTCCTCGTCAAGCTGGGCTGCGAGCCCGCGCCGCTCCTGCTGGGGTTCGTTCTCGGGCCGCTGCTGGAGCAGCACCTCCGCCGCGCCCTGATCATCTCGCACGGCGATCCGTCGGTCTTCGTGACGCGGCCCATCTCGCTGGTGCTCCTGATCGCCGCGGTCGGCGCCCTGGTGATCGCCGTGCTGCCGTCGATCCGGAAGAAGCGCGAGGTGGTGTTCCAGGAGGAGGACGGAGTCTGAGCCGGGGCCGTTCTTCGGCCATGTGGCGCCCTGGTCTAAAATCTCGTGAGCGGGACCGCGACGGCCCGCGAGGGGTGGTCGCGAAGTCCCGCCCAGCGGTGACACGGCATGACCAGACTCGTCCGCGACCTCGACTTCCTGACCAGCGTCGGCCTCCTGGTGAGCGCCCTCGTCACGGCTATCACCGGCATCATCGCCGACCTCTGGGACCTCAACGACTTCTGGTATCACACGGTGTCGGGCTACGTGATGGGCGGGTTCGGCTCGCCCACGTGTGGCTCAACCGCGAGCGCCTGATCGGCTACGCCCGGTTCCGCTGGAGGTCGCTCCGCGCGTCGGCGGCCGAGCGCCGCCGCGGCCGCGACCGCGCCGTCGCGGTCGACGGTCGACGTCCGACGCGGACCGGGATCCGAACCGGCCCGACGTCGCGTGGCTCGCGCGAGCCCTCGTGTCGCGTCGCGGCCTGCTCGGGCTCGCGATCGGCGGCGTCGGCGGGCTCGTCCTCGGCCGCGGGCTGCGACCGGCGCCGCCGATCGAGGCCGGCTCCGACGTCGGCGTCATCTACCACCAGTGGAGCAAGCCCGGGCTCCTCGATGCCTTCGGGTCCGTCGCGAACTGGGGCCAACCGGTCGAGCTGTACAAGACCTACCCGGGCGCGCCGATGGTCGCGCTTCCGCCGGTCGCCCTCGACGCCGGGCTGGATCGCGGGCTCGCGACGGCTCGCGCCATCGTGACGCGCCGCTCGACACGGTCGTACGCGCCGACTGGCCGATGACGCTCGAGGAGCTGTCGCGGCTCCTGTTCCTGACCAGCGGCATCACGCGCCGGACCTGCACGGCAACGCCCGGCGCGCGGCGCCGTCGTCGGGCGCGCTGTATCCGATCGAGCTCTATCCGGTGGTCCACCGAGTCGAGGGCGTCGAGCCCGGCGTCTACCACTACGCCTATCGCGAGCACGCCCTGGAGCTGGTCCGGGCGGGCGACTTCCGGGCGCCGGTCGTGGAGCAGGGCATCGCCCAGGAATTCCTCGGGGAGTGCGGCGTCGTGCTGTTCGTCACGATGATCCTCCAGCGGATGCGGCCGAAATACCAGGACCGGAGTTACCGGTACGGGCTCCTCGAGGCCGGACACGTGGGCGAGAACGCATACCTGGCCGCGACATCGATGGGTCTCGGGGCATGCGGCATCGGGGCGTTCATGGACGACGCGATCAACGAGATGCTCGGCGTCGACGGCGTCGAGGAGGCGGCCGTCTACATGCTCGCCGCGGGCAGGGTGCCGACCGCCGCCTGACTGTCGTTACGCTACGCAGGTGAAACGCTTCGACCTGATCGTCATCGGTGGAGGTCCCGCGGGCACGACGGCGGCGTTGCGTGCGGCGGAGCTCGGGGCGCGCGTGGCGCTCGTGGAGCGCGACCGACCCGGTGGCACCTGCACGGACGATGGGTGTGCGCCCACGCGCGTGCTCGCAAAGGCCGCGCGGCTGCTCCGCGACATCGAGCAACTGCCGGCCTACGGACTCGGAGCGCCCCCTGGCTCGAGCACCGGGCAGGGGAGCGTGGACTTGGCGGCGCTGCTCGCCGCGACCCAGCGCACGGTCTACGAGCTGCAGGAGAAGAAGCAGCTCGTCGGGCACCTCGCGGGAGCCGGCGTCACGCTGATCGCTGGTCGCGGGCCGGTCGGGTTCGTCGGCCCGCACGGCGTCCAGGATGCCGGCGGCGAGGTCCTCGAGGCGGACCGGTTCATCATCGCGGCCGGTGGCCACGCTCGCCGCCTCCCATTCCCGGGCAGCGAGCTCGCGCTCACCCATTCCGACGTGTGGGAGCTGCGCGCACTCCCGAGGTCCATGGCGATCGTGGGCGCGGCGGCGACCGGAGCCCAGCTCGCGTCCGTCTTCGCGGCCTTTGGCACCGCGGTCACGCTCCTGGAGCTGGCCCCTCGCGTGGTGCCGGGCGAGGACGAGGACATCTCCGCGGCACTTGCTGCGGCGTTCACGGCGAACGGCATCGAGGTGATCACCGGCATCAGCGGGGTCGACGCCATCACGCGTGACGACCGCGAACTGCGACTGTCCTATCGGACCGGCGATCGACCGGTCGACCTCGACGTCGAGTCCGTGATGCTGGCCGTCGGCTGGCCGGGAAACCTGGACGACCTGCGACTCGCGGAAGCCGGCGTCGAGACGGACCGGGGCTACATCAAGGTCGACGACCGCCTGCAAACGTCCGCGCCGCACATCTGGGCCGCCGGCGACATCACGGGACGGATGATGCTGGTCCAGAGCGCGACCTACGAAGGCCGCATCGCCGCCGAGAACGCCGTCGGGGACGGGCGTCGCGAGCTGCACCACACGATCGTGGCGCACGGCGGCTTCACCGATCCCGAGTACGGGTCCGTTGGCCTCACCGAAGCCGCCGCGCGCTCCGGCGGGCACGACGTCGTGATCGGCAAGGTCTCGTACGGCGACCTCGATCGAGCGGTCATCGACCGGCGCACGGATGGTTTCGCGAAGCTCGTCGTGGATCCAGACACGCATCGGGTGCTGGGCGCCCATGTCATCGGTGAGCAGGCGGTCGAGGTCGTCCAGATCGCCGCGACGGCCATGGCCGCCGACATGCCGGTCGAGCAGCTGGCGGAGATCGAGTTCGCGTATCCGACCTTCACGTCGATCATCGGTCTGGCGGCGCGGCAGGTCGTCCATGCGCTGCGACTCGGCGGCGGCCTCGAGGCGTGGGAGGCGATGGGCCGGCCGCGCCAGGCGGAATGGGAGCGGCGCGACCCGTAGAATCCGGCGCACCGGAGCCTCCTGCGGCAAACTGGCGGCATGCCGGTACGTTCCGAGGCGCGGCCGCCACGAGGGCGCCTTCCGCGCGGGCTCGTGCTCGCGCTCGGTGCGCTGCTTGTCGTCGCGTGCGCGCCGACCGGAGGCAGTCAGAGTCCGACGGCCGCGGCACCCTCGGCCTCGCCGTCGGCCACTTCGACCGCGTCCCCGGCCACGCCGACCCCCAGCACCGCCACCGGCGCTTCCCCAGCCGCGGCCGGGCCGGTCGCGCTTCAGATCCGCGAGTTCGACGTCCCGGCCGGCTCGCACCCGCACGACGTCGCACCCGGCGGCCGACGGCGGCGTCTGGTACACCGGGCAGCACAAGGGCGTGCTCGGTCACTTCGACCCGGCGACCGAGGACATCCGCGAGATCCCGCTCGGGTCCGGGTCCGCGCCGCACGGCGTGATCACCGGCCCGGATGACGCCGCGTGGATCACGGACGGCGGCCTCAACGCGATCGTCCGCGTCGACGGCGAGACCGACGAGGTCCGCGCGTTCGACCTGCCGGCCGATCGACCGGACGCGAACCTCAACACGGCCGTCTTCGACCCCGCGGGCACGCTGTGGTTCACCGGCCAGTCCGGCGTGTACGGACGGCTCGACCCGGCAACCGGCGAGATGGACGTCTTCGACGATCCGGAGGGCCGCGGCCCGTACGGCATCACGGTCACGCCCGGTGGCGACATCTGGTACGCGTCGCTCGCCGGCAGCCACATCGCCCGGGTCGACACGACGACGGGTGCCGCCACGATCGTCGAGCCGCCGACGGCCGGCCAGGGGGCCCGGCGGGTCTGGTCGGACTCACGTGGCCGGATCTGGGTCAGCGAGTGGGATGCCGGACAGGTCGCGGTCCACGATCCGGCGACGGGCGAGTGGCAGGAGTGGCCGCTCCCCGGGGACGGGCCGCAGGCCTACGCGGTCTACGTCGACGAGCGCGACATCGTCTGGCTGACCGACTTCGGCGGGAACGCGATCGTCAGGTTCGATCCGGCGACCGAGGCCTTCGATGCCATCGAGCTGACGAGCCCTGACGCCTCGGTCCGCCAGCTCCTGGGCCGACCCGGCGAGCTGTGGGGCGCCGAATCGGCCGTCGACAAACTGGTCCTCGTCATCGAGGGCTGACTGGCTCGCCACCGTCTACGCGCACGCTTACGACCTCGATCGGGATCTGCTTCCCCTTGAGCTCGAGTTGGCGGCGCTGAAGCCCCGGGTCGAGGTCCGCCGCCGTCGCGGCGTCGGTCGTCACCAGGATCTCTCCCGCCTTCGCCATCGAGGCCAGGCGCGCCGTTGTGTTGACCGCATCTCCGACCGCCGTCAGCTCGACTCGCTCACCTCGCCCGACGGCACCGAACCACACGAGCGCCGTATGCACGCCCGCTCCGATGGGCACCCACGGACCGCCCACGTCCGCGTGGCCGGTGGCCCGAAGCAGCGCTTCGGCGGCCTCGATGCCCTTCGCCGCATGCCGCTTTCCGCTCAGGAGGTGGAAGAACGTGGCCACGAGCTCGTCGCCGACGAACTTGTCGACCGTCCCGTCATGGTCGAACACGACCTTGGACGCCGTCGTGTAGAACCGGTCGAGGAGGCCGTGGAACTGCGCCGACGACATCCCCTCCGCCAGGGTCGTGGAGCCACGGATGTCGGCGAAGAGCATGGTGAGTTCGATCTCGGCGCCGCCATGATTCTTGGCGACGAACGTGAAACACGAGTTGCACATGGTCGGATTCGAGTCCGACGGTCGCTTCCCGATCAGCCGCATCACCGGCGCGGCGATACCCGCGAACGGAGCGGCGCAAAGGCGACAGCGCGGCTCGTGCGGGAGGTGCAGGAAGACCCGCCTGGTACGACGCTCGACGTCGTGGCCCCGGGTCAGAAAGTCTCGCCAGAAAGCCTCGTCGGCCTCGGGTGGCTCGGTCGAGGTCACGACTCCTCGCTCCTGCTGCGGTTCGGGTGCGGACATTCTGCACGCAAGAGAAGGCCCCCGGTCCTCCCCAAAGGACCGGGGGCAGCTTCAGCGGACCGTCAGTCGACGGGCGCGAAGTAGTGCTTGTCTACCCACTGGGCGACCTTCTTCCCGAGCCAGGCGCCCTGGACGTCGGCGCTCCGGAAGTGGTAGCCGATGAGGATGCGGCCTTCGATGGCGTCTTTCATGATGCCGGTGAACCGCGTGTAGTTCCGCGTCACCGGTTGCGGCAGCGGCGCGGTTCCCGCGCTCGTGACCTGGAAGGACATCTTGTCGGTCCCGAAGTACTGCCTCGCAGCGTAGAACCAGCCGGCAGTGAAGCAGTTGAAGCCGGACGGATTGTCCGGGTATCCCGGGTTCTGGAATTGGGCGGTCCAGTTGGGGTCCGCCACGGTGTCCGGATTACCGTCCTGGTCCGCCAGGCGGATAGCCGTCTGCGGTCGCCACTGCAACCAGTGTTCCTTGTTGTCCCAGCAGCCGATCAGGGCGTCGGCCGCCGATATGCTCGACCTGACGAAAAGCATCGCCTGCTCGGCAGTCGATAGGCCGTTCGCCACTGCGATCTCGCGCAACGTTCGATTGAAGGCCGAGAACAGATTGAAGGAGACGAAGCTGGCGAGGCGGTTCTGCGCTTCGGTGCGGGCGCTTGGGACCGCATTCGATCCCAGCCGCTTCACTTCGTTGAATTCCGCCGCCCACTCGGGGCTTGCCAGGTCATACGGCCCCTCCGTGCGGTACTGACCCGTGCTCTTCAGCGTGAACGGACGGACGTTGGCGACCCAGGCGAACACGTTCGCATTGGCGGTCTCCACCGGGCGCCATTCGCCCTTGAGCGTGCCGATCGGCCAGGTCGCTGAGCCCTGGAAGCGGCCGTCAGTGGAGCGATTCCCGTTCATGGCGGTCGCGGCTGCCCGGCCGATCGCGATCCCTTGGGTCTTGGCCGTGCCCGCGGGGATGTCGAGCATGTAGAGCCGATACAGCTCAGCCACGTTCGCCCGCATGGCTTCGGGGGCGTTCGGTGGGAGTGGTGGAAGTCCCAAGAGCACGTCATGGGCAGCCGTGGCGACGGCGGCGGCCATCGAGGCGCCAGGCGTCGAGGGCAGGCCGCTGAGATATGGCCGGTGCCCGCCGTCGATGGCATTGACCGCGTCATAGACGGCCCCCTGCACCATCGCCAGGTGGATCACGGCGAGCGGAGGCGGCTGGCCGAGGCCGGGGATCGCGTTGGTCGGCGGGTTGCCGATGGCGTTGACCGCGTTGATGTTCCAGTCGAGCACCGGGTTCGGCTGTTCGGCCGCGATGACGGACGCGGCGGGGATCAGCGTGGCGACCGCGATCAGGACGACGGCGGTGACACTCGCGAACCATCTCTTGGCCCTTGATCGATGACTTGATCGGACCATGGCGTCCCTCCTTGCAGGGATCGGGCGCAGGCGTCAATTAGGCCGTTGTCGTTCGGTCCCTCGATGTAATGGCGTCCGGAAGGGGCGAATCGGTTCATTCTTTCTTTGTCACTGTCCGATCGCCGACACGAAACGAGGCAACGATGGCAAAGCTGGTGCCGTTCGACGACCTTGCCCACGGTCCGCATGCCCACGAATTCGTCGGCGCGGAACACGAGGACGCCCCGTTCTCCGTGATCCTCGTGCACTCGCAGCCGGGCATCGGCCCGAAGCTGCACCGGCACCCATACGCCGAGGTGTTCGTCGTCGAATCCGGGCAGGCGACGTTCCAGATCGGCGACGAAACGGTGGTCGTCGACGGCGGCCACATCGTCGTCAGCCCGCCAGGCGAGTCGCACGGCTTCACGAACACAGGGACGGGCGAGTTGAGACTGACAGCCATCCACGCCGCGGGTCGGTTCGACACGGAATGGCTGGCCGGCCCTGACCCGACATGGACGTCGAAGCCCAACGACTGACTTGCGATGTGCAAGTGACAGGCGTACGTTGGTGGTCACAAGGAGACCACTGCCCCACATGAACGACCAGATCCTCCATTCCCTGTCCCGCGGTCACCGCATCGACATCACCACGACCGGTCGCAAGACCGGCGAACCGCGCCGCATCGAGATCGTCTTCCACAACATCGACGGCCGGCTGATCATCACCGGCACACCGCGCGCGGATCGAAAGCGCGCCTGGCTGCTGAACCTCGAGGCGGACCCACATCTCACGTTCCATCTCAAGCGCGGCAGCGCGGGGGCGGACCTGCCGGCAACCGCCCGCGTCATCACCGACCCGACCGAGCGCCGCTCCGTCGCCGACTGGGTCGTCGCGAACGCCTGGAACGGGATGGACGTCGACGCGATGGCGGCATACTCACCGATGATCGAGGTCACGATCGAGGACCTCGCCGCCTGAGGTCATCGCTTGTCCTACCCCGAGCCGCGCTACCACGGCGACACCGGAGAAGCCAGCGCCCGGCTCCGGCCGGCGAGCCAGTCGCCAGAGGTGACATACGCCAACGGAGGGACGGCGCACTTCCTGGCCACGACCGACTCGACCGACGGTCAATTCGGCCTGTATCGATGGGAGATGTCCGCCGAGCCGAGCGGCCCGGGACCGCACTTCCACCGGACCATCTCCGAGTCATTCTACGTGCTCTCGGGCACGGTCCGGCTCTTCGACGGCAACGGCTGGATCGACGGGGCGCCGGGTGACTTCCTGTTCGTGCCCGAAGGCGGCATCCATGGCTTCCGCAATGAGTCCGGAGAGCCGGCGTCGATGCTGTTGCTCTTCGCGCCGGGGGCCCCGCGTGAGGACTACTTCGAGACGCTCGCACGCGTCTCGAAGGGCGAGGTGATGACGGAGGAGGAACGGCTGGCGTTCTACCTTCGGCACGACAATCACTGGGTCTGAGGCCGAGCCTCGCGTAACCGCTCCATGACCGGGGCGAACGCCGCCAGGCCCTCGATCGAGTTCGGGCGCAGCTGGATCTGAAGGTGGTCGAGGCCGAGGTCGGCGAACGCCCGGAGCTTCGCCGCGACCTCCTCCGGCTCGCCGCGGATCTCGTTCTCCTCCGCCGGCACGCCCGCCGGCGCCGCGACCGTCCGGACCAGCACCTCCATCGACCGGGTGAGCGTCGCTGGATCCCGCCCCGCGGCGCGACAGACCTCGTCGATCTCCTCGAGCATCCCGGGCAGCTCGTCGAGGCTCGGCATGCCGCCGTTCCAATGGTCCGCCAGCTCGGCCGTCAGGCGGAGCATCCGCGGACCGTTCGCGCCGACCATCACCGGCAGGCCCGTTCGGGCGCGGGCCGCGCGGCTCGATGCGGGCGCTGCGGGTCTGGATCGTCGAACCGTCATAGGTCGATGAGCCGTGGCGGAGCATGTCGGTGACGATCCGCAGGGCATCCTCGAAGCGCCGGAATCGATCGTCGAACGGGACGCCGTAGCTCGTGTATTCGGGTTCGTTCCAGCCCGCCCCGAGACCCAGGATGACGCGCCCGCCGCTGATCTCGTCGAGCGTCTCGGCCATCTTGGCGAGCAACGCGGGATTGCGGAACGAGACCGCGAGGACGTAGTTGCCGAGCGCGACGCGATCCGTCGACGCGGCGAGCGCCGACAGGAGCGTCCACGACTCCCAGGCGCCGCTCCACTCCCCGGCGGGATCTCCGAACCCGACGTGATCCGAGATCCAGACGGCATCGAAGCCCATCGACTCTGCCGTCTGCGCCATCGCCAGGACGTCCGACCAGCGCGGCGTCCGCCCGTCCATCGCGCCCTCGACGTAGGGCAGGTTGACCCCGAGCTCGAGGGGTCGACGCGGGGAATGTGCGGCGTCGTCGGACATGCCGGTCACCGTAGCAGCCTCGGGGCCGACCGGACCATCGGCCCATGAAGCGGCGCGCATCACGGCGGCTATCATCCGGCGGATGTCCCAGCAACCTCCCAGCCTGCCGCGCCGCCTCACGTCGCTCGCAGGTGGCGTTCTCAGCCTCGCGTTCATCGTCGGCGTCGCCATCGTCGTCGCCGGGCTTGGCAGTCGGACCGCGTTACCGGACGCATCGGCATCGTCGTCGATCGCGATCGTCGGGGCCGCCGCGTCCACCGAACCAGCCGACCCGGCCGACCCGGCCGATCCGCCGACCGACGAGCCATCTCCGACCCCGACGGCCGAGCCCACGCCGACCCCGACCCCGGCCCCGGACCCAACGCCGACCCCGCGACCGACCGCCGAGCCCACGCCGGACCCGACACCGCGAGCCACCGAAAGGCCGACGCCCAAGCCCACGCCGAAGCCGACTCCCAAGCCGACACCAAAGCCGACCCACGACCCAACGCCGGAAGGGACGCCCAGGATCTCGACGAAGTCGGGCTCGTTCGGCCAGACGCTGACGGTTCGGGACATCGAGGTCCGCGTCGACAAGACGTCGCCCAGGGAGGGCTCCATCCGCTGCGTCACGGACGACCCCGATCGCCAGGGTTGGACCGACGTCGTCAGCTACGAGCTTTCGATGACGTGGCCGGACGCGGGCGACGCCGAGGAGCCCTGGTTCGCCGTCGGATCGAAGCCCTGGAACGTCCTGCAGTTCGACGGCCCGTCGCCGTTCAAGAGCGGCGCGGACTACATCGTGTCGACGTGCAAGCGCCCGTCCGACTCCGACAAGGTCATGGTCGAGATCTCGCCACCAGGCAGCCCGATGAACCTCGTCCGCTGGTACTTCGACTGACCGACTAGCTCGCGATCTCGTAGGTCGCGATGACGACGCCCTTGGGCGTGGTCTTCGTGTCGCTCAGGCGCAACTTGGTATCCGATCCATCGTCCGCGAACAGTCGCTGGCCGGTGCCCAGGACGAGCGGGTGGACCAGCAGCACGAACCGGTCGATGAGCCCGCGCGGCATCAGCGAGCGGACCAATTCACCGCTGCCCAGGATCACGATGTCCTTGCCCGGTTCCTCCTTGAGCTTGGCCACCGCATCCGCGGCGTCGCCCTCGAGGAGCGTGGAATTCTTCCAGGGGAGCGGCTCGTCAAGCGATCGTGAGGCGACGTACTTCTTCGACTCATTGAGGACATCGGTATACGGGTTATCCGTCTGATTCGGCCAGAACCCGTAGAAGTCCTCGTAGGTGCGCCGGCCGAACAGCAGAGCGCCGGTCCCAGCCATGCTCTCGGTCGATATCTTGCCCATCGCTTCGTCCGAATAGGGGGTCGCCCAGCCACCATGCTCGAAACCGCCTCGGGTGTCTTCGTCGGGGCGACCGGGGGCTTGCATGACGCCGTCGAGAGTGATGCTCGTGAACGCGATGATCCTGCTCATAGGTACCTCCGTTACCCGGACACGCTACCCGAGCCACGTTGCACCCGCCCTCGACCCTTCGGCGGGTAGGCTTGCCATGAGCCAGCAACGCCGGGAACAGAGGCGGCGGCTGAGGGAAGGACAGGAGATGGCGACACCGACCACCGTCGACGAGTACATCGCGACCCTGCCCCCGGAACGGCGCGCCGCCATGGAGCTCCTTCGATCGACGATCAAGGCTGCCGTCCCCGAGGCGACCGAGGTCATCTCCTACAAGATGCCGGCCTTCAAGAGCCATGGCGGCCAGTTCCTCGTCTCGTACGACGCGTACAAGGCGCACTACAGCCTCTTCCCGGCGAGCGAGGCGGTCATCCAGGCGTGCGGCGATGAGCTGGCGCCACACCTGTTCGGGAGCGGAACGATCCGCTTCGCGGCCGACAAGCCCATCCCCGTCGCGCTCGTGACGAAGATCCTCGACATTCGTTGGGCCGAGAACGCCGCAGCCGAGCGCCAGTAGGAAACGCCGGTCAAAAGTCCTCGCTGGCGTAGTCGAGGTCGTCGGGTCCGAGGATGTCCCGGTAGAGGACGCTCCGAGGATCGTCGCTGACCCCGAGCCCGAAATAGAGGATGCCGAGGTTCTTCGTCACCATCTTGCGGAGGCGCTGGTCCCTGTCGCTCCTCGGTCGCGAAGCCGTCATCCATGCGCGCGGCGGAGACGATTGCGAGCGTGCCACCGGAACGCAGGCCATAGGCATATCGCCAGTCCCGGGCGGCGATGTACATGTCGACGTCCGTCAGTCCGATGACGACGGCCTCCGGATCGGCCGCAACCACGTCGGTCGCCGCGATCGCGTCGAGCAGGCGTTCCGCGACGAGCTGGTCGCGCTCCGCGTCCATCGCACCCGAGGGGACGGGGATGGACGGCAGGACCTCGATGGCCAGGTCGAACTTCTCGAGGTAGTGGGCCACGAGGGCGTCGGCGTCCGCACGCGGGAAGTCGCCGATGGGCGCCAGGTAGACCGCGCGCTCGACTGGCGGGATCGGCACCCCGATCGGTGATGCCGGACCGATCGCGACATCGTCGGGAGTCGGTCGAGGACCCACGCTACCGAGCATGACCACGTACCCGACGAGCACGGCGATGGCGAAGATCGCCACGGCCAGTTCAGCTCGATAGTTCGCCATGGGCCGGATGGTACCGACTCGTCTCGCCGGCGCCGACCGCACGAATGTCAGTAGTGGGCGACCAGCGCATCGGCATCCTCACGCGGGAAGTCGCCGAAGGGCACCAGGTAGACCGCGCGCTCGACCGGGGGACTCGGCACGCCGATCGGTGACGCCGGCGCGATGGCGATGTCGTCGGGAACCGCTCGAGGTTCCACGCTCCCGAGCATCACCACTACCCGACGAGCACGACGATGGCGAATATCGCCACGGCCAGTTCAGCTCGATAGTTCGCCATGTGCCCGATCGTACGCGTGGGCGCGGTCGGTTCTTTCGGGGCGCACGCACCGATCGAGAACTGTCGCTTGCATCTGGGCACCGGACTAGTACCTTCGGCGCGCCATCGAACAGGACTTCTGGCCGTGCGCCGGCGCCTCCGATGAAGCCTGTCGACGGACCGAACAGACCCAGACGGGTCCGGGGAGGGTCGCGACCTGCTTCGATGCGTCTCTTCCGGGCTGAGAGCTGAACTGGTGGTGCGCGAGCGCACCACTCGGCACGAAAGTTCCATGTACGCTGCGGCGGACGACGTCGATCGCTGATCGATCCCAGCCGCGAGGAGCTGGACGGCGTCACTAGGACGGGCGGGCTGGTCAAGTGGACCTGCCGATACCGACCGCCGAGCGCGCAGGACAGAGATGGATGAACGTATCGGCCGACGCCGACGTCGCATCCGGGGGCTCATGGTCCGCGGATGAGGCCACCCTCGACCGTCCGCGTCCTCGTCGTCGATCGGGCGGCCGCGCCGGCGCTTCTCCGCGAGACCCTGTCCGTCCCGGGCATCCAGATCGTCGGTGAGGCCGCGACACCGACCGCGGCACTGAAGGCCGCGGTCCTGCTCCGTCCGGACGTCGTTCTCCTCGACCCGCATGTCATCCACATGACCGGCCAGGACCTGATCCGGGACCTGACCGTTCGGCTCCCGGGTGTCTCTGTCGTGCTGTTCTCGGACGCAGCGGACGACGTCGAAGCCGTACGGGCCCTGAGCTCGGGGGCAAGCGGGTATCTGACCAAGGACATCTCCAAGTCCGCGTTCGTCCGCGTCATCCGCGGATGCGGGACCGGGGACCTGGCGATGTCCCGTCGCATGGCGGCGGCGACCCTGCGACATTTCGTCGATGCCGTTGTCGGCGGTCTGGCGGCGACCAGCGACGAGCGGATGGACCTGACCGAGCCGGGAAGCGGAGATCCTGGAGAAGCTCGCCGCGGGCCTGACCGACCGGGAGATCGCGGACACCCTGCACATCTCCACGCGAACGGTGGAGAGTCACGTCGCGAGCGTCCTTCGCAAGCTCGGCGTCCCGAATCGCACCGCCGCGACCCGGCGCTTCCTGTCCTGGCCGACACGCCACGCCGGCGCAGTGGAGCGACGACCGAACCCGCGGGTGGCCCTCCGCTCCTAGGGTCTCGCGGACCTCCGCCGAGCGGCAGCGGACCGTCGACGTGGTGCCTGTACGCACCGGTCGTGCGGTCGCCAGTGCCCCATCTCCGTAGTTCTACCGTTGTGAGCCGGCACGCACAACGACCTAGCCTCCGGGTTCTTCGCACCGAACCTACATGGGGGCTCATCCGCTTGTCACGAAGTCGCTTGCTGCGACGACTGCTTCGCCGCGGTTCGCGCACCGTCACGCCGGCATCGCCGCGCCCGGCGCCCCCTGGTGTCCATCACCGCGATGCTGGTCGTGGTCTTCCTCGACCAGCCTGCTGCCCAGCGCCGTGGCGACGACGCTGGCGGCGCCGCGGGCGCAGAACCAGACCGAGGTTGCGGCCGCGGCAGCGCCGATCACCCCCGTGACGCTCGGGTTCGACGCCGACGTCGCGGGAACGATCGCCGACAAGGACGGGCAGGGGACCGGCTTCACGAGCGTCCAGGCGAACACGCTTGGAGACCACTACCAGGCGTCCAAGCTCGATCTCGTCACCGATCCCGGACATCTCGTCGTGACCGCCACGACCGGCTCGAACACTGGCGGGAACACGATGAAGAACGGCCTCGAGCTGACCTTCGACGGCTCGGAGCCCTTCGTCGCCTCGACCCGGATCGTCGGACCGTTGACGAACATCAGCCGCGTCGCCCCAGCAGGGCGGCGTCTTCCTTGGCCCGAACCAGGACAACTACATCAAGTTCGTCGCCGGCGCCAACACCGCCACGGAACGGCATATCCAGTTCTTCCAGGAAGTCAACAGCGTGCGTGCCGAGGTCGGCTACCTGGTCTTCAGCACTTCGGCGTGGGCAAGCATCACGACCCTCGATCTCATCCTCATCGCGGAGCCCACGACTGGCGTGGTCCGCGCCCGCTACGCCGTCAACGGCGCCGTCCCGCAGGACCTACCGACCGTGACGAGCGGCCGAGTGTCGGCCCCGACGTTCACGATCCCGGCTGCGAACCGCGCGGCGTTCTTCAACAGCTCATCGAAGGCGGGGATCCTCGCCTTCACCCTGACGGCGGCCGAGGTCCCGGTCACGTTCGATCGCTTCCTGCTGGCCGCAGCCGACCTGACCGCCCCGGCCGCCCCGACCGGGCTCGTGACCACGACCCCGAGCACGACCTCGGTCGACCTCGACTGGGCCGACAACGGCGAGGCCGACCTGGCCGGCTACGACGTGTACCGGGCGCCCAACCCCGAAGGCCCGTACACGAAGGTCAACGCGAGCCCCGTCAGCGCCTCCTCGTACACCGACACGGGCCTGACCAGCGGCACCCTGTACGCCTACCAGGTCCGCGCCCTCGACGCCTCGGGCAACGTGTCCGCCGCGAGCGCCGCGGCGACGGCCCTGCCCGATGTGGCCAGCCCGCCCGCCGCGGTCTTCCCGGTCCAGGTCAACTTCCAGTCCGAGACCGCGCCCGTCCCGGCCGGCTACACCCGCGACTTCGGCCAGAACTACGCCAACGTCCGGGGCTTCGGCTGGGTCGTGCCCGGCACGGCCACCCCGCGCAGCCTGGTCGGCAACGGCCGCGACCGGAACGACGCCACGTCCCCCGACCAGCGCGTCGACACGCTCATGCACATGCAGGGCAACAACGTCACCAACTTCGCCAACGTCGCCCTGCCGGGTGCCTGGGAGATCGCCGTCCCCAACGGCTCGTACAGCGTCGAGGTCAGCGTCGGCGACGCGACCCCGGGCGCCGACCCGACGTCCCACGAGCTCAACGTCGAGGGCGTCAAGGCCATCGACAGCTACGTCCCGGGCACCGGCGCCGCGCGCTGGTCCGCGGCGACCGTCAGCGCGACGGTCAGCGACGGCCGGCTGACGATCGACCCGATCGGCGGCACGAACACCAAGATCAACTACGTCGTCATCACCCCGGCCGACACCACGCCGCCCGACGCGCCGATGATCACGACCCCGGCCGCCGACGGCTACGACCTCGACGGCGACCTGACCCTCGCCGGCAGCGCCGAGGCCGCCAGCACCGTCGAGCTGTTCGACGGCGCGACCTCCAAGGGCACCACGACCGCGACCGCCGGCGGGACCTGGATCGATCGCCCTGACCGACGTCGCCGACGGCGTCCACGTGTACACCGCCAAGGCCACCGACGCCGCGCCCAACACCTCGGCCGCGTCGACCGCCCGGACGATCACCGTCGACACCGCCGCGCCCGACCATGACCGCGCGCAGCCCGCTGGCCGACGCGACCGGCGTGGCCGTCGACGTGACCGTCACGGCCGAGCTCTCGGAAGCCCTCGACCCGGCGA
Organism: uncultured Chloroflexia bacterium; assembly: GCA_963850555.1. Classification (GTDB taxonomy): domain Bacteria; phylum Chloroflexota; class Limnocylindria; order Limnocylindrales; family CSP1-4; genus SPCO01. Next base: position 23,807 of record CAWKLT010000020.1, on the reverse strand, counting down.
CCGTGACCGCCACCAGCGTCACCCTCATCGGCCGGCACGACCGCGGTCCCCGCGAGCGTCGACTACGACGCGCTGACCGACACCATCAGCCTGACCCGACCACCGACCTCGAGCCCGGCACGACCTACACGGTCAGCCTCGGCACGACCATCGACGGACCTCGCCGGCAACACCCTGGCCGCCACCACTGGGACTTCGCCACGGTCAACCCGACCGACACCACGCCGCCCGACGCGCCCGTGATCACGACCCCGGCCGGCGACGGCTACGACCTCGACGGCGACCTGACCCTGGCCGGCAGCGCCGAGGCCGCCAGCACGGTCGAGCTGTTCGACGGCGCGACCTCCAAGGGCACCACGACCGCGACCGCCGGCGGGACCTGGACGATCGCCCTGACCGGCGTCGCCGACGGCGTCCACGTGTACACCGCCAAGGCCACCGACGCCGCGCCCAACACCTCGCCCGCGTCGGCCGCCCGGACGATCACCGTCGACACCGCCGCCCCGACCGTGACCGACCGCAGCCCGCTGGCCGACGCGACCGGCGTGGCCGTCGACGTGACCGTCACGGCCGAGCTCTCGGAAGCCCTCGACCCGGCGACCGTGACCGCCACCAGCGTCACCCTCACGGGGCCTGGCTCGACCGCGGTCCCGGCGACCGTCGACTACGACGAGCTGACCGACACGATCAGCCTGAACCCGGACCGCCGACCTCGCCCCCGGCACGACCTACACGGTCAGCCTCGCGGCGACGATCGCCGATCTCGCCGGCCGGACCCTGGCCGCCACCACGTGGGACTTCGCCACGATCAACCCCACGTGTGCTCCGTTCTCGCCGTTGCCCTGCTCGTCCGTCCCGGTGAGCCTGCCGTTCAGCCTCGGCTGGGGCGCGGGTGAGGGCGGCGTCGTCGACAAGGACGGCCTCGGCACGGGCTTCACGATGATCCAGCCGTCGACCAGCGGCGGCTACCTGCCGGCGAACCTGGACCTCAACACGGCAGCCCCGGGCACGCTCGACATCACCACGACGAGCCGGCATCCAGTTCAAGACCCCGGCCACCACGGGCGGCGCATCGAACGGCCAGCACAACGCCCTGGGCGTGGCCTTCAACGGAACTGCCGGCCCGGTCCGCCTCGAGACGACGCTCGTCAATCCGCCCGCCGGGAACAACCAGGCGGAGCAGGCCGGCCTGTGGTTCGGCATCAACGAGGACAACTACGCCAAGGTGGTCGTGGCCTCGGTCTCGACGACCCAGATGCGGGTCCAGCTCGCCGCGCGAGATCGCGGGCGTCTCCAACGGCACGGCGGCCGGCGACGAGGTCAACACCGGCAACCTGACCGTGTCGGCCTCCACCGTCCGGCTGAGCCTGGTCCTGGACCCCGGCGACGAACACCGCGACCGCGACCTACCGGATCGACGGCGGGGCACCGGTCTCCGTGGGCGCGGCGGTCACCGTGCCCGCGAGCTTCTTCACCGGGATCCCGCTCGAGACTGGCGGCACGCCCAAGACCTTCGCCGGCATCTTCGCGACGCATCGCAATCGGACGGCGACGCCGGCGTCTCTCGTCTTCCGCTTCGGCGACTTCCTGCTGACGAACGACCTGACCGCCCCGGCCGCCCCGACCGGGCTCGTGACCACGACCCCGAGCACGACCTCGGTCGACCTCGACTGGGCCGACAACGGCGAGGCCGACCTGGCCGGATACGACGTGTACCGGGCGCCCAACCCCGAAGGCCCGTACACGAAGGTCAACGCGAGCCCCGTCAGCGCCTCCTCGTACACCGACACGGGCCTGACCAGCGGCACCCTGTACGCCTACCAGGTCCGCGCCCTCGACGCCTCGGGCAACGTGTCCGCCGCGAGCGCCGCCGCGACGGCCCTGCCCGATGTGGCCAGCCCGCCCGCCGCGGTCTTCCCGGTCCGGGTCAACTTCCAGAACGAGACCGCGACGCCCGTCCCGGCCGGCTACACCCGCGACTTCGGCCAGAACTACGCCAACGTCCGGGGCTTCGGCTGGGTCGTGCCCGCCACGGCCACCCCGCGCAGCCTGGTCGGCAACGGCCGCGACCGGAACGACGCCACGTCCCCCGACCAGCGCGTCGACACGCTCATGCACATGCAGGGCAACAACGTCACCAACTTCGCCAACGTCGCCCTGCCGGGTGCCTGGGAGATCGCCGTCCCCAACGGCACGTACAGCGTCGAGGTCAGCGTCGGCGACGCGACCCCCGGCGCCGACCCGACGTCCCACGAGCTCAACGTCGAGGGCGTCAAGGCCATCGACAGCTACGTCCCGGGCACCGGCGCCGCGCGCTGGTCCGCGGCGACCGTCAGCGCGACGGTCAGCGACGGCCGGCTGACGATCGACCCGATCGGCGGCACGAACACCAAGATCAACTACGTCGTCATCACCCCGGCTGACACCACGCCGCCGGACGCGCCCGACCATCACGACCCCGGCCGGCGACGGCTACGACCTCGACGGCGACCTGACCCTGGCCGGCAGCGCCGAGGCCGCCAGCACGGTCGAACTGTTCGACGGCGCGACCTCCAAGGGCACCACGACCGCGACCGCCGGCGGGACCTGGTCGATCGACCTGACCGACGTCGCCGACGGCGTCCACGTGTACACCGCCAAGGCCACCGACGCCGCGCCCAACACCTCGCCCGCGTCGGCCGCCCGGACGATCACCGTCGACACCGCCGCCCCGACCGTGACCGACCGCAGCCCGCTGGCCGACGCGACCGGCGTGGCCGTCGACGTGACCGTCACGGCCGAGCTCTCGGAAGCCCTCGACCCGGCGACCGTGACCGCCACCAGCGTCACCCTCGCGGCCGGCTCGACCGCGGTCCCCGCGAGCGTCGACTACGACGAGCTGACCGACACCATCAGCCTCGACCCGACCGCCGACCTCGCGCCCGGCACGACCTACACGGTCAGCCTCGGCACGACCATCGAGGACCTCGCCGGCAACACCCTGGCCGCCACCAGCTGGGACTTCGCCACGGTCAACCCGACGGATACCACGCCGCCGGACGCGCCGACCATCGTCCTGGATCCCGCCAGCGACACGGGAGCGTCGAACGATGACCGGCGGACCAAGGACGCGACGCCGGATCTGAGCGGCACGGCCGAAGCCGGAAGCACCGTCACCGTCCGTGATGGCACGACTGTCGTCGCCGTGGCCCTGACTGCCGGGGACGGCACCTGGAGCGCGACCGCCGACGCGCTCGCCGAGGGCGATCGCAGCCTGACGGCCACGGCGACCGATGGCGGCGGCAACGAGTCCGCGCCCTCGACCACGCTCGTCATCACCATCGACACCACGCCACCGGGCACGCCGGTCATCTCGAGCCCGGCGGACGGCAGCCATCTGGCGACCACCAGCTTCGCGGTCAGCGGGACCGCCGAGGGAGCCGCTGCGATCTCCGTACGGGATGTCGGAGTCGAGATCGCGACAACCGACGCAGGACCGGCGGGCGCCTGGCAGGTCAGCCTCAGTGGCATGGCAGCCGGCGCCCACACCTAGACCGCCGTCGCGACCGATGCCGCGGGCAACGACTCCGCCACCTCCGGGATCATCGATGTCACCGTCGATACCACCGCCCCGACGATCACCAGTCGCGCGCCGGTCGCCGGCGCGGTCGACGTGGCCCCGACCGCTACGGTCACGGCCACGTTCTCCGAAGCGATGGCCGCCGCGACGATCACCGGCACGAGCCTGACCTTGGCTGCCGGTGCCGCGACGCCAGTCACCGCGACTGTCTCGTATGACGTCGCCAGCCAAACCGCCACGTTGGACCCGTCGGCCGCCCTCCTGGCCGGCACCGCGTACACCGTGACCGTTGCCGGGACCGTGACGGACCTCGCTGGCAACGCCCTTGCCGCGACCCAGTGGACCTTCACGACGGCGACGCCAGCCACCGGCATCGCCCTCGAGTTCGATGCCGCACAGCCTGGCACCGTCGTGGACAAGGATGGTGAGGGGACCGGGTTCACCAGCGTCCAGCCGAACCTCGCCGGGAACCAGTACGACCCGACCCGGATCGACCTCCAGCCCACCGGCCAGCTCCAGGTCACGGGGACGGCCGGCACGAACACGGCCGCGAACACGCTGAAGAACGCGCTCCGCGTCAGCTTCGTCGGTACCCAGCCGTTCACGGTGTCGAGCCGCCTCGTCGGTCCGCTGACCACCCTGGCCGCGGCGACGCAGCAGGGCGGCATCTACGTCGGGCCCGGTCAGGACGACTACGTCAAGGTCGTCGCGAGCCACAACGGCACGACCAACCTGATCCAGTTCTTCCGCGAGATCAACGGGTCCGCCACGGCCTCGACGCGAGCCGAAGTCGGCTACCTCGAGTTCACGCCCACCGCCTGGACGGCGATCAACACGCTGGACCTGTACCTGGTCGTCACGCCGTCGACCGGCACCGTCCGTGCCGAGTACGCGATCAACGGCGGGGCGCGCACGCCCTTGCCGACGACCGCCCCGACGACCGCCCATCCGGCTGGCTCCACTGACACCTACATCATCCCGTCGACGAGCCTCGCGTCCTTCTTCAACCCGGACCTCGAAGGCCGGCATCCTGGCCTTCACCGTCGCGGGGGCCGATGCGAACGTGCGGTTCGAGCGGTTCGAGGTCACGGCGCCGCCGAGCACGCCCGACACGACCGGCACCGGGCGCTCCGTCCAACGTCGTCGCCTCGGCCGGCGATAGCAGCGTCAGCCTGACCTGGAACGCCAACACCGAGACGGACCTCGCCGGCTACAACGTCTTCCGGGGCACGAGCGTCCCGGTCGTCACCACCGGCGTGCCGATCAACGGCGCGACCCCGCTGACCGCCACCAGCTACAACGACACGGGCCTGACCAACGGCACGACCTACCACTACGTCGTCGAAGCCGTCGACCTCAGCGGCAATCGATCGGCTGGAACGACCGCGTCGGCCACGCCGGCCGCCGGCAGCGGCAGCGACCATCGATCAAGGTCAACTTCCAGAGTCCGACGGCCGCGCGGTGCCGGCCGGCTACCTCCGGGACTTCGGCCAGGCCTACGGGCCCCGGACCGGCGCAACCAGGGGACCGGACGAGACCTACGGCTGGGTGACGCCCGGGACGAGACGCCCCTCGACCTGTCGGTCGGCGGCACGATCCCGGGCAACGGTCGTGATCGGGCAACGTCGCAGCCGGATCAGCGCCTGGACACGCTCATGCACATGCAGGGCAACAACGTCCCGAGCTTCAACGGGACGCCGCTGCCCGGCTCGTGGGAGATCGCCGTCGCCAACGGCACGTACACCGTCACGGTCGGCGTGGGCGACGCGCAGGTCAATGCGGATCCCGAGAGTCCACACCGTCAACGTCGAGGGCCTGAACGTCATCAGCGGCTTCGCGCCCTCGGGCGCCGCGGGCAGCGCCACGCGCCACAGCGTCGCCTCGAAGACGGTCATCGTCGCCGATGGTCGCCTGACCGTCGACGCGACCGGCGGCACGAACACGAAGATCGACTACATCGACATCGCGTCGGGCGAGTGCGTCTCGAGCGGTACGCAGCCGTCGGTCGGGAGCTCGAACCCGGCCAACGCGGCGACGAACGTGGCACTCGACGCGCCCGTGACCGCCGAGGTCATCCTGCCCAACTGCGGCGGCATCGATCGCAACACCCTGACCTCGTCGACGGTCCGGCTGTTCCGGGTCAGCGACAACAGCCAGGTCTCGGCGACGGTCAACAGCAGCGGCGGCGGCGACGTCGATCGTCCTCCAGCCGACCGCCCTCGCTGGCCGCCAACACGCAGTACCGGTTCGAGGTCACGAGACGGCCTGCGCGACCTGAGCGGCGCCGCGTTCGTCGCCGTACACCGCGCACGTTCACGACCGGTACGAGCGGCGGCGGCCGGGCGGTGGCTCGTTCACCGGCTCATTCGAGAAGGTCGTCACCTCCGCGCCGGCCCTGGCCGGCGGCATCGGGTACACCGGCGTGGTCATCGGTCCCGACGGCAAGCTGTACGCGGGCACCAACGCCGGCGAGATCAAGCGCTTCGCGATCAACGCCGACGGCACGCTCGGGCCCGAGCAGAGCATCACCACGATCCAGACGGCCAACGGCGGCTTCCGGCTGCTCATCGGCATGGCCTTCGACCCGGCGTCGACCGCCGACAACCTCGTCCTCTGGGTCGCCCACAACCAGTTCGCCTTCAACAACGCGACCGAGTGGACCGGCAAGATCACCCGCCTGAGCGGCGCGAACCTCGAGGTCGCCCAGGACGTCCTGGTCGGCCTTCCGCGGTCGTCGAAGGACCACCTCACGAACAGCGTCGCCTGGGGCCCGGACGGCGCGCTCTACTTCACCCAGGGCAGCAACAGCGCGATGGGCGCGCCGGACAACGCCTGGGCGCTGCGCCCGGAGCGGCAGCTCAACGGCGCCGTCCTGCGCCTCGATACCAGCATGCTGCCGGCGTCGCTGCCGCTCGACGTCAAGACCGTCGACGGCGGCGGGACTACAACCCGTTCGGCGCCGAACGCCGCGCTGACGATCTTCGCCAGCGGCGTCCGCAACGCCTACGACCTCGTCTGGCACACGCAACGGCCAGCTCTACGTGCCGACCAACGGCTCGGCGTCCGGCGGCAACACGCCGGCCACGCCCAGCCCGCTCCCGGCGAGCTGCGCCAACCGCATCGACGACGCCACGAACGGCGCCTACACCGGTCCCGTCGGTGCCCGGCCCTCAACGCCGTCGGTGAGCAGCACGACTACCTGTTCCGCGTCGTCGGCGGCGGCTACTACGGCCACCCCAACCCGGCGCGCTGCGAGTGGGTCCTCAACGGCGGCAACCCGACCGCCGGCACCGACCCGGCCCAGGTCACGGCCTACCCGGTCGGCACCCAGCCCGATCGCAACTGGCGCGGCAACGCCTTCGACTTCGGCCTCCACTTCTCGCCCAACGGCGTCATCGAGTACCGGAGCAACACCTTCGGCGGCACGCTCCGCGGCAAGCTGCTCGTCGTCCGCTACAGCGCCGGCGACGACGTCATCGTCCTGACCCCGGGTGGCGCGAACCAGGACATCGTCGCGTCCCAGACCGGCGTGACCGGCCTCACCGGGTTCACCAACCCGCTCGACCTCATCGAGGACACCGCCACGCGGCAACATCTACCTCGCCGAGTACCCGGATCCGTCGCAGAGCACGCTGCCGTCGACGCATCGTCCTGCTCCGGCCCGTCGGCGCAGGCGCGGTCGCGCCGAACATCACCGACGACCCCGGCCCGGCTGATCTTCAACCAGCCCGTCGCGTCCGGCGCCGACCGCCAGCGCAGGCCGTCACGGTCACGAACACCGGCAACGCCCCGCTGACGATCTCCGGACGTCACGATCGCCGGGGCGGAGTGCGCGCACATTCGCACCTGGTCGGCGCCGCCGGCGCTGCCGGCGACGGTCGCGCCGGACGGCACGCTGACCCTGCAGGTCACGTTCAACCCGACGACCGCCGGCCCGAAGGGCGCCGACCTGCGCATCGTCAGCGACGACGCGGAGACGCCCGCGACGATCGTCGTCCTCGTGGGCTGGGCACGCTGGGCGAAGGCGGCGCCAACGAGCCGTCGCTGCAGTGGATCCTCGACACCTACGAGATCCCGGTGAACGTCGGTGACCCCGACCCGACGACAACAGCCTGCCGACCACCGCGTTGCTCGGCGACGAGGTGTCGATCCAGAGCTTCCAGGTCGCGACCGACGGCGGTCGTGACGCTCCAGCCGCTGGCGGTCTTCGGCCCGACCGGCCCGGCGGGCAACGTCGTCCACGTCGGCTACTACAACACCGGCAGCCCGACCACCAAGCAGCAGCTCTTCAGCGTGCCGAACGCCAGCGCCCAGAAGCTGGCACCGACCACGACGGGTGCCCTCACCTTCGATCCGGGCCTGACCGCGTTCGGCTTCTACTCGACCTGGCCGTTCTTCGCCGACCGCGAGGTCTACAGCGAGGACGCGCTGAACACCTGGGAGACCATCACCGCCAACCGCCACAAGGTCCGCGTCTACCCGATGAAGGACCCGAGCGGCGTCCTCGTGCCAAACACCTACATCATCGCGACCGAGGAGCACGTCAGCGGGTACGACTACCAGGACGTGGTCTACATCGCCCGCAACCTGCGCCCGGCCAGCGAGGCGGTCGGGGAGATCGCGACCAGCGTCCCCGAGCTCGTGTTCAGTGGCGTCAAGGGCACGACGAGCGCCATCAAGACGCTCGGCATCAACAACACCGGCAATGCCCCGCTGACCGATCACCTCGATCACGCTCGGCGGCACCAACGCCGCCGACTTCACGATCGTGGCGCCCGCCACGCCGTTCATCGTCGGCGCGGGCGAGACGCGGTCGGTCGACGTTCGCTTCACGCCGCGCGTCGACCGTGGTCGGGTCCCTGTCGGCGACCATCGCCATCGGCAGCGACGACGCCGACGAGGGCACGACGATGGTCGGCCTCTACGGCCTCAGCACGAACGGCGAGCAGGGCAACAACGAGCCGCCGCTCAAGCAGGTCGTCGACACGCTCGGCTACCCGATCAACGTCGGTGGGACCGGGCTCATCCTCGGCACCGGCGCCGCGCCGATCGGCGACGAGGTCGCGGCCCCGCTGTTCCAGAAGGCCGGCGCGGGCGCCGTCGGGCTGAAGCCCGTCGCCCGCTACTCGCCGGATGAGCTGCTGCCCTTCGGCTACTACACGATGCCGGCCGGCGAACCCGTCCACAGCGAGATCGCCATCGATCGCGCTCGACCAGGAGCAGACGCTGCTGCCTGCGATCGTTCGCCGGCGGCGCGTCCACCTTCGACCCGGGCTCGACCGCGTTCGGCATCTTCGTCCACAGCAACACCTTCGGCCGCAAGAGCTACACGCAGGACGGCCTCAACACGGGCGTGTCGCATGCCGCGCGGATCTACCCGGTCAAGGACCGGGCCGGCCAGCTCGTCCCGAACGCTTACCTGGTGACCTTCGAGGACGCCACCAACGGCGACTACCAGGACTACGTCTTCCTGCTGACCAACGCTCGACCGACCTCGTCCGGGTCGGCCGGCCTGACCGCGCAAGATCAACTTCCAGCCGGCCGGCTCCACGGTCCCCGCGGGCTACACCCCGGACACCGGCCAGCCGTTCAGCGCCACCACCGGCTCCGGCTGGGTCGTCCCCGGCACGTCCACGCCCGATCGACATGACCCTGAGCACCCGTGAGCGCGCGGCACCGGCCGACCAGCGCCTCAGGACGCTGATCCTCATGCAGGGCAACGGCGGGGCCACGCAGCCCAACGTCGGATCGTGGGAGTACACGCTGCCCAACGGCATCTACGACGTCACGGTCACGCGCCGGCGATGCCGCGTTCACCGACAGCATCCATCGACTGACCGTCGAGGGCGTGCTCGCCATCGACGACTTCGTGCCGACGACCGCCGAGCTGTTCCGGTCGCAACACGGTCGAGGTGAACGTCACGCGATGGCCGGCTGACGCTGGACGCGACCGGCGGCTCGAACACCAAGGTCACCCACATCGATATCGCCGGGCGCGCCCTCAGCGGGCACCGACAATGTGCCGCCGACCGTGAGCGTCAGCTTCGTCGGCACGACGCAGTCGGCCGGGCGTCTACCGCAACCGCGTGACCATCGGCATCATGCGCGACCGACAACGTCGGCGGGTCCGGCGTGGCCACGACGGCCTACAGCCTCGACGGCGGCGCCGTTCCAGGCCTACACGGCGCCGTTCGTGGTGTCGTCGCTCGGCAGCCACTCCATCCGTGCCCGGGCCATCGACGGCGCCGGCAATGCCACGACGACGACGCTCCAGAACTTCTCGATCGCGCTGAGCAACGGCGACATCGCCATCGAGAACCTCGACGGCGTGCCGTTCGCGGATCGGCTCGTCTTCAGCCGCATCCAGACGCCCGAGGACGGTACCGGTGGCGTGCCGGCCAACAGCGTCCACGACGTGGCCGTGCTCCGGATCCGCAACGTGGGGCCCGACCCGGTCGGCATCATCTCGCTGCCCATCAGCGGCCCGTGGGAGCTGGCCAGCCCGCTCAGCCTGCCCGCGACCATCCCCGCCGGCGGGCAGCTGGATGTCCCGGTCCGGTTCATCGCCCAGTCCGTCGGCGCCGCCGGCGGCATCTGGAACGGCACGCTGACGATCGGCTCCGACGACATCGACGAGCCGACCACGCCCATCGAGCTGTCCGGCTTCTGGCAGAGCATCTCCGAGGGCAACCAGGAACCGAACGTGTCCGAGATCGCGCGGGTCTTCGGCTACGGCACGGCCATCACCTACCCCGGTCAGCCGCTCAACCAGAACGGCCTGGTCACGGCCGTGGGCGAGGAAGTCCTGTCCCCGTACTGGCTCCGCGCGAACACCAGTCAGCCCGTCTCGGTCCGGCAACTGGCCGCGTACCACACGCAGGGAAACACGGCGACCTTCTTCTGGCACGTCAAGGCCTCCGACGTCGACACCGGGTGTCGTCACCCACCGCGGCGTGGACGGCCAGTCCGTCCTGCCCCGAATCAACGGCTCCGACGACCCTGCCGGCAGCCGGCACGTTCACGCCGACCGGCGCCTTCGGCATCAAGATCGACCCCGAGTGGAGCGACCCGACCCGGAACAACACGCAGTTCCCGACGTCGAGGGCGGCTGCCCCGGCCCGTGCGGGCACCACGTCCGGTTCTGGCCGGTGCGCGACCGCGACGGCGTCCTGGTCCCCAACACCTGGCTCGTGTCCATGGACTACGCCGGCATCAACTACGACTACAACGACAACGTCTACCTGGTCAGCAACATGAAGCCGGAGAACCCGGCGGTCGATCCGAACCCGGCCGGCGCCGTCCCCGGCGCCCCGAGTCTCGTGCTCGAGTTCGACAAGGCGTATCCAGGCACGCTCCTGGACACGAACGGCGAGACCACGGGCTTCGTCTCCACGCAGCCGAACCGGCTCGACACGAGCCCGGGAGCGGACTCGTACGAGCCGGCCCTGCTCGACCTCGACCTCGCCGCCGGTGACCTCCGGATCGACACCTTCGGCACGGCGACGACGGGCAGCAACGCGAACCTCGACAACACGCTGGTCAACGGCCTGCAGCTGCCCTTCGACGGGTCGACGGGCACCTTCCACGCGACGACCACGCTCGTCGGGCCACTGTCGAACCTCATCGCCGGCAACCAGCAGGGCGGCGTGATGTTCGGGCCGAGCCAGGACAACTACGTCAAGCTCGTCGCCATCAACAAGGCGGGCGTCCCGTCGATCGAGTTCTTCAAGGAAGAGGCCGGCGTCGGCGTCACCGTCGGCACGCCCATCGCGATCCCGAACCCGTCCGCCGTCGCCTCGCTGGAGCTCGTCCTGATCGCCGATCAGACCGCGCAAGACGGTCCGGGCCGCCTATCGGCTCGATGGCGGCGCCTACGTGACGGTGCCGGGGACCGTGACCCTGTCGTCCGCGCAGGCGGCGCGTGTTCTTCTCGACCCAGTCCAAGGCCGGGATCATGACCACCAACAAGGGCGCCGACACCGTCGAGGTCGCCTTCGAGCGCTTTGCCATCGGGGCCGGCGATCCGACCACGGCCCCGGTGACCCGCGACGCCCTCTATCGGCTCGATGTGGCGGGCGCCGCTCCGTACACGGACACGGCCGGCCAGGTCTGGTCACCGTGACGTCGGCCTCTTCGCGCCCGTCGACGGCCATCGACGAGGGAGCGGCCGTCACGCCGCTGGAGATCGCCAACACCCAGGACGACGTCATCTACCGGACCTATCGCGGCAACGTCGGCAGCGTGCCGATCGCCCAGCGCGTGCTCACCTACAACCTCGGCACGCGCGGCCTGCACGAGCGTCGACCTGCGGCTGCACTTCGCGGAGCGCGCGGCCGGCAACAACCTGCCCGGCGAGCGGGTGTTCGACATCGAGGCCGAAGGCGTCGTCCTCCGGAACGACTTCGACATCGTCGTGGCCGCGGGCGGCCAGAACACCGCCATCGTCGTGCCGTTCGAGGACGTCCAGGTGACGGATGGGAGCCTGACCCTCGTCTTCCGCACGGAGGTCGACTACGCGTCGATCGCCGGCATCGAGGTCCTTTGCCCCGCCACCTGCCCGCCGCCCTGACACGACGGCTCCGGTGGCCCCGACGGGCCTCGTCGGCGACCGGGTCCACGAGCGGGCATCGCCCTCGACTGGGCCAACAACACCGAGACCGACCTGGCCGGCTACAACGTCTATCGCAGCACGAGCGCCACGGGCACGTTCACGAAGGTCAACGCGAGCCTGATCACGCCGTCCGCCTACAACGACATCGATGCGCCGGCCGGCGCCGCGTCGTTCTATCGGGTCACTGCCGTCGACAGCTCGGCGAATGAATCGCCGGTGTCGGTCACCGCGAGCGCGACCCGCTCCGCAGCCGGCGATCCGGATCAACGCCGGCGGCGCGGCCCAGACCGTGGGCGGCGTCACCTGGAGTGCGTGCACCTCGCTGACCGCATGCAGCGGCTACGTGACCGGCGGCCTCGCCTATACCCAGAGCCCGGCACCCACGATCACGGGCTTCGTCGCCCCCGCCAACCAGGCGATCTACCAGACCGAGTGGACCGGCGGCCTGACCACCGGCGTCCCGGCCGGCGGCGTGGCCTTCACCTTCGGCGTCCCGGTGACCAACGGCAGCTACCAGGTCCGGCTCCACTTCGCCGAGCTCAACAAGAACGGCGCCGGGCTGCGCGTGTTCGACGTCAACATCGAGGGCGGCGCCAACGAGCTGACCGGCTTCGACATCTGGGTGCAGGCCGCGGGCCTCAACAAGGCCATCGTGCGTGAGTTCACCACGACCGTCACCGACGGCGACGCTCACCATCCAGTTCATCCGCCAGGTCGAGAACGCCAAGATCTCGCGCCATCGAGATCCTGCCGGTCGCGACCGACACGACGCCGCCCCTAGCGCCCACCGGGCTCGTCGTCGACGACTCGTCGGCCGCGATCCGGCTCGACTGGGCGAGCAGCACCGAAGCGGACCTGGCGGGCTATGACGTCTATCGCGGACCGTCCGCGTCCGGGCCGTTCACGAAGCTGAACGCCGCCGTCCTCACGGCGTCGGCCTACATCGACTTCGCGGCACCGGTGAACGCCACGTCCCACTACCAGGTCAGGGCCGTCGACAACACGGGCAACCAATCGGACCCGTCGGCCGTCGCCGATGGCATTCGACCGTCCGTCGGTGGACCAAGCACGATCGGCTGGAGCACGGTCGCCAGCCAGGCGTTCACGAACTCCGAGGCGCAGGGCGCGGTCGTCGCCGGCAAGCTCTACGCGTTCGGTGGCTTCGACAGCACGAAGGCGTGCTGCACGCCGACCCGTCGCGCGTTCGTCTACGACCCGACGACCAACGCCTGGACGCCGATCGCGGACCTGCCGAAGGGCGTCACCCACGCCGGCATGGCCACCGATGGGACCGACATCTTCTACGCCGGCGGCTACATCGAGAACGCGGCCCAGACCGGGCAGATCTTCGGCACCCGCGAGGTCTGGCGCTACTCGCCCGCCACGAACGCCTACACGGCGCTGCCGTTGCTCCCGGTCGAACGCGCGCGGCGGGCAGCTCGTCGTGCTGGGTGGGGAGCTGCACTACTTCGGCGGCACGAACCTGGCTCGGACACAGGACGTCGGCGACCACTACGTGCTGGCGCTGAGCGGTGGGCGTCGTGGACGACCAAGGCCTCGCTCCCGAACCCACGCCACCACATGGGCGCAACGGTGCTCGACGGCTTCATCTACGCCATCGGCGGCCAGCACGGCCATGACGACGCGCTCGTCACGCAGGCCGACGTCCATGCCTACGACGCCGCCACGGACACCTGGACGCAGCGCGCCAGCCTGCCCTCGGCCCGTGGCCACATCGCCAGCGCGACCGTCCGTCCTCGGTGGTCGGATCGTCGTCGCCGGCGGCGAGACGTCGCACGGCGCCGGCATCGCCGCCGTCACCGCCTACGATCCGGCCCTCAACGCCTGGACCGCGCTGACCGCATTGCCGGCGGCACGCGTGTCCGGCGTCGCCGGGGTCATCGCCGGAGACCTCTACTACACGACGGGGTCGGGAACGGCGACGACCTACAAGGGCGTCCCCGGGGCGACGGACCCCGACCCGCCCCTGGCCGCCCGACGGGCCTCGCGGCGACCGGCTCTCCGACGGGCATCGCGCTCGACTGGGCCAACAACACCGAGGCCGACCTGGCCGGCTACAACGTCTATCGCAGCCCGAGCGCCACTGGCACCTTCGCGAAGGTCAACGCCGCCCTGGTCACCAGCTCGGCCTACACCGACCTCGACGCGCCGGCCGGCGTCGACTCGTTCTACCGGGTCACCGCCGTCGACAACGCGACGAACGAGTCGCTGGTGTCCAACACGGCCAGCGCCACCCGCACCGCGCGCCGTCATCCGGATCAACACCGGTGGCCCCGCCCAGACCGTCGGTGGCGTGGCCTGGAGCGCGTGCACCTCGCTGACCGCGTGCAGCGGCTACGTGACCGGCGGCTTCCCCTTCGCCCAGAGCCCGGTCCCGACGATCACCGGCATGGTCAGCCCCGGCCAACCAGGCCGTCTACCAGACCGAGTGGACCGGCGGACTGACCAACGGCGTCCCGGACGGCGGCGTGGCCTTCACCTTCGGCGTCCCGGTGACCAACGGGACCTACCAGGTCCGGCTCCACTTCGCCGAGCTCAACAAGAACGGTGCCGGGCTGCGCGTCTTCGACGTCAACATCGAGGGCGGCGCCAACGAGCTGACCGGCTTCGACGTCTGGACGCAGGCCGCCGGCATCAACAAGGCCATCGTCCGCGAGTTCACGACCACCGTGACCGACGGGACGCTCTACGATCCAGTTCATCCGCCAGGTCGAGAACGCCAAGATCTCGGGCATCGAGATCCTGCCGGTCGCCACCGACGTGACGCCGCCCCTGGCGCCGGTCATCACCGCGCCCGCCAACAACAGCTTCGACACCGACGGCGCGTTCAGCCGTCGCCGGCACGGCCGAGCCAGCCAGCACGGTGACCCTGTTCGAGGGCACCACCAGCCTGGGTACCGCCACGACCACGGCCGGTGGCGCCTGGAGCATCCCGCTGACCGGCGTCGCCGACGGCGTCCACACCTACACCGCGACGGCCACCGACGCGGCGACCAACACCTCGCCGGCATCGGCCGGCCGGACGATCACGGTCGACAAGGTCCGACCGCTCGTGTCGAGCACCGTGCCGACCGCCGGGGCGAGCGCGATCGCCGTCGGGGCCAACGTCACGGCCACCTTCTCCGAGGCGATGACCGCGGCCAGCCTGACCACGACGAGCTTCAGCCTGGCCCCGACGGCGGGTGGCTCGGCCGTGCCCGCCAGCGTGGCCTACAACGCCGCCACCCAGGTCGCCACGCTCGATCCGAGTGCCGCCCTGGTCGCCGGGGTGTCGTATACCGCTACGATCACGACGGCCGCCGCCGACCTCGCCGGCAACACCCTCCTGGCGGCCCACACCTGGACGTTCACCACGGCGCCCGCCGCCGACACCACCCCGCCGACGGTCTCCAGCCGGACGCCTGCCGCCGCTGCCACGAACGTCGGGGTCAGCACCAACGTGACGGCCACCTTCAGCGAGCCCGTGACCGGCGTGAGTGGCACGAGCTTCACCCTGGAGGGCCCGGGCACGACCCCGGTCGGCGCGGTCGTGACGTACGACGGCCCGTCGCGCACGGCGACCCTCAACCCGTCGGCCGATCTGGCCGCCAACACGACCTACACCGCCCGCCTGACCGGCGCCATCAGCGACACCGCCGCGACGCCCAATGCCCTGGCCCCGCTGAGCTGGACGTTCACCACGGCGCCCGCCGCCGACACCACCCCGCCGACGGTCTCCAGCCGGACGCCTGCCGCCGCTGCCACGAACGTCGGGGTCAGCACCAACGTGACGGCCACCTTCAGCGAGCCCGTGACCGGCGTGAGTGGCACGAGCTTCACCCTGGAGGGCCCGGGCACGACCCCGGTCGGCGCGGTCGTGACGTACGACGGCCCGTCGCGCACGGCGACCCTCAACCCGTCGGCCGATCTGGCCGCCAACACGACCTACACCGCCCGCCTGACCGGCGCCATCAGCGACACCGCCGCGACGCCCAATGCCCTGGCCCCGCTGAGCTGGACGTTCACCACCGCCGCGGCCCCGCCGCCCGGCGCGATCACCTTCCGGAGTGCCAGCTCGGCCGCCAACGCCACGGCCACCACGCTCGTCCTGCCCACGCCCGCCGGCGTGGTCAGCGGCGACGTCCTGCTGGCCTCGGTGGCCGCCCGTGGCGGGCCGGCCATCACGCCGCCCGCCGGCTGGACCCTGGTCCGGCTCGATCCCAACGGCTCGACCCTGCGCCAGGCCGTCTACGTCCACGTGGCCGGTGGCGCCGAGCCCGCCACGTACACCTTCACGCTGGCCTCGGCCCAGTCGGCCAGCGGCGGGATCAGCGCCTACACCGGCGTCGACCCGACGACCCCGATCGACGCCCATGGCGGGCAGGTCGCCCCGACGTCGACCTCGATCAGCGCCCCGTCGATCACGACGAGCGGTCCCGACCGGATGCTCGTCGGCTTCTTCGCCACGGCCGTCCTGACCAGCGTCACGCCACCGGCCGGCCAGACCGAGCGCTTCGACCAGGCCGTGCCCTCGACCAACACCTTCAAGATCACGGCCGCGGCGGCCGATGGGATCCAGGCCGCCACCGGCGCCTCCGGCCCGCGCACCGCCACCTCGGCCAACAGCGGCGTCAACGTCGGCGCGCTGGTGGCCCTGCGCCCGGGAGCCGGTGGACCGCCACCGCCCGACACCACCCCGCCGACGGTCTCCAGCCGGACGCCGCTGGCCGCTGCCACGAACGTCGGGGTCAGCACCAACGTGACGGCCACCTTCAGCGAGCCCGTGACCGGCGTGAGTGGCACGAGCTTCACCCTGGAGGGCCCGGGCACGACCCCGGTCGGCGCGGTCGTGACGTACGACGGCCCGTCGCGCACGGCGACCCTCAACCCGTCGGCCGATCTGGCCGCCAACACGACCTACACCGCCCGCCTGACCGGCGCCATCAGCGACACCGCCGCGACGCCCAATGCCCTGGCCCCGCTGAGCTGGACGTTCACCACGGCGCCCGCCGCCGACACCACCCCGCCGACGGTCTCCAGCCGGACGCCTGCCGCCGCTGCCACGAACGTCGGGGTCAGCACCAACGTGACGGCCACCTTCAGCGAGCCCGTGACCGGCGTGAGTGGCACGAGCTTCACCCTGGAGGGCCCGGGCACGACCCCGGTCGGCGCGGTCGTGACGTACGACGGCCCGTCGCGCACGGCGACCCTCAACCCGTCGGCCGATCTGGCCGCCAACACGACCTACACCGCCCGCCTGACCGGCGCCATCAGCGACACCGCCGCGACGCCCAATGCCCTGGCCCCGCTGAGCTGGACGTTCACCACGGCGCCCGCCGCCGACACCACCCCGCCGACGGTCTCCAGCCGGACGCCGCCGCCGCTGCCACGAACGTCGGGGTCAGCACCAACGTGACGGCCACCTTCAGCGAGCCCGTGACCGGCGTGAGTGGCACGAGCTTCACCCTGGAGGGCCCGGGCACGACCCCGGTCGGCGCGGTCGTGACGTACGACGGCCCGTCGCGCACGGCGACCCTCAACCCGTCGGCCGATCTGGCCGCCAACACGACCTACACCGCCCGCCTGACCGGCGCCATCAGCGACACCGCCGCGACGCCCAATGCCCTGGCCCCGCTGAGCTGGACGTTCACCACGGCGCCCGCCGCCGACACCACCCCGCCGACGGTCTCCAGCCGGACGCCTGCCGCCGCTGCCACGAACGTCGGGGTCAGCACCAACGTGACGGCCACCTTCAGCGAGCCCGTGACCGGCGTGAGTGGCACGAGCTTCACCCTGGAGGGCCCGGGCACGACCCCGGTCGGCGCGGTCGTGACGTACGACGGCCCGTCGCGCACGGCGACCCTCAACCCGTCGGCCGATCTGGCCGCCAACACGACCTACACCGCCCGCCTGACCGGCGCCATCAGCGACACCGCCGCGACGCCCAATGCCCTGGCCCCGCTGAGCTGGACGTTCACCACCGCCGCGGCCCCGCCGCCCGGCGCGATCACCTTCCGGAGTGCCAGCTCGGCCGCCAACGCCACGGCCACCACGCTCGTCCTGCCCACGCCCGCCGGCGTGGTCAGCGGCGACGTCCTGCTGGCCTCGGTGGCCGCCCGTGGCGGGCCGGCCATCACGCCGCCCGCCGGCTGGACCCTGGTCCGGCTCGATCCCAACGGCTCGACCCTGCGCCAGGCCGTCTACGTCCACGTGGCCGGTGGCGCCGAGCCCGCCTCGTACACCTTCACGCTGGCCTCGGCCCAGTCGGCCAGCGGCGGGATCAGCGCCTACACCGGCGTCGACCCGACGACCCCGATCGACGCCCATGGCGGAGCAGTCGCCCCGACGTCGACCTCGATCAGCGCCCCGTCGGTCACGACGAGCGGTCCCGACCGGATGCTCGTCGGCTTCTTCGCCACGGCCGTCCTGACCAGCGTCACGCCACCGGCCGGCCAGACCGAGCGCTTCGACCAGGCCGTGCCCTCGACCAACACCTTCAAGATCACGGCCGCGGCGGCCGATGGGATCCAGGCCGCCACCGGCGCCTCCGGCCCGCGCACCGCCACCTCGGCCAACAGCGGCGTCAACGTCGGCGCGCTGGTGGCCCTGCGCCCGGGAGCCGGTGGACCGCCACCGCCCGACACCACCCCGCCGACGGTCTCCAGCCGGACGCCTGCCGCCGCTGCCACGAACGTCGGGGTCAGCACCAACGTGACGGCCACCTTCAGCGAGCCCGTGACCGGCGTGAGTGGCACGAGCTTCACCCTGGAGGGCCCGGGCACGACCCCGGTCGGCGCGGTCGTGACGTACGACGGCCCGTCGCGCACGGCGACCCTCAACCCGTCGGCCGATCTGGCCGCCAACACGACCTACACCGCCCGCCTGACCGGCGCCATCAGCGACACCGCCGCGACGCCCAATGCCCTGGCCCCGCTGAGCTGGACGTTCACCACGGCGCCCGCCGCCGACACCACCCCGCCGACGGTCTCCAGCCGGACGCCTGCCGCCGCTGCCACGAACGTCGGGGTCAGCACCAACGTGACGGCCACCTTCAGCGAGCCCGTGACCGGCGTGAGTGGCACGAGCTTCACCCTGGAGGGCCCGGGCACGACCCCGGTCGGCGCGGTCGTGACGTACGACGGCCCGTCGCGCACGGCGACCCTCAACCCGTCGGCCGATCTGGCCGCCAACACGACCTACACCGCCCGCCTGACCGGCGCCATCAGCGACACCGCCGCGACGCCCAATGCCCTGGCCCCGCTGAGCTGGACGTTCACCACCGCCGCGGCCCCGCCGCCCGGCGCGATCACCTTCCGGAGTGCCAGCTCGGCCGCCAACGCCACGGCCACCACGCTCGTCCTGCCCACGCCCGCCGGCGTGGTCAGCGGCGACGTCCTGCTGGCCTCGGTGGCCGCCCGTGGCGGGCCGGCCATCACGCCGCCCGCCGGCTGGACCCTGGTCCGGCTCGATCCCAACGGCTCGACCCTGCGCCAGGCCGTCTACGTCCACGTGGCCGGTGGCGCCGAGCCCGCCTCGTACACCTTCACGCTGGCCTCGGCCCAGTCGGCCAGCGGCGGGATCAGCGCCTACACCGGCGTCGACCCGACGACCCCGATCGACGCCCATGGCGGGCAGGTCGCCCCGACGTCGACCTCGATCAGCGCCCCGTCGGTCACGACGAGCGGTCCCGACCGGATGCTCGTCGGCTTCTTCGCCACGGCCGTCCTGACCAGCGTCACGCCACCGGCCGGCCAGACCGAGCGGTTCGACCAGGCCGTGCCCTCGACCAACACCTTCAAGATCACGGCCGCGGCGGCCGATGGGATCCAGGCCGCCACCGGCGCCTCCGGCCCGCGCACCGCCACCTCGGCCAACAGCGGCGTCAACGTCGGCGCGCTGGTGGCCCTGCGCCCGGCTCCCTGAGCTAGCCAAGCACCGACATCGGCCGATCCGGTCCGGGCGACCCGGCCGTCCAGACGTACAACGCCTGATCCAAGCCGCGTCGATAGGGCGAGCCGCCGTGCGCGGAAACCACTGCGGCCTGTGGGGTTGACGTCACACACTGTGTGTCGCACACTGTGCACCAGACATGACAACGACCGACCCCAAGCCAGGCACCGGCGACGTCGCCTTCGAGAACCTGCGTCTCGAGCTGCGTCGCGGCGCCCTGGTCCTCGCCGTGCTCGCCCGGCTTCGGACGGAGCACTACGGCTACGCGCTGCGCAAGGCGCTGACGGAGCAGGGGATGGACATCGATGAGAACACCCTCTACCCGCTGTTGCGCCGGCTGGAGACGCAGGGTCTCCTGGACAGCGAGTGGCGCGAGGAGGACCGGCGACCCAAGCGCTTCTACCGACTCTCGGCGGACGGCAGGACGACGCTGGCACGACTGCTCGAGCAGTGGGCCGACCTCGACGCCTCGCTCCGCCGCATCAGCACAGAGGACCCGACATGACCCTGATCGTCCGCTACCTGAGCGCCGTCCGCGACCACCTCCCGCGAGGGGAGCAGGACGACATCATCAACGAGCTGTCGGACAACCTGCGCTCTCGATTCGAGGACGAGGAGGCCGCCCGAGGCCGACCGCTCCAGGAAGAAGAGGAAGTGGCGATCCTCAAGGAATTCGGGCACCCGATGGCCGTCGCGGCGCGCTACCGCGGGGATGAACGCACGGTCACGTTCGGTCGAAGACTGATCGGCCCCGAGCTCTTCTCGATCTACATGAAGGTGCTGGCCATCAACGTGGCCGTCACCGTGCTCCTCGGCCTGATCGCATTGGTGGCGGGCGCCACGCTCTGGTCCGGGTTTGCCGGCATCCTCGTGCCGCTCGCGATCCAGTTCATGATCGTGACCGCGATCTTCGTGTGGATCGATCGACGCTGGGTGCGCGACCCCGATGGCTGGGATCCGCGGACCGTGAATTCGATGGGCCCCGACATCGACGTCTCGACCCTCGATGGTCTTGCCGTCCAGTTGCTCGGGAAGGAGTACACGCGCTCGGTTTCGGTGGCGGCGTCGGTCCTGGAGATCGGTGTGCTCGCCATCGTGTTGACCGTGGCGCTGAATATCGGCTTGCCGGAACAGATCGGCTTCATGGAGCCCGGGCCGGGATGGAGCGCCGTCTACTGGCCGTCGATCGCGGTGATCGTGGTCGCGTTCCTGACCCCGATCGTGAATATCATCCGCCCGCGGTGGACGCGGTTCCGGGTCGCGTCGCACGCTGCGGTCGATTTCGCGGTGATCGGCCTCTGCATCGTGTCGCTGATGCTCGGCGACTGGGTCGTGATGGCCGACGGGGCGTTCCCCACGGGCGAAGAGGCGAACCTCATCGCGACCATCAACGCCATCGTTCGGATCTCGATCGCGGCGACGATCGTCCTCACCTCGATCACCGCCGCACTCGAGGTGCGGCGGTTCGTGCGGATGGGACGTACGGTCGAGCCTCCGGCTACGCCGGACCCATCGGGCTCATGAGCTGGAAGTAGTTGTCGTCGGGATCCGCGAGCGTCGCGATCTGGCCCGGCTGGTCCTCTCCGAATCCGTACGGCTCGGCGATGACGATCGCGCCGGCAGCCTTGAACTTGTCGAAGTCTCCCTGCACATCGGCGGTCTCGATGTTCCAGAGGATCCGCCCCGGACTGGTGTTCTTGCCCTTGACCTGGTCGTGCGGCCCGACGGTGACCCAGCCCGTGCCGAGCTGCCAGCCGGTGTACCCGCCATCGGACATCGCCGGCTCGCCGAAGAGCTTGGTGTAGTAGTCGACCAGGCGCGCGGGGTCCTCGGACCCGATGAGGATGCTGTTCAAGTCCATGTCGCCTCCCAAGTCTCGATCTACTGCTGACACGCCCAAGGATGACCCAATGCGGACGTGCGTGCCTCGCTCCTCGAACGGACCGCATCCGCCCGGCGCGCGCCGCCATCCTGACCGTCAGTTCGGAGGCAGCAGCCCCCGAACGGCACCGACCGCGTCGTCGATCGAGCCGGACAGCGCGACCGACCCAGGGCCGCCGACTTCGTGGGCGCGCCTCCCTCCAACGGCGACGGCAATCCGTCCCGGGGATGTGCGCAGGGCGTTGACCACCTCCGTCGCCGCTGGCACGTCGGATGCATCGATGACCCCGACCACGGCCACCGGCGCCCGAGTCGTCTCGGCGGCAACGAGCCAGCTCGCCAGCGGGACGTCGGCGCCGAGGTAGATGGTCTCGAGGCCCGCGCGACGGGCAGCGATCGCGAATGCGAGGGCGCCGATCTCGTGGTGGCAGCCCGGAGGCAGGCCGACGATCACCTGCGGCGCAGACGAGGACGCGACCGATTCGTAGAACCGCACCAACCGTCGTCGAATCGTCTCGCTTGCCGCGTGCTCCATCGACACATCGATCGATCCCTCGGACCAACCCTCGCCGACGCGACGCAAGGTGGGGAAGACAACGTCCTCGAGGGCCGCCTCGAATCGCTGTGCCGCGAACGCCTCGTCCAATAGGCGATCCATCTTCGCGACGTCGAGGGCGCCGGCAGCCGTGACGAAGGCGTTGACCAACTCACCGCTCCGGGTCGCCGTCGAACTCGTCGTTCCGGGAATGGCCGTCGTCTCGGTCGCCGCGGATGCTCGGTCGATCAGCGCCGCGAGCTCAGCACCGCCGGCCCGGACCTGATCTGCGGCCTGGCTGGGCCGAAGTCCTTGTCGCTCGACGAGGTGGCGCATCGCGATCAGTCGATCGATCGCTGCGTCGTCGTACAACCGATAGCCCGCCGGGGTTCGCGCTGGATGCACGACGCCGTAGCGGCGCTCCCACGCGCGGACAGTCGGCACGTTCAGCCCGCTGCGGGCGGCGGCTTGCTTGATGGTGTACATGGTTTGCGCAGAGTAACACGTCGCAGACACTTGACAAGGGTTACACATCGCCCGTAGAGTGGCGACCACCCTAGACAAAGGGTGCACATCCAGTCCACCCCGCTCGCCTGCAGCCGCAGGCGGCCAGGGCCAAGCACCACAGGAGACACATCGATGAACCGACGGATCCATCCCGTATTCCGCGCCCTTGCGGCCGGGATCCTCACCCTCTCGCTCGCGGGGACCGCGACCGCGGCTGACACGGCCATGGTCCGCGTCCTGCACGGGTCGCCGGATGCCCCCGCGGTCGACGTCCATCTCGACGACGCCATCGTGGACGCACTCACCAACGTGCCGTTCGGGACGATCTCCGACTACCTGGAGATCCCGGCCGGGGAGCACAACGTCAAGGTCTTCGCCACCGGCACGACGGACAGCCCGGTCATCGACGCCGATGTGACCGTCGCGGCGGGCGCCAAGTACACGATCGCCGCCACCGGCGCGGTCGCCTCCATCGCCGCCCAGGTCCTGGAGGACGAGCCCGCACCGGACTGCGAAGCGCCTCCGTTCGCGTCGTCCACTTCAGTGCCGACGCCCCGGCCATCGATGTGGCGGCCGCCGGTACGGAGCCGGCCGATGCCGTCGTCAAGAACCTCGAGTATCCGAACGCCACGGCCTACGTCGCCCTTCCGGCAGACTCGTATGACCTCGAGATCCGTCTCGCGGGGACGACGACCGTCGCGCTTGATCTCCCGGGTGTCGAGGTCGAGGCGTGCAACGCGTACAGCGCGTTCGCCATCGGCTCC